>CAZTNP010000064.1:0-1740 GCA_964615545.1 uncultured Oscillospiraceae bacterium | reverse complement strand
GTTGGTGGCGGCTTCCATCTCCTCAACGGTTGTAGTGAATGCCCAATCCTTCAATGTGATTTCCTCCTAAATACAAGATTTCGCACCCTATACCTGTGGGCATAGGGATACATAGTATTTCATATTGTATTTTACTAAGAAACAGCCGGAAAGTCAATGACCAATTGCCCGAATTCCGACATTTTTCCATCCTCTCCCCGCTCCCGGAAGGAAACCGGTAAAACCGCCCTGTGCCACTGCCGGGATCCAAAGCCAGAGAGGATAGGTAAAAAATATCTGGACGGAGGAAGCCGGGTGTGGTATGATAGCAGCACGAAGGATACTATATAAAATGCGGCAGGGAGGAGACGCTATGATCGCCGGGCTTCAAAAAATGACTTTGCTGGACTATCCGGGCAGGATCGCCTGCACAGTGTTTTTACAGGGCTGCAATTTCCGCTGCCCGTTCTGCCACAATTCCGGACTTCTGTCCGGCACGCCGGAGCAGCCTGTCTCCCGGGAAGCACTTTTTTCCTTTCTGGAAAAGCGCCGGGGTCTGCTGGACGGCGTTTGCATCACCGGCGGGGAGCCCACGCTCCACCCTTCCCTTGCAGCACTTATTGCCGACATAAAGCAGCTGGGCTTTCTTGTGAAGCTGGACACCAACGGCAGCCGTCCCCAGGTGCTGCAGCAGCTTTGCCGGCAGGGGCTGATCGATTATGTGGCTATGGATATTAAAAATTCCCCCGCCCGCTACGCACAGACCGCCGGCCTGCCCTATTTTGACCTGGCTCCCATAGAAGAAAGCATTGCCTTTCTGCTCAGCGGCACCGTGGACTATGAATTCCGCACCACCGTGACGGCACAGCATCACACGGCGGAAGATATGGCACAGATCGGCCGCTGGCTCTGTTCCCTTGCCCCGGACAGCCGGGCGGAAAAATATTTTTTGCAGCCCTACACAGACCGGGAAAGTGTTTTGACCGGTGGACTGTCCGCCCCGGAAAAGCCGCAATTACTGGCTTTTTCCGAAGCCCTTCTCCCCTATGTCCACAGTATAAAGATACGCGGCCTTGACTGATGACCACAAGATGTTGGGTTTTTCCATTTTTTCTCCATACAAGATATTGACAAACCCTTGGTTTGCCTTTATAATACAGGCACTGCGCTTTTTTACGGGCAGTGCCTGTATTTTTTTAGGAGGACTCAAGAAAATGTATCAAGTTTTGAAAAGAGACGGTTCCACCGTTGACTTTGAGATCAGCAAAATCAGCAATGCCATGATCAAGGCCTTCGATGCCCTTGGCCGGAATTATCACCCCAGTGTGATCAATCTGCTGGCCCTGCAGGTCACTTCGGCATTTGAAATGAAGATCAAAGACGGAAAGATCTCCGTGGAGGACATTCAGGACAGCGTGGAGCAGGTGCTCTCCGAATCCGGCTATGCAGATGTGGCCAAGGCCTATATCCTTTACCGCAAGCAGCGGGAAAAGATCCGCAATGTCAATTCCGCCCTACTCAACTATAAGGATCTGGTGGATAACTACCTGCAGATCAACGACTGGCGTGTCAAGGAAAATTCCACCGTCACCTATTCCGTGGGC
Organism: uncultured Oscillospiraceae bacterium; assembly: GCA_964615545.1. GTDB lineage: Bacteria > Bacillota > Clostridia > Oscillospirales > Oscillospiraceae > Faecousia. Next base: position 157 of record CAZTNP010000064.1, on the reverse strand, counting down.
GGCCTGATCCTGAGCAACTCCGGTGCCATCACCGCCAACTACTGGCTCAGCGAGATCTACGATGAGGAAGTGGCCGAGGCACACCGCAGTGCCGCTATGCACCTGCACGATCTTTCCATGCTCACCGGCTACTGCGCCGGCTGGAGCCTGAAGCAGC
>CAZTNP010000063.1:0-1863 GCA_964615545.1 uncultured Oscillospiraceae bacterium | reverse complement strand
TTTTCGTGGGGCTTACCATGAACGCCCTTTCCATCTGTATCATGCTGGTCATTTAGTCGATATGCTGAATAGCGGATATTTTAACGCTTCCAACTCCAATCGCAAGAATGGATGAAATCTGGTATGCCCATCTCTGAACAACGCATCACAGCGCCGCAAACGGACGATTTTCGACACTTAAACGCACAAAAAAGCAGACGACACACAACCGAAGTTGAATGTCGTCTGTTTTTTGTCCAATCCTGTTTGCAGTTGCCGATTTCGTAATTTTCTCAAATTACTGTCTTATCAGCACACAGCAAATGCCCCGCAGCTTTTTTGAATCGTCCCGCAGGGACACCTACAGTGGCTTCCTCTGTCGAGGAAGCTGGCACGGCGTATGCCGTGACTGAAGGAGAGTGTTGCTGTTAGGCAACTATTTTTTATCGTCCCATAGGGACACCTTTGGGAGCAAAGGAGGATGTTTCATTTTCGTTTCAGGATATTTCATAGATATGTTACATTTCCCTTCTAAGCTATGAGTAAACAAGCGGAAGGGGATGGCATATGCGGACGGTTCGGTGTGCGGAATATTTGCTGATGATCGGGATGGCTGTATTTGTAATCGGGAAGGCCTTGCCCCGGAAATGGTTTTATGGGGAGCGGTTCCCTTTTTGCAGCTTTTCCTGGGAACAGGATGGCCGGATCTACCGGGCAATCGGGGTGCATCGCTGGAAGGACAAGGTGCCTGATATGAGCCGGCACAGCAGAAAAATGCTGAAAAAGCAGATGGATGTCCATTCAGACAGGGCACATTTGGAGGCGCTGGTGCAGGAGACCTGCGTGGCGGAGTTGTCCCACTGGGTGCTGATATTGCTGTCGCTGCCGGTGCTGCATATTTATCCCGGCACCGGCGGACGGGTCATCTACGGGCTTTGCGTTGCGGGTAACCTGATTTTTGTGGTGATCCAGCGCTACAACCGCCCCCGTCTCTGCCGTGCCGCCCGGAAAATGGAAAAGCTCCCCTGCCACAATCCGTAAAGCGGAGGCCAGCGGGGGGATTTTTGTAAAAAAATTCGGTTTTTCGGCATTTTTTACAAAAACAAAGGAGAAAAACTGTGGCAAACGGCAATTGAAATAGGCAAAAAAATATGGTATCATACTACCATCCGGGCGTATGGGTTCTACTCCACATAATAGACCCCATCCGTCACAAAAGGAGGAAAATAACAAATCCGTTTGGCTCACGGTGCGGCAGTGTGGAGACCTGTCGTAAGGCGTTTGCTGTTTTACCCGGCATTCGTGAGGGCATACGCGAGGAGTCGGTATGCTTAGAGCTGCAAAGTATGGCAAGTTTGTCCCTTAGAAACATCAAGAAGATCTACCCCCACAACGGCGACGATGTCAAGGCCGCTAAGAAGATGGAGCGTAAGCGCAAGAAGGGTGAGATCGTCGAGCCCGAGAAGAAGGTCAACCTTCAGATCACCGAGCAGGGCGTTGTGGCCGTGCAGGAGTTCAATCTCGAGATCGCTGACAAGGAATTTATCGTTCTGGTCGGCCCCTCCGGCTGCGGTAAGTCCACCACTCTGCGTATGATCGCCGGCCTGGAAGAGATTTCCGGCGGCGAGCTGTACATCGGTGACCGCCTGGTCAATGAGGTCGCTCCCAAGGATCGTGACATCGCAATGGTTTTCCAGAACTACGCACTGTACCCCCATATGTCTGTTTACGACAACCTGGCTTTTGCCCTGAAGCTGCGCCATCTGCCCAAGGCAGAGATCGACAAGAAGGTGCGCGAGGCGGCTGAGATCCTGGATATCGTGCCTCTGCTGGGCCGTAAGCCCAAGGCTCTGTCCGGCGGTCAGCGTCAGCGTGTGGCCATCG
>CAZTNP010000062.1:0-2100 GCA_964615545.1 uncultured Oscillospiraceae bacterium | reverse complement strand
TCATCGTCCGCAACGAGAAGCGGATGCTGCAGGAGGCTGTGGATGCCCTGATCGATAACGGCCGCCGCGGCCGTGCGGTCACCGGTGCCAATAACCGTGCCCTCAAGTCCCTGTCCGATATGCTCAAGGGCAAGCAGGGTCGGTTCCGTCAGAACCTGCTGGGTAAGCGTGTGGACTATTCCGGACGTTCCGTTATCGTTGTCGGCCCTGAGCTGAAGCTGTACCAGTGCGGTGTGCCGAAGGAAATGGCCAATTAGCAGTTCCGTCCCTTCGTGATGAAGAAGCTGGTTTCCGACGGACTGGCAAGCAATATCAAGTCTGCAAAGAAGATGATCGACAAGGGCGTGACCGAGGTTTGGGATGCCCTGGACGATATTATTAAGGATCGCCCCGTTATGCTTAACCGTGCACCTACGTTGCACAGACTGGGCATTCAGGCCTTTGAGCCCATCCTGGTGGAGGGCCGGGCACTGAAGCTGCATCCGCTTTGCTGTACCGCTTTTAACGCCGACTTTGACGGCGACCAGATGGCTATTCACGTGCCCCTGTCCGCAGAGGCACAGGCCGAGGCGAGAATGCTGATGCTTTCCGCCAACAACCTGCTCCGTCCGCAGGACGGCAAGCCTGTTACCGTGCCTACGCAGGATATGATCCTGGGTGCCTACTACCTGACCTATACCCGTTTGGGCAAGGCGGAAAAGGGTGCCGAGGAGGTATATATCACCGATGCCGGCGATACCCAGCTACCTGTGGGTCAGCTTGTGGATGCGGATGCATTCCTGGAGGCCAACAAGCAGGCAAAGGCCGAGGGCAAGACCGGCGCAAGCTTCCTGCCCAAGCTGAGCTATTCCAGCGTGGACGAGGCGATCGCTGCCTATGCTGACGGCGATGTGGGTCTGCACGCACCCATCCGTGTGCGTTATACAAAGGTGATCGGTGGCGAGGAGAAGACAAAGACCATTTTGGCAACAGTGGGTCGCTTGATCTACAATGAGCCGATCCCGCAGGATTTGGGCTTTGTGGATCGCTCCGATCCCAGCAAGGCCTTCGACCTGGAGGTCGACTTCCTGGTGGGCAAGAAGCAGCTGGGCAAGATCATTGATAAGTGTATCCGCAAGCACGGCTTCACCGTGGCTACGGAAATGCTGGATAGAGTCAAGGCTCTGGGCTATAAGTACTCCACCAAGGGTGCTATTTCCGTGTCCATTGCGGATATGGAAGTGCCTGAGATCAAGTATCAGCTTGTGAAAGAGGCGGAGCAGAAGGTTCTGGAGATCGAGAACTTCTTCCGTCAGGGCCTGATTACCAATGACGAGCGTTATCGTCTGGTGGTTCAGCAGTGGGAAAAGACCACCGCTGTGGTCACCGATGCCCTGCAGGGCAGCCTGGACGAGTTCAACCCCATCTATATGATGGCGGACTCCGGCGCCCGTGGTTCTATGGCGCAGATCCGTCAGCTTGCCGGTATGCGTGGCCTGATGGCCGATACCGCAGGCCGTACCATTGAGATCCCTGTTAAGGCAAACTTCCGTGAAGGTCTGTCTGTGCTGGAATACTTCATTTCCAGTAGAGGCGCCCGTAAGGGTATGACCGATACCGCTCTGCGTACCGCAGACTCCGGTTACCTGACCCGTCGTATGGTGGATGTTTCTCAGGAGGTCATTATCCGTGAGCACGACTGCCATACGCCCAATGGTATTTGGGTGGGTGCCGTGGTGCAAAATGGCGATGTGATCGATACCTTCGGCAACCGTATTCGTGGCCGTTATCCCGTCAATGATGTGCTGGATCCCGTTACCGGCGAGCTGGTGCATTCCAAGAATGTGATGATGATGCCCGAGGATGCGGAAAAGTTCGAAAAGCACGGCATTGAGCAGATCTATATCCGTACTGTTTTGGGCTGCCGTGCAAGAAACGGCGTGTGCGCACGGTGCTATGGTATGAACCTGGCCACCTCCAAGGAAGTGGATCTGGGCGAGGCCGTCGGTATCATTGCCGCACAGTCCATTGGCGAACCCGGGACCCAGCTGACTATGCGTACCTTCCACTCCGGCGGTGTTGCCGGTGACGATATCACTCAGGGTCTTCCCAGAGTTGAAG
>CAZTNP010000061.1:0-2169 GCA_964615545.1 uncultured Oscillospiraceae bacterium | reverse complement strand
ATTTATTTCCCTTTGTCCAGTCAAATTTGTCCACGGCACGGATCAGGCCGGTGTTGCCCTCCTGGATCAGATCCAGAATGTGCAGACCACGGCCGGAATACTTCTTGGCAATGGACACCACCAGCCGGAGGTTTGCCTCCGTCAGCTTGTCCTTGGCATACTGGTCACCCTCGGCCACCCGCTTGGCAAGCTCGATCTCCTCGTCGGCGGTCAGCAGACGAACCTGGCCGATCTCCTTCAGGTACATCCGGACAGGGTCATCCAGATTATACTCCGCGGCAAGATCCACCGGGTCGATCAGATCCTCTTCTTCGATCCCGCCCAGCTCCATATCGTCTTCCAGACCCAGGCTCAGGTCGGCATCGTCGCCCAGATCCAGATCCAGCTCGGCGCCCACAAGCTGAATGTTCATCGCCTCAAAGCGGTCGTAGATCTCCTCGATCTTTTCACTGGTCAGATCCATTTTTTCCAGCAGCGCATTCAGGTCGGCCATAGGGACCATACCTTCCTTTTTGCCCCGGACGATCAGATCCTGCAAGGCACTTTGCAATTCCTCCATGCTCTTGGCAGGCTTCTTGGTTGTACTCATACATTTTCCCCTTTTTCTTTTCATTCGGGTAGACTATACCCTGAAAAAACAAAGCTGACAAGGTGTTTTTTGAAAAAATCTTGTTTATTTGTCAGCTAAAGCGTAGTATTGCCGGATTTTTTCAAAACATACGGTTTACATTTTTCCAAAAATTCGGTATAATATTTTGAAAAACAATGCTCCCGCCGGGGAGCGACGCTGGCAAATTATGAGGTGCGATATGACAGACCTTTCTAAAATCCGTAATTTTTCCATCATTGCCCATATTGATCACGGCAAATCCACCCTGGCCGACCGGCTTCTGGAGGAATGCGATGCCATCGACAGCCGGGAGATGGAAAACCAAATTCTGGACTCTATGGAGCTGGAGCGGGAGCGGGGCATTACCATTAAGGCCCGGGCCGTCCAGCTTACCTACCACGCCGACGATGGGCAGAGCTATGCGCTGAACCTGATCGACACGCCCGGCCACGTGGACTTTAACTACGAGGTCAGCCGTTCTCTGGCCGCCTGCGAGGGTGCGGTGCTGGTGGTGGATGCCAGTCAGGGTGTGGAGGCGCAGACCCTTGCCAATACCTTCCTTGCCACCGATGCGGGGCTGGAGGTGCTGCCGGTGATCAATAAGATCGACCTGCCCTCTGCCCGTCCCCAGGAGGTCAAGGCGGAAATCGAGGATATTATCTGCATTCCGGCAGAGGATGCTCCGGAGATCTCTGCCAAAAACGGCATCAATATCCATAGCGTGCTGGAAATGGTGGTGCAGGGTATCCCTGCCCCCACCGGTGACCGCAATGCCCCGCTGCAGGCGCTGATCTTCGACAGTCAGTACGATTCCTACCGTGGCGTGATCGTCTATGTCCGTATCAAGGAGGGCACAGTCAGGCCGGGTATGGATATCCGGATGATGGCCACCGGTGCGGTCTACAAGGTGGTGGAGGTAGGCACTATGAACCCGCTGGGGTTGACCCCTGCGGATGCGCTGGGCGCCGGCGAGGTAGGCTATATCACCGCCTCCATTAAAAATGTGGCAGATACCCGGGTGGGTGACACGGTGACCACCGTGGAAAATCCCGCCGCCGAGGCACTGCCTGGCTACCGTCAGGTGCAGCCGATGGTCTATTCCGGCGTGTACCCGGCAGACGGCGCCAAATATCAGGATCTGCGGGAGGCACTGGAAAAGCTGAAGCTGAACGATGCCTCTATGAGCTACGAGCTGGAAAGCTCCATTGCTTTGGGCTTTGGCTTCCGGTGCGGTTTCCTGGGTCTGCTGCATATGGAGATCATCCAGGAGCGGCTGGAGCGGGAATACAATCTGGATCTGATCACCACGGCTCCCAACGTGGTCTACCGGATCACCAAAAATACCGGCGAGGTTATGATGGTGGATAATCCTCTGGACTATCCCGACCCGATGGAGATCCAGCTTGCGGAGGAGCCCTATGTAAAGGCCAGCCTGATGTCGCCCCAGGAATATGTGGGCAATATTATGGATCTGTGTACCTCCCGCCGGGGCGAATTTAAGGATATGGTCTACCTGGATGCCAACCGGGTGGAGCTGCACTACGAAATGCCCCTGAACG
>CAZTNP010000060.1:0-2622 GCA_964615545.1 uncultured Oscillospiraceae bacterium | reverse complement strand
GTGCCCGGCTGGAGTGGGCCCTGCTGAACTACTTCATTGATACCCACATCGCCGACGGCTACGACTTCATCCTGCCTCCTCACATGCTGGAGTACATGTGCGGCGAAACCGCCGGTCAGTTCCCCAAGTTTGCTGACGAGGTCTACAAGATCGCCAACCCCACGGACGACCGCACTCACTATATGCTCCCCACGGCAGAGGCCGCTCTTTGCAGCATTTACCGGGATGAGATCCTCAGTGAGGCCGATCTGCCCAGAAAGCTGTTTGCTTATACTCCCTGCTTCCGCCGGGAGGCCGGTTCTCACCGGGCAGACGAGCGGGGTATGGTTCGTGGTCACCAGTTTAATAAGGTGGAGATGTTCCAGTTCTGCAAGCCGGAGGATTCCGATGCAGCCTTTGAAGAGCTGGTCACCAAGGCCGAAAAGCTGGTGGAGGGTCTGGGCTTCCACTTCCGCACCGTGAAGCTGGCAGCCGGCGACTGCTCTGCCTCTATGGCAAGAACCTACGATATTGAGATCCTGATCCCCTCTATGGATGGCTACAAGGAGGTTTCCTCCGTCAGCAATGCCCGGGATTATCAGGCACGCCGAGGCAATGTCCGCTTCCGTCGTGAGGAAACCGGCAAGCCGGAATTCCTGCACACCCTGAACGGCTCCGGTCTGGCCACCTCCCGTATTTTCCCTGCCCTTGTGGAGCAAAACCAGCGGGCAGACGGTTCCATCGTGGTGCCTGAGGTGCTGCGGAAGTATTTGGGCGGCCTGGAAATCATCGAAAAGAAATAAGAAAAATCATATAAAGGAGAAAGCAAGAAATGAGCAAGCTGAAAAAGCCCTCGTGGATCGAGGAATTTAAGAATTTTGCTATAAAGGGTAACGCAATGTCCCTGGCAGTCGGTACCATCATCGGTGCCGCCTTCTCCACCATTACAAAGAGCCTGACCGACGATATCATTATGCCAATCGTGAATATTTTCCTGGGCGGCGCGGATTTTTCCGATGCCAAGATCGCCCTGCCCCGGATGCCCTGGGTGGAGCCAACCTATGAGACGGTGGTGGGTGCCAACGGTGAGGAGATTGTCCAGCAGGTGCAAAACTACCTGACCTACGGCAACCTGATTTCTGCCGTGATCAACTTCCTGATCCTGGCGCTGGTGGTATTTTTCCTGGTAAAGGCTATCAACAAGGTGACGGAGATGGGCAAAAAGCCCCAGGAGGAAGTGGCGGAGGAGCCTGCCGCACCTGCTGAGCCCTCCAATGAGGAAAAGCTGCTGACCGAGATCCGGGATCTGCTGAAGGACAAGGCATGAGAAAAGCGATCCGTTGCCTGCTGCCGCTGCTGCTGATCGCTTCCCTGCTGTGTGGCTGCGGTGCGCAGGAAAAAACCTTTCAGTGTATGGAGCTGAAGATCGTCCTGACCAGTGAATTTAAGGATCTCAGCGAGGAAAAAGCGGGGAAGGATTTTACATTTCTCTATGCCTCTGAGGATATCGGCATCGCAGGCATCCGGGAGGAAAAAAGCGGCATTTTGCAGCAATATGAGGGGCTGACCTTAGAGGGCTACGCCGAGCTGACCGCCAAGGCCGCCGGAGTAGTGCCCAATCTCCGCTCCTATCAGGGGATCCCCTATTATACCTATACCTCCGTGCTGGAGGATGTAGAGTTTACCTACCTGGCTGCCGCCTATGACGATGGCTACAGCTACTGGCTCCTGCAATGCTATTGCCAAAGCTCCCGGTATGAAAGCCTCTCCCCTGTTATCTGGCAATATCTGGACTCTGTCCGATTTTGATTATGTAAACCGATTTATGTTAACCATTTAGGAAAGAAGGAAACAAAAATCATGTTCAAAATTGTTCGTAAGAAAGAACTGAACGCCAATGTTACCCTGATGGATATTGAGGCACCCTTTGTTGCCCGCAAGGCCAGAGCCGGCCAGTTCATCATTTTCCGCATTGACGAGCAGGGCGAGCGTGTTCCCCTGACCATTGCCGGCTACGACCGGGAAAAGGGCACCGTCACCATCATTTTCCAAAAGGTAGGCTTCTCCACCAATGCCCTGGGTCAGCTCAACGAGGGCGATTACATCCGGGATTTCGTCGGCCCCCTGGGCAAGCCCACTCCGGTGGAAGGCAAAAAGCGTGTATGCGTGGTCGGCGGCGGCGTAGGCTGTGCCATTGCCCTCCCCTCTGCCAAGGCTTTCAAGGAGGCCGGTGCGGAGGTGGATGTGATCGTCGGCTTCCGGAACAAGGATATCGTGATTTTGGAGGAGGAATTCAAGGCCACTGCCGACAATCTCTATCTGATGACCGACGACGGCTCCTACGGTGAGCAGGGCTTCGTGACGGTGAAGCTGCAGCAGCTTTTGGAGGCCGGCCGGGAGTACGATGAGGTGCTGGCCATCGGCCCGGTGCCCATGATGAAGTTTGTGGCCAAGACCACCGAGCCCTTCCATGTCCATACTATGGTGTCCCTGAACCCCATTATGGTGGATGGCACCGGTATGTGCGGCGGTTGCCGGGTCACCGTGGGCGGCGAGACCAAGTTCGCCTGCGTGGACGGCCCGGAGTTTGACGGCCATCAGGTGGATTTTGCTGAGCTGATGAGCCGCAACAGCGTGTACCGG
>CAZTNP010000059.1:0-3296 GCA_964615545.1 uncultured Oscillospiraceae bacterium | reverse complement strand
TCCCTCCATGATGACAGTGTTTTATTTCACTGTCTCTCATAGAGGGAGCATATCACGTTCCACGGCGAAAACTTTTCTTTTACAGCAGGCAAACGACCAAGGTGACCAGGATCCATGCCAAAGCGATCCACTTGGTAGCAGAAGCCAGCTTCTTGTCCAGACTGCTGCCGGACTTGCTCATGTAGGTCTCACTGCTGCCGGACAGAGCGCCGGACAGACCGGATTCCTTGCCGGATTGCACCAAAACCACAATGATCAGCGCAACACTAATGATGACCTGAATGACGGTCAGGATCGTCTTCAAAACTTCCATCTTCGTAACCTCCCTCCGCATTGCTTTTAACCGCATATGCGGACTGTTTCATAATAAGCCCATATATAATATCACAAAGAAACGGGATTTTCAAGGGCTTTCTTTCGAAAAAAGCGAATTTTCTGTAAAGAGTCTTATTTTGTCACCCAGTTGCCGGTGGCGGCACAGGTCAGGTAGGCGTTGATAAAGGGATCCAAAGCGCCGTCCATGACTGCATTCACATTGCTTGTTTCACAGCCCGTGCGGGTGTCCTTTACCAGCGTATAGGGCATGAACACATAGTTGCGGATCTGACTGCCCCATTCGATCTTCTGCTGAACGCCCTTAATGTCCGCAATGTTCGCCAAATGCTCACGCTCACGGATCTCCACCAGCTTGCTTCGGAGCATACGCAGACAGGTCTCCTTGTTTTGGAACTGACTGCGCTCTGTCTGACAGGAGACCACAATGCCGGTGGCCTTGTGGATCAGGCGAACGGCCGAGCTGGTCTTGTTGATATGCTGACCGCCGGCGCCGGAGGAACGGAAGACCTGCATTTCATAGTCCTCTGCCCGAATTTCAAAGTTTTCGGAGTCGTCCTCGATCTCCGGAATGGCTTCAATGGCGGAGAAGGAAGTCTGCCGGCGGGCGTTGGCATCGAAGGGGGACACACGCACCAAGCGGTGCACGCCGTTCTCGCCCTTCAGGAAGCCGTAGGCGTTTTCACCCTCGATGAGGATGGAGGCGGACTTGATACCGGCCTCGTCGCCGTCCTGATAGTCCAAAATTTTGTAGGTGTAGCCGTGCGCCTCCGCCCAGCGGGTGTACATACGGTAAAGCATTTGGCACCAGTCCTGTGCCTCGGTGCCGCCGGCACCGGCCTGGAAGCTCATAATCACATTGTTCCGGTCGTATTTGCCGGTGAGCAGTGTTTGCAGGCGGCAACGCTCCATATCCCCGGAAAGCTTCTCAAAGCCCTCCTTCAGCTCGTCCAGCATAGAATCGTCGTCCTCTTCCGCCGCCATTTCGCAGATGGTCATCAGGTCGTCCCAGCTGGATTGCATACGGCTGTAGGTGCTGAGCTTGTTTTCCGTGCTCTTGGTCTTCATAACGATCTGCTGACTTTTCTCCGGATTGTCCCAAAAGCCGGGAGCCTCCTGCATAGCGTGAAGTCGCTCCAGCTCGTTCTTCAGGCCCTCAATATTCAGCGACTGTGCCAGCCCATCCAGGGTCGGCTTGACCTCGTTGAGCTTCTGCTTATAAGAATCAAATTCAATATTCATGGGTCTTCGCCCTCTCTTCAACAAAAATCATCCCAAACATTATACCCGATTCCCGCCGTTCTGTAAAGAAATATTTTGAAGTTGCTGGAAAATCCTTATTAATGATACTTTACTCCTCAGTGAAATAATGCTACAATAATCAGAGAGTATTGTGTTTAGCATAATGCTTGTGATTAATTCTTTTGAAGTAAAGCGTGAGGAGATTTTGTCAAGAGAGCAGGTTAAAGAAGTATTGTAACAGATTGCACAAAGGGAAAATTCGATAAAGAAATATGTTCGCCAAATCAACACTTCCTTTTATAGATAACGATGAAAAGAGGTAGCACCCTGAAAATTGAATTTGACAAGCAGAAAACGGCAGACACTATCTCCAATGCACTGCAAAAAACGGCTGATTTTGGAAAAAAGACTTCTGCAAGTGTAAAATCCACAGCATTAACAATGCTCGAAAGTGCCAAGGTTGCAAGTTATGCCAGACAAATCAAAAAGTACAACCCATTGTTTTCCGAGCAGTTTCATAATGCGGATTACCACCTTCCCAATGTAATTATTATAGTAGATGATGCAGTTCGCCGCGAAATTAAGGCCTGCAAAGGCGCAATTGGTTGGACGGGAAAAGTTAAGGATGTAGAAATTTTATATCTCTATGATGAAGCGGTACCGGAATCTGGAATCACATTTATTCCAAACGCCACTTGTGATAGCGTGTATTATACGGATGATGTTTCGCGTGCCCGCTATATTCGAACAGACCGATTTTTTGAAAAGATACATGAGGAAAAAATCGCGGAGCTTGAGCATATTGCATTCACTCTTGGTGCAAGGTGCTGTCGTATTGCTTTGGTTACTTCTTCGGCAGATAAAGAGGAACAATGTAGCAAGGTGGAGACTGCCACAAAAGCTAATGGCACATCGAATTCTGAATCGAACTCACAGTACTTATCGGAAAACAGCAACCATCAGCAGGCGGGTGAACTGATTACAAAATTTCAGGGTACGCGTTCACCTAAACGCCCTGAACTGAAATGGTTTGCCTATGATGATACGCTTAATCGTTTGATCGATATGTGTTGCACCGGCGAATGCCCTCAAAGCCGAGATTTGACATTATCATCATCTTCATCATTTTCTATGTCAAAAAAAGTGGCTGTCGCAATTGATGCTGCTGTAGTAAGCTGCGGTACAGTAAACGGATCCGGCAGTATGTCGAAGCAGATTGATCGCGAACAGCGTAGCAAATTCCATTTTTACATAGAATTTTAGTAAAGAGCGGCAAAAAGAACCCCAATTTACGCCTAATGAAAACCGGGGTTCTTTGATAGACTAAGGTGGCAGGTCACCTTCTCGTATGGGGAAAATGGTAGATAACGGCATTAACGTTGACTGGGCTGACCGCTGTCCTCATCGTACATCAGCTCCTGCCACTGGCTCAGTTCATCTGTCATTGGATATGCTCCCTTCTGCTTGATTTTTGGCCATTATATGCTACACCGCATAAAAAATGTGCCGTATTTGGTTGACAGACCAGCATTTTTTGAGTACAATGCATATATGTGCCCCGCCGCACAGCTCCATACGCCCCAGTAGCTCAGTCGTATAGAGCGATCGCCTCCTAAGGTGTTACTTAATCGCTTGCCTTTGAGCAAAAGGCAAGCGGTTATATAGATAAAATTTCATAAATGTCCTCGTACCTCAGCAGGATAGAGGGTCCGCCTCCTAAG
>CAZTNP010000058.1:0-3409 GCA_964615545.1 uncultured Oscillospiraceae bacterium | reverse complement strand
AAAGTGCCTGAGTATCTTACCACCCCTACCCCCTTTTGTCAAGCTTTATTTTTCCTTTTGGGGAAATATTTTTATTTCCCTGTCAAAAAGCCCCGCAAGCGGCAAAACGCCCCAGATGAAAAGCGTGGCCACAGCAAGCAGGCAGACATTGACCTTTTGCAGAAGCCCACCGGCAAGCCAGCCGGCAGCCGCCGATGCAACAGTTCCGATTTTCCCCCCTTGAGGAAACAGCTGCTCCGCAAAATCATATACCCCGCTGAGCAAAAGAGAAAACAGCGAGAAAAATCCCAGGGTTGCCGCCACACTGACCAGCGCCTCAAACCGGTCCGCAATGCCCAGCAGGCGCAGGGATTTTGCCGCCTCGTAAAACGGCCAGCCATTTGTCCTGTCCACCGCAAGGCCGGCTATCCAAACACTTACCCCCACTGCCAGCAGGCTGATCCAGGGTAAAACGGCTTTTTTCCGTTTGGAAAGCACCTTCACTCCACCTGCCGGAAGCATAAAACTCAGCAGCCACAGCCAGGGTTCTGCCGTTTCTACCTTTTCCGCTGCAGAATGCCACTGTCCAATTCCGGACAGCAGGACAATACTATATAATATAGTAACTGCCCCGCACAGAAGTACGCCAACCTGCGCTGCTGCAGTTTTCCCGCTAAGGGCGGATGTGGCTGCCAGTACCGTAAGAGCCAGGGAAACAGCAGGCTTTCCATTACCCGTGGGCCATACCCGGTCTGCCCACCGGGACAGCACCGCAAAAATCAAAATCAGCCACACGGACTGCAGGGTGCAATACCATTTCTGCTGCCAGATACGGTTCTCCGGCACCAGCCACACAAGGGTGCAAAAGCACATTCCCACCAATGCCGCCAGGAGCACGGTCAGCCAGTCTGCCGTCCCCGCCAGGCAGAAAATGGGAGCCGTCATAGCGGCAAACAGCCACAGGCTTTCCCCGTTTCCGTATACCAGCCTATGGAACAAGCCGCATTCCTCCTTCCCATACCCTCAGCTGCGGTATTTCCCCCTTCCCGAAGACACATTCTGCCAAGGTGTGCTTTGCTCCGTGGGTCTTCAGAAATTGGGCGATGTTTTCCAAATCCGGCATTTCCCCGATCCGGCAGACCGCACAGCCGGGGCGAAGGAAGCCGCACAGCTTTCGAAGGGTCTCCGGGTCGGTAAAATTCACCAGGACATAATCTGCCGTATCCAAAAAGACAGTGCTTTCCGCACCGGCCTTCAGGTCTTCAAAGGCCGCATCAAGTGTCTCTCCATTGCCGGTGCCTTCTCCGTCCGTCTCCACGGTATAGCCAGCCTCCGTCTTTTGCACGCAAAGCACCTCCACCGGCAGCAGCTTTGCTGCATCACAGCCGGAAAAGGGCTGCCATTTCAGCAGACAGATCCCGGCAAGCAGTGCCAAATAACAGATCGTTCTTTTCATCCCTGATTTTTGATATCCTCCGGGTCAAGATTGGGGTCACGCCAAATGCTGCTTTTCAGCCGCCGCCGAAGCAGAGAGCCGCCGACACCGGTGGAAAACGGTGCCAGATACGGAACGCCAAGGCTTTTCAGCCCAGACAAATGGATCAGCAGTGCCAGCACACCGGCTGTCACCCCAAACAGACCGGCCACCGCCCCCAGTACCGCAAGAACAAATCGCCAAAGGCGAATGGCCTGGGCAAAATCCCGGTCAGGCTGGACAAAGCCGCAGACCCCTGCCAGGCTGACACAGATCAGTGCCGCCGGGGATATGAGCTTTGCTTCCACCGCCGCCGTTCCCACCACAATACCGCCGATAATGGACACGGACTGGCCAATGGCCTGCGGAAGATGGATGCCGGATTCCTGAAGCAGTTCAAAGGCCAAAAGCAGCCCCAGCACCTCCGCCGCAGTAGAAAACGGGACATACTGCTTGCTTTCAATGATGGCTCGCAGCAGCGGCAGAGGGATCATTTGCTGGTGAAAAATCGCCATTGCCACATAGATTCCCGGCAGCAGCAGGCTGAGCAGCAGTGCCCCCAGCCGGAGAATGCGAATGCAGGAGGCGGAGATCGCATCATTGCTGCGATCCTCCGGGCTGTCCAGAAAATATCCCACATCCACCGGCAGCAAATACCCCAGCGGCAGGCCATCCACCAGTAAGCCAAGCCGCCCATCCAGAATTGCCTGGCAGAACCGGTCTGTCCGCTCTGTATACTGCAAAAGCGGAAAGGGCGTTTCCCGGGAGCCAGTGACATATTCCTGCACAGCCGCCGGAGACAAAAAACCATCCACGTCGATCTCCTGCAGCCGCCGGCGCATTCTCTCCACCAATGACCGGTCTGTCACCCCCTCCAGCCAAATCACCGATACATTGGTCAGGGAACGCCTGCCGATTTTCGTCTCATAGATCCGCAACTCCGGCGAACGAAGGTGGCGGCGGATCAGGCTGGTATTGGAACGCACCGTTTCCACAAAGGCATCCTTTGCCCCTTTTACGGTGTTTTCCACCTCCGGTGGGGAAATACCTCTCTTTTCCGAGGTTTTCACCTCATAGGCCACTGCACCCACCCCCGGAAACAGCACCACGCAAAACCCGTTTACCAGCTTCAGCGCAATTTCCTCCAGGGTGTCCACCGGGTCGGCTACGGAATTACAGACCGCACCGTGGCAGGCTTTTGCGTACAGCTCCCCCATAGACTGTCCTCGAAGGGATTCGGTAATGGGCTTAAAAATGTATTCCGAGGTATCCCCGCCGGAGGTCAGGCCGTCAATGGCATAAGCATAGAGCAGAAAGCTGCCGCAGTACAGCTCCCGTGCCACAAAATCCCCGGCACCGGAAAAGATCCTCCGGATATTTCCATCCGTGAGCTTTCCCGGATACCGCTGTCCATTTTTGCATTCCATGGACTCACCTCTCCCCTATTATGCCCACCGTTATTTAAAAAATGAATATAAGGAATAAAACTTTTTTGGCGGGGAAAGAAAACTTGACGAACAGGAGAAAATGTGGTAGTATATCCCATATTCCAATACGCTGGTGTGGTGGAATAGGTAGACACCAGGGACTTAAAATCCCTTGCCGTAAAAAGCGTACCGGTTCGAGTCCGGTCACCAGCACCATAGCAGAACCGACAGTTGATACAATTATCGACTGTCGGTTCGTTATTTTTATGCGAAAAAGGCTTGCTGTAGCAATGCTTTTCGTACTTGCAATGCACCCATTGGGAAAAGGCTACCGAAAATGAGGAAATCATTGCAATCGTTGAACTTTTGAATGACACAAATATGCCGTTCAGCGTTAAAAAGAACCTCTATCGTTAGAATTATCTATGCGTAGGTGCATATCAAAATAGCAAGAGTAAGGCTCGGAACTTGGGATTCTCCCCAGGCTCCGAGCCTTTTTACATTTGCTCCGTAATTTCCGTTCCGTCCT
>CAZTNP010000057.1:0-3623 GCA_964615545.1 uncultured Oscillospiraceae bacterium | reverse complement strand
GAGATAATTGGCCTTCTAACCGTTTGGCATAAACAGCTTGAACCCGTGAGAGGGGTGTTCTGTTTCTGGATGAGCTGCCGGAATTTAAGAAGGATACTCTGGATCTGATGCGCCAGCCTATGGAGGATGGCAATGTTACCATCGCCCGGGTATCCGGCTCCGTGACCTACCCCTCGGAATTTATGCTGGTGTGCGCAATGAACCCCTGCAAATGCGGCTGGTATGGCGATCCCTCCGGCCGGTGCACCTGCTCCCAGTCGGCGGTGGAGCACTACAGAAGCCGTATTTCCGGGCCGCTGGTGGACCGGATCGATATGATCGTGGAGGTGCCCGCTGTGCACTATGAGGATCTGCGGCAGAGAAAAGAGGAAGAGCCCTCGTCGGAGATCCGCAAGCGTGTCAATGCGGCGCGGGATATCCAAAATCGCCGCTTTGGAGAGCAAAGCGGTATGTGCAATGCCCGTATGGGCCCCAATGAGCTGCGCTATTACTGCACGCTGGATGCGGAAAGTGACGGGCTGATGAAGCAGGCCTTTGAGGTCTTCGGCCTGACCGCAAGAAGCTACGACCGGATCCTCCGGGTGGCCCGCACCATTGCGGATCTGGATGGCTCCGAGGCGATCCGGATGTCCCACGTGGCGGAGGCCATTCAGTACAGAACCGTAAATCTATAAATCAGGAGAAGAAAAATCGTGAATGAGATCTTTTTGTTAAAGTTGGGCGAAGTGGTGCTCAAGGGCGCCAACAAGCGCCAGTTTGAAAATAAGCTGCGGCAGAATATCCGCCGCCGGCTGAAAAGCTACGGCAATTTCGATGTGTACATTATGCAGTCCACCGTGTATGTGGAGCCCATGGACGACAATGCGGATGTGGACGGCGCCTGGGAGGCCTGCGCCAGTATTTTCGGACTGGTCAGCCTTTGCCGCTGCCGCCCCTGCGCCAAGGATATGGACAGCATTTTTGCCGCCGTGGAGGCATATTTGGGCGAGGAGCTGGATTGCGCCGCCTCCTTCAAGGTGGAGTCCAAGCGCTCGGATAAGGCGTTCCCTATGACCTCCATCCAGATCTCTCAGGAGATCGGCGGACGGCTGGCAGAGGCGCATCCGGATTGCACGGTGGATGTGCGCCATCCGGAATATACGGTCTATGTGGAGATCCGGGATCTGGCGGCTTATGTCCACGGTCCGGCACAGCCCGGTGCCGGCGGTCTGCCCACGGGTGTGGGCGGCCGGGCGATGTGCCTGCTCTCCGGCGGTATTGACTCTCCGGTGGCTGCCTATATGATGGCTAAGCGTGGCGTAGAGATCGAATCGGTGCACTTTTTCTCCTATCCCTATACCTCCCAGCTTGCCAAGGACAAGGTGCTGGAGCTTGCCCGGCTGGTCACCCGCTACAGCGGAAGAATGACCGTCAATATCGTCAATTTCACCCCCATTCAGGAGGCCATTCGGGATAATTGCCCGGAGGAATTTTTTACCCTGATTATGCGGCGGTTTATGATGGAGATCTCCCAGAAGCTTGCCCGGCAGGATGGCTGCGGCGCCCTGATCACCGGCGAAAATCTGGGTCAGGTGGCCAGTCAGACTATGGAGGCGATGACCGTTACCGGTGCTGTGGTGGATATGCCCATCTTTATGCCCCTTGTGGGTATGGACAAGGAGGAGATCGTTACTATCGCCCGGAAGATCGGCACGCTGGATACCTCCATTTTGCCCTATGAGGACTGCTGCACCGTCTTTACCCCCAGGCACCCAAAGACCAAGCCCACCATCGGCCAGCTGCTCCACGCGGAGGCGGCGCTGGATCGGGAAGCACTGATCACACAGGCAGTGGAAAGCGTGGAAAAGCTGACGGTGAAATACCATGAATAAGCTGGCTTTTCAGGCAATAGAAGCCCTTTTGCGGCAGAAAAAGACCCTCTCCACGGCGGAAAGCCTGACCGGCGGCGGCATCGGCAGCCTGCTGACCGGTGTTCCCGGCAGCTCGCAGGCCTATTGGGGCGGCGTTATCAGCTATACGGACAGCGTAAAGGCAGCAGTCTTGGGGGTTCCCGTCGAGCTGCTGAAGCGGGAGGGCGCCGTGTCTGCCCCGGTGGCGGAGGCAATGGCACAGGGGGTTCGGGAGAAGCTGAAGACGGATTTTTCTCTGTCCGTCACCGGTCTGGCCGGCCCCGGCGGGGATGACTACGGCCGTCCCGTGGGCACGGTTTTTATCGGCTTCTGCGATGAAAACGGCTGCCTGAGCCGCCATTTCCTTTTTCAGGGCGACCGGGAAGCCGTCCGTACCCAAACCGCCCAGGCCGCCCTTCACCTGCTCCTTTCCAAAATTTCCTGAGCTATGCCCCATAAAAAATCACCCGGCATCGGTTTTGCTTTCCGATGCGGGTGATTTTTTGCTATTTTTTTCGGGTCTGGGGGAGCTTTACGCCGGTCAGGTTGATCACGGAGGCATCCATATGGGAGATGCGCTGGTATTCCTTGGGGGTAATGCCGTGGTATTTTTTGAACTTCTGTATAAAGTGGCTTTCGGAGGAAAAACCGATCTCGGCGGTGATATCCGATATGGATTTTTCCGTCTCCCGCAGCAAAATCGCCGCCCGCTCCATACGCTTGATGCCCAAATACTGGGCAATGGTGTAGCCGGTACGCTTGCGGAAGCTGCTGATCAGGGTGGAGTGTGCCAGGGGAAATTCCCGGTAGATATTGGAGATCTTGATATCCTGATAGGCATAGTTGTTCAGGTTGGCCAAAAGCTTGTCCACATACCGGTCTACTGCCCTGTCCATAGGCACGCTCAGGGTGGGAAGCTGGGTCAGCGCCATTATGCAGTAAAAGAAAAAGCGGGTGCCGTCGTGCAGCTCCGGTGAGGGAGAATGCATATAGACGGATTTGAAGGTCTCATTGAGAAATTCCCCCAGCAGGCTGGAAAGCTCCGTGGCCACATAGGGATTGGAGAGAAAAAAGTCGGTATTGAGGAAAAACTGCCGGCAAAGGGTCTCAAAAAAATCCTTTTTCAGAATCACCGTAAAGTGCAGACTGTTTTCTCCCTCGGCGGTGATGCTGTGCGCCTCGCCGCAGCGGAAATAAATCAGGCTGTTTTTCCGCAAAAGCTGTGTCTGGCCGTTGTATTCGTTGATAAAGCTGCCCTGAATGATCAGGGAAAATTCATAAAAATCCTCGTGCCGGTGTAGCGGCGAGGAGATGGGAGAGTACAGGTAGGCGTAATTGGCGTTGGGAATATTGTAATGATGGGAAAAATAGTCTCTTTGGCAACCCATAAAAGCACCTCCAAAAGGGTGATTTTTCATAGAAAATCCGGGAATATGCTCCCAGTATAGCGAAAAAATCCGTTTCGTCCATAGCCAAAATAAGGGGGATGGCGGGAAAAGGAAACGTTTGGTAATCGTGCACAAAAATCAAGATAAAATATCGTGCACCATAACCAAAATACTCTAAAAAAGAATTTAAAAAATCGACAAAATCAAAATAACGCAATAGAAACACAGTTTGCAATATGATATTCTTTAATTGATAAAGTATTTGCAGGATAAGGGAAATGCTTTTTTACGAGGAGGAAGTTTGAAACACTGCAACTTAAGTACCATCCCCAAAAGGGCGCACGAA
>CAZTNP010000056.1:0-4027 GCA_964615545.1 uncultured Oscillospiraceae bacterium | reverse complement strand
CCCTTGACGAACTGCTTTCGCTTCATAGAATCCTTGGCGGACACCCGGCAGAAATGCTCCGGGGCAAAGGTGGGAATGCCGGAATAGAGGAATTTCTTTCCGGGGACGGTGATGGTGTCGCCAATGGCAAAGATGCCCGGGTCGAACACACCGATCACATCGCCGGCATAGGCCTCCTCCACGATCTCCCGCTCAGCGGCCATCAGCTGCTGTGGCTGGGAAAGCCGCATTTTCCGGCCGCCCTGCATATGGTAGTATTCCGTATCCCGCTGGAATTTGCCGGAGCAGATCCGCATAAATGCCAAACGATCCCGGTGCGCCTTGTTCATATTGGCCTGAATTTTGAAAACAAAAGCGGAAAAATCCGGGCTGAAGGCATCCACGGTGCCACAGTCAGCCACCCGGGACAGGGGCGGCGGGGTCAGCTTCAGGAAGGCTTCCAGGAAGGGCTCCACGCCAAAGTTGGTCAGAGCGGAGCCGAAGAACACCGGGCTGAGCCTGCCTTGGCGCACCTCCTCCCGATCCATTTCCCGTCCGGCGGAAAGCAGCTCCACATCCTCGATCAGCTGGCTGTGCTTCTGCTGGCTGTCCAGCAAGGTAGCCACCTGGGGATCGTAAAGATCCACCTGCTGCATAGCCGCCCGGTTTTTGCCGGAGGCACCGGAGAAGAACAGCAGCCGGCTGTTTTCCCGGTCGTAAACGCCCTGAAAATCCTTGCCGGAGCCGATGGGCCAGTTCATAGCGTAGGTCTCAATGCCCAGCTCCCGCTCCAGCTCATCCAGCAGGTCGAAGGGATCCCGGGTTTCTCTGTCCATCTTGTTGATAAAGGTGAAGATAGGAATATGCCGCATAGCGCAGACCTTAAACAGCTTTCTGGTCTGAGGCTCCACGCCCTTGGCACCGTCGATGACCATAACTGCCGAGTCGGCAGCCATCAGGGTGCGGTAGGTATCCTCGGAGAAATCCTGGTGACCGGGGGTATCCAGAATGTTGATGCAGAAGCCATCGTACTGAAACTGCATAACCGAGGAGGTGACGGAAATACCACGCTGCTTTTCAATCTCCATCCAGTCGGAGGTGGCGGCACGGGAGTTTTTCTTGCCCTTGACCACGCCGGCCTGTGCGATGGCGCCGCCGTAAAGCAGGAATTTTTCCGTCAATGTGGTTTTACCGGCATCCGGGTGGGAAATAATGGCGAAGGTTCGCCGCCGGCTGATCTCTTGCACTAAATCAGACATAACAGTATTTCTCCAATTACGCATATATTTTTTCTATTTTACCACAGCTTTCCAAAACTTACAAGCAAAAAATCTCCCATCATCCGGTCATTATCCGGTATTCGTATAGAGTGTAAAATTTTATAAAATTCCGGCAAATTTGTATTGCAAATTTGCCGATGACCTGTTAGAATAAGCTTACAGCAAGAAACGCTGCAAGCAAAGGAGGAAAATTCCGATGATTCATGTTATTATGGGCCTGAAAGGCTCCGGCAAGACCAAAAAGCTGATCGACTCTATCCAGGAAGCTGTCGCCAGCGCCAATGGCGACGTGGTTTGTATTGAGTTCGGCAAGAAACTGACTTATGATGTGAACTACCGTGTCCGTTTGGTGGATTCTCAGGAATACGGCATTTCCAGCCCCGAGATGCTCAAGGGCTTCCTCAGCGGCCTGCATGCCGGTAACTTTGATATTACCAATGTGTACATCGATAATCTGTATAAGACCATAGGCAACGACCGTGCCGCCGGTGAAGCATTTATCCTGTGGTGTGCGGATTTTGCCAAGGCCAACAATATGAACATTACCCTGACCGTCTCCGACGATCCCAGCCTGGCCGGCGAAGCCGTCAAGGCTTACCTGTAACAAACCTGTTCAGCGGCAGAGATCCCCGTGATTTCTGCCGCTTTGATTTTTATAAAAGTAAAGGGCACTGCCACGCAGTGCCCTGTTTGTTTATTCTTATAATACCGCGGGGGCATCGATGAGGAAGTCGGAGTCATCGACGATTCCCTCGGGGTTTTCCAGGTTCTGCTGTACGGTCCAGCCGGCAGCCTCAATGGCGGCTGCGGTGTTGGTGTACAGGTCGTCATTGCCGCCCATCAGGCACAGCACATAGTTGTCCTTAACGGCGATGCAGGCAAGAGCAGCGGGGTTGCAGACGGTCTTGCGCCAGTTGATGTTGTCGGCAAAGTCCTTGGCTACCTGCTCAGCAGTCACGCCCTCAGCCATATTCACCAGAACCAGCTGGTAGGGGGAGGTCATATTGCCGGCGGCGAACAGAACTGCGGAGGCAGCCAGGTCGCTGCTGGAAAGACCGGTAGCGTAGGCAAAGTTGTCGTCCTTTTGCAGGCCGGAGATGATGTAGTACTCCGGATCGTCCAGGGTCAGGTTGGCCAGGATCTCGTTCAGGGCAGCTCTGTCGCCGTCCTCGATGATGCCGGACTCCTCGGGAGCGGGCACATACTCAGGCACATCGGCCAGAACTTCCAGGAAGCACTTGGTCATAGCCTCATAGGCGGCAGTGAACTCGGCGGGGATCTCACCGCTGAAGTCAGCGCTCATAAAGTTGTTTTCGCCGGAGTCAGCACTGAAGGAGGCATAGCCGTCGCCCTCGCCGTACTCGCTCTTGCCGTTGAGTTCCAGCAGGCCGGACTCGTGGAAGGCGGTAGTGATGGTGTCCATAGCGGAGATGTCCAGGTTGCCCTTCTTGCGGATCTCACCCTTGAAATCCACGGAAAGAGCACCCTCGGCGATCATAGCGGACATATAGAAATAATCCTCGCCGCTGCTGCTGGACATATAGAAGGAATTGAGGGTCTCGTAATCGTTGCCAACGGTGGTCTCAGGCTCGGTGGTTTCGGGCACAGTGGTTGTCCCGTTGCCGCCGCAGGCCGCAAAGCTCAGCGTCATAACCAGCGCCAGCAAAAATGCTGCGATTTGTTTCGTTTTCATTTGAAAAACTCTCCATTTTCATTATTTTTTTGGTTGCCGGGGGTCATTATACAGGACACCTTTCAAAAAAGCAAGCCCCCGCCGTGTTCTTTTACACTTTGTTCACGACCGGGGACCTGGGAATATATTATTTATGGAAAAGGGAGAGAATATCCTCGCCGGTCTGCCAGACCGGCGTCAGTGCTTCCTCGCCCAGACGGTGACGGATGATGTCCAGCGCCGGCCCTAAATTGGGGGCCCGGCCGGAAAGATCGTGGCAGTCAGAGCCCAAAAGCCGGATCTGTCCCTTTTTCAGCATCCGCAGTGCCAGAGAGCGGGTGGAGCGAGTCAGAAAGAAATCGGCATTGGCCTGCAGCAGCACCGGCAGCGTGCTGAGCCGTTCCAGCAGACTGCGGGTATGGAAGGGAGCGAGATAGCGGTCAATATGGGCAAGAATGGGGATCATTCCCCGCTTTTCGTAGATCCATTCCAGTTCCCGAAAGATCCGGTCGGAATAGGGCGGCATAGGCAGCTCGATAAGCACATACTGCCCGCCGTCAATGGCAAACAGCGGCAGGGACTCGGAATAGCACAGGCCGTTAAAATAGTATACCTCCGCACCAAGGGAAAGGGTGGGCAGCTCCGGCTTCTCCGCCATTGCCTGGCGAAGAAGCTTTTCCGCCTCCGCCCGGCAGGACAGAAAATGCTCCGGGCTGTCGCTGTGGGCATAAAAATGCGGCGTAAGCACCACGTGGGAAATCCCCTGTGCCCGTTCGGCCTGAAGCATAGCAATGGAACGCTCCACACTGGAACTGCCATCGTCGATCCCGGGCAGGATATGGCTGTGAAAATCAATGATCTGCGCCAAACAAGCACCCTCCTTTGGCAAAAATGCGCGTATTGCCACTATTATAGCCATCCCCCTCATAGAAGTCAAGCCTTCCCGGATAGCAAGCCGCAGACATCCCGGATAGCAAGCCGCAGACGGATTTCACTGAAAAGAAGCACCTTTTGCCCGGCGGACAAAAGGTGCTTCTTTCGTGGTGGACTTGAGGAGATTCGAACTCCCGACCCCCACAATGCGAATGTGGTGCGC
>CAZTNP010000055.1:0-4244 GCA_964615545.1 uncultured Oscillospiraceae bacterium | reverse complement strand
GGCGATGGAAGCGCCCAGGGAGGCAACGATCTCCACGGGGTTTTCATAGTCGTTGGCCAGCACGGTACAGGTGACCACGGTGTCGTTACGCAGCTCCTCGTCGAAGAGGGGGCGCATAGGACGGTCGATGATACGGCTGTTCAGAATGCCCCGCTCGGAGGGCTTGCCCTCCCGGCGGTTGAAGGAGCCGGGAATGCGGCCCACGGCGTACATCCGCTCCTCAAATTCGATGGTCAGCGGGAAATAGTCGATACCGGCCTTGGGAATGGGGTTGCAGGTGCAGGTGGTCAGCACCACGGTATCACCGTAGCGGCAGATGCACTCTGCGTTGGCAAGCTCTGCCACCTTACCGGTTTCCACGGTGAAGGGGCGGCCGCCGATTTCCATCTCGTAAACATGATGGTTGGGATACTGCTTGCGAGTAATCATTAGTGTTTCCTCCTGTTATAAATATGATATCGGGAGGTTTAGCACTTGAAACTGGCAGTGGGATCCACTGGCACTTTCAACTGCTAAAATACTCCCGTTTTTTACTTGGATAGGGAAAAACAGCGGCGATAGAGTATCGCCGCTGTTTTAGATCTTACTTACGGATGCCCAGCTTGGCGATAATAGCACGGTAACGGTTGATGTCCTTTCTGGCCAGATAGTCCAGCAGGTTACGGCGCTTACCGACCATCATCAGCAGACCGCGACGGGAATGGTTGTCGTGCTTGTGCACGCGCAGGTGATCGGTCAGCTCGTTGATACGGGCAGTCAGAATGCCGATCTGCACCTCGGGGGAACCGGTATCGCCTTCGTGGGTAGCATTGTCCAGGATGACCTGGGTCTTTTTCTCTTTGAGAATCATTGTGTTTTCCACCTTTCAAAAAATCATTTCCCGGGAGCTAAGTATGAGGGCAGTGGCGTCCGTTTTTCGGCTTCTCCTCAAACTGGGCAGCGGGGTCATTATGCCGACCATAGTCAGCGGGTTCATCATACCATACCTTTTCCAAAAAGGCAAGGATTATTTTGCGTTTTTTCAGGATTTTCCCTTATTCTTCCCTTTTTCGCCGGGACAAAAATTCCCTGCCCACGGCTTCTGCCTGCCGGGCATCGGCCTGTATCTGTTTTTGCAGGGCGTAAAGATCGGGAAATTTTTCCTCCGGGCGGAGATACTTCAGGAAGGAAAGGGTCATCCGCTTTCCGTAGAGCTCCCGGCTGCAGGCCGTCAGAAAGCTCTCCACCGTCACGC
The DNA here is from genome assembly GCA_964615545.1 of uncultured Oscillospiraceae bacterium. Taxonomy (GTDB): domain Bacteria; phylum Bacillota; class Clostridia; order Oscillospirales; family Oscillospiraceae; genus Faecousia. The sequence continues at coordinate 3,010 of CAZTNP010000055.1, read as the reverse complement.
CCCGTCCGCTTACCGTGGGGCGAACACCCAAATTGGTCACAGCGGGACAGCTTTCTCCATCCACCTCCGCCACAGTGGCATAGACCCCATAGGGGATCCGCACCAGCGTATCCGGGTAGCTCATATTGGCCGTGGGGAAGCCAATGGTACGGCCAAGCTGCTTGCCGTGGATCACCGTGCCGCTGAGCATATGGGGATGTCCCAAAAAACGCTGTGCCTGCTCCGGGTCACCGTCCTCCAGAAGCTTACGGATATGGGTGGAGGAGATCCGCACCCCATCCAGCAGCTGATCGTCGATCACGGCGCAGAAAAGCCCCATCTGCCGGCAGTACGCCTGCAGCAGCGGTGCCGTGCCCTGGCCGCCCTTGCCGAAATGGAAATCCGCCCCGCAGACAAAGCCCCGGGCGCCGTGCTTTTCCGTCAGCATCCGCAGGAAATTACGCCAGGGCATACACATCAGCTCCCGGTCAAAGGGCAGCTCCACCACCTGCTCCACATATTGGCAAAGCAGCCGGTTGCGGTCGGAGGCCGTATTGATCAGCTCCGGGGCTCTGCCGGTCAGCGTTGCCTCCGGGTGTCCCCAAAAGGTAACTACACCGCTGCGGAGACTCTGCTCCCGGGCAGCACGGCGGCAGGCACTGAGCAGTGCCTGATGTCCCAAATGCACGCCGTCAAAATAGCCCAGGGCGTAAATGTAACTATGTTCCATTTTCAAACCTCAAAAAAGCTTTTTACCGCCGTCATCGTGCCGCCGGTGACCTGTGCCAGCATCAGAAATTCCCCGGTGGGGCTGTAGGCACGGTAGCTGCCATCCGGCAGCGTGACGGAAAAGGCATTGCCGTTGCGGCAGCGTATCTCCTGCTTTGCCGTCAGGGTCACTTTTTCGCAGCCGGCAAACAGGCTGTCCACCGGCAGCAGGTATTTTTCCGGCGATTCCGCCTCGATCAGGGCAGGCAGGCTCACGGCCTGCGCCAGGGTATACTCCCCTGCCTGCACCCGGCGAAGGGCGGCCATACAGCCGCCGCAGCCCAGTGCCTCTCCAATATCCTTACACAGAGTGCGGATATAGGTGCCCTTGGAGCAATGGACGGTCAGGTGTGCCGTATCCCCGGAAAAAGCGGTGCATTCCAGCCGGAATATGGTGATTTCCCGGGGCGGCCGCTCCACGCTTTTGCCCTTGCGTGCCAGATCACACAGCTTCTGCCCACCGATCTTGATGGCGGAATACATAGGCGGGATTTGGTTGATTTTTCCGCGAAACCGCTCCAGCACCTGCTCCAGTGCCTCCGCCGTCACCGAAACCGGCTTTTCCTCCAGCACCGTTCCGGTAATATCCTCCGTATCGGTGGTGATGCCCAGCTTCAGCACAGCCTCATAGGTTTTCTCCGCGTGCTCAAAAAACTCCACGCCACGGGTGGCGCGGCCGACGAACACCGGCAGCACGCCGGTGGCCATCGGGTCCAGTGTGCCCCCGTGACCGATCCGCCGGGTTTTCAGCACGCCCCGCAGCTTGGACACCACATCCTGGCTTGTCCAGCCTGCGGGCTTATCCACGATCACGATTCCGTTCATACTTCTTCGTCCGTGCTTTCGCCGGTACGCAGGGAGCCGATCAGCTCCAGCATATGAGCGCCGTAGGTGATGGAGTCATCCATCTCCCACACCAGCTCCGGCGTGTACCGAAGCTGCAGTGCACTGCCCAGCTCCCGGCGGAGATAGCCGGAGGCGGACTTGAGCCCCTTCAGGGCTTCCTTTGCCTTCTGCTCCTCCAGGAAGCTGACATACACCTTTGCATAACGCAGATCCGGGGTGGTCTCCACGTGGGTAATGGAGATCATAGTGCCCTGCACCCGGGGATCCTTCAAATTACGAAGGTCGGAGGCAAGCTGCTTCTGTATTTCTTCGTTGATCCGTCCGATTCGGTTGGATGCCATAATATTGCTCCTTTCCTGAGTAAAAAGGCGGGGGCAAGCCCCCGCCCAAACTGTGATTACTGTTTGATTTCCTGCATCTGGAAGCACTCGAATACGTCGCCTTCCTTGATGTCGTTGAACTTGGCAATGCTCATGCCGCACTCGTAGCCGGCAGTGACCTCCTTGGCGGCATCCTTAAACCGCTGCAGGGAGCCCACTTCGCCCTGATGGATCACGATGTTATCCCGCAGGACACGCACCTGGGCATCCCGGGCGACCTTGCCGTCCTTGACCATACAGCCGGCAATGGTACCGATGGCGGAGACCTTGTAGGTCATGCGCACCTCGGCGTGGCCGATGACCACTTCCTCGAACTTGGGATCCAGCATACCCTTCATCGCTGCCTCGATCTCGTCGATGGCATCGTAAATGACCCGGTAGAACCGCATATCCACGCCACTGCGCTGACCGCTGGCGGCAGCTGCCGCATCCGGGCGGACATTGAAGCCGACGATGATCGCACCGGCTGTGGAGGCAAGCAGAATATCCGATTCGTTGATGGCGCCCACGCCGGTATGGATGACCTTGACCCGAACCTCCTCGTTGGAGATCTTCTCCAGGCTGGCCTTGACGGCCTCGGCAGAGCCCTGCACGTCCGCCTTGACGATCAGGGGCAGCTCCTTCATTTCGCCCTCCTGCATCTTGGCAAACAGGTTATCCAGGGTGACCTTGGTCATGGCGTTGGCGGCTGCATCCTTTGCAGCCTGACGGCGCTGCTCCACCAGCTCACGGGCCATACGCTCATCGGTAACGGCGTTGAATTCGTCGCCGGGCACAGGTGTTTCGGCCAGGCCGGTGATCTCCACAGGCACGGACGGACCGGCAGTTTTTACCGTGCGACCCTTATCGTTGGTCATCACACGCACACGGCCCACGGCGGTACCGGCAATGACGATATCGCCCTGATTCAGAGTGCCGTTTTGCACCAAAAGTGTGGCGATGGGGCCACGGGTCTTATCCAGCCGGGCCTCAATGACAGTACCCTTGGCACGGCGGTTGGGGTTGGCCTTCAGCTCCTGCACCTCGGCGGTGAGGAT
>CAZTNP010000054.1:0-4379 GCA_964615545.1 uncultured Oscillospiraceae bacterium | reverse complement strand
AACGCCATGCTTTCTCTTGAAAACATGGCGTTTTTCAGCGGTCTGAGCCTTGCTGTGCAAGGCTGCTGAACCCACCGCACATGTCGCTGGGTTCAGAATGCACTTGGAGGACTGCGGCCCTCCAAGCCACCCAAAGACGCTTTTCGACAAGCGAAAGGGAGGGGCGAACCCCTCCCTTGAGATCTGTTTGGAATTAGTACATGCCACCCATGCCGCCCATGCCAGCACCGCCAGCAGCGGGAGCCGGTTCGGGAGCAGGAATGTCGGCCACGAGGCTTTCGGTGGTCAGCACCATGGCGGATACGCTCGCGGCGTTCTGCAGAGCGCTGCGGGTCACCTTGGTGGGGTCGATGATGCCGCGCTCGATCATGTCGACATACTCGCCCTTCAGAGCGTCGTAGCCGTAGCCGGTCTTGTGGCTGTTCTTCACGTTCTCAACGATCACGCTGCCATCGATGCCGGCGTTCTTGGCGATCTGACGCAGGGGCTCTTCCAGAGCGCGAACGATGATCTCCACACCGGTCTTGGCGTCGCCAGCGTAGTTGGCCAGCTCAGCGCGCACATTGGGCAGCACGTTCAACAGCGCGATACCGCCGCCGGGCACGATGCCCTCTTCCACAGCAGCGCGGGTAGCGGCCAGCGCGTCCTCGATGCGCAGCTTGCGCTCCTTCATTTCAATCTCGGTAGCAGCGCCCACCTGAATGACAGCCACGCCGCCGGCCAGCTTGGCCAGACGCTCCTGCAGCTTCTCACGGTCGTAGTCGCTGGTGGTTTCTTCGATCTGCGCGCGGATGGAGTTGACGCGGCCTGCAATCTCATCAGCACTGCCGGCGCCTTCCACGATGGTGGTGTTCTCCTTGTCCACCTTCACCTGACGGGCAGTACCCAGCAAATCGATGGTGGCTTCCTTCAGATCCATGCCCAGCTCGTCGCTGATCACCTGACCGCCGGTCAGCACAGCGATGTCGCGCAGCATTTCCTTGCGGCGGTCGCCAAAGCCGGGAGCCTTGACGGCAACGCAGGTGAAGGTGCCGCGCAGCTTGTTGACGACCAGCGTGGCCAGCGCTTCGCCTTCGACATCCTCGGCGATGATGAGCAGCTTGCGGCCAGCCTGCACCACCTGCTCCAGCACGGGCAGAATCTCCTGGATGTTGGAGATCTTCTTGTCGGTGATGAGGATGTAGGGGTTATCCAGAACCGCTTCCATCTTCTCGGTGTCGGTGACCATGTAGGCGCTGGCATAGCCGCGGTCGAACTGCATGCCTTCCACAGTGGTCATTTCGGTCTTCATGGTCTTGCTTTCTTCAACGGTGATCACACCATCCTTGCCAACGGTCTCCATCGCGTCGGAAATGAGCTGGCCGATGGTCTCGTCACCGGCGGAGATGCTGGCGACCTGAGCGATGGCCTGCTTGCCGGTGATGGGCTGGCTGATCTTCTGCAGACCATCCACCGCAGCGGCAACGCCGGCTTCAATGCCCTTCTTGAGCACCATGGGATTCGCGCCGGCAGCCAGATTGCGCAGACCTTCGCGAATGATGGCCTGGGCCAGCAGGGTGGCGGTGGTGGTGCCGTCGCCGGCCACGTCGTTGGTCTTGGTGGCGACCTCGCGGATCAGCTGAGCGCCCATGTTCTCAAAGGCATCCTCCAGCTCCACTTCCTTGGCGATGGTCACGCCGTCGTTGGTGATCAGCGGCGCGCCGTACTTCTTGCCCAGAACCACATTGCGGCCCTTGGGTCCCAAAGTGACCTTAACGGTATTGGCAAGCTGGTCAATACCGGATTGCAGCTTTTTGCGGGCTTCTTCGCCGTAAACGATCATTTTTGCCATAATTATGCCTCCTTAGTCTGTTACAACAGCAAGAATGTCATCCTGCTTGACAAATTTGTAATCCACGCCGTCCAGCTTGATCTCGCTGCCGACATAATTGCCCACGACCACCTTGTCGCCGGGCTTTACGGTCACGGTCACATCCTTGGTGCCGGGGCCGGCAGAAACCACCTGATAGATAGCGGGCTTTTCCTTATTGGATGTTGCCAGAATGATACCGGAGGAAGTGGTTTCCTCGGCTTCCGTGGCTTTGAGCAGAATGTTGTCTGCCATAGGTTTGAGTTTCATAACATTGCCTCCATATTCTTTTCGATCGGCTGTTCGCCAATAATCTACATATTTTGGCACTCTTTCACTCTGAGTGCTAAGTGTCTATATCATAGCCCAACACGCAGGAAAAAGCAAGACCTTTTTGCATATTTTTCGTGAAATAATTATGAATTATCCCGGAGCAGTGCCTGCTCCATAGTCTTGCTGATGCTGTAGTAAAACACATTGTCCCGGGCAGGGGTCAGTTCGGTCACCACACCCCGGGTGCCGAACACCGCATAGCTGCGGATCAGTACCGGGCACAGCAGGCCGTTTTCCATCACATACTTATAAAGGCTGTAATAGTTGCCATAGTTAGCCAGTGCCTCCAGGCACAGCGAGTAGGCACCCACATCGTTGATGCCGCCGAAGCTCAGGGCGCCGTAGGTGTAGAAGAAGGCGGAAAGATCCATATTGGGTGAAAGGATGGTCTGTCCCAAATACAGGTCAAACTGCCGGGTCTGCACCGCATAGGTGTACTTATTGCCGGAAAGCTCACTCATCTTCACGGTCAGGCCGCAGTCGGTCAGCATTTGGCCAATGGAGCGGGCGACCCGGACACGCAGGCTGTCGCCGCTGTTGACCAGCAGGGTGACCTCTGCGCCGGTCAGTCCGGCATCGGATACGGCGGTGGCAAAGCGTACGCTGTCAAAGCCGTACTTTGCCGCCAGATTTTGATTGTAGTAGGGGAAATTGGGGGAGGCCGGCAAGGTCACGCCCTGGGCATAGCCCCGGTAATATTTTTCCGCCAGAGTATCCCGGTCGATGGCATAGGTCAGGGCCGTGCGGACAGAAGCGTTGGAAAAAACAGTGCTGTCTGCCGAGCAGGCCAAAAACAGAAACATTCCGCTTTCGCAGCTCCACAGCTCATAGTCACTGCGGTAATCGGCAAACCGGTCAGAGCCCGGATCTGCACACACCAGATCCAGTCCGCCAAACTGGAAATTATCCCGGATTTGGGTGTTGGACTCCGCCGTCAAAAGGGTGATGGAGGAGGCGGTCACCACCATACCGGGTGCCTGGCACCACCAGTCGGAGCGGCGGCGCAGCCGGGCCGTATCGCCGTTTTCATCCAAAAAGTAGGGGCCGGTGCCGGCAGGCCGCAGACTGTCCAGCTCCTCCTCCCGGATAATGGGAATATCCAGCAGCAGCGGCAGGTTTTCCATAGGCACATCCAGCATAATCTGCACGCCTGCATCCTCCGTTACGCTGATCTGGCCGATATGCAGGAAGCGGCCGCTGTAGGCGGTGCTTTCTCTGGCCTTTGTCAGGGAGGCCACCACATCCTGGGCGGTAACCGTGTCTCCGTCGGAGAAAACGGCGTTTTCCAGATAGAAGGTGTACTGCTTCATATCCTGACTGATCCGGTAGCTTTTGCACAGCATAGGCTGCACCTGATAGTCCCGATCCACGGTGAAAAGTCCCTGATACATCAGGGAGATCACTGTCCGGTTGGTGTAGTCGGTGCACAGCAGAGGATTCAGAGTCTTATCCGGATAATAGGTCAGGGTCAGGCTCTGATCTGCCGCCTCTCCGCCGGCCGGCGTATCCACGCTGCCCAGCCCGTCACCGGTTGGGGTATACTCCCCGGTGCCGGAGCCGCAGCCGGCCAGGCAGCTCAGCAGTATGGTCGCACACAATATAAAATAAACCAGCCGTTTCATAGCCTGTTTTCCTTTCTTTCTTAAAATCATCGGCAAAGCCGATGCCGAAGTCGTGTCATTGCGAGGCCATTTATGGCCGTGGCAACAATTTCAATCGTCCCGCAGGGACACCTTCCGTAAAGTCCTTGTATATTTCACTTTTCCCGTTTGGTTTTTTCGGTACAGGAACGCACTGCACTTTGTCACCGCTTTAGGCGGTGACGGTTGCCTGACGGCAACCTCTCTCCTTCAGTCAAAAATCAGAGATTTTTGCCAGCTCCCCCATCAGGTGGAGCCACTGGAAGTATCGGCTTCGCCGATACTTACAAATAAAGTGCAGCCAGCCCCGTTCTTCGCATTATATGGTGCGGTCTGCCCCGTCCTCGTGTCCTTGTGAGGCCGTGGCAATCCCCCGGTCAGTGGCACCCAGGAACGGCTACCTCCAAAGGCTCCCCTGTGTAAGGGGAGCTGTCAGCCGAATAGGCTGACTGAGGGGTTGCCTCGCCGCAGGCGAGTTTTTTAATCATCGGCGCCAGCCGACACCACCAGTGCCTTCCTCTGACGAGGAAGGTGTCAGCGCTTATGGGCGCTGACGA
>CAZTNP010000053.1:0-4573 GCA_964615545.1 uncultured Oscillospiraceae bacterium | reverse complement strand
AGCCCAGCTCGTTGTTGGTGCAGTAGGTAATATCGGCAGCATACGCCGTCCGCCGCTCCGCCGGCAGCATACCGGGGATGATCAGACCGACGGAAAGCCCCATATAGCGATATACCTTGCCCATCCATTCGGACTGGTATTTTGCCAGATAGTCATTGACGGTCACCACGTGGACACCCTTGCCGGTCAGTGCGTTCAGGTAGCTGGGCAGCACCGCCACAAGGGTCTTGCCCTCGCCGGTCTTCATTTCCGCAATACGCCCCTGATGCAGCACGATGCCGCCGATGAGCTGTACCGGATAGGGGCGCATCCCCAGCACCCGGTCGGAGGCCTCCCGGATGGCAGCAAATGCCTCCGGCAGCAGATCGTCCAGGCTCTCGCCCTGGGCGTACCGATCCTTAAATTCCTGGGTCTTCCCCCGCAGCTCCTCCTCGGAAAGTGCCTTGTAGGGCTCCTCCAGGGCAATGATCTTGTCCACCGTGGGCATAATCTTCTTAATTTCCCGGTCTGACCGGGTTCCAAACAGCTTTGTAAATAATCCCATAATACGCTCCTTCTCCAGCCAAACGGCTCCATAGGCAGTTTTTTGCATAGTTGCAAACATTATAGCACAAAGAAACGGAAAATAATAGTCAAAATTATGAACACCGCATTTTTTCACTGTATGAACACCGCATTTTTTCACCCCATAACCACCACACCTCCCGCATAACCGCTCCCCCATCCCCAAAAACATTCCCGCCGGGGATTGCGAAGCAAGTATATTATACGGTATATCTGTATCTTCCCATCTGTGTTTTTTCCATCTATGGGTGCATTTAACATTGTTGAAACATTTCTCAAAAGCTTTTACAATATTTTTCGGGTATTCTTTTGGTATCACAAAAACAAAGGAGATATTCACTATGAAAAAGCTTGCAGATACTGTGGAGTATATCGGTAGGAAGGTGACCGGGGGTTACAAAAGGATTGAGGAAGGCGTTGTTAACGGGTACAGGAAAATGGAAAACGGTGCGGTTCAGGGCTTTCAGGCCGTCACGGACAAATGTGTGGAGTGCTGTTCGCCAAAAGCGGTGAGACAGCGGCACAAGCCAAGCAACGGCTCATCAAAAACGCCGCCGGCTCCCACAATAGCCGTCCGGACTAATCTCCGCATTCCCCCATTTTTTCAGCATTAATACATCGTTTTTTAACAGCTGCGGCCAAGCAGCATAAAGGTGCTGTCTCAAAATGATTTTTCAGGATCATAAGAGACAGCACCTTGCTGTTATAATATCGTTCCGTTTTTGGGCTTATTTTCAAAAAATCAGTAGATCGGATGATATGTGATGTTTCCTTATATGACTTTTCAATGAAATCATACCGCAAAAGCAATGACATTTCAATATATACAGTCCGCAATTTTTTATGACATCTCGGCATCGTGGAGCAATGAATGATACGACAATGCAAAAATCAGGATATGTCGGGTTTACAAAATAAAAAAGATGTTAAAATATTATTACCTTACAAATATAACAGGAGGTAGTTTAAACCAATACTCTTTCCTCGTCTACCTGCACGATTACGCATTAAGGTTACGGTTACCTTTTGGACTTCGTTGCCTTTGGTCAACTTATCCGCTTAATACGCCTTATTATCGGGTTTCTGTCCGTCAGGCTACGATTTCGCTATTGCTTCTTCTCTCCCACACCTCACGGTGTGAAACTTGCAAGTCGCTTTCAAGTCGCTTTCGAGTTCGTCGGTAACTACGCCTCAGTGGACTTTCACCACAGAGCGTTGATATGCCCGTCATACCAAACTGCGGCCGTCGGGGTTATCCCGGCGGCCGCATTAGACTGTCAAAAACAGATCGGTCAAGTGCCATTTTCAGTGCTATGGTCTGCGTGTACCCACCGGAGGGTTACTGGTCGTATTCGCTTTCCAGCTTTTCCCTGTGGCTTTTTTCCATATCATAGCGCAGAGAAGCGGATCGGTCGTAATCCTCCCGGGACATTTCTCCGGTCAGCGCCCGCTCCATATCGGTTTTGTAGGAGCTGAAGCCATATGCATTGAGTGTGCGTTCAAAGGCATCCGCCTTTTTGTTCCACTCGTCCATTTGCCGGTTGATTTCCCGCTCTCTGGCGGCCTCTTCCTGGCGGTACTGCTCACGCCGTTGCTCCGCCTCTCTACCTACAACATACTCTGCGAGATTTACCACATCATTGATCAGCTTATTCAAGTCATCGCCGCAGGCTAGACCCCGTCCTGCCAACCGCTTCCCCTGCTTCACCAGCGGAGAATACTGCTCCAGCTGGCGGCGGTAGAAGGGTGTCTCGTCATTCTCGTCCACGGTTCCACAGGCAGCCTCTGCTTTGTCCACCTTTGCCTTGAGGGAGTAATACCTGGGCCAAATGCATTCCGTCTTCCAGCCGTTCCATTCCTCCATATTAAACGGATTGCCGCAATCGTATTGCAATTGCAGCGTTCTCAATGCCATATCGTGCAGATAGTCAGACAAAGTCTCATCGCTCTGCTTATACAGCTTGGAAAGCACATCCAGCATATGCCCATCCCTTTGCCAGGCCAAATTGCCGATGCTTTCGGCTGTCATAACAGCATACGGACATTGATTCTTCTGAGCATACTTTTCGTAGCGCTCTGCCTGTTTATCGCATACATTCTTCTGTTCCCTGTCGTAGAGCGGTACCAGCTCTGAGCGGTTCATTGCCGCCAAATACCAGGCCGCATAGGTCTTTTCCGCATTGGAGGACTGCTCCGACTGGAACGCCTCCTCAAAGGCCTTCCTGGCCTCCGCAAAATCAGAGCCGCAGCGATAGGCAAGATATCCACGGACAAACGGCTTGCTTACATCAAAATTCCGTGCAGGTGCCTTTCGGTATTTCAGCGTTACCCGGTTACCCTCCTCATCGGTCATACCGATACGCGGCAGCAGGAAATATAGGCCCATAGCGGAAAAGCTGTTTTCTGAGGCGTGCAGGATCGTCTGCTCCATATCCGGCAGATCCGCCCGGATAAGCTCTGCGTATTTTTCCAGTGCTCTGGAAAAATCCCACTGCATAAAAGCGGCAATGTTGCAAATTCCCATCATATCCATCGGGCTTTGCAATGCCTCCGGCACCTGATACTGCCTGTAAATATCCTCCAATTTCCGGGTCTGTGCGGCGTGCTTCTCCTCTACCTTTGCCAGCTGCCTCCTGGCGGATGCTTCTGCTTCTCCCGCATAGGGTATCGGCTGAATGCTCAATTTTTCGCGGACGAACGCCTGCAGAACAAACACGATAATACCCGAACCAATTGCGAGTACCGCCAGCCAAATGGCTGGTATGATCGCATTTGCACAGAGTATGATGGGACTGAGCAGCCAACCGTCCGGATCCATAGCCATATAATTACACATTTGTTTTACGGTCGCCAGATTTTCATCGTAAATCTGCAACGGAACGCGCAGGCAAAACGCAAATATGTTGCTGATCACATTTCCAAAGCCGGTTTCCTGAAAGCCGATAAAGAAATTGATCAAAAATGCCAAAATCGTTGTGACGGCGTAGAGGATAAAGCCGCCACCCACAAGCAACGACAAGCGATTGCCAATAAAATTGACCACTCTCTGACCAGGCCTTTTGCCCAAATCCTCTACCCGATACCGGGCAGGGGCCTTTCTTTTCATTTGATACCTGACTGCGGCGATCTCATTTTCCGTGCACTGCGCCTGTGCAGCGGTCTTCCGGACAGTCGCAACCTCTTCCGTCTCCTGGGGCAGCGCTGCAGAAGCCTTCGCGGTTTTTTCCCAATGCTCTGCCATTTCCGCACAGACCGGGAAAACCGTGCGGTTTGTCCAGAAATTGCTCATCATATACTGGGCCTCTTTGTGCCCGTTCTGCGCCGCCATCAGGCACCAGAAGCAGGCGTTCCGGTCGTCCTGTTCACAGCCCTGTCCGTATGCAAATTGCATAGCAAGCTCAAACTGAGCCTGTCCGTCCCCTTCCATTGCCAGGGTAAGTATTTTCCGGTGGGCAGCTGCGTAATGCAGCTTTGCACAGTCATCCTGAAATTCAAAGTGGAAGAAATCTCCCACTTTTTTCTCCAAATACCCATCGCCGTTGGCGCCGGCCGCCTCCGCATATTGCATAAGCTCCTATTTGGATGGTTTGCTGGGCACCTCTGCATATTCCCAATAACCCCAAACAGCCAGTTCCCACAGCGCCTGGGGATCCCCCTTTGCTGCCAAATCGAACAGCTCATTTGCTGTCCGCTGTTTCTCCTCGCTCATCGTAATCCTCCTCTATTGTATAGTATATCCGTGCCTTGCCCACGCACCGGTTGGCCATTTTCGCCCGTGGGCGCCGTTTCATCGGCCGGATCCTATCCGATACCCGAATTGTAGCATACCCTCCCCCATTTTACAACCATCCCCACCCATTTTTCGCAGCCCTACTCGCTTTTTCCTGTATTTCTATTCGTATGAGGGCATAAAAAAAGCCCCGCCATCGGGGGTACCGAAAGCGGGGTTATAGGTGGTGGAAGTTGACTCCTTAAATCCGAACCTCCGTCAGCCTTTACTCTGAACGAT
>CAZTNP010000052.1:0-5604 GCA_964615545.1 uncultured Oscillospiraceae bacterium | reverse complement strand
CCCTCCATGATGACAGTGTTTTATTTCACTGTCTCTCATAGAGGGAGCATATCATCGGCTCCACGGAGTTTTTTGTTTATAATCAGTAAGCAATGCCCCAAAGGATCATTTTCTTTGCGGGCTTTCCGCAAATGGGGCAGGTATCGGACAGGTGCTCCTGCTGCAGGGGCATACAGCGGGAGGACATTCCGGCATATTCCTTCATCTTCATCTCGCAATCCAACTCGCCGCACCACATGGTCTTGATAAAGCCGCCGTTTTCCTCCTGAAGCTGCTTAGCCTCTTCCAGAGAATGGGCCTCATAAATATGCTCGTCCAGATTTTTCTTTGCCTTTTCGAACATTCCCTGATGCACCAGCTCCAGCTGCTGTGCCACAGCCGCCTCCAGCTCCTCAATGGCAACCACGGTCTTTTCGCCGTCATTACGGCGAACCAGAACGACCTGACCGTTTTCCAGATCCCGGGGGCCGCATTCCACACGCACCGGCACACCCTTCATCTCGTACTCAGCACACTTCCAGCCCATAGAATTATCGGAATCATCCAGCTTGACCCGGAAGCCGGCCTCTGTCAGCCGCCGGTACAGGCCGTTAGCTGCCTCCAGAACGCCCTCCTTATGCTGAGCAATGGGTAGCACCACCACCTGGATCGGCGCGATCTTCGGAGGCAACACCAGGCCGTTGTTGTCGCCATGGGTCATAATAATACCGCCGATCAGACGAGTGGAAACGCCCCAGGAGGTTTGATAGGGGTTGACACGCTGATTGTTCTTATCGGTAAAGGTGATATCGAAGGCCTTTGCAAAGCCATCGCCAAAGAAATGGGAGGTACCTGCCTGCAGAGCCTTCCGGTCGTGCATCATACATTCGATGGTGTAGGTAGCCTCTGCACCGTTAAACTTTTCCTTGTCGGTCTTCTGGCCACGGGTCACAGGCATAGCCAGCACATTTTCACAGAAATCGGCATAGACATTGAGCATCCGCTCTGTCTCCTCCATAGCCTCCTCCTTGGTGGCGTGCATAGTGTGACCCTCCTGCCACAGAAATTCCCGATGGCGCAGGAAGGGACGGCTGGTCTTTTCCCAGCGCAGCACGCTGCACCACTGATTGAGCATCATAGGCAGATCCCGGTGGGACTGGATCGCATTTTTAAAGTACTCGCAAAACAGCGTTTCGGAGGTGGGGCGAATGCAGTAACGCTCCTCTAACTTTTCGCTGCCGCCGTAGGTGACCCAGGCACATTCCGGTGCAAAGCCCTCCACGTGATCCTTCTCCCGCTGCAGCAGGCTTTCCGGGATCAGCATAGGCATATACACATTCTGTGCGCCGGTCTTTTTGAACTCTCCATCCAGAATATGCTGGATATTCTCCCAAATGGCATAGCCATAGGGACGGTAAACAAAGATGCCCTTAATGGAAGAATAGTCGATAAGCTGTGCCTTTTTGCACCCATCGGTGAACCATTGGGCAAAGTCTACTTCCATGTCCGTGATCTGCTCGACCTTTTTCTCTTTGGCCATAGTATTCCATCCTCTCATAGTGTCTTATTCTATTTAACTATTCTATCACATCTGTCAAGTCCCCGCATAGGATGAGCCACAGGAAATTTTGCTTTTCTAACCGGGAGGTCATTATGACACAGGTCACCCTGATCTTGGAGCCCACAGTGGCTCTTTTTTACGAAAAAATCGCCAAAAAGGCCGGTCTGCCACTGGAGCAGGTGCTGTGCGATACGCTTTTCAAGCTGGCCGGAGAGCTTTCTCTGTCCGCGCTAAAGGACAATGCCGGAAAGCCGGCAATTTGATATTGTATTTGGCAGCATTTTTTGCTATACTTACAAAAGAAAACAAATTCGGAGGTTTTTCTATGAAATCCATCCGCGAGATCTATAAAATCGGCAAAGGCCCCTCCTCCTCCCATACTATGGGGCCGGAACGCGCCGCCAAACATTTTCGCAGTCTTTATCCCCAGGCTGACAGCTTCCGGGTGATTCTCTATGGCTCTCTCAGCAAAACCGGCGTTGGGCACGGCACCGACCGGGTGATCCGGCAGGTACTCTCTCCCCTGCCCGTGGAGATCATTTTTTCCGATGTGCTGCTGCCGGACTGCCATCCCAATACTATGGATCTTTTTGCCTGCCGGAGCGGGCAGGAAATCGGTGCTCTGCGGATTGAATCCATCGGGGGCGGTGATATCCGTGTGCCCGGTGAAAAAACGCTGGACAGCCCGGAAGTATACCAGGAGAATTCCTTTGCCCAGATTATGGATTTTTGCAAATGGAACTACATCGGCAAGCTTTCCGACTATGTGGAGCGTAACGAGGGTGCAGATATATGGGATTTTCTTATGACGGTCTGGCAAACTATGAAGCGCTCCATCTCCGACGGGCTCAACGCCACCGGGGTGTTGCCCGGCGGGCTGAATGTGCAGCGGAAAGCAAAGTATCTTCACGAGCAGCCCACGCAGGGGCACAGCCCGGCTATGCTGGAATTTCAGCATATCGCCGCTTATGCCTACGCTGTGGCAGAGCAGAACGCTGACAACGGCACTGTTGTCACTGCCCCCACCTGCGGTGCCTGCGGTGTTGTCCCAGCCGTGCTCAAATACGCACAGGACACAAAGGGCTTCACCGATGAGCAAATTCTCCGGGGACTGGCCACTGCCGGCCTGATTGGCACCCTGACCAAGCAAAACGCCTCCATTTCCGGTGCGGAATGCGGCTGCCAGGCAGAGATCGGCACCGCCTGTTCCATGGCCGCCGCCGCTTTGGCTGAGCTCTATGGACAAACACTGGATCAGGTGGAATACGCTGCTGAGGTGGCTATGGAGCATCATTTGGGGCTGACCTGCGATCCCATCTGCGGCCTGGTACAGATCCCCTGCATTGAGCGCAACGCCGTGGCGGCTATGCGTGCTATGAACGCCTGCGACCTGAGCTTTTACCTGACCGGATCGCGGAACATCAGCTATGATATGGTGCTGCGTGCTATGCACGAAACCGGTATCAATCTGAACCACCGCTTCCGGGAAACCAGCGAAGGCGGCCTTGCTATGGTATACGACAAGAAATAAAGGATCCCGGCTGCGATCATTTTGCAGTCGGGATCCTTTTACAGCGGGACAAGCCTGCCGATCAGGATATATCTTGCACCGTCAAATTCATAAGCACAGGTGGAGAAAGTCAGCAGCAAGTCATTTTCTCCGATCTCCACAGAGGAAGAAAAGGTGGAATTTCTTTTGGCACGCGCCAATAGCGCAGAAATGGCTTCCGGGCTGCCGTCAAGAGAATACAGAGCATCATCCTGCTCCGCCAGAAAGCCGGCGTACAGCTCCACGGTATAGTCCCCCTCCGGCGTGAGAAAATACATCACCGGATGGGCATCGTAATACGCTTGCTTCTTGTAGTTTTCCAGTGTGCCGAACATGGAGCTGTCCTTCATATTATGACCATAAATGATGTAATTACTGTCCGTGCCCACTGCCCCGTTGCGGTAATCGGCAAAGAGCGTACCGCCCATCAGATACTGCCCATCCAGCCCGGTATACAGATACTCAGCGTTGTCCCGTGCCTGTACCACCGGATAATGGATCGGTGTATCCGGGCTGTAAAGCCATCCTACCGTATCCCGGTTTCGCTCCAGCAGTGCGGAGAAATCCACGGTAATGGGTGCTGAGGGCTTCGGTGGCTGGGTCTGTTCCGGTGCTTTCCCGCTTTCCGTCGGCTCATCCTCCCGGTTTTCTCCGACAGGTGGCTGGGTCGTCATCACATATTGCTGCTGCAGGCTTTCATAGCTTTTCTGTGCCTTCCGATAGTTTAAACCGGTCTTAACAAGCTGACCGGCAGAAAAAGCGAAAACCGCCGCGCACACGCACACCAGCACGATCCGCAATATCCTTTTCATTCCTCCGCCTCCCTTTCAACCCCGCAAACAAGAGAAAATGTCAATTGCATTTTGTTTATCCACCTTATATAATAAAATAAATCCATTTCAGTAAGGGTGATACAATGCATATTTTATTTTTAGGAACTGGTGCTGCGGATTATTCCGAAGCAGACCGTTTTTCCCCAGGCTACCGCAGAAACAGCAGTCTTTTGATAGATGAAACCATTTTAATTGATCCCGGCCCGTGTGTCCCCGAAGCCATTGCGCACTTTCAGGTAGATCCAGCAAAAATAAAGTATATTCTCTGCACGCATCTGCACGAGGATCACTTTGACCGTAATACACTTATCTTTTTGCAGCAGCAGGGGGCGCAGTACGTATTATTGGAAAATGGAAAGCCCCAGCAGATTGGAATGTACACTGTCACAGCCATTGCAGGAAACCACAGCATCCCAGTGCAGCATTTTATTATTGATGATCAGAAAAGCAAATTATTTTACGGCTTGGACAGTGCCTGGCTTATGTATGATGAAATTCAGGCTATTCGTTCACAGAAAATAGATTTTGCTGTTTTGGACGGCACAGTGGGCTTTATTGACGGAGATTACCGGGTGTTTGAGCATAACAGTATGGATATGGTTCTCACGATGGCACCTTCCCTTTTCCCCTATATCAAACGAATCTGCATCAGCCATATGGCGAAAACGCTCCACACTGACCATACGCAGCTCGCCGAAAGGCTGCAGCCGTACCACATTGAAGTTGCCTATGACGGTTGGTCAACCGCTTTTTGATTCACGCAATTGTCACACATTTTTCCCATAGTATAGCACATAATAAACACTTTGTAAATAAAGCATTTTCAAATGCTGCATATCCCATCGGAGTACATCCGTTTCGCCAGAAACGGATGTAGCAAAAATCACCCTTGTCTGCTGACAAGGGTGATTTTTATGTGCTTGCACCCTATGGTCGATACAAGATACCCGTGCATAACGGTAGGTTCATCCAATATTCCGCATAGCAGCACCGTTATTCTTGTAACTTAATATCGCACAGGGATTTCTGAGTATTTTCAGAGACATGATAGTCATGACTTTCACTGGTTATCCCTTGTATAGTACAAACTCTAATACGAGCAGAATCACCCGTGGAGTGCTGCAACAACCGCATCTTTGAGTTTCCTTAAAGGACCACGATTGGCGAGTTCTTCTTCTACCATTGCTTTATACTTTTTATAGACATATTCTTCAATATCTTTTTCAGTCATGCAGTCGAGAAGCATTACACTGCCGAGTTTCGATAATAATTTGGCAATTTCCGCAAAGTGCTTGGTATTCTCCTCCGTCTGGGGATACTCTGTCATTACACGCTTTTCTGCTTTCAAAGTGCCAAGAACAATCATTTTCTCACTGGAGAAAGAACGCCAGGTCAGTTCTCTGAAGCGGAGGGGATTCTCGATAACGAACTTTGTGAGTTCATAGGGATCATCGAGCGTTTCATCAACTGACAGTGCAACGCGGAAGTAGCAACGGGAAAGAACACCAAAAAACAAGCCACGGCGCTTACCCTGTGTCAGTAGCCAGTGATCCTTAAATACAGAGGAACCTTTCTTTACAGGCATATATTTAAGGGCTACTTCATATCCTATCTCAAAATTCACCCAACAGTAGATTTTCTTCAGAAGAAGATGAAAGTTAACGAGGGGGAAGTTCCACAGT
>CAZTNP010000051.1:0-5694 GCA_964615545.1 uncultured Oscillospiraceae bacterium | reverse complement strand
ACAAGCAGGTCGTTGGCCAGTTTGCCGCTGAAGTCCGTGGTAAGCGTCCCCCCGAGCCTTACAAGGGCAAGGGCATCAAGTATACTACTGAGGTCATCCGCCGCAAGGTTGGTAAGACCGGTGCTAAGAAGTAATGGAGGTGTGCCGAAAGGGTCAGTAATATCAATAAGAACGCTATGCGTCTGAAGCGGCATATCCGTGTTCGCGGCAAGATCTCCGGCACTCCCGAGTGCCCCCGTCTGAATGTGTTCCGCAGCAATGCCAACATCTACGCTCAGATCATCGATGATGTCAACGGCGTGACCCTGGTTTCCGCCAACACGCTGGAGAAATCCTTTGAAGGCGCCACCGGCAATGAGGAGGCTGCAAAGAAGGTCGGACAGATCCTGGCTGAGCGTGCAAAGGCCAAGGGCATCGAGGATGTTGTCTTCGATCGCGGCGGCTATCTGTACCACGGTCGTGTGGCTGCTCTGGCTGAGGGCGCCCGCGAAGGCGGCCTGAATTTCTAAGGTAAGGAGGATATAATAATGGCTTACAATAAGACTGCTAACAACGAAGCTCCCGAGCTTATTGAGAAGGTCGTCTACCTGAACCGTGTCAGCAAGACCGTTAAGGGCGGCCGTGTCATGAAGTTCTCCGCACTGGTCGTCGTGGGCGACGGTAACGGTACTGTCGGCTACGGCCTGGGCAAGGCTGCTGAGGTCTCCGAGGCGATTCTCAAGGGTATCGCCGATGCCAAGAAGAATATGATCAAGGTTTCTCTGGCAGATGGTTCCATTCCTCACGAAGTGATCGGTATCTTCGGCGCCGGCAAGGTGCTGATGAGACCCGCTCCCGAGGGTACCTGCGTTATCGCAGGCGGCGCTTGCCGTGCTGTGATGGAGGCTGTCGGCATCCGGAACATCACCGCTCGTTGCCTGCGCTCCAACAACCCCCAGAACGTGGTCAAGGCCACTATGGTGGGTCTGAAGTCCCTGCGCAGCCCTGAGCAGGTTGCTGCGATCCGCGGCAAGACCGTGGAAGAAATTGTTGGTTAAGGAGGGCAATTAACATGGCAAATTTGAAGATTGAACTTGTTAAGAGCCTGAACGGCCGTCTGGAAAAGCACATCGCCACTGCTCAGTCCCTGGGACTGCGGAAGATCGGCCAGGTGTCCATCCAGCCCGATAACACCCAGACCCGTGGCAAGATCGCCAAGATCGGCTATCTGCTGCGTGTCACTGAAGTTGAGTAAGGAGGGCTAAGCTATGAAACTGCATGAGCTTGCTCCTGTTGCTGGGTCTACCCAGGAAGGTAAGCGTAAGGGTCGCGGTGTCGGCACCGGTAACGGCAAGACCGGCGGCCGTGGCCACAAGGGTCAGCATGCCCGCTCTGGCGGCAAGACCCGTATCGGCTTTGAAGGCGGCCAGATGCCTTTGGCACGGCGCGTGCCGAAGCGTGGCTTCAACAACATCTTCGCCAAGCCTCTGACTGCTGTGAATGTGGCAGTGCTGAACGGCTTTGAAGACGGCGCTGTTGTGGATGCTGCCGCACTGATTGAAAAGGGCATTATTTCTGCCTGCCCCTACGGTCTGAAGGTTCTGTCTAACGGTAACCTGACCAAGAAGATTACTGTTAAGGCAGCGGCTTTCTCTGAGTCTGCAAAGGAAAAAATCGAGCAGGCAGGCGGAAAGGCCGAGGTGGTGTAAGTGTTTAAGACTCTGCGTAACGCCTGGTCCATTCCGGAACTGCGTAAGAAGCTGATTTTTACACTGCTGGTGCTGCTGATCTACCGGATCGGCAACGTCATTCCCGTCCCCTTCGTGGACACCGCCGCAATGGCTGATTATTTCAATAACAGCCTGCAAAACACCGTATTGGGTCTGTACAATGCTATGTCCGGCTCCGCGTTCTCCAGAGCGTCTGTGCTGGCACTGGGCATTCAGCCCTACATCAACTCTTCTATTATCATCCAGCTTCTGTGTGTTGCAATCCCCGCTCTTGAGCGGATGGCAAAAGACCAGGGAGAGGCCGGTAAGAAGAAGATCGAGCGGATCACCCGTTATACCACGGTTGGCCTGGGACTGCTCCTTGGCTTTGCCTACTATACGATGATCCGCAACTCCGACCAGAACGTGCTGACTGAAACAGGCGTTCTGCAGGCGATCGTGATCATCCTGACCTTTACCGCCGGTTCTTCCGTGGTTATGTGGCTGGGTGAGCAGATCAACGAGTACGGCATCGGCAACGGTATCTCCGTGATCCTGTTTGCCAACATCATCGCAAGCATCCCCAGTATGCTGGGTGTGCTGACCAGCGGTCTGTTCCAGTGGTGGATCGGCGTGATCATCGCTGTGATCGTGCTGCTTTTGGTGGTGTTCATCGTATTCATCAACGATGCTGAGCGCCGGATTCCCATCCAGTACGCTAAGCGCGTGGTAGGCCGCAAGGTCTACGGCGGCCAGAGCACCAACCTTCCCATCAAGGTGAGTATGTCCGGTGTTATGCCCGTCATCTTTGCACAGTCCATCGTATCCGTCCCCGCTACTGTCTGCGCCTTCATCGGCGTGAACAGCGGCTGGTGGTACGACAATGTCTTTAGCTCCACCGGCTGGATCTATGTGATTCTGTACGGCCTGCTGATCTTCTTCTTCAGCTGGTTCTACTCCACCATCCAGTACGATCCTGTTGAGATCGCTAACAACCTGAAGAACAACGGCGGCTTTATCCCCGGCTTCCGTCCGGGCAAGCCCACCGCAGAGTTCATCAAGAAGGTTATCAACAAGATCCTGGTGTTCGGCGCAGTTTATCTGGCCGTGGTTGCTCTGCTGCCTATGATCGGCAACATCATCCTGCCCAATGCCCAGTACCTGGCCATCGGCGGCACCTCCATCATCATCGTGGTTGGCGTTGCTCTGGAGACGGTTAAGGCACTGGAGGCTCAGATGCTGATGCGTCACTACAAGGGCTTTTTGGACTAAGTGAGGCACCTATGAACCTGATTTTGTTGGGTG
This sequence comes from uncultured Oscillospiraceae bacterium, assembly GCA_964615545.1. Lineage (GTDB taxonomy): Bacteria > Bacillota > Clostridia > Oscillospirales > Oscillospiraceae > Faecousia. The sequence goes on along the minus strand of CAZTNP010000051.1, from coordinate 2,701 downwards.
CCCCCGGCGCGGGAAAAGGAACGCAGGCAGAATTGCTGCTGGAAAAGCTGCATATCCCTGCCATCTCCACCGGGAATATGCTCAGAGAGGCTATGAAAAATGGTACGGCTCTGGGCAATCAGGCAAAGCAGTATATGGATAATGGCAGTCTGGTGCCTGACGAGCTGGTTCTCGGCATCGTCAAGGAACGGACAGCACAGTCCGACTGCGCCAATGGCTTCATCCTGGACGGGGTGCCCCGCACCCTGGCCCAGGCGGAGGCACTGGATGCAATGGGCGTGCAGATCGACCATGTGATCTCCATAGAGCTGAGCGACGATGTGATCGAGGGTCGGATGACCGGCCGGCGTGTGTGCTCCAGGTGCGGCGCCAGCTATCATATCGCTGCCAATCCTCCGAAGACTTCGGATATTTGTGATCTGTGCGGCGCGGCACTGAGCATCCGGAAGGATGATGCACCGGAGACGGTTCGTCATCGGCTGGAGGTTTACCACGCTTCCACAGAGGTCCTGAAGGACTATTACGCAAAGCAGGGCAAGCTTCGCCTTGTTGAGGGCAATCAGTCCATTGAATGTGCCAATCAGGATATCCTGAAGGCAATCGGAGTAACGCTATGATCGCAATCAAGAATGAACACGAGCTTTTACAGATGCGCCAGGCTTGTAAAATTACCGCGGCAGCCCGTGCCTTGGCAGGGGAAATGGTAAAACCCGGCGTTTCCACAAAAGAGATCGACAGAGCCGTCCACGATTTTATCGTCAGTCAGGGTGCAAAACCGTCATTCCTGAACTACGGCGGCTTCCCGGCAAGTGCCTGTATTTCTGTCAACAGCACGGTGATCCACGGAATTCCCGATGGCTACCGGCTGCAGGAGGGGGACATTGTTTCCGTTGATGTGGGTGCTTATTTCAAGGGATTTCACGGCGATTGCGCAGCAACCTACCCCTGTGGGGAGATTTCTCCGCAGGCTCAGAAGCTGATCGAAGTCACGAAGCAAAGCTTTTTTGAGGGTATTCGCTTCGCGAAAACCGGATACCGAGTATCCGATATCTCCCATGCGGTACAAACGTATGTGGAGGAAAACGGTTTTTCAGTTGTGCGATCCTTCGTAGGTCACGGCGTAGGCGCACAGCTCCATGAGGAGCCGGAGGTACCGAATTTCGGAAAGCCCGGCCGTGGACCGAGATTACTGCTCGGCATGACACTGGCCATTGAACCCATGGTCAATGTTGGAACACCGGAGGTTCGGATCCTGAAGGATCGCTGGACCACGGTGACAGCCGACGGCAAGTTATCGGCGCACTATGAGAATACTGTACTGATCACCGACGGGGAGCCGGAAATACTCACCGTCGCCGAAGGACTTTGATTATGGACCCTGATTTACCGGATTTAACAATTGCAGATGTGGTGCTTTCTACCGCTGGTCACGATGCAGGCAAGCTGTTCTATGTGCTTGAGGCAGACGAAACCTGGGTGACCCTTGTAAACGGAAAAGACCGCACGATTGAAAAACCCAAGCGTAAAAAACGCAAGCACACAAGTAAGGTCCTTCGCTCTGAGACCAGAGTCGCCTGTAAGCTGAGAAGCGGCGACAAAGTGCTCAACAGCGAATTACGAAGAGATCTGGCTTATTTAAGCCGGGAAATGCAAAGTAACGACCTGGGAGGTTAAAAAACTTGGCAAAAGACGACGTAATCGAGATTGAGGGCATCGTAACCGATGCACTGCCGAATGCAATGTTCAATGTGGATATCGGCAATGGACACACCATTCTGGCGCACATTTCCGGCAAGCTCCGTATGAACTTTATCAAGATCTTGCCCGGTGACAAGGTAACTGTTCAAATGTCTCCCTATGATCTGACCCATGGCCGGATCACGTGGAGAAGCAAGTAACACATTTATCTCTATTGGAGGTTAAACAGTATGAAGGTAAGACCGTCCGTAAAACCCATGTGCGAAAAATGTAAGATCATTAAGCGCAAGGGTCGCGTAATGGTAATTTGCGAAAACCCCAAGCATAAGCAAAGACAAGGCTAATAGGAGGTGCTGATAGAACATGGCACGTATTTCTGGTATTGACCTTCCCCGCGAGAAGCGGATCGAAGTAGCACTGACTTATATCTATGGCATTGGACCTGCCCGTGCGGCTAAGGTTCTGGAAATCACCGGTATTGATCCCAATACCCGCGTGAAGGACCTGAACGAGGATCAGGAAGCTCAGCTGCGTGATGCGATTGAGCATAACTACACCATCGAAGGTGACCTGCGCCGTGAGAACGCTATGAACATCAAGCGTTTGAGCGAAATCGGCTGCTACCGTGGTCTGCGGCATCGCCGTGGCCTGCCGGTGCATGGCCAGCGTACCAAGACCAATGCACGTACCCGTAAGGGTCCGAAGAAGACCATCGCTAACAAGAAGAAGTAAAAGGAGGGATATGTAATGGCTGCAAAAGCTGGTAAGAAAGTAATCAAGCGCCGTCGTGAGCGCAAGGTTGTAGAGAAGGGCGCGGCACATATCCGTTCTTCCTTCAACAACACCATGGTGACCATCACCGACCTGGAAGGCAACGCCCTGAGCTGGGCTTCCTCCGGCGGACTGGGCTTCCGTGGCTCCCGTAAATCCACCCCCTTCGCAGCACAGACTGCTGCTGAGACTGCTGCCAAGGCTGCAATCGATGCCTGCGGACTGAAGTCTG
>CAZTNP010000050.1:0-5717 GCA_964615545.1 uncultured Oscillospiraceae bacterium | reverse complement strand
TGGTCATTGACGAGGTGCATAACCTTGTGGGCGCCGGGGATGCGGAGGGCTCTATGAATGCCGCCAATATCCTCAAGCCTGCCCTGTCTCGTGGGGAAATTCAGGTCATCGGCGCCACCACCTATAACGAATACCGCAAGCATATCGAAAAGGATTCGGAGCTGGAGCGCCGGTTCCAGCCGGTTTCCGTGGCGGAGCCCTCTATGGAGGAGGCCTGCCAGATTATGCAGGCCATTGCACCTACCTACGGTGCTTTCCATGGCGTGACTGTTACGCCGGAGATCGCCCGCCAGTGCGTGGTGCTTTCCGAGCGGTATATCACCGACCGTTTCCTGCCGGATAAGGCCATCGACCTGCTGGACGAGGCCTGCTCCGATGTGAATCTGCGCTGTAAGGAGATCTCCAGGCTGGCGGAGCTGAAAAAGGAGCGGGATGATTACGAGCTGGAGCTTCGGATGCTTACCGAGGATGCGGAAAATGAGGATTTTGAGCGTATCGCCCATATCCGCAGCCGGCTTTGCCAGCTTGCCGAGGAAATCGAGGCGCTGGATCGTCTGCCTGCCCCGGCGGTGACGATGGAAAATTTGGCACGGATCATTGAGCTGTGGACCAAAATTCCCGCCAGCAAGATCAAGGCACAGGAGTATGAGCAGATTCGCGGCCTGGCTGACCGGCTGAAGACCCGTATCATTGGTCAGGACGAGGCAGTGGATGCGGTCGCCCGTGCCATTCGCCGGAAGCGTGTGGGCATTTCCACCAAGCGCCGCCCGGTGTCGTTCATCTTTGTGGGCCCCACCGGCGTGGGCAAAACAGAGCTGGTGAAATGTCTGGCGGACGATCTGTTTGACAGCGTGGATTCCCTGATCCGGCTGGATATGTCCGAATATATGGAAAAGCATACGGTCTCCAAGCTGATTGGCTCCCCTCCCGGCTATGTGGGCTACGATGAGGCCGGCCAGCTGACGGAGAAGATCCGCCGCAAGCCCTACAGCGTGGTGCTGTTCGATGAGATTGAAAAGGCACATCCGGATGTACTGAATGTGCTACTACAGGTGCTGGATGACGGCCGGATCACCGATGCCCAGGGCAGAACGGTGAATTTTGAAAACACCGTCATTGTGATGACCTCTAATGCAGGCTCTGAGGGCCGTGTCGGCGGCCTTGGCTTTGGCAGAACGCAGACGGATATGGTTATGGATAAGACGATGGGCGCCCTGCGGGAGTTCCTGCGGCCGGAGTTTTTGAACCGTGTGGATGAGATCATTGCGTTCCATCACCTGACACAGGAGAATTTCCTCGGCATTGCCGATATTATGCTCTCGGAGCTGCAGCAGAATCTGGCAGAGCGGGGAATGACGGCGAATTTTGACAGCACTGTCCGGGAGTATTTGGCGCAGGAGGCTTATTCCGTCACCTATGGTGCCCGGAATCTGCGGCGCACCATCCAGCGCACGCTGGAGGATCCCATCAGCGAAAAGATCATGGAGTCCTTTGAGCACCCCATCGAAAGCCTTTCCGTCCGGATCACCGACGGCACCGTTTCTGTGGAAGCAAAATAACAGGATATTTTATGCGGCAGACCCGGTCTGCCGCATTTTTTAAAAAAGCATAAGGAATGCTGCAAGCTCAGTCGTATAATCTATGACGGAAAGAACAGGAGGAAAAAATGGATAACGGTGCCAGTAGCTACCGCCGTTTCCTGAACGGAGAGGAAAGTGCCTTTGACGAGATCATGCAGGCATATTTCCACAGCCTTGTTTTCTTTATTGACCGATATGTGCACGATGTATCCACGGCAGAGGATATTGCCATGGATGTGTTTGTGGAGCTCATTGTACATAAGCATCGCTATAATTTTCAGGTCACGCTCAAAACATACCTGTTCATGCTGGGCAGAAGTCGGGCACTGGACTGGCTGAAGCACCAAAGGGTGCTCCAGTTTACCGACCTTTCTCAGGTGCCCGAGCTGTCTGATGACAGCTTGGCTCTGGAGGAACGGCTGGCATGGGACGAGAAGAAGCGGGCAGTCGATCGGGCTATCCGTACACTGCCGGAGGATATGCAGACGGTCATCTACTTGGTGTACTTTGAGGAGCTGAGCTATGAGTAGGCGGCAAGGGTCATGCGAAAAAACCGCAAGCAGGTGGATAATCTTCTGTATCGGGCAAAGAAGGCACTCCGTGGGCTTTTGGAAAAGGACGGTGAGCAATTATGCTGAGAGATCTGCAGGAATGTAAGGCAGAGGTCTTTCGCCGCAGTCAGGTGATATTGGCGCGACGGAAAAAGCGCCGCATTCAGGCATTGTGTGCCTGTGTGCCGGTATGTCTGGTGCTGGGAGCACTGATCCTCTACCCGAGAGGGGCAAAGGTCGCCGACGAAATGTGCGCAGGCAATATGTCCATGGCACCGGAGTGGGCAGAGAGTTTTGACGCCGGCGGGAAATCGGATATGGCACAGGATGTGCCCCAAAGTGCCTCCATGGTGGAGGTTTGGCAGGGAGATACCCTGTGCGCGATCTATACCGGAGACCGGGGCGAGGAATTGGCTGAATTATTGGCACGGTGTGCCCAAATGAATACCCAGGATCCCCAAACGAACGATTTGGAAAACCGGGGTGAGGAAACGGCGGCATATACGCTGACGGTTTCCCTTTCGGACGGTACGGAGACGGAATATACTCTTTGGGGTCGGTGGCTTCAGGCAGAGGGGCAGGAACCGGTGTATCTGCCGGAGAAGCCCTATACCGCTTTGCTGGGCCGGATCTCCGAGGAGGAATGAAAGCATTTTTTTGGAGGGAATGATACGAAAAAGTATTTGGCGATTTTTGTGGCGGCGATTATTCTGTGCACTGCTTTTTCAGGCTGTACGGAACCGGAAAAGCCGGAAAATACCCAGCAGACGACCACCCGTTCCGAAACGGCAGAGCCGGAACCGCTGACCGTAAAGCATGTGGACAGCGGCCAGACCGTACAGGCGGTGGGAGCATCCGCTGAGGAAGTCTATGCCCTGCTCAACGGCCTTTCCTATGATAAAAACGGCCTGTGCGATTGTCTGCCGGAATATACCATTGGGACGGCATATGCGGTCAATATCAGTGAGGGTTACGCCCGCAACGGCACCGGACAGGTGTCTCTTACCATGGAGCAAAAAGCGCAGATCGCAGCTTTTTTACAGGAATGCTTTCCCGATCATGGCTTTGACCAGTCGGACAGGTCAGTCCGCCAGCCCTATTGCGGCACATGGCTGGAAAAGACGGAGGAAAACCGGTGGGACGACTATATAGTGGAAGATCTGGTCATCACCGAAATATATGCAGACTGCTTTTTTGCCACGACGGTGATCCCCTTTCCCTATGTATACAAGCTTAACGGCACACTGGACGATCAGTGGTGCGTAGGCGATCAGGTCTACTGCACATATGACAATATCTATTACGACAAGGAAACCGACCGGATGGAGGCAGATCTCATATCCATTGAGCAGAGCACGCTTCAATTGGAGGAGGGCGTTGCCTATAAGCCGGTGATCTACCTCTATCCGGAACGGGAATGCGAGGTTTCCGTTCGGCTCGACTTGAACGGAAAACTGACCTGCACTTACCCGGCCTACGGAACCGGATGGCAGGTGACGGCTCAGCCTGACGGCACACTGACCGATGGGCAGGGCATGACCTACCGGTATCTTTACTGGGAGGGTCAGCTTCAAACCGCCTATGAGGAGAGCCGGGGTTTTTGCGTAGCCGGCAAGGATACGGCGGCATTTTTGGAGTGGGCACTGGCAGAGCTGGGACTGAACCGTCAGGAGGCCAATGAGCTTATTGTGTACTGGTTGCCCCAAATGGAGCAAAATGCGTACAATGTGATCTCTTTTCAGACGGATGCCTACACCTGCGCGGCAGAACTGGATATTGATCCGGCGCCGGACACCCTAATCCGGGTATTTATGACCTGGCGCGCGGCTACGGAGGAAGTACAGATACAGCCGCAGGCACTGTCCGCACCGGAACGGGATGGCTTCACCGTGGTGGAATGGGGCGGCACTCAAATCCCATAACAACTGCTTTCCAATAAAAAAGTGCCCCTGCCTTTGCATTGCAAAAGCAGGGGCGCGTTATATTTTCGGCAGCTTAAAGCTGTGCCAATACCTTCAGCAGGAATTCCCAGGTGCGACGGGTGGAGGCGATGCTCAGCTTTTCCCGGCTGGTGTGGATATCCACCATATCCGGGCCAATGGAAACGCAGTCCAGCCCCGGCAGCTTTTCACTGAGCAGACCGCATTCCAAACCGGCGTGAATAGCCACCACCTCCGGCTTCACGGAGAACAGCTGCTCATAGGTCTGCACCATAATGTCACGCAGGGGAGAGTCCTTTTTGTACTCCCAGGCGGGATAATCTCCCTTTTCGCTGTAGCTGCCGCCGTAGAAGGCTGCCAGCTCCTGCAGCTTTTCCCGCAATGCCTGCTTTTCCTGGGTGACACTGCTGCGCAGGGCAAAGGTGAGACAAAGCTGCTCCTCCAGCCGGGCAATGCCCAAATTCAGGCTTGTCTGCACCAGACCGGGAATATCCTCGCTCCAGGTCTGTATCCCATTGGGCACAGTGTTCAGCAGGGCAATCACTTTGGCAGTGTCCTCAGTGGTCAGGGCGTTGCCACCCAGTGCATCCACATCGTTCCCCCGGATGATGGCATCGGGCTCATCGTATTGCGCTCGGATCTCCTCCTGAAGCTGTTGGGTAATGCCGTTGATCCGCTGCAGATCCATACCCATAGCCACAAGGGTTACCTGACAGGTGCGGGGAATGGCATTATCCTTGGAGCCGCCGGAAAAGCCGGTCAGGCAAAGGGGCATCAGCTCCTGAATCCGGGCAAGCAACGTGCCCATAACCTTGTTGGCATTGGCACGGTTCTTGTGGATCTCCACGCCGGAGTGGCCGCCCTGCAGTCCCTCCACCGTCAGCCGGATGCAGGGGCCGTATACGGTGCGGCGGGTCACCGGCAGGGAAAGGGTGCTCTTGACACCACCGGCGCAGGATACGGTGAAAACGCCCTCGTCCTCCGAGTCCACATTGATCAGGGTGCGTCCGCTGAGCATAGAAAGGTCAATGCCGGCGGCACCGTCCATACCGGTTTCCTCGTCTACGGTGATCACCGCCTCAATGGGAGGGTGGGGGAGAGTGGAATCGGAAAGCAGTGCCAGAATGTAGGCCACGGCAATGCCGTCGTCACCGCCCAGAGTGGTGCCTTTGGCAAACACATATTCTCCGTCGTGGGCGATATCCAGCCCGTCCTTTTCCATATCCAGCGGGCAGTCCGGGTCCTTTTCACAGACCATATCCATATGCCCCTGCAAAATAACGGCGGGATGGGTCTCGTATCCCGCACTGCCGGGTGCAAAGAGGATCACATTGTTCAGCGGATCCTGAATGTAACGCAGGCCGTGTGCCTTCGCAAACGCCACGATATGATCGCTGATGGCCTTGGTGTGGCCGGAGCCGTGGGGGATGGCACACAGCTCTTCAAAACGGGCAAAAACAGACCGGGGCTCCAGCCCGGCAAGACGAATGGCTTCCATAATTTCGCTCCTTCGGGTGTTTTGATTTTCTGTCCCCATTTTACCACAGCCGGGGAGAAAAGTCCACAGAAAGAAAAAGCGCCGTGGAAAGCGTTGAACCGCACCCCGTCAAGAGGACAATGAAATAATATAAAAATTTTGTAGAGAT
>CAZTNP010000049.1:0-5768 GCA_964615545.1 uncultured Oscillospiraceae bacterium | reverse complement strand
GGCAAATTATCGGATGTGTTACAGGTCTTAGGGTGTCCCTAACGAGTACCGTTTTAAGCCGCAGGAGTAAAAACAGTCTGCTTGCTAAGATGTTGCAAAACATTGTGCGGTAGGCTGTTTTTCGATGATGGCTATCAAAATGGTCTGCTCGCTAAGATGTTACAGAACATCGTGCGGTAGCGGTATTTCGATAGTGGCTATCAAAATACACTGCTCGCTAAGAGTAAACATCATCTCAAAATTCAAAAATGAAAAGGCACAATCAGCGGATTTTTCTTCCGTCGGTTGTGCCTTTACTGTTGCTTTACGGTGTAATAATCTTAACTTTTTTCTTTTTAGAACGCAAGATTTTGAGTAGCGTATCATCTATTCCGTCTGTGTATTTACCATCCGAAATAAGAGCATTTTTCTTTGAAATTAGGCTCTCGATTATCAAACTTCTTTCATCATCGGTAAGATAAAAATAGTATTTGCTCATACAAAAATCACTTCCGCATTTACGATTTCAGTTGCTCGGTTACGGCTGTTATTCATTTTTCGCACCCATTCCATAGGTGCTTTTCCTTTCAAATTTTCTGTAACATTCTCTTTTTCGGCAAGTGATTTTACTGTCTGCTCAAACAGTTTTTCTGCTTGGCTTTCGATGTCGGCAAGATAATTATCAAGCGTTCCTGCTGTCAGCAAATTATAATATCTGACCTTGTGATGTTCTTTGAGATACCGTCTGTGTCGTTCGCCCCATACGCCGATTTCATAATCGCTATCGTTTGGTAATGTAACACAAGGTAATTTGTAATCTCCCTGCATTTCATACTGTACACCTTGTTGTTCAAATAATGTTTTCATAATGAACCTCCTTGATTTTTGATGTGTTAATTATAAATCAAGTCGAATCAAAAGACGAATGTGCGGATTTTATTGCAAAAGAAAAAGGCTCTGACCTTCTAAGTCAAAGCCTAATTTCTTCCCTTTGCAATGCCACAGATGTATAAGTTTTCTATACTGCCTTATCAACCCGTAGCAAACGCTTTGCGGCAGTTTTGTTTTCTCTGTATGCTATGCACCGGAAAGCCCGGGGCGTTCCGGCTGGGCGTTGACCCCAACAGTTTAATGATACTACTTTTCAGACGGGAAGTCAACAGGAGATTGTGTGCTTGCCGGGTAATTCTGTATTTTGTACAAATACCGTTTGTACTGTTTGTACAATATTCCATATTGCTTTTTGCTTTCTCTTGTGTTATCTTATAGTCAGAAAGGGTGATACCAATGATCCTTTAAGATGAGCCCAAAAGCTGCTTCCCCAGGCGGACGGTTCCATGCAGGAAGTGTAAGAGTAAGAATAAATCAAAAACCTGTCATTGTAACTCGTTCGTAATAACGATTGATATATACAAGTGCAAGAAAATCCATTGTTTGAAGTTCGTAGATTTTTCAGGAAGGAAAACAATTGTAACGCATTTGGAACGGACGCTGGGAAGAAAGAATACGGGCTGACCGCGATGAACGAAATTTAAGGGAAATGTTCCGGCACATAAGAGTGGCTCGCTTTTCGAGTATGTTTGGAAGATGTGTGGAAATGCTGCGGAATGAATTTCGACAAACGCTCATCGCCGATTCTGTAGAAAGAGAGGTTAACCAAGGATGTTAGATACTAAGACAGAACAGAAATGACCCTTGCCTGCAATACAATGTTTCTTGAGTCAGACAGGAAGCAGCAGACAAGGGTCATTTCGCTTTTTCAGGTGCCTGCCCCAAATACCTTTGCAGACCGTTACGCAGCCGTCAGGGCTGCTTTTTTGTTGCCCGGGCAAGTTTCCTGCCGGGATCCGGTCGCCCCATACCGGGCAGAAGAAAGCTCTTTTGTTTTGGAATACGATGTGATATAATAACCGCAAAGTGGCAATCCTGCCACATTACAGAAAAAAGGGGGGCTATCTATGGCAGAACTGACTGGGCTGACCTCCGAGCAGGCACAGCGGCAGCAGGAGCTGGGCAAGGGCAATCACACCCGCTCCACCACCGGAAAAACGGAAAAAGAGATCATTTTGGAGCACTGCTTTACCTATTTCAATCTGGTATTTCTGATTTTGGCGGTGATCCTGGCCGTTTCCGGCTCCGGCCTTCACAATATGACCTTTCTTGTGATCGTGATCATCAACACGGTCATCGGTATTTTGCAGCAGCTTCGTGCCAAGCGTGCAGTGGACAAGCTGACCCTTGTCGCCGCTCAGCAGGTGGAGACCCTGCGGGACGGGCAGTGGTGCCCCCTCCGCTCCGAGCTGCTGGTGGAGGAGGATACGGTGCGTTTTCACGCTGGAGATCAGATCTGTGCCGACGGCACGGTGCTTTCCGGTACGCTCCATGTCAACGAGGCGCTGCTGACCGGCGAGGCGGATGCGGTGGTAAAGGGCCCCGGCGATCCGGTGCTTTCCGGCAGCTTCGTCGTCTCCGGAACGGCGGCGGTAAAGCTGACCCAGGTAGGCGATGCTTCCTTTGCCTCCCGGCTGGCACAGGAAGCAAAGGCCGATCCCAGGGCAAAAAAGTCGGAAATGATGCGTTCGCTGGATAAGCTGATCCGGGTGCTGGGCATTTTGCTGATCCCGGTGGGTTTGCTGTTGTTTTATCAGGAGTATGCGGTGCTGAAGCTTGGGCTGCGGGACAGCGCGGAGGCCACGGTGGCGGCACTGGTGGGAATGATCCCGGAGGGGCTGTATCTGCTGACCAGCATCGCCCTCTCCGCCTCCGCCATTAAGCTGACGAAAAATCGGGTGCTGGTGCAGGATATGAGCTGCATTGAGGCACTGGCAAGAGTGGATATTCTCTGCGTGGACAAGACCGGCACCGTCACCGAGCCCACTATGACCGTGGAAAATGTGGAGCGGCTGGATGGTGTCACCCCGGAACGGCTGGAGGAGATCCTCACCGCTCTTTACGGCAGCCGGGAGCCGGATAACGACACCGGCCGTGCCATCGGGGAGCTGTTCGCCGGAAAAAGTGAATGGGTATGGGAAAAGGAGATCCCCTTTGACTCTGCCTACAAGTGGTTCGGCGGGGAATTTACCGGCCAGGGCAGCTTCCTGGTGGGTGCACCGGATTGGCTTCTGTGCCCGGAGGATCCTCTATTTGAAGCCGTGGACCGGTGGCAGGGCGAGGGCTGCCGGGTACTGCTGGCAGCCGAATATCAGGGCTCCCTGTGCCCCGGCACGCTGGATCCCGGCCGGATCCGGCCGCTGGCGCTGCTCCTGCTGAGCAATCGGGTGCGGGAAAGTGCACCGGAGATCTTTTCCTATTTTGCCCGGCAGGGGGTAACGGTGAAGGTGATCTCCGGCGACAGTCCCCTGACCGTATCCCGGGTGGCGCAGCGGGCGCAGATCCCGGACAGTGACCGGTTTGTGGATGCCTCCACCCTGCATACGGAGGCGGAGATCGCCAATGCGGTACGCAATTGCACCGTTTTTGGCCGCGTCACCCCGGAAATGAAGAAAAAGCTCATCGCCGCAATGAAAAAGCAGGGCCACACCGTGGCAATGACCGGCGATGGCGTAAACGATGTGCTGGCGCTGAAGGAGGCCGATTGCGGCGTTGCAATGGCCAGTGGTGCCCCGGCAGCGGCGCAGGTCGCCCGGCTGGTGCTCACCGATTCGGATTTTTCCGCGATGCCCGGCATTGTGGACGAGGGGCGGCGGGTCATCAATAATATTCAGCGTGCCGCCTCCCTTTTCCTGGTGAAAAACATTCTCTCTCTGGGGCTTTCTCTGCTGTGCCTGTTTACCGGCTGGGCGTATCCCTTCCAGCCCTTCCATCTGAGTATCATTTCCGCACTGACCATCGGCGTTCCGGGCTTTTTCCTGGCTATGGAGCCCAATCATGAACCGGTGCGGGGGAAATTCCTGCCAACGGTGCTGCGCCGTGCCCTGCCCGGCGGGCTGACCAATCTGGCGGTGGTGGCGCTGGTGTATCTGCTGATGCGTTCCGTCGGTCTGCCCCTGACCGACTGTGCCACAGTCTGCACCGCCGTGCTGGCGTTTGTGGGTATGCTGGTGCTGTATCAGGTGTGCACCCCCTTTGACCGGTTCCGCCGGATCGTATGGATCGCGATGCTGGTGGCACTGGTGGGCTGCTTTACGCTGCTGCGGGTGCCCTTCGAGCTGACGGTGACGGATATCCGCACCTACCCGGTGCTGCTGGCCGCTTTGCTGGCGGTGCCCACCGTGCTGCGGCTGCTGCATCTTCTCATTGCCAAAAAGGAGAAACGCCTATGCTGACCTACACCCTGCAAAAAACTCCCGGCGTTCCTCTTTATGAGGCCCTTTACCGCTGCATTCGGGCGGACATTCTCTCCGGTGCGCTCCAGCCCGGGGAAAAGCTGCCCTCCAAGCGGGCCCTTTCCGACCATTTGGAGATCAGCAAGGTCACAGTGGAAGCGGCATACGGTCAGCTTTTGGCGGAGGGCTTTCTTTCCTCCCGGGAGAAGGTGGGCTATTTTGTGGAAAGCATCCGCCATCCGGCCCCGGCAGTCCCTGCCGTGTCTGCGCCTCTGCTGCCGGAAGCACCGGCGCCGGAGGGGGGGCAGCCGGAGGGCTTCCCATTTTCTGTATGGAGCCGCCTCCAGCGGCAGGTGATGCTGGATATGGGGCAGACTCTTTTGCAGCCTATCCCCGCCCAGGGCGTGCCGGCTCTGCGGCAGGCCATTGCCCACCATCTGTCTGCCTTTCGGGGGATGCAGGTGCAGCCGGAGCAGATCGTCATCGGTGCGGGCACAGATTTTCTTTATAATCTGCTGGTACAGCTTTTGGGGCGGGAGAAATGCTATGCGGTGGAGGAGCCGGGCTACGGAAAGATCCGTAAGCTGTATGTCGCCGCCGGGGCAAAATGCATCGGGGCGGCGATGGACGGACAGGGCGTGACCCTGGAGGCACTGAAAAACGCCCAGGTGCTCCACATCTCCCCCAATCACCATTTTCCCACCGGCCTGGTCACACCCCTTGCCCGGCGGCTGGCGCTTCTGCAATGGGCGCAGAAAAAGCCGGATCGCTATATTATCGAGGACGATTATGACAGCGAATTCCGCTTTGATGCCCATCCGATGCCCACGCTCCAATCCCTGGACAGAACCCAGCGGGTGATCTATATGAATACCTTCTCCCGTTCTCTGGCACCCTCCATCCGTATCGGATATATGGTGCTGCCGCCCCGGCTGATTTGCGCTCTGCGGGAAAAGCTTGGCTTTTACGGCTGCACCGTGCCCAGCTTTGAGCAGTATACCCTTGCCCGCTTTCTGTCTCAGGGGTATTTTGAAAAGCATATCGACCGGATGCGGAAATTTTATAAGACCCGCCGGGATCGGCTGCTGAAGCTGCTGGAGCAGAGCCGTTACCGGGAATGCTTTACCGTGCTGGAGGAAAACGCCGGCCTGCATTTTCTGCTGCAAACGCCTCTCAGCGATACGGCACTGGAAGCACTCTGCCGGGAGCAGGGACTGAAAATGCGAACGCTGGCAAGCTATTATCACGGCCCCGTGCCGGAAACGCACCGGGGCTGCCTGGTGGTCAATTACGGCAGCTTCACCGAACACGACCTCCACCACCTGCAGCAGCTATTAACCCCATAAAAAAGCCCCGCTCCCCCCGAGCGGGACTTTTTATGCCCTCATCGCACCCCCGTTGGGTGCTCCGGGATAAAAATGCGTTGCCGTCAGGCAACTATTATAAATTGTCCCGTCAGGGACACCGCCAGTGGCTCCCTTGTGTAAAGGGTAAGCGAAGCGC
>CAZTNP010000048.1:0-7104 GCA_964615545.1 uncultured Oscillospiraceae bacterium | reverse complement strand
CGTTGCCGGTGACGATATCACCCAGGGTCTTCCCAGAGTTGAAGAGCTGTTCGAATCCCGCCGTCCCACGACGATGGCACAGATCTCTGAGATCACCGGTACCGTCTCCATCGACGATACCCACCGTACCGCTATGCGTAACATCACGGTTACCGCTGAGGACGGCGAGGTCAAGGTGTATCAGGTGCCCTATTCCGTTGGTCTGAAGGTCAGCCACGGCAAGACTGTGCAGAAGGGCGAGCCCATCACCGATGGTGCCCTCTATCCTCAGGATGTGCTGCGGATCTCCGGCGTGGAGGCTGTTCAGAATTACCTGGTGCAATCCGTTCAGGCTGTGTACCGTCAGCAGGGCGTTGAGATCAACGATAAGCATATCGAGGTCATTATCCGTCAGATGATGCGCAAGACCCGTGTGGAGGATCCGGGCGACAGCACGCTGCTCACCGGAACCGTGGTGGATAACTTCGTGTTCGAGGATGCCAATGCCGCCGTGCAGGCACGGATCGATGCCGGCGAGACCGATTTGAAGCTGGCAGAGGGCAGCGCAATGCTGATGGGTATTACCAAGGCCTCCCTGGCCACCGATTCCTTCCTGTCTGCCGCCTCCTTCCAGGAGACCACCAAGGTGCTGACCGATGCCGCCATTAAGGGCAAGGTCGATCACCTGGTCGGCTTGAAGGAAAATGTGATCATCGGTAAGCTGATCCCCGCAGGCTCCGGCCTGATGGCCTACCGGGATTACCAGCCCGGCGTGACCCCCGAGCCCAGAACGGCTCAGGAAGAGCCCGTTGCGGAAACCGAGGAATAATCCGAATAAAAGGCGATATCCGGCTCAAACCCCGGATATCGCCTTGCTTTTGTCCTTCTGCCGGGCGGTTGCCGGGTTGCAAATGGCAGTGGACTTTGGTATAATGAAGAAAAAAGAAACGGGAGGATCAAACCGTGAAATTAGAGGGACTGAAAATCAACTTTTTGGGCGACAGCATTACCGAGGGCGTGGGCGCTTCCTCGCCGGATACCTGCTATGTGGCGCTGATGGGCTCCCGGTATGGTGCTGTCTGCCGCAATTACGGCATCAGCGGCACCCGTCTGGCTAGGCAGACCGTGCCTGTGGGTGAGCCGTCCTTTGAGCAGGATTTTTGCGGTCGGGTAGAGGCAATGGATCCGGATGCGGATGCAGTGGTGGTGTTTGGCGGAACTAATGATTTCGGCCACGGAGATGCCCCCCTGGGCAGCTTTGACGACCGTACCCAGGATACCTTCTATGGCGCCTTGCATACCCTGTATTCCAGCCTGATGAACCGTTTTCCCACGGCGCAAATCGTGATTATGACACCCCTGCACCGCTGGAATGAGGCGGATCCCCGGGGGGATGGCTTCCGGCAGACCCCAACAGCACCCCTGCTGGCCTATGTGCAGGCGGTTCGTCAGGTGGCAGAGTATTATTCCCTGCCGGTGCTTGACTTGTATGCCACCAGCGGTATGCAGCCCGCTGTGCCTGTCTCCGCCCAGCTCCATTTTGTGGACGGCCTGCACCCCAGTGATGCCGGCCACCGGATCATCGCCCATAAGCTGGCCCAATACCTGAAAGCCCTGTAAAGCGGGACAAAAAGCCCATAACAGCAAAAAGCCTGCCCGGTTGGTAATCCCAACAGGCAGGCTTTTTGCACCCCCCACTGCCCAGAAAATTATAATCATCGGCGAAGCCGATACATCCAGTGGCTCCCCCTGACGGGGGTAAGCGAAGCGCAGTCGCGGGAGTGAATGACAGCCCGGTGGGCTGTCAGAGCCGCGACCGGATTGCCCGCAGGCAATTGTCAGCCGAACAGGCTGACTGAGGGAGAGAGGTTGCCGTCAGGCAACCGTCACCGCCAAAGCGGTGACAAAAGGGCAGTGCGTTCCTGCACCGAAAAAACCAAACGGGAAAAGTGAAATATACAAGGACTTTACGGAAGGTGTCCCTGACGGGACGATTGAAATAGTTGCCTTCGGCAACACTCTCCTTCAGTCACGGCATACGCCGTGCCAGCTTCCTCGACAGAGGAAGCCACTGGAGGTGTCCCTGCGGGACAATTGAAATAGTTGCCTGCGGCAACAGGATTTTTTGTTCAGGAGGAACCATCGGGGGTTACAAAAAGGTGGAGTTTTTGTAAGGCGGGGATAATGAGATTGCCAAAAAGCGGAGTTATTGGAAAAGGTCAGAGATAGTTACAAAAAAGTGGAGTTATTGCAAAAGGTTAGAGAGAGTTGCAAAAAAACGGAGTTATTGCAAAAGGTCAGAGAGAGTTACAAAAAAGTGGAGTTATTGCAAAAGATTAGACGGAGTTACAAAAAAGTGGAGTTATTGCAAAAGGTCAGACGGAGTTGCAAAAAAGTGGAGTTATTGCAAAAGGTTAGACGGAGTTACAAAAAAGTGGGGTTATTGCAAAAGGTTAGACGGAGTTACAAAAAAGTGGGGTTATTGCAAAAGGTTAGACGGAGTTACAAAAAAGTGGAGTTATTGCAAAAGGTCAGAGAGAGTTACAAAAAGGTGGAGTTTTTGTAAGACGAGTATAATGAGATTACAAAAAGGTGGCATTTTTGTAAAAGTGTGTGCGGTGGGAGTGGGGGCGTACAATATGTGGTGGGGGATCGGGAAGATTTTACTAAATATTGCGAAAAAAATTACCAAAATATGAAATTTCGTATTGCGAACCGTGCAATCCCGTGCTATATTTATATCAGGTATTTTCAAAGAGAAAATAACCAAAAATATTTAGGGGGAAAATGCAAAATGAAACAACTTGTCAAACGCGGCTTTGCGTGGCTTTTGGTTCTGATCATGGTGATCGGCCTGTTGCCCACGGTGAGCTTCGCCGCTGAGCAGGGACTCGTGGACTACCAGTACGGTAGTTGGGGAAACTACGACAGCGTGATCAAGAACTGGGGCATCCGGGGGGAGCTTGCTACCTTCCTGTCGCCCAACGCAGAAGCATTCTATTCCGGCACATCCCTTTCGGAGCTGCTCGCACTTGAGGGCTCCGGCGATACGGATACCGTTGCGACCAGCAGCCTTTATGTAAAGTTGCATGATTTGATGGCATCCGCACAGACGAAAACCACATCCTATGATGATGTTCGGTACCTTTTCCAGTTTACGGACATTCAGAACAACGGCATAGAGACCTCCCAAATTTCCTGTATCTATACCGGTATACTGGTTGGCCCGGATTGGGACGGCACTGTATTCAACCGGGAGCATACATGGCCCGACAGTAAGGGCGGCAACGGTAAGCATGAAAATGACATTATGATGCTCCGCCCGGAAGCTTCTAAGGATAATGTTAGCCGTAGCAATAAGGCATACGGCGAATCCGACGGGTATTTTGCCCCCAATCAAAATACAAACTACGATGTGCGCGGCGATGTAGCCCGTATCATGCTGTACCAGTATGTCCGTTGGGGCGGCGATACCACCGCAGCAGAGGACGGCACGGTTTCCTATACCGCTCCGGAACTGCACAGCAATCTGTGGGGAGAAAGCGGCGTTATTGAAAGCTTGGATGTCCTCTTGAAGTGGATGGAGGAAGACCCGGTGGACACCTGGGAGATGGCTCGAAATGACTCCGTCCAGTCCATCACCGGCACCCGTAATGTATTCGTGGATTTCCCGGAGCTGGCATTTGCCCTGTTTGACCGGGAAGTGGCCGGTACCAATTATGTAACGCCCAGCGGCGTTTCTACTGCAAATAGCAATGTATCTCCTGATTTCACCATCACCGTTGACACCGTCAATCCGGAATACGGCACCTGCATCGTCAACGGCAAGTATGTGGCGGCTGTACCGGCACACGGCTGTCAGGTCGCCAGCATTACGGCAGATAACGGCACGGTTTCCGCCGCCAACCGGGTGCTTACCGTGAGCGCCGAATCGGGCGCAGAGGTGACCGTCCATGTGACATTTGCCAAAATGGAGACCTACACAGTCAATGTGGTGGAAAACGGAAAGACCGTGGTGAGCAAGACCGTGGTCGATGGCGACTCCTTTGCCCTGCCGGCTTTCTCCGGTACATTGCCCGACGGCTATGCATTCCTGGGCTGGGTCACCGGTCAAACTGCGGATTCCGCCTCCAAGCCCACCGTGATCCAGGCGGCAGGCACGGAAATGTCCATTGATGACGATGTGACCTATTATGCCCTGCTGACCCACCTGAATGCGGATGACCAGTCCGGCGCGGCACTGAGCTATGAGCTGGTGGACGGTGAGGATGACTTGGTCATCGGCGATAAGTATGTGCTCGCCGGAGAAAAAGACGGCACGGTCTATGCCCTGAGCAAGACACAGGATAACAATAACCGCATAGCAGTCGAAATTACGAAAACGGAAAACAAGCTGGTATTTGACAGCGATGCCAATGTGGCAGAGCTGGAGCTGCAGGAGGGTACCCCGGTCACGGAACCCGAGCCTACCGAGCCGCCTGCAACGACCGAGCCGGTCGAGACGGAACCGGTGGAAACAGAACCCGGCGAAACCGGTACTTATGTCTATAAGAAGGTCACAGAAGAACCGGCAGACTGGTCGGGCGAATACCTGATCGTCTATGAAGCCGGCAACCTGATTTTTGACGGCAACTTGGCAAAACTGGATGAGGTTAACGCCTACAAATCTGTCAAGATCACGGACGAAACAATTTCTGCGGAAGATGGAGATCTTTGCAAGTTTACAATTGCAGCTGTAGACGGAGGATATTCCATCAAAGCAAATAACGGTGAGTATATTGGCTACACCGGCACAAAAAACGGCTTCAATGAGAGCACAACTAAGGTTTATGTCAACACGATTTCTTTGGGCACATCAGGTGTATCTATAAAAGGAAATAATTCCTATTTGAAGTTTAATGATGCATCTAACCAAATGCGCTTCCGCTACTATAAAACCGGTCAGAAAGACATTGCCCTTTATAAGAAAACGGCCGTTACGGAGACAAAGGCTCTGAGAGCGGAAACCACCGCAACGGAAACTAAGACTTACGCATTCTATGATGCAGCCAATTCCGGCTATCTGTATGCCGCCGGTGGAGATGACAAAAATCAGTTGAAAACGCAGGAGACCATTGATGCCAATGCATCCTTTACGGTTACATTCAATGCAGACGGCACTTGTAAGCTGCTGGCTACCAATGGCTGTTCTCGGAACAACCTGCAATTTAACAGTGGCAACAAGATTTTTAACTGTTATGGTTCCACAATGTCGGATGTTTACCTGTACCACGGTATTGGAACCGGCGGAACTTATTACTACACCACCACATGGGAGAGCACAGACCCTGTTGATCCGACCGAGCCTGAGACCACAGAACCCGAGACCACCGAGCCGGAGGCAACAGAGCCTGAGGCTACCCTCCCGCCTGCAGACAGCGAACTGACCATTGCAGAGGCGATCGCTCTGGGCGAGTCCCTGGGACAGAACGCTTATACAGAAAACAAGTACTATATCACCGGTACGATCGAATCCGTAAAAGATGCAACCTGGGGAAATCTGACGGTTAAGGATGATACCGGCAGCCTGTATGTTTATGGCCTTTACAGTGCAGACGGTAAGACCCGTTACGACGCACTGGAGACCAAGCCGGTCACCGGCGATACGGTGAAGCTTTACGGCGTGATCGGCAACTACAAAGGCACGGCACAGATGAAGAACGGCTGGCTGACCGAGCACACGGCCAATGCCCCCACGGTCGTAGAGCCTGAGGGCGATACCCTGACCATCGAGGAAGCCAATGCGCTGGGCAATCAGATGGTGCAGGGTCAGTACACCAGCAAGAAATACAATGTTACCGGCGTGATCAAGTCCATTGAAGATACCCAGTATGGCAACATGACCATTATGGACGAAAACGGCAACACCTTGCTGATTTGGGGCACCTACGATGCTACCGGCGAAAATCGCTATGATGCCATGGAGACCAAGCCTGCCAAGGGCGACACGGTCACGGTTTACGGCGTGATCGGCAAGTATAATGCTCCCCAAATGCTCAACGGCTGGACCGTGGCCCATACGCCTGCGGTCGTTGATCCGGATGCGCCTACCGTGTCCTATGCCGGTACTTATTTCATCGCCGCAAAGCGCACCGAGGGTAACTACTGGTATATGACCAGTGATCTTGGAACGGCAAATACCAAGCACTATACCGCAGTGGACAGCGGCCTGACCGAGCTGCCTGCCTCCGTAACGGAGCAGACCGGCTGTGTGTTTACCCTGATCGACAACGGCGACGGCACCTATAAGATCCGCGCTGAGGGTGTTGAGGGCGATTGCTATCTGGGCTGGCGCTCCGATAACTCCGGCATTTTGGTCGCCGAAGCAGATGCAAAGAATGTGACTGTAGAAAAGCTGAATACCGGTGCATTTGAGTTTACTTTTGCGGATGGATCTACGCTCCGCTATTTGGCACTGAACAAAGACAGTAAGTACAATTATTTTGCATGGTACAAATCCGGTCAGGCACAGAACCTGTACCTGATCCCGGTGGATGAGGCCGCAAGCCCGGTCACCGAATGGAGCCTGACCCTGGGTGGCGAGCTGGCTGTGAACTTTAGCCTGATCGACATGCTGGATACGGATACGCTGACCATAACGGTGAACGGCGTGGCAGTCACACCGGAAAAAACCGGCAATTTGGCCACTGTTTATGTGGCGGCCGCTCAGCTCAACGATATCATCCATGTGTCCATCCTGCGGGACGGCAACCTGCTGGCTGAGGGAGATTACACCGTTCGTGGCTATTGCGATACCGTGCTGAGCGATGAGACGAAGAGCGAATACCACGCACTGGTCAAGGAGCTGCTGCACTACGGCGCAACGGCACAGACCTATTTCGGACATAATACAACCAACCTGGCTGACACCGGCATCGAGGGCACTGCAGCCAATGAGATCCCCGAAAAAGTGGAGCCCATTGCACAAAGCGGCAGCATTTCCGGCGTGCAGTTCTACGGTGCATCCCTGAGCTACCGGGATAAGATCGCTGTCCGATTCTATTTCGTCGGCGATGTTTCCGGCTGCACCTTCCAGGTAGGGGAGCAGACCTATACCCCGGTGGAAAAGGACGGCCTGAGCTACAT
>CAZTNP010000047.1:0-7182 GCA_964615545.1 uncultured Oscillospiraceae bacterium | reverse complement strand
TCGTATTGCGTGGCGATAGAGTGCGACAGTTGATCCCGAAAAATATCTCCATATCCAATTGAAATGATTTGTGATTTGTAAAAAAACTGAAAAGCCCCATAGTAAAACAAGCTGTACCGAAAAGGGACAGCTTGTAATGCTTTTTATACTGGATGAAACATAAATTCAAAACGGCTACAAAGTATAAAGGTGCTGCCTTGTATGATTCTTTGGAATCATTTTGAGGCAGCACCTGTTGTTTTATAAAAGGCCGGCGAGGTTTAGCAGGTCGGGGACTTTGGATTCCCAGCCCAGTGCCATAATGTGTACGCCCTGGCAGTAGGGCTTGCAGTCCCGGATGATCCGGGCGGCAATCTCTACGCCGGTGATACCGGCTTTGGCCTTTTCCTTATCGGCGGCCAGCTCGTCGATCATATCCTGGGGGATATGGATGCCGGCCACATTCTGATTCATAAACTTTGCCATACCGGCAGATTTGGGGATCACGATGCCAAGCTGGACAGGCTTTCCAAACTGCTTTGCCTTTTCCATAAACTGCATAAATTTCTCCGGCTCATACACGGCCTGGGTCTGGAAATACTCCGCACCGGCCATAACCTTGCGCTCCATTTTGGCAAGCTGTGCATCCACCGACTCGCTGCAGGGGGACACGACGGCGCCCTTGGCGAACTTGGGAGGCTCACCGACCAGAGCGTTGCCCGCCAGATCTACACCCTTTTCAAGCTGGCACACGGTGTGCAGCAGGGAAACGGAGTCCAGATCGAACACAGGCTTTGCCTGGGGATGGTCGCCCATTTTGGTATGGTCACCGGTCAGGCAGAGAATGTTGTCGATGCCCAGCATAGCGGCACTGAGCAGATCGGACTGCAGGGCAATGCGGTTGCGATCCCGGCAGGTGAGCTGGTAGATGGGGGTCAGGCCCGCATCCTTGAGCACCTTGCAGGTGGCAAGGCTGCCCAGCCGCATAACGGAGGACTGATTGTCGGTGACATTGACGGCGTGGATCCCGCTTAAATAAGTCTTGGCTTCCTCCACAAGATGGTCAATGTGGATACCCTTGGGAGGGCCGACCTCTGCGGTCACTACAAATTCGCCGTTATCAAAAAGCTCGGTAATTCTCATATGTCTCAACTCCTATCAGTTATGTTTCGCAAGCTCGTCGGCTGCGTAGTTGCGAAGCTGGATGGGACTTTTCAGGGCATCCAGCCGACCAATCTGTGCCAGTCTGCGCTGGATCCGCTCCCAGCCGCATTCCATATTGGGATCTACCTCGCACATACCGTTCTTGGCACCGCCGCATTGGCCGTTCAGCAGACTCTTGGAGCAGGCGGTGACGGGGCAGATGCCGCCGGTCAGGTTCAGGTAGCACTGGCCGCACTGGCCGCAATCGTATTCCAGCGGGGTCACACCCTGGAAGCCGGGGAGGGCATAGGTATCGCAGCAGGCAATGACCTTTTTCTCCGGGTAACAGTCGGCAACGGTCTGTACGCCCACACCGCAGGAAAAAATCAAAAGTGCATCCGCCTGGGCAATGGCCTGCCCGTGGGGCGCAAGGCGGAGGGAAAGATTTTCCCGGTTGCAGATATAATCAGTGGTCAGGGAGCCGGTGAGCCGGTCGTCTTGCCGCAGCTGAGCAAGAAGCCGGTCTACCTGCGCCTGCGGAAAGTGTACCTCCTTGCAGCCGTGGCATACAATGGCAAACGCCTTTCCGCTGAGCTGGGAGAGGAGCTGCTCTTCATTTTTCAGTTCGGTGATCAGCATATTATTTCATCTCCCTTACGGCAGCCTTGCCGGCCTTGATTTTGCTGACAAGGGGAATCTTGGAGGAGCAGATGTATTCGCAGCAGCGGCATTCCATACAGTCCATTACACGCTCCTGCTTCATACCCTCCCAGTTTTGCGTGTCGGCAAAGCGGGCAAAGTTCAAAGGCTTGAGCTCCATAGGGCATACATCCACGCAGCGGCCGCAACGAATGCAGTTGACTTCCTGGGTGCTGTCACTGTCAACGGCGATAATGCCGTTGGAGCCCTTCATAATGGGGGTATCCAGTGTGGTTTGGGGGAAGCCCATCATAGGGCCGCCGGCCTTCACGGTCACATTTTCACCGGAAATGCCGCCGCAATGCTCCACCAGTTCACGCACGCTGGTGCCGATACGCACAAGGAAGTTGCCGGGGTGGGGGATATGCTCACCGGTAACGGTCACGATCCGCCGGATCAGGGGCATACCGGTAACAATGGCATCGGAAATGGCTTTTGCGGTGCTTACATTGCTGACGACCACGCCCACATCCGCAGGCAGTGCGCCGCTGGGCACGCTCCGGCCGGTGGCACGCTTGATGAGCATCTTTTCCGCACCCTGGGGGTACTTGGTTTTGGCAACGCAGACCGTCAGATTTTCGGAGGAGGCAACCTTCTCCTGCAGCAGGGCAATGGCATCGGGCTTGTTGTCCTCAATGACGATCACACCCTTTTCTGCACCGGTGGCCTTCAAAATGGCCTTCAGGCCACGCAGAACATCATCGGCAAAGTGCAGCAGAAGCTGATGGTCAGCGGTCAGGTAGGGCTCGCATTCGCAGCCGTTGAGCAGCACGGTATCCACCGGTGTCTTGGGGGTCAGCTTGACTGCGGTGGGGAAGCCTGCACCGCCCATACCCACAATGCCGGCCTCCCGGACAATGGAGACAATCTGCTCTGCGGTCAGGGAATCCACATCGCCGTGGGGCAGGACGGTATCGCAGAGAGTGTCCTTTCCGTCGTTTTCGATCACCACGCTCAGGCACTGCCCACGGCTTGCGTGGGGGCGATCCTCGATGGCAATGACGGTGCCGCTGATACTGGAGTGGACAGGGGCACTGATAAAGGCGGAGGGTTCGCCGATCTTCTGACCGACACATACCCGGTCACCTACCTGCACCACCGGTGTGGCCGGTGCGCCCAAATGCTGTGCCATAGGGATCACGGCAACGGCAGGCGCCGGGAAGGTGCACAGGTCGATGTACTCGGAAAGCTCCTTGTGTTCCGTGGGGTGCACACCGCCGTAGTAGCCGTCGAAGCGGCTCTGGCGGATGGAGCGGACATATTCGGATATTACCTTATAATTGACTTTGGAGTAGTCCCGAAGCTGAATGCTCTGGACGGCAAACTCGCTGAGACGACCCTGAGCGGCCAGCCGCTGCTGGATTTTTTCCCAGGCGCAGTCCTTTTCCGGGTCAACTTCGCATTTGCCGTTCTTGGCACCGCCGCACTGGCCGTTGAGCAGGCTCTTGGAGCAGTCTACCACGGGGCAGATACCGCCGGTGACGGTCAGGTAGCACTGGGCACAGGCGCCGCAGGCTTTATTTGTCAGTGCCATACCGTGATGTCCGGTGTAGGCAAGGCTGTCGCAGGCGGCATAGACCGGCAGGCCGGTAAGCCCGGCGACTGTCTGCACGCCCAAGCCGCAGCTGAGCACCACAATGCAGCGAGTGCCCTCCGGGATGCAATGGGCCAATGCCTTTTCTGTCTGCACCGCATTGCACAGAAAATCCATCCGGCAGTGACCGGTGACGGTCTTTCCCAGCTCCTGAGCCAGGGACAGAAAACGGTCAAGCTCCGGCAGGGCTTCTGAATCGAATTCTTTATAGCACTTTCCGCAGGCAATGACAAAAATGCCGTCCTGCTCCAGCAGGAGGCCGGATAGCTCCTGGGGATCCTTCAGGGCGTATTTGGTATAGTTTTCCAAAGCTTCACCTTCCGAAATGTTAAAGTAAAATTGAAACTGCTTTATTATAACATTTACACCTGTAAAATTCAATACATTTTTATCGGAAAATGTAACAATTCGGTGAATTGCCTGTGGATGGGATTTGTGTTTTTGCAAAAATATTTGAAATAGACAAAATTGTGGTTGAAAAAAAGCGGGTGATGTGATACGATATCGTTGTATCGATATGGGCGTACTGCGCCCAAAGGGATATGGAGGTGAAACGATATGCCTCATACCATTGCGGTTGCCGGAAAGGGCGGCGTTGGCAAGACGACCACCTGCGGTATGATCATTGATTATCTCTGCAAGAAGGCTCAGGGGCCGGTGCTGGTGGTGGATGCCGATGCCAACTCCAACCTCAACGAGGTCTTAGGCGTGGAGGTGGAGGTCAGTCTGGGGGCGATCCGGGAGGAAATGGCCCGTGCCGAAATGAAGGGCACCATCCCTGCCGGAATGACCAAGGCGGATTATGCCGACTTCAAGTTCAATTCCGCCCTCATCGAAGAGGACGATTTTGATATGCTGGTGATGGGCCGAACCCAGGGCAAGGGCTGCTACTGCTATGTCAATGGCGTTCTGAAAACGCTGGTGGACAAGTATGCCAAAAACTACAGCTATGTGGTTATGGATAACGAAGCGGGGCTTGAGCACGTGGCGCGGGGGACACTTCCCCACGTGGACACGATGCTTCTGATCTCCGACTGCTCCCGAAGAGGGATTCAGGCCGTTGCCCGTGTGGCGGAAATGATCGACGAAATGGAGCTTAAGCCCGGCAGGCTTGGCCTGATCGTCAACCGTGCGCCGGGAGGCGTGCTGGACGATGGCGTTCTGGCTGAGATCGAAAAGCACGGTCTTACGCTTTTGGGCGTTCTGCCGCAGGATGACGGAGTGTATCGCTGCGATTGCAGCGGAGAGCCGTCTGCCAAGCTTCCGGACAGCAATCCGGTAAAGGTTGCCCTGAAGGGCATTATGCAGTCCTTAGGGCTGTAAAAAACGGCCGAAAGGCCATGGAACGCAAGCGTTCCGCTACCATCCGTTAAAAATTTTTTATAATAAACAAGGGGGATTACATTATGTCTTTCGTTCCCAAGACGCAGCCCTACAGCGGCAAGATTCGTGCCGTGACTCTGGGTACCGGTGACAAGGCTACAGTCATCGGCGGTCAGAATGTGCTGCCGTTCTACACCTTTGATGCTGCCATCGAGCACGCACCGAAGATCGGCGTTGAGATTTTTGACAACGCCGCCCACCTGACCGTTCCCGGTCTGCAGGAGTTCTATGCCGGCTGCACCACTATGGCTGACTTCGCAAAGAAGGCAGAGACTATGGAAGGCGCCGATTTCCTGGCACTGAACTTTGAGTCCGCCGATCCCAACGGTGCCAACCGCTCCGTGGAGGATTGCGTGGCCGATGCCAAGGCAGTTGCCGAGGTCACCACTTTGCCCATCGTGATTATGGGCTGCAAGAACCTGGAGAAGGACGGCGAGCTGTTTGCCAAGATCTCTGAGGCACTGCAGGGCAAGAACATTGTCTGTATGTCTGCCAAGCAGGAAAACTGCAAGACTGTGGGCGCATCCGTTGCCCTGGCTTACGGCCAGAAGGTCGGCGCTGAGACTGCGGACGATATCAACCTGGCAAAGCAGCTGAACATTATGCTCAAGAAGGATGCCAATGTTCCCGCTGACAGCATTGTTATGAACATCGGCACCGCTGCCGTGGGCTACGGCTATGAGTATGTGGCTTCCACTTTGGATCGTATCCGTCTGGCCGCTCTGGCACAGTCCGATGACGATCTGCAGATGCCCATCATTGCTCCTGTATCCAGCGATACCTGGAGCGTGAAGGAATCCACCGCTTCCGAAGCGGACGAGCCCGAATGGGGCAGCACCGAGGAGCGCGGCATCAGTATGGAGATCTCCACTGCCGCCGCAAACCTGACCGGTGGTGCGGATGCCGTTATCATGCGCCATCCTGCTGCCATCGCTACCATCAAGAAGTTCATCACTGAACTTGTCTAATCGGAAGGAGGATACATACAATGGCTTTGAAAGGTCTTGACATTTTTAAGCTGTCGCCCAAGAAGAACTGTAAGGAATGCGGCAGCCCCACCTGTATGGCATTTTGCATGAAGGTGGCTCAGGGCGCTGTGGAAATCGACAAGTGCCCCTATTTCTCTGATGATGCAAAGGCAATGCTCAACGAGCAGACTGCGCCTCCTATGAAGACCATCTCCGTGGGCGAGCACAAGCTGGGCGGCGAGACTGTCCTGTTCCGTCACGAGAAGACTCTGGTAAATAAGAACCTGTACGCCGTCTCCGTGTGCACCTGCATGGACGAGGCCACCGTGGATGAGAAGCTGGCTCAGCTTCAGAAGGTGGACTACGAGCGTATCGGCGAGAGAATGTATGTGGAATTCGTTCAGGTCGCCAACAATCAGGCTGACCCTGCCGTCTACGCCGCTCTGGTGCAGAAGGCTGCCGCTACCGGCCGCAGCCTGGTGCTGGAATGCTGGGATGTGGAGTGCGCCAAGGCGGCTCTGGCTGTCTGCGGCAAGGATGTGATTCTGGACGGCGCTACCCCCGACAACTGGGAGGCTATGAACGAGCTGGCCACCTCCGCCGGTGTGGCACTGGGCGTGTGGGCCGAGAATATCTCCGACCTGTACGATACCGTAAAGAATCTGGAAGCCAAGGGCAATAAGAACCTGGTGCTGGATGTGACCGGCAAGACCGCCAAGGAGACCCTGGCCAATGCCGTTCTAGTTCGCCGTACTGCCATTAAGGATGGCGACCGCAGCTTCGGTTATCCCTCCATCGTGAACCTGGCCAAGATCGCCAAGGGCGATGAGCGCCTGCAGACGGCTTACGCTTCTATGTTCACTGAGCGTTATGCCTCCATCATCGTGATGAGCGGTATGAGCTACGCACAGGCTCTGCCTCTGTACGGCCTGCGCCAGAACATCTATACTGACCCCCAGAAGCCTATGAAGGTGGAAGCGAAGATCTACCCGCTCAACGGCGCCGACGAGAACAGCCCCTGTGCCCTGACTGTGGACTTCGCGCTGACCTACTTCCTGGTTTCCGGCGAATTGGAGCGTTCCAACCAGCCTGTGAACCTGATCATGACCGATGCCTCCGGTATGTCCGTGCTGACTGCCTGGGCAGCCGGCAAGTTCTCCTCCACCACTGTGAAGAAGACTTTCCAGGAGCTGGATATTGAGAACAAGATCAAGAACCGCACCCTGATCATCCCCGGCAAGGTTGCCGTTATGAAGGGCGAAATTCAGGAGAAGCTGCCTGAGTGGAACGTGGTTGTCGGCCCCCTGGAGGCTGTGCAGCTGCCCAAGTACATGAAGGACAAGGAGTACGAGGCCGGCGTTAAGGCTGCTGAGGCCGAGCGTGCCGCCAAGGCTGCCACCGCTTCCACCGAGGTCG
>CAZTNP010000046.1:0-7486 GCA_964615545.1 uncultured Oscillospiraceae bacterium | reverse complement strand
CCCATCCATTCCAGCTCATAGGTGCCCAAATACTTCTGGGCAAAGGAGCTGTAAATGCCCTCGGCAATATCCATCATATCGTGGAAATCCGCATAAGCCTGATAAAGTTCCACGGTGGTGAACTCCGGATTATGCTTGGGATCCATACCCTCGTTACGGAAAATACGGCCGATCTCATACACTCTGTCCATACCGCCGACGATCAGCCGCTTCAGGGGCAGCTCGGTGGCGATGCGCATATACATATCGATATCCAGCGTATTATGGTGGGTCACAAAGGGACGGGCAGCGGCGCCGCCGGCAATGGTGTTCAGCACCGGGGTCTCCACCTCGATATAGCCCATATTATCCAGATAATCCCGCATATGCTTGATAAACTGGGAGCGGATCACGAAATTCCGCTTCACCTCGGGATTGACCATCAGATCCACATAGCGCTGACGGAAGCGGGTCTCCTTATCGGTCAGGCCGTGATACTTTTCGGGCAGGGGCAACAGGGACTTGGCCAACAGCACAACGGACTTGGCACGGATAGAGATCTCCTCCGTCTTGGTCTTGAAGACCTCACCCTCCACGCCTACGATATCGCCGATATCGTTCTTCTTAAAGCGGGCATATTCCTCCTCCCCCAGCTCGTCGATCTTGACAAAAATCTGGATCCGGCCGGTGGAATCCTGCAAATCGCAGAACATAACCTTACCCTGGCCACGCTTACTCATCAGACGGCCGGCGACCTTCACCAGCTTGCCCTCGTAGCCTTCGTAATCAGCCTTGATCTGGGTCGCCTGTGCATTGAAATCATACTTGGTCTGGACAAAAGGGTCACGCCCTTCGGCCTGCAGCGCCGCCAGCTTATCCCGGCGGATCTGTGCCTGCTCAGAAACAGGCAGCTCTGCCTGCGGTACAAACTTTGCCATAGCTTAGCCCTCGCGGGTCACATTGGTGACCTTCCGCTCATAGGAGCCATTGGGGGCATTGACCACGAAGGTCTCCCCGGCAGACTTGCCCACGATGGCACGGCCAAAGGGAGAGTCGTCAGAGATCTTATGCTGCATAGGATCGGCCTCCTGAGAGCCGGTGATCCGGTAGGTAGTCTCCTCTCCGGTGACAGGATCCAGCACGGTAACGGTGCAGCCCAGACCCACACGGCCGTTGGCCTCGTTCTCGTCCTCAATGATGACAGCGTGGGACAGCACATCCTCGATCTCCGCAATCCGGCCGTACAGCTTTGCCTGCTCATTCTTTGCGGCATCATACTCGGAGTTTTCAGAAAGGTCACCGTAGGAGCGAGCCTCCGCGATCATTGCGGCGACCTCCCGTTCCCGGGTGGTCTTCAAATAGTTCAGTTCCTTTTCCAGATCTGCCAGCCGCAGGCTGGTAATTTTATATTCCTTCGCCATAGTGTTTATCCTTTCATATGGAAAAATTTCAATATCTCCTTACATTATAGGAGATTTCCCCATTATAGTCAAGCCATAATTTCCCCGCCACAGCGGCATTTTTCTGGCTTTCAGGTATTGAACGGGGCAAAAAATCCGCCCTCCGGAGGGGGCGGATTCTTATGCAGCATTATTTTGCACCAACTGCCTCCCGGTACAGTTCGCGGAAGGTGCCGCCCTGGGTTCCGGTGCCACCCCGATTGGGGTGGTAGGTGGTGACGATCCGGGCAACCATATCGGTGATATCCGCATCGTTTTCATAGGCATGCTTCATCAACGCCTCCAGATCCGCCAAAAACTGTTCTCCGTCAAAGGGGATGGGATTGCCGATATGGATCAGCGCATTGGGGGTTTTTTCCAGCCCCTCCTCGGCCATCAGCTTTTCCTCATACAGCTTTTCGCCAGGGCGCAGGCCGGTATACACGATGGGAATATCCACATCCGGCTCCATACCGGAAAGCCTGATCAGGTTTCTTGCCAGGGTATCTATCTTCATTGGGACACCCATATCCAGCACGAATATCTCGCCGCCCTTTGCATACGCACCGGCCTGCATAACCAGGCTGACCGCCTCAGGGATGGTCATAAAATAGCGGATGATATCCGGATGGGTAACAGTCACAGGGCCGCCGGAGGCGATCTGCTTTTTGAACAGAGGGATCACGGATCCGTTGCTGCCCAGTACATTACCAAAGCGCACAGCCACATATTCCGTGCGGAACTGCTGGGTGATCACCGCCTTGGGCACCCCTTTCGTCCCGTCCACCCGGTGGGTGAACAACATCGGGATCCGGTCTGCAGTGCCGGTTTTGATTGCCCGGTCAAAGCTCTGGATAATCATTTCGCACAGCCGCTTGCTGGCACCCATAATATTGGTAGGATTGACCGCCTTATCGGTGCTGATCAGGACAAAGCGGCTGCAGCCGTAGATCATAGCGGCATAGGCCGTTTTATAGGTGCCGATCACATTGTTCTTGATTGCCTCGCAGGGGCTTTTCTCCATCAGGGGAACGTGCTTATGGGCAGCCGCGTGGAACACGATCTCCGGCCGGTAGGTATCAAACACCTCCGTCAGCCGGCGGCTGTCCCGCACGGAGCCAATCAGGGCAAGCAGATTAAGCTGAGGGTAGGTCTTTCGCAGCTCCTGCTCAATCTCGTAGGCATTGTTTTCATATACATCGAAAATAATCAGCAGTCTTGGGTCGTGGGCTGCGATCTGCCGGCAAAGCTCACTGCCGATGGAGCCGCCGCCACCGGTGACCAGCACGGTCTTATGGCTGACGAACTGGCCAATCTCCTCATTATCCACGCAGATGGGATCCCGCCCCAGCAGATCCTCCACAGCCACCTGGCGCATATTCTCCACGGTGACCTGACCGCTGACGATTTGTCCAACGCCGGGCAGGCTCTTGATCTGGCAGCCCGTCTCCTTGCAGATATTCAGGATATCCCGCTTCTGCGCCGGCGTGGCACTGGGGATGGCAAATAGAATATTCTGCACATTGTATTTTTTCACGCCGAAGAGAATGGCCTCCCGGCCGCCGATCACCGGCACACCGTCGATATAGCGGCCCCATTTGTTGGAGTTATCGTCCACGATGCAGCAAATCTGCATATTGCCCAGGTTGCAGGTGCGGTTCACCTCACGCAGGATCACCAGCCCTGCATCTCCGGCGCCAATGAGCATCGTCTGCTTTGCAGCGGAGGTATGGGCGGTGCCGTGGCTATGATCCCGAAGCAGGATCAGCACCCGATAGGAAAAGCGAATAGCGATACAGGCAAAAAGCTGCACCGCACTGCCGATCACATAATAGGAGATGGGCATTTTTCCAAACAAAAGGCTCATCAGAAGGATATGCAGCAGGGTATTGACCACCGTGGCGATCACGGTCCGCACCAGCTCTGTATAGCTGGCAAAGCGCCAGATGCTTTTATACAGCCGCAGGAGCAGGAAAATGCCCACGCAAAGCACCGTATTGATCGGAATAAAAGCGAAATAATTTGTCAGGTAGATGCTGGGGATCCTGGAAACCGCACAGTCGTAGCGAAACCACAGCCCCCAAAAATAGCCAAAATTCACCAGCACAATATCAAAAAACGCCACGATCAGCGCGATTTTGTGCCAGTGCTCCGGCTTGAATTTCTTCAGCTTGCACATATGTTGTTCCCTCTCTCAAAATATATGCCCAAAACAAGGCATTATATCCTCTATATGATAGCACGGGTTTCCTGAATTGGCAACAGTATTTTTGCAGAAACGGAAACTTTTCTGCAATTTATATCTATATTTATCCGAAAAAAACGCATAAATACAGCATTTTTCTGCTTTATTATTTTAGGAACTTTTCCCTCTCCGTTGGCTGCGGAGAGGGATTTTTCCTATGCGGCGGTATTTTTTTCTCTTTGCGTTCCGAAATAAAAGGCCACCACCGTGGAGACAATGATCATCACATTATCAGGCTCGATGGCACCCCGCAACGCAAGTACCGCAAAGACAGCGATCACCACGGCTGTGACCAATGTCTTGACCTTTATCAGGCTTGCAAGATTTTGTATCAGCATTCTCATTTTCCATCCCCTGCTTCCATATCAAGCTGCTGTCACCTGACACGCAGTTTTTGCCCGGCATAGATCAAATCGGGATCCGGGATATCGTTATTCCTTGCCAGTGCCGTCCAGGTGGTTCCGTACCGGGAGGCGATCTGAGACAGTGTCTCCCCTGCCCGGACGGTGTGATATTGCACCGGAATGGTCTCCAGCTTACTGTTCACCGCATTCTGAACGGCTTCATAATCATAACCTGCATCGGTCAGCCGGCTTTTCCGCTGGGCACCATTGCCCCACTGCCCTGCCAAAACCTCCTCCGCAAGCACGCTTACGCTCTTTTGGGTCGTCTCCCCCTTTTCGCCGGTGCCCCGGATCTCCCCGGGAAGATCCCGATAGCATTCGTTCAGATCCACATTCCCGGAAATCCCCGGCAAGCTGCCCTGGCTGGAATACTGCCAGATATCCAGGTGCTTCCCCTCGTACCGGCACCGGGTATCATACTGGGCGACCCATTTGGTGAAGCGATCCAGCCCCTTCAGATGGTTGTTCCACCAGTTCAGGTTTGCATAGATGCCACACCAGTAACCGGCTTTTTCGATTCTGTCCCCGAAAATATTCGCCCGCTGGACAGCCCCGGACTGGGTACCGTTTTCCTCCAGATCCAGGTATACCGGATAGGACAATGAATAATCCTTGACCAGCCGCAGTGCATGCCGGGCTTCCGATTCCGCCCGTTCCGGGTTGTCCGCATAGCTGTAAAGATACACCCCGAAGGGAATGCCCAGCCGTGTGCACGCCTCCGCATTGCGGCGGTACTGTCCGTCATCCTGCTCTGCCAGATCCATTCCGTAGCCGCAGCGCAGGATAGCGCCGTCGATATGGGGCTTGACCTTTTCCCAGTCGATCTTCCCCTGATGATTGCTGACATCAATAAGCTTCGCTTTAATTTGCGCCATATTATCCCTCCCCAATGTTGGAAAAAGGGCTGCTTTCCCTGTCCTTTGCTTTCCGGAAGCTTCGGGCAGCAGAAGCCCTTTCGCCACATTTCCAGCATATTCGCCCCTGCCCGCTCCGGTGTCTTTTTTCTGCATTTTTCCGCAAAAAACGCCACGGGCGACCCGTGGCGTTTGGAAGCAGTATGATTTGGTTTGCTTGCAGGCAGCAAGGCTCAGGCATTGCTTTCAGGCGAAGGCTTACGCTCACCGCGCCGTCTTTTTCTCCGGCGGGAGGTAGTACGGCGAACCTCCGGCTCTGCCTTTTCCGCCCGGCGGGCGTAGGCCTCTGCCGCCTCGGAGGTGGCCTCATAGGTCAGCCGGCTGACACGGACGGTTCCATCCGGCTGCTCCGAAAGCCGCACACGGATCAGAAATTTCCCGTGCTCCGGACAGGTGGCCAGATCCATATACCGGTGACCGGGCTGGGCAAACCAGCGAGAGCCAAGCATCTGCCGGCTGCACACCGGGCATTTATTCTCTGCGCCGGACATAGCGGAAAGTGCCGCATCCCGCCCGGCATAGTCATAGAATACCTTGCGGGCAATGCAGCCCGGCAGCTCGGCGCCGTGGAAGCCATTAACGTGGCTTTTCAGGGCATCATCATATTCGGCCATGCCCCTCTTCAAATCCAGTCTTGCGCAAATCAGCGCCGTATGGAACGCATCGCCCAACGCATCGTGAGCAGGGCGTACCGGCAGGATCTCAAAGATCTCCATAGCGGTTTTCAGTGCCTTTTGGGAATTGGAGCCATCGGTTTGGGCATTGAAGATCATCTGGGCGTTATACCAACGGTTTACCCAGCTGTCGTCGATGCCATACAGACGGAGATTTTCCCGCAAAATGGTAATATCGTCAAAGCCCCACGTCAGGAAAATCACATTTTTCCCGCACCAGGTACGAAAACGCTCCATAGCTTCCTCCATGGAAACGCCCTCCTCCCGGAGCTGAGACTCCTTAATGCCGGTCAGCTTGCTGACCCTGCGGTTCAGGCGGCGGTAGTATTTGGGCTTGATCAGCACCTGAAACTCATCGGCAACGGTTTGCTTTTCCGTCACACGCACGGCACCGATCTGCAGGATCTCCCCACGGATCTGCACCGGCAATGCCTTTTTGGCCGAGGGAGAGCCCGGCCAGGGCTGATTCCATTCCATATCGAGAACGATGTAATCCATCTGTAAAACCTCAGTTATCAAAGTATCTTTATTATCATACCACAGCTGCACCGCTGCTGTAAACCGGATAAAGGGATTTTTTCACCGTTTTTTGAAAAATCCAGATATTTCCGCGTAGAAAAGCGGTGCTGCCCGGGGGCCGCACCGCTTTTCCGGAAGAAATTACATATCAAAGGGATCCATACCCAAAACCGGGTGACCCACATTGCCCAGGAACTCCAGGAGCTGCTCCGGGTCGTCGGTGCAGACGGTTTCGTCAGCGATCATATCGGTGAAGTTCTCCACACCGTACAGCTCCAGAGCGGTAGCATCCAGGCGCTCACGAACCTGATCCTTCAGCTCCTTGGGCATCCAGACGATACGGCCGGGGCCGCCTTCTGCGGCGATAAACTTCTTGGAGAAGATGAACTGCTTGCCGTGGCCCATAAAGCCGGGGGTCTGAACGCCGCCGCCGGTCATAGAGGCCATATCGGAGAAGCTCATACCTAGAGGTGTCATACCCGCGTGCTCACGGCAGGTGATAACCACGCCCATAGAGCAGGGCTCCACGCCACAGATACACTCGAAGCAGCCGCAGGAGGTCATAGGATCCTCAAACAGCGAGTACAGTGTCACATTGTGCAGCTCGCCGTGAGAGTACTTCTCAACAGCCTCATCCACATCCTCGTAACGACCCAGGCGCTCGTCGATGCAACGCTCCTTGGGAACGATCTGGCAGGGGCCGGTGGGATCCAGCTCATTGGTAGCCTTGGCATCCAGCCAGGAAACGGCGCCGCAAAGGCCCAAACGCTCCGGGGTAACGATACACACGTGGCTGGGGGAGAATGCCTGGCACATAATGCAGGTGTAGTAGACCGGCACAGACTCGTCGGTCATAGAGCTCAGACGGTCGTCACGCTTGTTGAACACCTCGTTGGCCGCGGCACGCAAAGCCTTATTCTGCTCGGCATCCACCACGATGGTGACCTGGCACTTATCCACAACGGCCTCAAACTCGCTCTTGATCTTGGCGTACAGCACCTCGCCGATATGGTGGAACTTGAAGCCCGCCTCAAAGTCGGCCTTGGAGATACGGATACGGATCATATCACGCTGACCGGTGTGCATAACACCCTCGATGCAGTTGATATAGGTATGGAACTTACGCTCCATAACGGACTCGAAGTCTGCCTGCATAGCCTTGCCTGCCACATCCACGGTATAGGACAGGGAAATCTTGGAGCCAACGGGGATCTCGTCGATCTCCGGGCCGATAACGGTGATCTTGTGATCCTCCACCTCGGAGGCATCCTTGGTGCGAACCAGCTCGAAGCAGTCCACACGGGAGCCATCC
>CAZTNP010000045.1:0-7778 GCA_964615545.1 uncultured Oscillospiraceae bacterium | reverse complement strand
ATGTCTCCACGGGGCCAAAGCTTCCAACCAGCAAGTGACATAATGTGAATTATGTCTCTTTTTTATTTCTATACCACCAGTCCCAGCCGCTCGATCTTTTGGCGGTGCTCTGTTCCGGTGGTCATAATATAAATTCGGGTAGTATTGATGCTGCTGTGTCCTAATATATCGGCAAGCTTGGCAATGTCCTTTTCGATGCCATAGAAGGTTCTGGCGAACAGCTTGCGAAGATTATGGGGAAATACCTTCGTTGGTTGGATCCCCGCCGCCGTACAAAGCCCCTTCATTTGTGCCCATATTGTTTTGCGATTCAATGGCTTACCGCTTTGCGTGAGAAAAATCACGCCGGAGCGGATTTTTTTATTTCCGGCAAATTCCAGCAGGCGCTTTCGCAGCTTTCCGGGGATCAAAATGTGCCGGGTCTTTCCTTTGCAGTGCACGACCACTTCCCCGGCCTTTACATTTTCCAGCGTGAAATATTCCAGCTCCGATACCCGGATGCCGGTTGCGCAAATGGTCTGCATAACAAGCTGCAATTGGGGATTTCTCTTTGCCGCCTCCAAAAGCTGCAGATATTCCCCTTTGGTCAGCTCCCGCTCCTCTGCGCAATAAACGCTGCTTTGCTGCCTGATAATTTTTACCCGGCAATCCTGCCAGTTCAAAAAACTGAAAAGGCTATGAATGCTGGCAAGCATAGAATTGATCGAACGCACTGCGTATCCCCGCGCCACCAGGCTTTGCTTATACCCAATGACTGCCTCCTTGGAAACAGCGCTTTCCCCAATATACCGCACAAAGGCACGGACATCCCGTAGATATTTTTCTATGGTGGCCGTGCTTTTTTCTTCCCTTTGCAAATACTGGGAGAATTGTGTGATCATCTCCTGCCGGATCTTTTTTATTTCCATTATTATCTTCCTCCTGATTTTTTCTCATATTGTACCCATTTTCGCTCCGTTTTGAACGATCAGGATGGAAGAAAAAGTTTTCCTTGGCGATAAAGCGGCATATTCTGCCAAAGCCTGTCGCCTGATATCGTCATCATTTTTGCTTTTGCAAAAAAAGATCCCGGAAACGCTGATTTCCGGGATCTTGAATGGTATTGAATTGGAAATGCGGGCAGGATCAGCGCTTGCTGAACTGAGGAGCCCGACGGGCAGCCTTCAAGCCGTACTTCTTTCTTTCCTTCATTCTGGGGTCGCGGGTCAGGAAACCAGCGTCCTTCAGAGTGGCGCGGTACTCGGGGTTCAGGGTCAGCAGGGCACGGGAAATGCCGTGACGGATAGCGCCGGCCTGGCCGGAAACGCCGCCGCCTGCTACGGTGACAACCACATCCACCTTGCCAACCAGGTCAGTGCTGACCAGGGGCTGACGGACGATCAGCTTCAGGGTATCCAGGCCAAAGTACTCGTCGATATCGCGGCCGTTGATGATGATGGAACCGGTGCCGTTTTCGTACACGCGAACACGGGCAACGGAGGACTTACGGCGGCCGGTGCCGTAGTTATACTTTCTTTTGCTCTCGTACATAATCGTCTACCTCCAAATCAGTCCAGGGTCCAAGCGGCAGGCTTCTGAGCAGCATGGGGATGCTCGGAGCCCTTGTACAGGTGCAGCCGCTCCATGCAGTGACGGCCCAGAGAATTCTTGGGCAGCATGCCCTTGACGGCCAGCTCCATAGCGTAGTCGGAGCGGTTCTCCATCATAATGCGAGCCTTGGTCTCCTTCAGGCCGCCGATCCAGCCGGATACGCGGTAGTAGGACTTCTGCTCCATCTTGTTGCCGGTCAGGATAGCCTTATCGGTGTTGATCACGATCACATAGTCGCCGCAGTCAACATTGGGGGTGAAATCGACCTTGTGCTTGCCACGCAGCAGATTGGCGACGGTAACAGCGGTACGGCCCAGGGGCTTACCGGCAGCATCGACAATATGCCAGTTGCGCACTACGGTCTCGGTCTTAGCCAGAGTAGTGGACATTATAGGTTCCTCCAATTAGGTTAAAATATTTTGACATTTTCAGGCGCAGGCAGTACAATAACTGCATAACGCTTGAATGTTATACCACAGGAAAAAAAGTTTGTCAACCGA
The DNA here is from genome assembly GCA_964615545.1 of uncultured Oscillospiraceae bacterium. Lineage (GTDB taxonomy): Bacteria > Bacillota > Clostridia > Oscillospirales > Oscillospiraceae > Faecousia. Next base: position 5,688 of record CAZTNP010000045.1, on the reverse strand, counting down.
TTTTTCGGGAATTTTTATCAAAATAAAGATTTGCTCCCGTTTTCTCTCGATTGCTCCCATTTTCTCCTGAATGCTCACTTTCTATTTTTCTTTATTTTGGAGGAATTTCGATGCAAAAGCTGATCGGACTTGTACGGCGCTGCGTGGAGGATTACCGGATGATCGCCCCCGGCGACCGCATTGGCGTAGGCGTTTCCGGCGGCAAGGACTCCCTTGCCCTGCTGGTCTTTCTTGCGGAGCTGAAAAAGTACTATCCCCAGCCCTTCCATCTGGAGGCCATTACCATTGATATGGGTCTGAATATGGATTTTTCCGGCATCGAGGCACTGTGCCGGTCGCTGGATGTGCCCTATACCGTGGTCAGGACGGAAATCGGCCCCATCATTTTTGACTACCGCAAGGAGAAAAACCCCTGCTCTATGTGCGCCAAAATGCGCCGGGGTGCCCTAAACCAGGCACTGCTGGATCGTGGACTGAACAAGCTGGCCCTGGGGCACCATTACGACGATGCGGTGGAGACCTTCCTGATGTCGCTGCTGTTCGAGGGGCGTATCAGCTGCTTCCAGCCGGTGACGGATCTGGATCGGACAGGCATCATTCAGATCCGCCCTATGCTGTATCTCCACGAAAAAACCATCGACAGCTTTGTCTCCCGGCAGGGGCTGCCGGTGCTGACCAATCGCTGTCCGGTGGATAAAACCACAAAGCGGGAGGAGATCAAGTCGCTGATCTTTGAGCTTTCCGCCCGCTACCCGGATCTCAAGGAGCGGATCTTCGGCGCTATGCAGCGCCTTCCCCTCCCCGAATGGCAGCCCCAGGGCCGCTACAAACGCCCCAAAGACCCCCAATGCTAACATTCCCAGGCTCCAAAACCGCTTAACATTGACCCAGACGAAACGCTGTAAAGGGCACTCTGCGATTGCTTCTGCCACCCTATGTCCCAAAGGAATATGCAGACCGTCAAGCCCTATAATGAAAGAACCATATCTATACGATGATAAGTTGTATTTGGATGGAAAAAAGGAAAAATTGCGGATTTCGTATGGATTATTTCTTCGATCTATGCTACAATAGCTCCAGCCGTGCGGTGCAGCGTTTGCCCGCAGTACAAAAAGGGAGGCCTGGCAAATGGCAAAGGTGTCGCTGAAGCAGTTCCGTATCGAAAAGATCCAGTATCAAAACAAAATGCCCCCAAAGCAGCAGGTGCAGATCCAAACCAGCACCAGCTTTCAAATCCGCTACGCCCCCAAGGATCAGACCTGTATGGGCAGATCGGTGCTGATGCTGCGGCCGACCAATGTGGGACTGGACTACCTTTTGGAAATTGAGATGGTCAGCTTTTTCCATTATGACCCCCAGGAGGATCGCCGGGAGGTGCACGTGGCCGTGGCACACGCTATGCACGATTATATGAACGAATTGGCCGATGCTATGATGAAATCCGCCGGCGGCCCGATCATCCAGCTACCGGAATTCACTATGACGGTTGACGATGTAAAGACGGATAGCTGACAGATATTCCTTCCGCAAGCACAAAATCCCCCAAGCCCGTCAAAATTCAAAAAAATCTCTTGACAAACCCGCTCTCAGTTGCTATAATACAAAAGCTGTTTCAAACAGCAACCAAATATGGGGGTATAGCTCAGCTGGGAGAGCGCTTGAATGGCATTCAAGAGGTCAGCGGTTCGATCCCGCTTATCTCCACCACCAAATGCACCGAATTTCGCAAGAATTTCGGTGCTTTTTTACTTTTACACCGTATTTCTTTGTGACCAAATGGGACTATCCACCATTTTTCTACCACCTTACGAACTGAACATATTGGAAAGATAATTGGCGATATTGCTTTTTCGCTCTACAGCCAGATGAGAATTATTATTTGCGGTCATTTGAATATCCGAATGTCCAAGCCATTCTTGCACATCTTTCAGCGACCATCCCATAGAAATTAGCATACTGGCACAACTGCGTCGCAGTTCGTGAAAACGAATGTGGGGCAAGTTGTGCTTTTTTAGTAGGTCATTGAAGCGGTGGCTTAGATAATCCGGAGAGTATGGACAACCATCCGCCCATTTGAAAACATATTGCAGCATACTAAAAAGCCCAATATTTGCAAGGCATCCTTTGCGGAATATCAGGACTGGGTGATTATCAATTTTTTGCTGAAGTGCCGCCGCTGCCTCTGCTGAAATGATGGATAACCTCTTAAATCCCATCAAAAAACAGGCGTAACGGACAAATAACGGACAATTCGATTTTTGGACTTTTGAAAATCATTCAAAAAGTACAGAAAACACCGGGTTTCTTAGCGAAACTCGGTGTTTTTACTGGCAGGGGCACAAGGACTTGAACCCTGAGCCTACGGTTTTGGAGACCGCCGCTCTACCAATTGAGCTATACCCCTATATGTAAAAAGGCGGATGCCTTATTTTGAATGGTGGGCCCTCAGGGATTCGAACCCGGGACGATCCGGTTATGAGCCGGAGGCTCTAACCAACTGAGCTAAGGGCCCATATCAGGATGCCTAAGCATCATTGCTGATACATTATACCATCAGACAGCACTTCTGTCAAGTTTTTCTTTTCATCTTTTCCTGGTTTTCCTGGTTCCTGCTGATTCTAAGTATAAAATTTGACACCGAATTCATTCGCCGCGATTTTTTCGACTGAATTTGCGCTTTTTCATAAAAGTCATATTGACTTTCTGTTAAGAATAAGAACTGCGGAAACCCCATTGATCCCAACGCTGCTATTTGTGTTAAGTGTGGCTTTGCCAAAGGCACCGGCAACAACTACTGTGGCAATTGCGGTGGCCAGATTGCTCCCGGCGCAAGTGTTTGTATGAACTGCGGCTTCTCTCTTTCCGGCGGTCCCGGAAATATTGATCCCTCTACACAGAAGTCTAAAATGGCCGCAGGTCTTTTGGGTATCTTCCTTGGCGGCTTGGGTATTCATAACTTCTACCTGGGCTACACCGGAAAGGCCATTGCTCAGATCGTTCTGTCCTTCTGCTTCGGCGTGGGCGCAATCTGGGGCCTGATTGAGGGCATTCTCATTCTTTGCGGCAAGATCGACAAGGATGGAAAGGGCATTCCTCTGAAGGACTAATGTATCGACCGTTCTCAAACAAGCAGAGCTTCCGCCCCGGCGGGGGCTCTGTCTTTTCAAAAATAGTATGCCGGATCTCCCATCCTCTTACAAAGCTTTTCTTGACTGCCGCTTATTGTCTAATTGTTTATCTGTTTGCGCAATGGGACATTGGCTGCCTATGGCAAAAGCTTTTTGCCATCCCCTGCCCCGGTTGCGGTATGACAAGAGCTTTTATTTCCCTGCTGGATGGGAACATTTCTGCTGCGTTTTCTTATCATTTTATGTTTCCCACAGTACCCCTCGTGTATCTTTACATTCTCTTTGACGGCAGCTTATTTCGGGTGAAGGCCATTGACAACATCATTTTGATGATAATACTTTTCGGATTTTTGCTGCACTGGCTTCTCATTCTACTTCCCTGATATGGAATATCCAAATCCCTCTGCTTTGCGGCAGGGGGATTTTTGTTCCTGCAATGCTGAGAGAAGGAGAGGATTTGCCTCTCCCCTAACGATTGACACAGAACCGAAAAAAATCCACCTGAAGGGGTTGGCCTTCAGGTGGATTGATGATTATATCTGTCGAATGAGCAGAATCAGACCAGCTCGATGATTGCCATCTCAGCAGCATCACCGCGACGGGGGCCGGTACGGGTCACTCTCGTGTAGCCGCCATTGCGGTCAGCATACTTGGGAGCAGTCTCGTTAAACAGCTTATGAACCACGTCTTCCTTGGTGATATAGGACATAGCCTTGCGGTAAGCAGCCAAATTGCCCTTCTTGCCCAGGGTGATCATCTTCTCAACAACGGGCTGTACTTCCTTCGCACGATAGAAAGTGGTTTCCAGCTTGCCATTTTCCAGCAGATCGGTGACCTGCTGACGAAGCATTGCCTTTCTCTGTGCGGTGGTCTTGCCCAGTTTACGAGTGCCGAACATGAACATTTCCTCCTTTAAGGTTAATTGTTGCCAGAATCCTCGCTGGCCAGGGACAGACCCATCATTTCCAGCTTCTTCTGAACTTCGTCCAAGGACTTCTTGCCCATATTCCGGACTTTCATCATATCCTCACCGGTCTTGCTGATCAGGTCAGCCACAGTGTTGATATTCGCCCGCTTCAAGCAGTTAAAGCTCCGCACGGACAGATCCAGTTCGTCAATGGTCATGGCAAGCTTGGTATCGGGACGATCAGCAGTTTTCTCCACCACAGTGGAACCAGTCGTAACAGTATCGGACAGGTTGGTAAACACTGTCAGATGGTCAGACAGGATCTTCGCGCCCAGGGATACAGCATCCTTGGCACAGATGGTGGAATCCGTCCAGACCTCAAGGGTCAGCTTATCGAAATCCGTCTTATCGCCCACACGGGTCGGCTCCACGCTGTAATTCACCTTTTTTACAGGAGAATAGATGGAGTCGATGGGGATCACACCGATGACAGTCTGTGCTGTCTTATTCCGGTCAGCGGGCACATAGCCCCGACCCTGAGACAGGGTGATCTCCATATTGAAGGAAGCGCCTTCGCCCAGAGTGCAGATGTGCAACTCGGGGTTGAGGATCTCAACTTCGCCATCCGCCTTGATATCGCCGGCAGTGACCTCACAGGGGCCCACAGCGTCGATATAAACGGTCTTGATTTCCTGGCTGTGGAGCTTCAAAATGAGCTGCTTCACATTCAGGACGATTTCAGTTACATCCTCGGAAACACCGGGTACGGTGGAAAACTCATGCTGAACACCGGCGATCTTCACAGAGGTCGCGGCGTAGCCGGGCAGGCTGCTGAGCAGAATCCGGCGCAGGGAGTTACCCAAAGTCATGCCGTAGCCACGCTCCAGAGGCTCCACCACATACTTGCCGTATGCGCCGTTCTCCGGATCGTCAAAACAGGTGATGCGAGGCTTTTCAATTTCAACCATGAATCATAACCCTCCTTTTCTTTGGCGTAATAGAATGTTACGCCTCCGAGTGTCCTCTGACTCTGCCTCCGGCTACGCCGGGGCAGAGAGCAAAAGGCACATAAACAACAAATGCGAACAGTTTAGGGGGCCGATTACTTGGAGTACAACTCGACGATCAGGTGTACAGCGATGTCGAAGTCGATATCCGCCTGAGTCGGCATAGCGATAACCTTACCGGTCAGGGTGTTCTTGTCACGATCCAGCCACTTGGGAGCAGCAACAAAGGTGTTAGCTTCCTTCAGAGCCTTGAAGAAGTTGTTGGAAGAACTCTTCTCGGAAACGGCGATCACATCACCGACCTTGATCAGGTAGCTGGGGATGTTCACCCGGCTGCCGTTGACGGTAAAGTGGCCGTGGTTGACCAGCTGCCGAGCCTGACGGCGGGAGTTGGCAAAGCCCAGACGGTAAACCACATTGTCCAGACGGCGCTCCACATAGGTCAGCAGCACCTCGCCGGTGTTGCCCTCTGCACGGGCGGCCTTTTCATAGTAGTTACGGAACTGCTTCTCCTGAATACCGTAAACAAACTTGACCTTCTGCTTCTCGGTCAGCTGAGTAGCATACTCAGACTTCTTAGCTCTTCTCTGGCCGCCGGGGTTCTTGTTGGAAGTCTTGTTGTAACCCATTGCGGCAGGAGAAACGC
>CAZTNP010000044.1:0-8353 GCA_964615545.1 uncultured Oscillospiraceae bacterium | reverse complement strand
TTTCATGCTGTTTTGTGCCTTTCAGCGCAGCGGAAAGGAATGGTCATATCTATGATGAATGTGAAAAAATGGCTTCAAAACCCCAAAGGAATACTGAGCCTGCTTTTGGTTGGCGTGCTCCTGCTGGGGATGCTGCCGCAGATGGCACTTGCGGCCACGGATGTGACTCTGAATTTCCGGCAGGGTGTTCCGCAGGACGGCCTGAGCCGGTATCTGCTGTATTTTGACGGCCTGTCCGATCAGGCGGATAAATACTGGAATAACAATACGGTGTATATCGACGGAAAGGAGGTTGGCGGCGATGGTGTCAACTATCTTCATCTGGACGGACAATTCACACATATCCTGACTTATGCGATGATCGAAGAGGGGGTTACGGCAGCCGGCGGCTTCCATCAGCCCCATATTTTGCAGATCCGGCAGGGCACGGCACTGGCCGGGGGCGAATATACCGTGGCCAAGGATGTGTGGCTCAAGCTGGACGGAGAGACGGTGACGGCCTGTACGCCGGTCACACTGTCCTGCACCGGCGGCGGTGCGCAGGATGCCTTCTCCCGGTTCGTGCTGACCTTCAGCGGCTATTCCGATACACGGGATATCTGCTGGAATAATAACACGGTTCTGATCGATGGCGAGGCAGTCACCGGTGAGGGCATACACTATCTGCCGGACAGCGGCGAAAATATCAACCTGTACTTATATTATAGTGCACTGGAAAGCGGTATAACGGAGGCAGCCGGGCTGGGCACCCACATTCTGGAGATCCCGGCGGGCACGGTGCTGGGTGGCACCTATGTGGTGAAAAAAACGCGGATGTTCCGGATAGAGGGCAGCACGGTCACTGAGATCATTGTACCGGATGTGACGGTCAGCATTTCCAATGACTGGCGCAATGCCCAGGGCAATTGCACCAGCGGTCTGTACTTCCTGACCTCTGCCGATGACGGTCTGCCCTTTGATACCGCCGGCTGGACGGCCCGGTATGCCTTTGCCACCGGCGGTATCTATGTCAATGACGAGCTGGTCGAGGGCGCCCGGCTGGTGAAGATCACGGAGACTCTTTATTATATTGCCTTTGACGGTACCGGCGTTACCTTCCAAAAGGACAATGTGGTGAAAATCGGCGGTACCGTGGAGCAGGACGGCCGCATTGTGGCCTATATGGAAAATGCAAAATGTAGAAAAGCTGGCAAAGCAACTGGAGAGGGTGGAAAATACCTATAAGCCGCTGCCTTTTTGGTCGTGGAACGGAAAGCTGGAAAAGGAGGAGCTGCTCCGGCAGATCCGCTGGATGGAGCAGACCAACAACGGTGGCTTTTTTATGCATGCCCGCAGCGGTCTGAAAACCCAGTACCTTTCGGAGGAATGGATGGCGTGCATTCAGGCCTGTGCGGAGGGAGCCGGGGAGCTGCAGGCGTGGCTTTATGACGAAAACGGCTGGCCCAGCGGCTTTGCCGGCGGAAAGCTTCTGGAGCGAGAGGAGGACCGGGATCAGTACCTGAGCCATCAGCTGGGGGAATTTGACCCCAATGCCACGGTCAGCTATTATCTGGAAAACGGAAAATTGATCCGCACCCAATCCCCGGTGCCCGGCCGGGAGCATCTGAATGTTTCGGTGCATACGGCGGTATCCACGGCGGATATCCTGAACCCGGAGGTCACGGAGAAATTCCTGGCACTGACCCATCAGGTGTATAAGGAACACTTCGGGGAGAATTTTTCTAAAATATTCCGGGGCTTTTTCACCGATGAGCCCCAGTATCAGCGGTGGCATACCCCCTATACACCGGTGGTGGCTGACTATTTCCGGGAGCACTACGGGCAGGATATTTTCGATGGCATCGGCCTGCTGTTTGTGGAGGCAGAGGACTTCCGCACCTTCCGCTATCGCTACTGGAAGGCAATGCAGCAGCTGATGCTGGATAACTTTGCCAAAAAGGTCTACCACTGGTGCGAGGAAAATGATGTCCAGCTTACCGGCCATTATGTGGAGGAAATCTCTATGGGCTGCCAGATAATGTGCTGCGCCGGCGTGATGCCCTTTTATGAATATGAGCATATCCCCGGCATAGACTGGCTGGGCAAGTTCACGGATAATGAGCTGTCGCCCCGGCAGGTGGGCAGCGCAGCCTGTCAGCTTGGGAAAAAGCAGGTGATCACCGAGTCCTTCGGCTGCTGCGGCCACGAGGTCACCCCGCAGGATCTGCGCCGGATCGTGGGCTTCCAGTATGTCAACGGTGCCAATCTGTTGTGCCAGCACCTGATCCCGTATGCGGAAAACGGCAACCGGAAGCGGGATCATCCTGCCCATTATTCTCCGAAAAATCCCTGGGTCAAGGAGGATTTCGGGGCGTTTAACCTGTATGTATCCCGGCTGAGCAAGCTTCTGTCCGGCAGCACGGAGCAGGTGAAGGTGGCAGTGTTGCACCCTATTCGTGGCAGCTATTTTGACTATAAGCGGGAGGAAGCGGATTTTGCCATTGGGCAGCTCGATACCCTGCTTCGGCAGGATTGCCGGAGACTTTCGGAAAACGGTATCAACTATCATTTCCTGGATGAGACACTGCTGGAAAAGCACAGCTCTGTGGGGCAGCAGTGGTTTAACGGCACGCCGGTGGAAATGCAGCCCGTCGGCCGGCTGGAGGAGCATACCTGGCGGGCAAATCCAGCACCGTTGCTGCACACCGGTATCAATGACTACACAGTTCGGGTCAACTGGCATCAGGATGAGCAGGTGTATTTTGCCCTCTTTGGCGAGAATGTGACCGAAAGCCTACGCAACTGTATTGTGTACGATTCGGAACTGGAGCCGGTCTATCTCCGGGGTAAATTTGGCGTGTATTCCCATCAGCTCTTCGGAGATGACGGCATTTATACCTTCGGCGGGGATTTTTATATCGGCCGGGCACCCACGACTGTGACAGAGCCGGTCTGCCAGGGCTTTCCCTTCTTCCGGGGCACCCTGACCGTCCGCCAGAGGGTACATTTCCCGGAGGGGACGACCCATCTGCGTGTTCCGGGCACCTTCCAGTGTGCAACGGTGTATATCAATGACCGTATGGCAGGCAAGCTCCTGCTTAACCGGACGGTGGAGATCGAGAAATATCTCCACCCCGGGGAAAACGATGTGCGGATCGACTATGTGATCAGTAACCGCAACCTACTGGGTCCCCATCACTGGGTGGATGCAAGCAGCCGCTATGGTGTCAGCCCCCACCTGTGGGAGGTCCCCGATGCCTGGGTCAAAGACCAAAAAACCGGCTACCGCCCAACCTATGAGCTACTGAAGCTCCACGCCCAATAACAAAAACAGGAGAGCCCACCCACCCCGGTGCGCTCTCCTTTGATTTACAGAGAAAAGGGAGGGGGGATGTGAAAAAAGTGTGTTGATATTTGGGGGAAAAGCCGATATAATAGAGAAAAAACGGTAAAAATTGGAGGTGAGGGGATGGAACAGCGGATATCTGCCTGCCGGGGGTGCCTTTTAGGGCTTGCGGTGGGAGATGCTATGGGCTACATTGTGGATGAGCGGTCGTGGCAGGAGATCCGGGAGGATTATGGCCCCAACGGTCTTTTGGGCTATGATATGGTCAATGGCTGTGCGGCGGGCTCCTCTTATACCCAGGTGGCAGCCTATGCCGCCAACGGTCTGCTGCTGAGCATCACCCGGGGAAAGCCGGAGCTGACGGCGGGCTATATCAACCTTGCCCTGAGAGAGTGGGCACGGGCGCAGCATTTCCCACGGGACCCGGAGCGTTCCTGGTGCTGGGTGGCAAAGCTGCCGCAAATGCGTGTTCGTCGCTGCAAGGACAGCCGTATGCTGGATGCACTGCGACTGGATACGCCGGGTACACCGGAAAAGCCGCAAAACCGGGCAGCCACGCCCGGCGGTCTTCCTGCCGCGGTGGCAGTGGGGCTGGCCTGCGGCGGCAGAGGACTGCCCCGGGAACTGGCACCTCAGCTTGGCGCCCAGACCGTGGCACTGACCCACGGTGATGCAGAGGCATTTCTCTGCGGCAGCGTGCTCGCTGCCTGCATTTCCGGCATTTTGGCTGAGCCGGAAATTTCCCTGGCACAGCAGTGGGAGAACGCCATCGGGCAGCTGGAAGCTGCATTTTCCGGCCGCTTTGAGCAGGTACAGCCTCTGGCGGAGGCACTGCGCCGGGCGCTGGCTATGGGGCAGCGGGAGCAGGCGGATTCCCGGGCGGTTATGGAGGAGCTTGGCTGCGACAATGCCCGGCAATGTCTGTGCGGAACGGTGTTTGCCACGCTGCAAAGCACGGAGGATTTTGACGGCGCTATGATTTTGGCGGTCAATCACTCGGGAAGAAGCGCAGCGGTGGGCTGTCTGACCGGTGCCGTGCTGGGCGCCCGGATGGGCGGCGAGGCGCTGCCGGAATTTTACCTGGAATGCCTGGAGCCTGCGGAAATGCTGGAGGAGCTTTCCCGGGATTTGGCACTGGGAAGCCCCACCTCCGGCTTGTTTGACGATGACTGGGATCATAAATATGTGCAGGGCTTGCCCCTGAAAAAGCTGTAAAATCCTTTGCTTGAAAGAAAAAATGGGAAAATATCGAAAAAATACCCGGAAAACCTCTTGCAAATCGGAAAAAGCGGTGCTATAATACAGACGATAAGTATTGACGATGAAAGAGAGGGGTTCGCCCCTCTCTTTCGTACTGAAAGAGGCGATTTTTTGAAGGTAACTGAGCTTGTCTCCCAATTCAGCCGCCCCGTTGTGGAGGAAAAGGGATGTACATTGTGGGATGTGGAGTATGTCCGTGAGGGCTCCGAGCGTTTCCTGCGGGTGTACATCGACAAGGAAGGCGGCGTCTGCATTGACGACTGCGAAGCGGTCGCCCGTGCCCTTGACCCGATCCTGGATGAAAAGGATCCTATTGCGGAAAGCTATCATTTTGAGGTCTGCTCCGCAGGTCTGGAGCGGGCACTGAAGCGGCCGTCGGATTTTGAGCGCTTTATGGGAAGTCCCGTGCTTGTAAAGCTTTACCGTCCGGTCAACGGCCAAAAGGAGATCCCCGGCATTCTGCGGGGGTACGAGGATGGCCGGATCACGCTGGAAGCGGGAAAGGAAACCGTCCGGTTTGAAAAATCCCAGGTGGCACTTTGTCGCCTGCGTGTAGAATTTTAAGGAGGAATTAGACAAATGGCAAGAGCCAAAAAGACCGAAGCACCCAAGGTGGATATCGGCGCAGAGATTTTCTCCAGCCTGCGTGAGCTGGAAAAGCTCAAGGGAATCCCGGTGGATTACATGGTCGAACGCCTGAAGCAGGCACTGACCAATGCATACCGCAAGGATCAGGAGGGCGACCGTGACAGCGAGAATGTTGTGGTAGACCTGAGCGAAAAGGGTCTTTTTATGTATATCGTAAAGACCGTTGTGGAGGAAGTGGAGGATCCTGCTATGCAGATCCATATCGATGCCGCTCAAAAGCTGGAGCCCAATGCCCAGCCCGGCGACAGCGTGCAGCTTCCCATTGATTTTCAGAAGTTCGGACGGATCGCCGCACAGACTGCCAAGCAGGTGGTCATTCAGGGTATCCGGGAGGCAGAGCGGGGCATTGTGTTCGATAGCTATTCCTCCAAGTCCAACGAGCTGCTTACCGGCACGGTGCTGCGTGTGGAGCCGGAGGGCGATGTGTTTGTCCGTATCGGCCAGGGCAGCGAGCAGCACGATGCCGTGCTGCGTGTGGATGAGCAGATCCCCGGCGAGACCTATGCTCCCGGCGACCTGATCCGGGTGTATGTGCTGGAGGTGCACCGTGCCAACCGTGGCCCGATGGTGCGCGTATCCCGCACCCATCCCAATGTGGTGCGCCGGCTGTTTGAGCTGGAGACACCGGAAATTGCCGAGGGCTCTGTGGAGATCCGCAATATTGCCCGGGAAGCCGGCTCCAGAAGCAAGATCGCTGTCCGTGCCGCTGTGGAGGGCATTGATCCCGTGGGTACCTGCGTTGGCCCCCGGGGCGGCCGTGTGGCGGCAGTCGTGGAGGAGCTCCACGGCGAAAAGATCGATATCGTGGTATGGAGCGAGGACCCCTGCGAGTATGTCCGTGCTGCACTGAGCCCCTCCGATGTGGTCAGCGTGACCCTGATCCCCGGCCAGAAGGCCTGCCGGGTCATCGTGCCCGATGATCAGCTCAGTCTTGCCATCGGCAAGGAGGGTCAGAACGCCCGTCTGGCTGCCCGCCTGACCGGCTATAAGATCGACATTAAGCCTGAAAGCCAGGCCGAAGAATAAATCTGACAGGATTTAAGGAGGGAAACACCGTGCAGAAGAAGATCCCTCAGCGGCAGTGTATGGGCTGCCGGGAACGCAAGCCCAAGCGGGAAATGCTCCGGGTGGTGCGTGGGACAGACGGAACCGTCAGCCTGGATTTTTCCGGGAAGCTGAACGGCCGGGGCGCATACATCTGCCCGAAAGCGGAATGCCTGCAAAAGGCACGCCGGGCAAAGGCACTGGAGCGCAGCCTGGAGACGGAGATCCCGGAGCAGGTGTATGACCGCCTGGAAAAGGAATTGGAGGGGTACACCTGTGGATAAGGCGCTGAATTATTTATCCCTTGCCCGCAAGGCCGGCCGGATCGAGCTGGGCGAGGAGCCGGTGGGTGCCGCAGCCAGAGCCCAAAGAGCCCGGCTGGTGGTGGTGGCGGAGGATGCCTCCGACCATACGGTGCGCAGAGCCAAAAGCTTTGTGTCCGGTACCGATCAGCAGTGCGTGAGGATCCCCTTTTCCAAGGCTTTGCTGGGGCAGGCCGTCGGCCGGCAGGAGCTGGCACTGGCCGCCATTACCGATCCGGCAATGGCACTGGCGTTTTTGAAGGCGCTTCCGGAGCAAAGCCGGTATGAAAGCGCGCTGAAAAGCCTGCAGATCCGGACAACACGCGTGCAGTCCCGTCAGGCGGAAGCCCGGGCCCATGAGAAGAATGTGAAAAAGGGTCGTTTTGCCCGTAAGGAGAAATGACTATTGGAGGTGCGTCGTATATGAGTTTAGTGAAGTATCGAATCAAGGATGTGGCCGATGATTTCGCCGTGGCACCGAAGGTGATCGCGGATGTGATCGGTACCTATTTTGAAAAGCCAAAGTCCAACACCAAGATCCTCACCGAGGAGGAGCTGGATGTGGTGTTTGACTATATGACCCAAAAGAATCAGATCAGCTCCCTGGAGCAGGTCTTTGCCGTGGCCCCCAAGGCACCGGAAAGCCCCAAGGCGGAGCCTGCGCCCAAGGCGGCGAAGGAAGCCCGGGAGGATGCCGGCTCCGCAGCCAAAAAGCCGGCGGAAAAGTCTGCCGAAAAGAAGCAGAAGCCGGCGGAAAAGCCCGCAGAAAAGCCTGCTCCCCGGCAGGAGAAGCCTGCAAAGCAGGCCGAGCCGGAGCGCAAGCGGGAACGCCGGGTGGTGGATACCTCTGCCGTACAGGTCAACTCTGCCCGCTTTGACGACCGGGTGGACGATCTGGTGTCCGAGCGGATGCAGAATGTTTCCGGCGGCAAGCAGCGTATTGGCGGCAAGAAGGGTCAGCAGCAGAACAAGAAGGACAATAAGTTCAAGGGCAACAAGGCACGCAACGAGGAGCAGGAGAAGCTGCGCCGGCTGCAGATGGAGGTTGCCCGCAAGGCACCCGTCACGGTGAAGATCCCTGAGGAGATCACCGTGGGCGAGTTGGCTTCCCGGATGAAGAAAACTGCCGGTGAGGTCATTAAGTGCCTGATGAAGAACGGCGTAATGGCCGGTATCAATCAGACCATCGACTTTGACACCGCGGAGTATGTGGCCGTGGAAATGGGCTGCAAGGTGGAAAAGGAGATCACCGTTACCATTGAGGAGCGGATCATTGATGACCACGTGGATGCGGCAGAGGAACTGCAGAACCGTGCCCCCGTTGTGGTGGTTATGGGTCACGTTGACCACGGCAAGACCAGCCTGCTGGATGCCATCCGCAAGACCAATGTGACCTCCGGCGAGGCCGGCGGCATTACCCAGCACATCGGTGCTTACACCGTGGATGTGAACGGCAATATGGTCACATTTTTGGATACCCCCGGCCACGCGGCCTTTACTTCTATGCGTGCCCGTGGCGCAAAGAGCACGGACATTGCCATTTTGGTGGTGGCGGCGGACGACGGCATTATGCCTCAGACCGTGGAGTCTATCAACCACGCCAAGGCGGCGGAGGTTCCCATCATCGTTGCCATCAACAAGATGGATAAGCCCACCGCCAATCCCGATAAGATAAAAGAGCAGCTTACCAAGTACGACCTGATCACCGAGGATTGGGGCGGCGATACGGTGATTTGCCCCATCTCCGCCAAGAACGGAAAGGGCATCGACGAGC
>CAZTNP010000043.1:0-8736 GCA_964615545.1 uncultured Oscillospiraceae bacterium | reverse complement strand
TGGTGGACTTGAGGAGATTCGAACTCCCGACCCCCACAATGCGAATGTGGTGCGCTCCCAGCTGCGCTACAAGCCCATTTCCACGAAAGATTATACTCTCCCACCATCCATTTGTCAAGCATTTGACAAATGGATACCACAACTTTCTTCGCCAAACGAAAACGAAAACGACGGCTTTTCCGGGAAAACCGTCGTTGTTTGTTATCTTGCGGGGTTGACTTTTTCTGCGAAGGACAGGGCCATGGAATAGAAGAGGACGGGGCCGACATTGAAGAAGTGGCAGTCCAGAAGGCTCATAAGCAGCATTGCCAGCAGGCTCAGGCCGATAAAGGTCACATCCGTGCGGCGCCGTTCCCAAAACAGGCGAAGTGTCTGAAGCCGGTGGAAGCTGTAGCAGCCCATTCCCACCAGGCCGCAGCTTGCCAGAAGCTGGATGACCGTATTGTGCCAGCGGCCGGGGATCAGCTCCCGGAAGCCGGGAATGGTCGCCCACTGGAAGATGGAATCGGTATTCGGATAGAAGGTATCTCCAAAAATGGGATGCGCCAAAAAGGTTTTCAGGCCGTCCACATAGATGATATCCCGCAGCCGGGGATCCAGCCCCCGTTGGATCAGGTCGGAAAACAGCTTTTCCACCGCATTATGGAAAAGCCCGGAGCCGACAATCAGCGCCAGTGCCACGCCGTTGGCGATCAGCAGCTCTGTCCGCCGCCGGGGATCCCGGATGGCCAGCGCCATAGACACCACATAGATCAGCACTGCCGCACCGATGGAGGTACGGGAGCAGGTCAGGAAGGTAAAGGCGATCATCAGGATGCCCAAAATGCTGTAGATCCAGCCGAATTTCAGCCGGTGAGACAGATCCACCGCAAAGGGGATCATCATAGCAATGATGCAGCCCATATTGTTGGCGTTGCCCCAGCCGGTGAATATACGGCCGGAGACGATAGCACCGTTTACGATCACGTGCTGCGTCACATACACAACAATCAGCTCACAGCATACGGTCAGCCCGGCACCCAGCCCCACCCAGGACAGATAGTCACTGCGGGTGCGTTTCCACTTGACCGCCCCGGAGAAGATCCAGTAGGGCAGGCCGATGGAGACTGTCTGCAGCAGGGCAAACATCAGATTGTTCAGCCCGTTTTCATAGTACCGGCCGCTGAAGGCGCCGGCCAGCATATAGCCGATGCCCAGCACAAAAATACCGGGCAGGAGCCGCCGAATGCAGTGCAAAAAGCGCCGGCCGCCGAAATGGGGATCGGTCACCAGCCGGTAGATCAGGCTGATCGCCAGCAGGACGATCAGGCAGATCAGGTAGATCCCGCCGTTTTCCGGATAGAAAATGGAGGTGCGGTTACACCCCGGATTATTGGCCGGGCTGGGCAGCAGATAGCACTGGACAATCACGCTCATCAGCGGAAGCAGATCCCAGCCGAACAGGCAGATATAAATACCGAACAGCACAAACAGCGTATAGATCACCAGCTCTATCTGCAGGGCATTGCCGAGGACGGTCAGTGCGCAGAGCAGCATAACGAACCAGGGAGAATCCAGAAAGCCGTTCAGACTCCAAAAGCGGCGGTGCCGCATACAGTGTAGGGAGCTGGCTGTGCTGTGGAGAAAACCACGCAGCATAAATAATCCTTTCCCGCCGGCTGCATTTGTCAGCGACGGAACCTCTTTCTTTTTCAGGGAGCCCTTCTTCCACAAGAATTCTCCGGGCTTCCTTGTTGTCAAGCATTATACACGATTCGTCCCCAATAGTCAAGGAAGCCGGATTTTTCCCCGGAGTAAAATTGTAAATTTTGAGAAAACGGGGTAGAAGTCCGGAGGAAGGTGTGATATAATAATATGTAACTGTAATTTGAGGGAGTATGCCCTCTCTTTGAAGGATTGGTTCCCGGCTATGGGATGATGATAGATTGGAGAAGCAAGTATGTTGGAAATTTTGTCTCCGGCAGGCTCGATGGAGGCTCTGCGTGCTGCGGTGCAAAACGGCGCCAATGCGGTATATCTGGGCTGCGGTATGTTCAATGCCCGCCAAAGCGCGAAAAATTTCACACCGGAGGCACTGACCGAAGCGGTCAAGTACTGCCATATCCGGGGCGTAGCAGTACATTTGACCCTGAACACGCTGGTATCCGACCGGGAAATGCCGGAGCTTTGCAAGCTGATCCGCCACGCGGCGCTCAGCGGCGTGGATGCGTTTATCGTTCAGGATCTGGGCATTATCCGCCAGTGCAAGGCCATTGCGCCCCATATTCCCATTCACGGCTCCACCCAAATGACGATCCATTCGCTGCCCGGGGTACGGCTTTGCGCCGCCTGGGGCTTGAGCCGGGTGGTGCTGAGCCGGGAGTTGAGCCGGGAGGAGATCCGGTTTATCTGCCAGAATTCTCCCATTGAAATTGAAGTATTTGTCCACGGCGCCCTGTGTATGGGCTATTCCGGCCAGTGCTATCTGTCCGCTGCCATCGGCGGCCGGTCAGGAAACCGTGGCCGATGTGTTCAGCCTTGCCGCCAGAGCTATGGCTACGGCCGCTGGCAGAACAGTCATCCCCTGAGCCTGAAGGACAACTGCCTGGTATCCTATCTGCAGGAGCTGGAAGCTATGGGCGTGGCCTCTGTCAAGCTCGAGGGCCGGATGAAGCGGGCGGAATATGTGGCCGCCGTGACCCAGGTCTATGCCCAGGCAGCCAGGGAAAACCGTGTGACCCGGCCAATGCTGGAGCAGCTCCACACCGCCTTCAACCGTCAGGGCTTTACCGATGGCTATTATCAGGGGCGGACCGGGCAGAATATGTTCGGCATCCGGGAAGAGGAAGCCGAAAACAAGGCCTGGCTGCGGCAGATGCGGCAAAGCTATGAGACCACGGAGGCACCGCTGGTGCCGGTGACGATGGAGATGGAGGTACGCCGGGAGGGCTGCCGGCTGACGGTTCGTGACACAGACGGCACGGTTTGCACCGTCAGCGGCGATGGAGCAGAGGAAGCTCGGGCTGTGGCACTGACTGACGATGCTCTTTCCGACCGCCTTTCCAAAACCGGCGGCACGCCCTACTATTGTACGCAGATCAAGACCTATGTGCAGCCCGGCACCACACTGCCTGCCGCCACGGTCAACGCCCTGCGCCGGGAGGCACTGAGTATGCTCACTGCCAGGCGGGCACGGCGGGAAGCTCCCGCTTTGGGCAGACCCCGGAAGGATCCGCCGCTGCCCGGTCAGCGAAAAAAGCCGGAATGGACGGTACAGGTCACCTCCCGGGAGCAGATCACCGTTGCACTGCTGAAATTCCGGCCGGCGGTGCTGTATGTGCCGGTACATATTCTGGATGAGGATCCGGACCTTTGCCGGGACCTTTGCCGGTATGTGCGGGTATGCGCCGTGCTGCCCCGGATCGTTCACGACGGGCAGCTTCCCCGGCTGATCAAAAGCCTGCAGACCTTGAAGCTTTTGGGCATCGAAGAGGTGCTGGTGGGCAATCTGGGGCTGGTGATCCCGGCACAGGAGGCCGGTATGGCCGTCCGGGGCGACTTTGGCCTGAACCTGTACAACTCCGGCGCGGTGAACGGGCTGCGGGCGCTGGATATACGCTCAGCCTGCCTGAGCTTCGAAATGACTCTTCCCCAGATCCGGGATATCAGCAAGGCGGTGCCCTGCGAATTGCTCTGCTACGGTCGCCTGCCCCTGATGGTGACGGAAAACTGCCTGATCCGTGGGCGGACAGGCCAATGCACCTGCCACCTGAACCAAACCCGGCTGACGGACAAGACTGGTGCGGAATTCCCGGTGATCCGGGACGGCAATTCCTGCCGCAGTGTGCTGCTCAACGGCAAAAAGCTCAGCTGGCTGGACCGGCAGGAGGAGCTGGCACGGCTGGGACTTTGGGCGACCCGGATCGTTTTCACCACAGAAAATCCCCGGGAGGTGGATCGGATCCTTTCCGACACCCGCCAGCCCCGCCCCTTCGACCCCGGTGCCTGCACCCGTGGTCTCTACCTGCGGGGCGTGGAATAATTCATTTACGCAAAGGACGATACTATGACCGATATCCATTTGATCCTTGCCTCTCAGTCGCCCCGGCGGCAGGCACTTTTGCAGCTGCTTGGCCTGCCCTTCTCGGTTCAGGTCTCTCAGGCAGACGAAACCCCGGAGCCGGGGCTTTCTCCGGCTGAGCAGGTGGCACAGGTGAGCCGCCGGAAGGCAGATGCCATCGGCGGGGAGCCGGGCAGCGTGATCATTGCCGCCGACACGGTGGTGGTCTGCGATGACCGGGTGCTGGGCAAGCCCCGGGATCCGCAGCAGGCACGGGAAATGCTGCAATTGCTTTCCGGCCGCACCCATCAGGTCATGACCGGCCTGACCGTGCTTTACGGCGACCGCTGCCACACCTGCACGGAGATCACGGAGGTCACCTTCCGCCCGCTTTCCCGGCAGGAGATCGACCGCTATGTCCGTTCCGGCGAGCCTATGGACAAGGCAGGGGCTTACGGCATTCAGGGCGGCGGCGCACTGTTTGCCCAAAAGCTGAACGGAGATTATTACAATGTGATGGGACTGCCTATGTGCCGGCTGGTACAGGTGCTGCGGCAGACGGTCCCGGAGCTGATGGAGGACAGATTATGAAGCATTTCTTCTCGACCCGGATCCGGGTGGTGCTGGTGGCAGCGCTGCTGCTGGCTGTGGTGCTGGCGCTGATCAGTGGCCTGACCGGCCGGAGCCTGCCGGATATGGCGGTGCAGGGGATCCTGACCCCTCTGCGTGCCGGTGTTACCCACCTGACCGATCAGGCGGAAAGGCTGTATGACTATCTTTTCCGCTATGAGTCCCTGGTTGCGGAAAACGAGCGGCTGCGGCAGCAGCTTGCGGAAATTCAGGATAACGCCCGGAAGGCCGATGCCATTGTCCGGGAGAATGAGCAGCTTCGTGCGCTGCTGAACCTTTCGGAAAGCGATGAACAGTACGCTTTTGTAGACGGCTATATCATTGCCTGGAGCTCCAACGACTGGAGCAACACCATCACCATCAACCGGGGTGCCAATGCCGGCATTGAAAAGGATATGTGTGCCGTCACCGCCACCGGCGAGCTGGTGGGGCTTGTCAGCGAGGTAGGCTCCAATTACGCGGTGATCAAAACCGTGCTGGACTCCTCCATTGAGATCAGTGCCACCATTTCCGGCTCCGGCTACAACGGTATGGTCAAGGGCGGCTACTCCTCGGAAAGCCCGGATAAGCTGCGGATGAACTATCTGCCCAGTGCCGCCACCATCCACATTCACGATCAGGTGGTGACCACCGGTTCCACAGTCTATCCCCGGAATCTGATTCTGGGCTATGTGATCGATGCAGGCTTCGACGATACCGGCGTTGCCAAATTCGCCCTTTTGGAGCCGGCTGCGGACATCAGCTCCCTGGAACAGGTGTTTGTGGTCACGGATTATAACGCAGGGTGACGGCTATGGCAAAGGAATTTCGCTCGGATCGCCCCTACTCCGGCTTTTGGAGCAAGCTGTACCTGACACACAAGCAGCGGCTGGGTCTGCTGAAGTGGTCGCTGTACGCGCTGCTGCTGCTGGTGCTGTCCCTGCTGCAGGATGTGGTGCTGTGCCGGCTGCGGCTGTTTGGCGCCACCACGGAGCTGGTGCCTGTGGGCATTTTTATGATCTGCATTCTGGAGGGCTCGGAGACCGGCAGTATTTTCGCCCTGATCGCCTCCCTGTTTTATCGGTTCTCCGGCACCGCGGCCGGTGCCTATTGCCTGCTGTTTCTCACCGCCCTTGCCATCGGCGTGACCATTCTCCGGCAGGCCTATCTGCAAAAGGGTCTGAGTGCGGCACTGCTGTGCACGGCCTTAGGTATGTATCTTTATGAGCTGCTGCAATTTTTTATGGGGCTGTTTTTGGGACTGACCATTCCCCAGCGGCTGGGGGGCTTCCTCCTCACCGCCACCCTGTCTATGCTTGCCGCGCCCATTCTTTATCCCATTGCCCTGTCCATTGAAAAGATCGGAGGAAAAACATGGAAAGAGTGACCAGATTCCGTGGACGGATCCTGCTGGCGATCTTTGCGCTGGTGGTGCTGGCGTACCTGTTCCACCTGTATGATCTTCAGATCATACAGACCGGCGGACAGGCCGACAACTCTACCACCTTTACCACCTGGACCACCGTGACCGCTTCCCGTGGGGAGCTGCTGGACACCAACGGCACCGTGCTGGTGGGAAACCGTGCCGGCTACAAGCTGTCGCTGAACCACTATGTGCTGCTCAGTGCCAACGGCACCTATGAGCACCTGTACCGGCTGGCCAAGCGTTGCCAGGAGGCCGGGATCGAATATAACGAATCCTTCCCCATATCCAAGGAGCGCCCCTTTACCTACACATTGGATCAGATGAGCTCGGCGCAGCAGGGATATTTCCAGAAATTCCTTGCCAAATACTCCATCGACTCGGATATCACCGCCCCGCTGCTGATCACCAATCTGCGCAACCGGTATGAGCTGCCGGAAAGCTGGACGGATGAGGAGGCCCGGCTGGTGATCGGGCTGGTGTATGAGGTAGTGCTGCGAAACTGCGTTTCCAGCCTGCCGGTGTATGAATTCATCAGCGATGCCAGTGACGAGGCACTCTCCGCCGTGGTGGAGCTGAATGTGCCGGGTATGCGGGTGGAGGCTACCTCCATCCGGGAGTATTACACCGACTGCGCTGCCCATATTTTGGGGCACGTGGGTGCTATGAGCCCGGAGCAGTGGGAATACTACCAGAATATTGACGGCTACGAAATGGATACCAAGATCGGCCAGTCCGGTCTGGAGGCGGCCTTTGAGGAATATCTCCACGGCGTGGACGGCCTGCGGGAGGACACCGTGGCCGCAGACGGCACCCTGATCTCCTCCGTCTGGATCAAGGAGCCAAAGGCCGGCTCCAATGTGGAGCTGACCATTGATATCAATCTGCAGCGGGCTGCGGAGGAAAAAATGGCGCAGGTGGCGGCTGATCTGATCGCTGCCGGCGGCGACGGCTCGGACATCGAGGGAATGGCAACGGTGGCCGTGGATCCCCGCACCGGGGCAGTACGGGTGTGCGCCAGCTATCCCACCTACGATCTTTCCAGCTTCTTCGAGGATTATGATGCTCTGATCAAGGATCCCCTGCTCCCCACCTTCAACCGGGCACTGCTGGGCACCTATCCCCCCGGATCCACCTATAAGATGAATATGGTGGTGGCCGGCATCGACTCCGGAACCATCAATTCCGGCACCACCATCTACGATGCGGGTATCTTCAAGAAATATCCGGGCTACACCCCCACCTGCCTGGCCTATACCAACTACGGCGGCTCCCACGGCACCATCAATGCGGCACAGGCGCTGAAGGTGTCGTGCAACTACTTCTTCTACGAGCTTGCTGACCGGATGAGCCTGAACGCCATCGACTCCACCGCCAAAGCGCTGGGTCTGGGCGAGCATACCGGCATTGAGCTGTTTGAGTACACCGGCAGCCGTGCCAATGCGGAAACGAAGGCAAACCTGTATACCGGCGATGCGGCCGTATGGTCAAAGGGCGACCAGATCGCTGCCTCCATCGGCCAGTCCGACAACCTGTTCACCCCCATCCAGCTTGCGGTCTATACCGGCGCACTGGCGATGAAGGGTACCCGCTATAACGCCACCTTCCTGAACCGTGTGGTCTCGGCGGACTACCGCACCCTTGTGCTGGAGAAGGAATCCTCCATTGCCAGCATCCTGAATATCTCCGAGGATGCCTATTATGCCTACAGCACCGGTATGCAGATGGTTACCGGGGAAAGTGGCGGTACGGCCTACTGGGATTTTGCCAATTACCCCATCAAGGTCGCCGGCAAGACCGGTACGGCCCAGCACGGCGGCGGCTACGGCACCTCCGATAACGGCGCCTTTGTGTGCTACGCCCCGGCGGATGACCCCCAGATCGCCATCGCCATTTACGGCGAAAAGGCCGGTCACGGCACCTCCCTGACCAGTATCGCCCGTGCCATTTTGGATATTGAATTTGAAATTGGCGAGGTCGGCGATGTCCCCACCTACGAAAACAAGCTCAGCTGAGCCAAATAAGCACTGCCGCTTACGATCTTGAGCATCGTAAGCGGCAGTGCTTTTTATGAAAGGCTTTCAGCAGTAGAAATCCTTGATTTTTTTGGCACGGCTGGGGTGACGGAGCTTGCGAATGGCTTTGTTTTCGATTTGCCGGATCCGTTCACGGGTCACGCCGAAGCTTTGGCCAACCTCCTCCAGCGTATGGGTGCGGCCGTCGTACATACCGAAGCGCATCCGCAGAACCTCTGCTTCCCGCTCGGTCAGGGTGTCCAGAATTTCCTTCAGTGCCTCTGCCAGCAGGGCATTGGAGGTGGCATCCGCCGGGCCGGGGGTACGCTCATCCTCCACAAAGGAGCCGATGGAGGTATCCTCCTCGTCACCCACCGGGGTATCCAGGCTCAGGGTATCCGCAGCGGTGCGGTTGGCCTCGATGATCTTTTCCACCGGCAGATTCAGCTCTGCGGCGATCTCCTCCACTGTGGGCTCCCGTCCCAGCTCCTGCACCAGCTTCCGGTTGCACCGGGTGGCCTTGTTGATCACCTCTACCATATGCACCGGCACACGGATGGTGCGCGCCTGATCGGCAATGGCACGGGTGATGGCCTGACGGATCCACCACGTGGCATATGTAGAGAATTTATTTCCCTTTGTCCAGTCAA
>CAZTNP010000042.1:0-9125 GCA_964615545.1 uncultured Oscillospiraceae bacterium | reverse complement strand
GCTGACACCTTCCTCGTCAGAGGAAGGCACTGGTGGTATCGGCTTACGCCGATGAATTAAAATGTTCTCTCCCTCAGTCAAAAATCAGAGATTTTTGCCAGCTCCCC
Source organism: uncultured Oscillospiraceae bacterium (assembly GCA_964615545.1). Lineage (GTDB taxonomy): Bacteria > Bacillota > Clostridia > Oscillospirales > Oscillospiraceae > Faecousia. The sequence goes on along the minus strand of CAZTNP010000042.1, from coordinate 9,018 downwards.
CGTCAGGGGGAGCCACTGGTGGTATCGGCTTCGCCGATGATTTGAAATTTGGGTGCGGTGGAACCATCCGGGGGATTGCCACGGCCGCTTCACGGCCTCGCAAGGACACAGAGACGAAGCTGTCTGCACCGTATAATGCCCCAAGGCAAGGCTGGGAACCACTGGTGGTGTCCCGGAGGGGCGATTGGGAGCGTTGACTGGGGTGCACGGGATATATATTATGCGGGTGCATACACTGTTGGCTTGCTTTTGGTTATTGGGGAAGCTTGTAATTTTTTTCTTTGAATTATATGATATGGAATTTTTGGCGGGGAAAAACTGCGGAAAAAAATGTCGATAAATCTCTAACAAATATTAACTTTATGTGATTTTTCTGCTTGACATAACCGGCACAGGGGTCTATAATAAGAACGTAAATTGAACAGATTGGCATATTGCTGATTTGTATTCTAACGAAAAGGAGGAACACTCTCATGTACGAAGCACCCGTAGCAAATGTTCTGAAGGGCCTGGCTTATGCTGCTCAGGTTAGCACCCCCGAGGAAACTCGTAATCCTTCCGAGCTGCCCGATCTCTAATTCTCTTGTATTAGAGTTTGGCTCAGGATTATCGTTTTATTAATCCGTTATTACTTAGCAAGTTGTGGTGTCAGGTTGTTTATCTGACACCACAACTTTTTATATTCTTTTCCATATTCGCATTTGATTCTGTTCAAAAATGTAAGGAATCATAGTATATCAATGTTTATTATCGCCACGCTTGAAACCTTCCTAATAGCCTATTTTAGCAGCCGTTCCGGGTGCTATTATTGGCTCAAATTTCATAAAATGCGGGTGGCAAGTAAGCTGCCTGCATTTTATCATAACGATAGCTATACTGGAGTGTATGATTTATCTGCAAAAAAACAAAGCTAAAGTTCACACTACAGTTTAACCTAAAATTATGTTTCTAATATTACCTCCATCCTAACTTTTGACATAGTACCTATAAACGAACGGAGGATTCCATTTCTGGAATCCTCCGTCAATTTTCAGGCCGCTATTCCCAGCCTTATGATTATATCTTACAGATACTTAGCGGCGGTCAGACCATAACGGTACATTGCATAGGTAAATGCCTTCAATGCCTGCATACTTGCAGTTGTTTGAGCCTGTGCCAAGTTGACATATGTCTCGATGCTGAACTGATCTGTGTTACTAATTTCCACACCATTTCTCATAACGGTGATCTCGATCAAGTGGGACATCATTCTCGCCTCCATACCATCAAAGTAGACATAGTACTTATTTCCGGAAACACTCACAAAGTTTTCAGCAGAAACACTCACAGTCTTTTCCGGAGTGACAAAGCGAACCGTTACGTCGGTCAAATCGTCACAGGTGATGGTTACACGAACATTTACCTTATTGTCAATCATCAAACCGGTAGCAGCAATCGTGGCAGTAGGATTGTCAATCTTACGCAAGCCGATGATTCTATTGTTCTTCGGCTCGATCGGATCACTATAACCATAGGTAGACTTCTGCTCTTCAGTCAGTCCATCATTGATAAGGAACTCATCTACGCGGTAATTGTTCGCATAGTACTGGTGTGCAGTACCATAGTTCAGCAGTTCAACAACAACATACTTGTAATTCTTGTAGGAATCACCCTGCTGCAGCATCAAGTAGCAGTAGTCAGCTGCATGGTATTCTTCTTCATAGCTATACTCAACACCTTGATATGTGCCATACAGTGTAGCATGAATGGTATCCTTCATCATATACGGAGCAACGCCCTTGAAGGAGAAAGACTGTCTAACGCCGTCTTTAGCATGCTCAGTGATGATTACCTTCTCGCCAAGTCCATTTGCGCCTTCCATCTGGAAAACCATATAGACATTCTCATAGTTGTCAAACACTTCATTTGCAACCTTGAAGTTAACAGTCAAGTCAGAGTTCAAAACAAGACTATGCGTTGCAACCTTCAGCTCAGCATTGCCGCTGGGGAGGATGACTTCTTCCTTGTACTCTACCTTGACGGTGACATCACCGGCGGGAAGGTCTCCCCAAGGATTTTCATCGTCCTGTGTGAGCACGGTGATCAGAATTTCATCGCCTGTGGCTACGGTGTAGCTGAAGGGAACACTTTCACTGTCAGTATCGCTAAAGTACATATCCTCCTCGTTGACAACCAACTGCCAACCGGTGGTGCTGGAAATATGGATAAGCAGCTCGCCATCCTTCTCAGCGATGTACTTGTAGCTATAGTATTCGTCATTCTCAATAAAGCTGTGGGTGGCTTCCACGCCCAGGGTCAGGCGCTCGGTTGTGTCGGTTTCCACCAGGGTGTAGTACACATCGTAGGTCTGCTCAGACTCAGTGTTATTGGTGACGGACAGCAGCGCGGGAGAGCCCTGCATTGCGCTCTCGGGGATGACGATGGAGACCTTGCCGTTCTCATCTTCGTACTGAACGCCGCCCTGCTCCACTTCGAAGCCATTCTCGCCATAGATGGTCATAGTGTAGTCGGCGTAAATGCTGCTGTAGTAAACGGTCTGACCGGCGGGGACAGTGATGGTGGCAGTCTCGATCAGGGTGCCATCTTCATCCGAGCCGCCGATGGCATAGGGGTACTCCGCTGTGCCATTGCCTTCAACAAGAAGGACAACATTGATGATGACCTTTCCGGTAGTATACTGGATATCAGCATCATACACATAAATCTCAGTAATATCAATGACCTCATTGGGGTTTGCCACGGTGACATTCAAAGGCTCGCCGTCCCATTTCTCCGTGCCATTGACCTTCATAGAGGCCATACCGGCATCAGAGCCCTCAGGAAGAGCGAGGGAAATTTCATAGATACCGGGGGCTGCGGAGAAGGATGCGGCAGCACCCTGCTCCGCAAAAGCAACGGTAACTTCATTATCGCCGGTAGTCAAAGCGAGGGGGTTCAGATCGAGGTCGCTTTCATACTCAGCGAGGGCGGCAGCAGGCAGGCAGGCGGCGATCATCAGCACGCACAGCAGCCATGCAACCAACTTGGTGAAACGTTTGGCTTTCATGTTAATTCTCTCCTTTTAGTAATAAGTATAGAATATGGACAGGTAATATTATCCACGGAGTCTATTATAAAGCAGTGTTTGCCCGGTGTCAAGTCAATTTCATAAATTTGTGGAGGATTTTTCCCTTTTTCTGTTTTCCACCAGCATACACCGACACGCTACCGGCAAACATTCTGCCGTTTTTTTGTATATATTCCACATTTTTCACCCCCGCCAAGCCCACCAAGGCACCACCATTCCCCCGCACCCTGCAGCATCACAAGCTCAAGGCAATTTCCCGGTTGGTTTTACCTATGCAAGGAACGCACTGCCTTTTGTCACCGCTTTGGCGGTGACGGTTGCCTGCCGGCAACCTCTCTCCCTCAGTCAAAAATCAGAGATTTTTGCCAGCTCCCCCGTCAGGGGGAGCCACTGGATGTGTCCCGGAGGGACTTTATTAAAAAAGACAGCCATCCTGGTTGGGTGGCTGTCTTTTGAGAATTTTTTGGAGGTTAGTCGATGACTGCGCCGATGGGCTTTAAGGGGTTTAAGTAGGCATCAATATCCGTGGCGGCTTGCTCGGGGGCTACGCCATAGGCCTCAGACAATGCTTTTGTCAGGGACTCCATAGTTTGCTCCTGCTCCAGCAGCTCCCACAGAAATTTTCCGGTTTCATTCATAGTGATCATACCGGAAAAATGCTTTGCGGCCTCCCCCATAGGAGCCAGGACATAGCGGCCGGCAACCTGCCGGATCAAATAATCGGGACTACGTTTCATTTGGATTTTCCTCCCTTTTTCTCCGTGGACTCGTACAGGTACTTGCCACGGCTTTTATAGCCATATCCGTAATGGTAACGATAACGGTAGCGGTACCGGTAGCCCTTACCGTTTTCCTCCATCACGCCATTCATAACAAAGCCCAGCAGCCGGGAATTGGAAAGCTCCAGCTGCTTCAGGCTTCGGGTAACGGCATTCTTATCGGTCTGGTTCTGATGCACCAGCAACAAAACGCCGTCGGTCACATTGGCGACCTCGCAGGCATCGGAGACGATACTCACCGGAGGAGTATCCAGCAGAACCACATCATACAGGGCGGACATTTCCTCGATCAGCGCGGCCATCCGGGGATGCCCCAGCAGCTCCAGGGGGTTGGGGGGAATCTCGCCGGCGAACATCACATCCAGATTGGGCTTAATGTCCTTATGAACGGCACTTTGGGCATCGCACAGACCGGCCAGCACATTGGAAAGGCCGGGGTTGGCCTGCTCGATCAGCAGCCGTGCCAGGCTGGGGCGGCGCATATCCGCATCGATCAGCAGCACCCGGCTGCCGTTCTCCGCAAAGGAAATGGCCAAATTCAAGACCGTGGTACTTTTTCCCTCGCCGGCTAGACTGCTGGTCAGACAAAGGCGCTTGCAGCCCTCACCGGGGTTGGCAAAGCGGATATTCGTCCGCAGGGTGTTATAAGCCTCCTGCACATAAAAGCTGCTGTTGCTGTTCAAAAGCAGGCGGCGCTGGGCGGTAAAGCTCTGCTCCAGATCGTTATTCTTTTTCTTCTGACTGCTCATGCCTGCTTTCCTCCGTTTTTATGCTCTGCGGGATCTGCCTGATAGGCATAAGACTGATAGCTGTAGCCGGCTTTGCCCTTGATTTCCACGGCAAGATCCGGGATCAGACCTAAAATAGGCTTATCGGAAAGCTGCTGCAGATCCTCCTCGCTCTTGATGCGGATATCCATCAGTGTCTGGATCACGATCACGCAGGCTGCCAGCACCGCACCGATGAGCATACCGTACATCGTGTTCTGATTTTTATCCGGAGAGGTGGGCGCAGCGGGGACCTTGGCATAGTCGATGACCTTGGTAGAGCCGCCCTCGATAATCCGGGAAATCTCTTCCGGTGCCACATCCGCAATGGCATTGGCAATGTCTGCCGCCAGATTGGGATCCTGCGCGGTAACGGTCACCTCAAAGGCCTCTGTGTTATTCATAGAGGAAGCGGAGATCATACCGGAGATGGCCGAGGCGCCAAGCCGGTTATCAATGGCCTCGGATACCTTATCCAGCACCCGGTCGCTTTTCAGAATGCTGATATAGGTGGAGACCAGGCGCTGGGAGGTCACCAGATCCGAGGAGGAAATGGCGCCGTTTTCCGAAGCACCCATATTGCTGCTGTGGACATAGAGGCTGATCCGTGCCTGATAAGTGGAGGGGACAAACTTGACAGTATAGCCGTAAGCAGCAGCCCCCAGAAGTACAGCACAGAGAATGATCAACCATATTCTTTGAAGCAGCGCGCGGAGAAGCTGCATAATGTTAATATCGTTCGTGCGCTCCATGGCACAGGATCCTCCTTGAAACTGATAATAATACCGATAATTGACCATTTTACATACTTATTTTAGATTGTAGCATAGAATAAATCTTCCGTCAAGCAGATTTCCGCCGGGAAACCGTCTTGTTTTCTAAAAAAGCTGTGGTATAATACAATCATTATGCTTTGTTTATCCCTTTTTCCGGAGGGAAAGCTCCGGCGGGAGAAAAAGACAACATTATGGGAGGAATTTTTATGATAGACCGCAGCTACGCCGACCGGGCCTGGGAGCAGGCCGCTGCCCTTTTGGCCATCGACTCGCCCTCCGGCTTCACTGATCGTGCCGCCTGCTGGGTAAAGGAGGCCTTTGAAAAGCTGGGCTTTTCCGCAGAGCTTACCGTCAAGGGCGGTGTGCTCGTTGACCTGGGGGGCACCGACAAAGAAAACGCGCTTCTTCTGGCCGCCCACACCGATACGCTGGGCGCTATGGTCTCGGAGATCAAGGGCAACGGCCGGCTGACCGTAACGCCCCTTGGCGGTATGAGCCCCAACAACGGCGAGGCGGAGAACATCCGGGTCTACGCCCGTGCCGGGCAGGTGTATGAGGGCACCTTCCAGCTTTGCAATGCCTCCGTCCACGTTAACGGCAGCTACGCAACCGAGAGCCGCAGCTTTGCCACCACCGAGGTGGTGCTGGACGAAGATGTGAAAAGTGCCGCCGATGTCCGGGCACTGGGCATTGAGGTGGGGGATATCGTCTGCTTTGAGCCCCGCACCCGCCGGACAGCCTCCGGTTATCTGAAAAGCCGCTTTTTGGACGACAAGCTTTCCGTGGGCATTCTGCTGGGCTTTGCCCAATATCTTTCTCAGCAGCAGATCACCCTGTCCCGCCGCACCTATGTCCACGTGACGGTATACGAGGAAGTGGGTCACGGCGGCTCCGGCAGCGTGCCTGCCGGAGTGACGGAGGCGATCTCCGTGGATATGGGCTGCGTGGGCAGCGGACTTTCCTGCACAGAGCGGCAGGTGTCCATCTGTGCCAAGGATTCCGGCGGCCCCTACAGCTATCAGGTGGTGGGCAAGCTGATTCAGGCGGCAAAGGATACCGGCGCGGACTACGCCGTGGATGTCTATCCCCACTACGGCTCCGATGTGGAAGCCACGCTGCGGGCAGGCTTTGACCTGCGCCACGGCCTGATCGGTGCCGGCGTTTACGCCAGCCACGGCTATGAGCGCAGTCACATTGACGGGGTCTACAATACCCTCAAAGTGCTTTGCGGCTATCTGGGCTGCTGAGGGCTTGCCTATGACCACTGTCTTTCTCGCCACCCTGTCGCCGATGCTGGTGCTGCTGCTTTGTATGATCACCGGCTTCGTGCTCAACAAAAAGAAGCTCTGTCCGGAAAATACCGCCACCGTGCTGTCCCGGCTGGAGACCTATGTGCTGTGCCCGGCGCTGATTTTGCATACCTTCTGCAAATATTGCACCCGTGCCTCTCTGGCACAGCAGTACCGGCTGATCCTTTACTGTCTGCTGACTGTGGCCGTGGCTATGGGGCTGGCCTATCTGCTCAGCCCGCTGTTTGCGGAAAAGGGCTATACCCGCCGGATCTATCAGTATGCCCTGACCTTTGCCAATTTCTCCTTTATGGGCAATGCCATCGTCCCCGCTGTTTTGGGGGAGGAAATGCTGTATGCTTATATGCTGTTCTCCCTGCCGCTGAATATCGGCGTGTACACCTGGGGCATTGCCATTCTGATCCCCCGGCAAAGCAGCGGCGGCAGCGTGCTGAAAAGCCTGATCAATCCGGTGTTTCTCTCCGTGCTGCTGGGGGCGGCGCTGGGGCTGACCGGGCTGGGTGCCCGGCTTCCGGATTTTGTATCCGGCACACTGTCCAGCCTGGGGGCCTGTATGGGGCCCATCGCTATGGTGCTGACGGGCTTTGTGATCGGCAACTACCGCCTCCGGGAGCTGCTGTCCAATAAAAAGGTATATATTGCCACGGCTCTGCGGCTGCTGGTGCTGCCGGTTGCCTTTCTTCTGCTGCTGAAAGCACTGGGCGCAGATCGCACCGCACTGACACTGTGCCTTTTCGGCTTTGCCACACCCCTGGGGCTGAACACCGTGGTGTTCCCCGCCGCCTACGGCGGAGACACTGCCACCGGCGCCTCTATGGCTATGATCTCCCACACCCTGTGCGTACTGACCATTCCCCTTTTATACACCCTCCTGACAGCATTCCTGTAATCGCCGCCTGCCGGAGGAGAGATTGCTTCTATAATTATTAAAAAGCCGGAAAAATCCGATTTTGGTCGGATTTTTCCGGCTTATTTGTTTTGCTTTTCAGGAAAGTATGGTTTTGAAACGGCTGATTTGCCGGAGAGTATCAGGCTTTATCCCTGCTGGGAAAGCCAGGAAAGGTGGGGCTCAAAGTGGGGGCCGTGGGGCGTGGAGGAGGTGCCTTGGGAGAGAATCCGCTCCACAAAAGCGGCGGCCAGCTTTGCACTGGAAAACAGGTCTCTGCCCTTTACCAGGCTGCCGGTCAACACAGCGGCGAACAGGTCGCCGGTGCCGTGGGTCTGCGCCGGCAAAAGCCGGGCTTGGTAAAACAACTCCCCGGTACCGTCCCAGGCGTAAAAGCCGGTGGTATCCGGCGTTTCTCCGGTGCCGGTGATCACAGCCCTTTGGCAGCCCAGTGCCTGCAGCCCCTGCATCAGGCGGCGCAGGTAAGAAAGCCCCGTCTGCTCCCGGTATTCCAGCCCGGTCAGCATTGCCGCCTCGGTCACATTGGGCACCAGCACATCCGCCTTGCCGCACAGCCGTTTTCTTTCCTCGATCTGTGCCGGGGCGATGCCCCCATAGAGCTGCCCATGGTCACCCATAACCGGGTCGATCACCGTCAGCGCCGGAAAACGCTCCAACAGCTGCAAAATGGGTGTCACCTGTTCCGCCTCCGCAAGATACCCCACGGAGATGGCATCGAACCGGGCACCGATCCGTTGCCAATGGTCAGCAATGGGCAGCAATTCCGAGGTCAATGTGCGGCGCAGGGGGTCAGGAAAGCCGGTATGGGTGGAGAGCAGGGCAGTGGGCAGCACGGAGCACCGGCAACCCATTACACTGAGCACCGGCAACGCCACCGTCAGGCTGCATCGCCCCAGGCAGGAAAGATCCTGCACGGAGAGAACGTGCTTCTCCATCAGCCTTCGTTGCGGCGCTTCATCAGCTCGCGCATACGGATGGCGTGATCCAGCTGGCGTTTGCGGATCCGCAGGCTCTTGGGGGTGCACTCCAAAAGCTCGTCATCCGCTAAAAATTCCAGGCATTGCTCCAGAGAGAACATCTTGGGGGAGGTGAGCCGCAGTGCCTCATCGGAACCGGCGGCACGCATATTGGTAAGCTGTTTTTTCTTGCAGACATTTACCGTCATATCCTCATTCCGGCTGCAAATGCCCACCACCATACCGGCATACACCGGCGTACCGGCGCCGATAAACAGGCTGCCACGTTCCTGGGCGTTGAACAGGCCGTAGGAGCAGGCCTCGCCAGTCTCAAAGGCGATCAGGGAGCCGGTCAGGCGGCGCTCGATCTGTCCCTTCATAGGTGCGTAGCTATCCAGCACGGAGGACATAATGCCCTCGCCCCGGGTATCGGTCAAAAACTCGTTGCGGTAGCCG
>CAZTNP010000041.1:0-9254 GCA_964615545.1 uncultured Oscillospiraceae bacterium | reverse complement strand
ACCAGGGTTCCAAGGAGCCTGTGGAGGCCAGAAAGGCCTTTTGGAGCTGGCTGTACGATTATGAATATGATAAGCTGGGGCTGCCCCAGCCGGATCTGATCCTTTACCTGGATGTGCCCACGGATTTTACCGAAAAGCTTATGCGCCATCGGGAGCAGGATACCGGCACAAAGGCAGATATCCACGAAAAGGATATGGCTTATCTTGCCACCTGCCGGGAGACCGGCCGCGCAGCTGCGGAGTTTTACGGCTGGAAGGTAATTCAGTGTGTCAAGGATGGCGTTATGCGTTCGATCGAGGACATTCACGAAGAGATTTATCGGAATGTTCGTGCCTGTATGGAGGAATAATTATGGTATATCTGCTGCTTGGCACCGGCTTTGAGGAGACAGAGGCTGTGGTGCCGCTGGATCTTCTGCGCCGTGCCGGTATTGCGGTACAGACCGTTGGCATCAGCGGAAAGACTGTCTGCGGAAGCCACGCAATTCCGGTAGAGGCGGATATTCTTCCGTCTCAAATGAAGCTGACCGAAATGGAAATGCTGATTTTGCCCGGTGGCCTGGGAGGTGTCCGCTCCCTGTCTGACAGTCAGGAGGCAATTTCTGCTATTACTTTTGCGGCGGAAAACGGCCGCCTTTTGGCTGCAATTTGTGCCGCACCCACCATTTTGGCAAAGCTTGGTTTATTGGAGGGCAGGCGTGCCACCTGCTATCCCGGCTGTGAGGAGCAAATGGCCGGTGCCATTATGGTGCCCCATCAGGCTGCGGTGCGGGATGGTCAGTTCGTTACCGGCACATCTGCCGGATGCGCCGTTCCCTTTGGACTGGCACTGATCGCTGCCCTTCGGTCGGAGGAAGCAGCAAAAGCCGTTGCGGAGCAGATCGTGATCCGCTGACAGGAGGTAATCATATGGATAATAAGCAAATCGATCCCAATTCCGGCGATCAGTGGCTGGATGAAATCCTTGGAGCGGGGCAGACACCTCAGGAGCTGGGGCCGGATGAACTGGCAGTGCAGGCTGCTGGATTGACCCACCCGGATGACCTGGAGCTGGAGCAGATCCTTTCCGAGGACTGGGACAGCCTGATCTCAGCAGGGGAGACGGGGTCCACCGCAGAGGAAGCCCCTGCCGGGAAGATCACCGGAACGCCCTCCCAGGAGGATACTCAGTTTTATACGCCTGTTACCGCCGATACGCAGGTGATCCCTCCCCAGCCGGAGCAGGAAAAGCCGAAGAAGAAAGAAAAGAAGCAGAAGGCGGAGACTGCGGACGATCCCGGTGTGCGAAAGGTACGCCCGGAAAAGAAAAATGGCTATGGCCTGTGGGGGATTCCCCATGTGGTAGCCACCTTTATATGGCTGCTGGTGATCGCACTGGTTGGTGCTACCCTTGGCCATACACTGTGGGTCAGCTGTGCAGACCTGATGGCATTTGGCAAGCCTGATAAGCAGGTCACCGTTACCATCACCACCCAGGATACCATTGATACCATCGCCAAGAAGCTGTACGATGCGGATCTGATCGAGTATCCCACTCTTTTTAAGCTGTTTGCCACTCTGACCGGCAAGGATGAGGATATCGACATTGGCACCTTCACCCTGAACAGCAAATTCGACTACAACGCTATGATCAATAATATGGTCAATTACGGCCCCTCCCGTGAGGAGATCGATATTATGATTCCTGAGGGCTACACCTGCGCGCAGATCTTTGCCCTGATGGAGGAAAAAGGCGTTTGCAGTGCTGCCGAGCTGGAGGAATACGCTGCCAACGGGGAACTGAGTGACTACTGGTTCCTGGAGGGCGTGGAGCGTGGCAACAAGTACTGCCTGGAGGGCTATCTTTTCCCGGATACCTACCGCTTCTATACCCACGACGAGCCCCGGAATGTGCTGGAAAAGTTCCTGGATGGCTTTGACTATCGTTTCACCGATGTGATGGAGGAAAAGCTGCAGACGATCAAGACTCGTACTGGCCTGGAGCTGACTATCCGGGATGTGGTCATCATTGCCTCTATGGTGGAAAAGGAGACGGCTAACAATGCGGAAAGCTACGAGATCTCCAAGGTCATCTATAACCGGCTGAAGAATCCGGGCAGCTTCCCTTATCTGAATATTGATGCTACACTTATCTATGCACTGGGCGGCAATATTGATCCGGAGACTGGCCTGAGCAAGCCACTGACCAATCAGGATCTGGAAATGCACCATCCCTATAACACCTATAATAACAAGGGCTTGCCTCCCGGACCGATCTCCAACCCCGGCCGGAACTCTCTGGATGCGGCACTGGATCCCCAGAGCGATTACACCTATTACTATTATGTTTATAATCCCTATTCCGGAAAGCATATGTTTGCCCGTACACTGCCGGAGCACGAGGAAAATATCCGGTATATCAATTCGTTAGGTTAATATGAAAAAAATAGAACTTTTAAGCCCTGCAGGGGATATGGAACGGCTGAAGATGGCGGTTCTGTACGGTGCCGATGCGGTCTACCTTGCGGGCACAGACTTTGGTATGCGTGCCTTTGCGGGGAATTTTTCCCCGGAGGCCCTGCCGGAGGCGGTGCGCTTTGCCCACAGTCACGGGGTAAAGGTGCATGTCACCGTCAACACTATGCCCCGCAATGGGGAGATCGCCTGTCTGCCGGCTCATTTGGAACGGCTGCAGGATGCCGGCGTGGATGCACTGATCGTTGCGGATCTGGGTGCGTTTACTCTGGCAGGAAAATACGCCCCTGCCTGTCAGCGGCATATTTCCACTCAGCAGTCCATTGCCAATTATGAATGTGCTGCAGCCTGGTACGACCTGGGGGCCAGCCGGGTGGTTCTGGCACGGGAGTTGAGCCTGGATGAGATCGCGGAGATCCGGGCAAAGACTCCCAAAGAGCTGGAAATTGAGACCTTTGGCCACGGTGCTATGTGTGTCAGCTATTCCGGCCGCTGCCTGCTCAGCAATTATATGACCGGCCGGGACTCCAACCGGGGTGCCTGTGCCCAGCCCTGCCGATATCAGTATGCATTGGTGGAGGAAAAACGCCCGGGGGAGTATTTCCCTGTATTTGAGGACGAAAAGGGAAGCTATATTCTCAATTCCCGGGATATGTGTACCATCGATCATTTGCAGGCACTGGCACAGGCTGGTATTGACTGCATTAAAATCGAGGGACGGGCAAAATCCGCCTATTATGCTGCAGTGGTCACCGGTGCTTACCGCCACGCCCTGGACGATGTGGCGGCAGGAAGACCCATTGACCCGGTATGGCGGGACGAGGTGGAAAAGGTATCTCACCGCATTTATTCCACCGGCTTCTATTTTGGAGAGCCCGGCCAGTATACGGAAAATTCCCGTTATATTCGCCAGTATCAGGTGGCTGCCATCGTGGAGCATTGTGATGAAAACGGGCTGGCGTGCTGCTCCCTGCGCAATAAATTCGCTGCCGGGCAGATGTTGGAGGCCGTTGGGCCGGATCTGCGCCCCTTTTCCTTTACTGTGCCGGTTATGCAGGATGCAGATGGCAATGCACTGGAAGAGCCAAGAAAGCCGGAGATGGTGTTTTATATGCAGCTTCCTGCCCAAGTTCCAGAGCTGACCATTTTGCGCCGGGCGGTGGATCTCTCCGCAAAATGATTTATCGAAAAAGCCCATCCTTTTCGGCAGAGAATACATCTGTGAGCGGAAGAAATCACGCATAGCCGTGCTTTCTTCCGCTTTTTTGGTATGCCGGAACGGTTGACAGATGTGATAAAATAAGGTAAGAAACAACAGATAAGGATCGATGGAATATGAAAAAAGCTTTCTTTGCTGCGCTGCTTGTGGTGCTGCTGGCCTTTTCCGGCTGTGCTGCGGAGCAAAATGCCCAGGTGGTGGCTACCACAAAGCCGGTTTATGACCTGACGGTGGCACTTTGCCAGGGTACCGGGCTGCGGGTGGATCGGCTGGTGACGGAAAATCTTTCCTGTCTGCACGATTATACCCTGCAGGTGCGGCAAATGCGTGCCATTGAGGCAGCACAGACCGTTGTGCTTTCCGGTGCCGGGCTGGAAGAGTTTTTAGAAGATGCCCTTGCCGGTGCGAAAAACACAGTGGATGCTTCTGCCGGGATCGAGCTGCTGTGCAGTGAGGAAAATCCTGCACACGATCACAGTCACGATCACGACCACAACGGCCATCACCATACGCAGGACCCCCATATTTGGCTGAGTATCAAAAATGCCCGTGCGATGGCGCAAAATATCTGTGCCGGGCTTTCTGAGCAATATCCCGGCTGTGCACAGAAGCTTTCGGAAAACCTTCAGGTATTGGACCGTCGCTTTACAGAGCTGGAGGACTACGGCAGAGCTGCCCTTTCAGAGCTTTCCTGCCGTCAGATCGTCACCTTCCACGATGGCTTTTCCTATTTCGCCCAGGAGTGGGATTTGGAGATCCTCCGGGCAGTGGAGGAGGAATCCGGCAGCGAGGCCTCAGCGGCAGAGCTGAAGGAGCTGATCACCCTTGTCCGGGAGCACAGCCTGCCTGCCATTTTCGTGGAGGAAAACGGCAGCACATCGGCTTCCGGCATCGTGGCACGGGATACCGGTGTCCGGGTTGGCAAGCTGACAATGTGCATGGCCGAGCAGGATTATTTTGAAGCGATGCGGCAAAACATAGATGCCATAAAGGAGGCACTGCAATGAATTTCGGTAATCACGGCGCAGGCTGCAGCCATTCCTGCTGTCTGCGGATACAGGATCTAAGCGTAAAAATCGGCAGCGAGCAGATTTTATCTGATATCAATATGCACATTCACTGTGGGGAACTGGTGGCATTGATTGGCCCCAACGGCGCCGGTAAAAGCACACTGCTCAAAGCCATTTTGGGGCAGCAGGATTATAGCGGCGTGATCTCCTTTTCCGTTCCCGGCCAAAGAGCCCGTCACGCAAAAATCGGCTATGTCCCCCAAAGCCCGGCTTTTGACCCCAGTGATCCCGTAACGGTAGGGGATCTGTTTGCCTGCTGCATCAGCCCATTTCCGGTCTTTTTGGGGATCCGCAGGCCTCTGCGCCAACGGATTCTGACCTGTTTGGAGCGAGTGCAGGGAGAGGGACTGATTGATAAGCGTGTGGGCACCCTTTCCGGCGGTGAGCTGCAGCGTGTGCTGCTGGCTTTAGCCCTGGAGCCACTGCCCAATGTCCTGATTTTGGATGAGCCTCTTTCTGGCGTGGATGTGGAGGGAATGGATTCCCTGATGGAAATGCTGGATGAGATCCGCAAAAGCTACGACCTTTCTATTTTAATGACGACCCACGATTTCGGCACGCTTTCCAAATATGCCGATCAGGTGGTTTTGATCGACCGGCACATTGTCTGCAGTGGTACTGCTGGGCAGGTTCTGGAAAGTCCGCAGTTTCAGCAGATATTTCACCGGAAGGGAGGGCAAGCGTGATGAGTCTGTGGTATGCGCTTTGCGACCTGCTCCCGCTGGAGCTGTTGCAGTGGAATTTTATGAAAAATGCGTTTCTTGCCATTTTGATTATGACCCCGCTGTTTGGACTGATGTCCACTATGATTGTCACCGGGCGTATGAGCTTTTTCTCCGATGCCCTGGGACACTCTGCTTTTACCGGTATTGCCATTGGCTGTATCTGCGGTGTCAGCGCCCCCACGTGGGTGGCTGTGGGATTTTCCGTGCTGTTTGCGCTGCTGTTTTCCTATGCCAGGAGCCGCAGCAGCCACACGGCAGATACCCTGATCGGCGTGTTTTCCAGCACGGCTGTGGCACTGGGCATTTTTATTGCCACCTTTGGCGGAGGAAGCTTTACCAAATATAATACCTATTTGATCGGTGATATTCTGTCGGTTACTCCTGCAGAGATCGGTATGCTTGCCATCGTACTGGTGCTGGTCACAGTTTTTTGGGTACTGTTCAGCAACCGGATGACCCTGACGGCCATCCATCCGCAGCTTGCCTCCTCCCGGGGCATCTCTACAGCTGCCGTGCAGACTGTTTTCACCACCGTCATTGCCGTGGTGGTGACTTTGGCCATTTCCTGGGTGGGCCTGCTGATCCTCAATTCTCTGCTGGTGCTTCCGGCGGCCTCCGCCCGGAATGTGGCAAAGAATACCAGGCAGTATCACGGCTTCAGCGTACTCTTTGCCCTGATTGCCGGCATAACCGGATTGGTTATATCCTATTATTTGGGAGCCTCTGCCGGCGCCTCCATCTGCCTTGCTTTGGCAGTGATCTTTGTCCTGACATTCTGTTTCCGGAGGGGGGCAAAGTAAAATGGATGTTTCTATGCATATCATTGCCCGGATGCACAGTGATTTTCCCTCCAAATTCGGCATTCCCCGCCAAAGCGGATTGGTGGAGGAGCTGCGGAGCACCATTGTTTTTGAGCCGGAGTACCGAAATCCGGAGGCCCTGCGGGGGATAGAAGACTTTTCCCATCTTTGGATCCTGTGGCAATTTTCTCAGGCTGTCCGGTCGGACTGGTTCCCTACGGTACGCCCGCCCCGGTTGGGCGGAAATACCCGTGTGGGTGTGTTTGCCACCCGTTCCCCCTTTCGCCCCAACGAGATCGGCCTTTCCTGCGTGAAACTGCTGGCGGTGGAGCATACTGCGGATAATGGCACGGTGCTTCGCGTGGCCGGTGCAGATCTGATGGATGGTACCCCCATCTTTGATATCAAGCCTTATCTGCCCTATGCCGATTGTCACACGGATGCCACCGGCGGCTTTACCGATCAGGCAAAGCCCTGCCTTTTGCAGGTGGCTTGTGCCCCGGAGCTTTTGGAGCGTGTGCCGGAGGAAAAGCGGCAGGCCCTTTTGCAGGTGCTGTCTCACGACCCCCGTCCATCCTATCAGGCAGATCCGGATCGGGTTTACGGCCTGAGCTTCAGCACAGTCAATGTCCGTTTCCGTGTCTGCGATCTACTTCTGACCGTTTTGGACATCCAGCCTGTATAAGTCCAAACAGAAAATGCGGCACACTTTGCAAAGCGTGCCGCAATTTTTATCTGTCACGGAGCCTACAGCCGGAGGGGAAGAGGGGAGGCAAGCTGCATTTTGGTTGGTGTGACTTTACAGGTGTAGGCCAGTACCGTTACGCCGGCAGCCTTCGCCTCCCGCAGTGCACGGGAAAAGGCCGGGTCGGTTTCTTCATTGGGGATGAGACAGAGAGCCTTTTCCATCTGCACAACAAAAAGCACATAGCATCCATATCCGGCACGGCTCAGAGCAGTCAGCTCCTGCAAATGCCGTGTGCCCCGTTGAGTAGGGGCATCCGGAAAGGCACAGACACCGCTGTTTTCCAGGGTAACTCCTTTAACCTCTAAAAAGCATTTTCTTCCGTCCTGCTGAAAGGAAAAATCAAAACGGGAGCTGCCAAAGGTGGTCTCCGGTTTCAGACCGGAGATCTCGCCCAGACCGCCCCGGCGCAGAAAGGTGGCAACAGCGGCATTGGGTGCTTGGGAATCCATATTGATAAGCTGCCCGTTTTTCTCCACAGCGATCAGATCATAGCGGGTCTTGCGGCCGGGATGGAGGCAGTCAGCGCAGTAGACCTTTGCTCCCGGAGGGAGCAGTTCCCGGCAACGCCCGGTGTTTTTTACGTGACAAATCTCTTCCTTGCCATTTATGAGAATGTGGGCAAGGAAACGGTTCGGCCGGGACAGAAAAACACCCGGGATAACAGGCACCTTGTATTCCACAGCAAGCTCCTTTCCTGCAATAAAAGCCCCTGACCGCCTGGGCAGTCAGGGGCTGCATTTTTATACATTAAAGAGGAAGTTGACAATGTCGCCATCCTTCATCACATATTCCTTACCTTCGCTGCGCACAAGACCCTTTGCTTTGGCAGCGGCCATAGTGCCGCAGGCCTTCATATCCTCAAAGGCAATGACCTCTGCACGGATAAAGCCACGCTCAAAGTCCGTATGGATTTTGCCGGCAGCCTGAGGTGCCTTGGTGCCCTTTTTGATCGTCCAGGCACGGCATTCGTCCGAACCGGCTGTCAGGAAGGAGATCAGACCCAGCAGGGCATAGGAGCTGCGGATCAGCTTATCCAGGCCGGATTCCTTTACACCCAGCTCTTCCATAAACATTGCCTTTTCTTCCGGATCATCCAGCTCAGCAATGTCTGCCTCCAGCTTGGCACAGATGGGAATTAGCTGACTGCCCTCTGCCTCAGACAGCGCTTTAACAGCCAGGTAATGCCGGTTGCTTTCCGGCTCGTTGATCTCATTTTCAGCCAAGTTGGCTACATAGATCGTCTTTTTCAGAGTCAGAAGATCGGAGGTGGCAATCAGTGCCAGATCTTCCTCGCTGCCGTCAAAGGTGCGTGCCAGCTTTCCCTGGTTGAGATGCTCCAGAAGCTGAGAGAAAAGCTCTGCCTCGTGCAGAAATTTCTTGTCGCCCTTGGCTGCTTTCTGGGCTTTGTCAATCCGGCGCTCCACCATTTCAATATCGGCCATTACCAGCTCCAGATTGATAATGTCAATATCCCGCAGAGGATCGGTGCTGCCTTCTACGTGGGTCACATTGCTGTCTTCAAAGCAGCGGACGACATGAACAATGGCATCGGTGGTGCGAATGTTGCTGAGGAACTTGTTGCCCAGACCTTCTCCCTTGGAGGCACCCTTGACAAGACCGGCAATGTCCACGAATTCAATCACAGCCGGGGTAGTCTTCTTGGGCTGATGAAAGTCGCTGAGCCACTGCAGCCGCTCATCGGGAACAGAAACAACGCCCACATTGGGGTCAATGGTGCAAAAAGCATAGTTATCCGCCGGGACTCCGGCATTGGTAATGGCATTAAACAAAGTAGACTTCCCCACATTGGGCAGCCCAACGATACCTAATTTCATATTTATCTCCTTTTTCAGCCAAACACGGCACATTTTATTGCACCATTATACTTCATTTCCACCCAATTTTCAATACCACAGCTAAAAAACAATAAAAGAACATTTTGAGTTTCCCGGAAAACCTATTGATTATATTCGCTTTTCCGATTATAATATATTACGTAGTATTGTATATACCAGCGGACTTGAAAGGAACGGTAGATTTTGTTGAGGTATTTATCTGTCACCCAAACCGCCGAGAAATGGGGCATTTCCACCCGGCGCATACAGATATTGTGTAACGAAGAGCGCATACCGGGTGCAGTGCGGATCGGTCATTCATGGGCAATTCCGGATGACGCGCCCAAACCGGCAGACGCAAGAATCAAGAGCGGAAAGTACATCAAAAAAACCGCCGACAACG
>CAZTNP010000040.1:0-9954 GCA_964615545.1 uncultured Oscillospiraceae bacterium | reverse complement strand
GTATCCCGATATCATCACCGCCAACGAGAACGGCACCCCCTACTATACCAATTCCTCTCACCTGCCTGTGGGCTACACGGAGGACATCTTCACCGCTTTGGAAATTCAGGACGAGCTGCAGACCCGCTACACCTCCGGCACCGTGTTCCACGCCTTCCTGGGCGAAAAGCTGCCGGACTGGAAGTCCGCCGCCGCTTTGGTGCGGAAAATCGCGGAAAACCACAAGCTGCCCTACTATACCCTCAGCCCCACCTACTCCGTCTGCCCGGATCACGGCTATCTGGTCGGCGAGCAGTTTGCCTGCCCCCACTGCGGCAAAAAGACCGAGGTCTACAGCCGGATCACCGGCTACTACCGCCCTGTGCAGAACTGGAACGACGGCAAATCTCAGGAATACAAGGATCGCAAGGTCTATAACATCGGCACCTCCGTGCTGAAAAAGTCCTGTGCCCCGGCACCGGCTGTGGAGGAAGCCCCCGCACCGGCCGCCGCTGCCCAGAGCACCGGAAAGGCGATCCTTTTCTCCCGGGTGACCTGCCCCAACTGCCGTGTGGCAGAGGCCCAGCTCAACAAATCCGGCATCGCTTACGAAAAGCTCATAGCCGATGAGAATCTGGAGCTTTGCCGGCAGTACGGCATCAAGGGTGCTCCCACGCTGGTGATCACCGACGGAGAAAACCATGTGAGCTACTACAGCGTGCCGGAAATCAAAAAATACCTGGCCTCTCTGTAATACGAAACGGACGAAAACGGCCGGGCATTGCCCGGCTTTTTCGCCGAAAGGAGAAAGAAAATGTATGATATGATCATTGTTGGCGGTGGCCCTGCCGGCCTGACTGCCGCCATCTATGCCCTCCGGGCGGGAAGAACCGTGCTGGTACTGGAAAAGAACAGCTTCGGTGGCCAAATTGCCTTTTCCCCGAAGGTGGAAAACATTCCCGGCACCCGCTGCATCAGCGGTGCGGCATTTGCTGACCATCTGACAGATCACGCACTGGATCTTGGTGCGGAGGTGGAGCTGGAAGCCGTCACCTCCGTAGAAAAGCAGGCAGATATTTTTTCTGTCCACACTCAGGAGGGCGGCACCTATCAGGCAAAGGCCGTGATCCTGGCCACCGGCGTAAAGCACCGCACACTGGGGCTTGCCGGGGAAGAGGAACTGATCGGCAGCGGCATTTCCTTCTGTGCCGTGTGCGACGGTGCCTTCTATACCGGCCAGCAGGTGGCTATGATTGGCGGCGGCAACTCCGCTCTGCAGGAGGCACTGCTGCTCAGCGAGGTATGTGAAAAGGTCACCATCGTGCAGAATCTGCCTGTGCTGACCGGCGAACAGGCCTTGGCCAATGCCCTTGCCGAAAAGGAAAATGTGGAAATTCTTTACAGCACTGTCGTCTCCGGCTATCTGACGGAAAACGGCACGCTCACCGGTCTGCGGCTGAAAGCGCCGGAGCAGGAGCGGGAGATCGCCGTCAGCGGTGTGTTTCTTGCCGTTGGTCTGGAGCCGGAAAATCAGGCATTTGCCTCTTTGGCCGGGCTGGATGCTCAGGGCTACTTCGATGCGGATGAAGGCTGCCTGACCCAAACTCCCGGCCTGTTTGTGGCAGGCGATTGCCGCCGCAAGCAGATCCGCCAGGTGGTCACCGCCTCTGCTGACGGTGCCATTGCCGCAATGGCAGCCTGCCGTTATCTGGACTCCATAGCGTGAACGCAAAATAAAAACTGCCACGGGTGTGCTCGGTGTGAATAAAGAAGTATTTTAGAAAATGCGGTGTAACCTCAGAATGATGGGGTTACACCCTTTTTCTTTATGCCGATTTAGATATTGTTTGTTTTTACTCTTGCAGTTTTTCAACTGTTCGTAGCAATTCTTGTTCCGTAGAAATATCAAACAGTCCGATTGGAACAAGAAATTGCCGACCTTATGATGGACGATGATGTGAGCAACAAAAAAGGCATTTATACCTATGTTTTAACAAGGGATAGAGTTGCAAAGAAATACCCGGATACTTGCAAAGAGTACCATATAGATTTTGTAATTCAATGTGCAGATGGAGCTGTTGAGGATATATAATAGCACGGAAAGCAAACGGGAAAATCGCTACGGTGTTCCCCGATGCAGACCAAAGCTCAGTATTAAAGAAACGGAGGAAATAGTATGAATATCGAACAACTCAGAGAGGTTATCGCTCGCAATATGGCTCTCGATCCAAATGATGACTTCGGTACAGAAAAATGTTGGGAGGAAATGACGGCAATTCTTTCGGAAAACATTACCGCCACACTTCACTATTTTGAGAGCGAATGTACAGATGAAGAATTCTATTGGCTCGGTGCTGTGTTTGAAGATGTAGCCGAAAAAACGCAAAGCAAAGAACTGATACAAGTGCTTCGCAATCGTCTTGCAAAGGTTACGCCTGAAACATACTGTCAGCACAACCTAAAAAACGAACATATGAGAAAATGGGTTGATTATACTGAATATGCACGTAGCTTAGGTGTTGATATTGATTTTGCTGAAGGCAGAATTGATGAATGAACCTCGCATGGCAGGGACTTGTTCTCTGCCGTGTTTTCTTTGCGGCGGGCCTTAGGGTGTCCCTAACGAGTACCGTTTTTAAGCCACAGGAGTAAAAACAGTCTGTTCGCTAAGATGTTGCAAAACATCGTGCGGTAGCGGTATTTCGATAGTGGCTATCAAAATACACTGCTCGCTAAGAGTAAACATCATCTCAAAATTCAAAAATGAAAAGGCACAATCAGCGGATTTTTCTTCCGTCGGTTGTGCCTTTACTGTTGCTTTACGGTGTAATAATCTTAACTTTTTTCTTTTTAGAACGCAAGATTTTGAGTAGCGTATCATCTATTCCGTCTGTGTATTTACCATCCGAAATAAGAGCATTTTTCTTTGAAATTAGGCTCTCGATTATCAAACTTCTTTCATCATCGGTAAGATAAAAATAGTATTTGCTCATACAAAAATCACTTCCGCATTTACGATTTCAGTTGCTCGGTTACGGATATTATTCATTTTTTGCACCCACTCCATCGGTGCGGTGGCTTTCAAATTTTCCGTAACATTCTCATTTTCGGCAAGTGATTTTACCGTCTGTTCAAACAGTATTTCTGCTCGGCTTTCGATGTCGGCAAGATAATTATCAAGCGTTCCGGCTGTCAGCAAATTATAATATCTGACCTTGTGATGCTCTTTGAGATATCGTCTGTGTCGTTCGCCCCATACACCGATTTTATAATTGCTATCGTTTGGCAATGTAACGCAAGGTAATTTGTAATCGCCCTGCATTTCGTACTGTACACCTTGTTGTTCAAATAATGTTGTCATAATGAACCTCCTTGATTTTGATGTGTTAATTATAAATCAAGTCGAATCAAAAGACGAATGTGCGGATTTTATTGCAAAAGAAAAAGGCTCTGACCTTCTAAGTCAAAGCCTAAATTCTTCCCTTTGCAATGCCACAGATGCATAAATTTTCTATACTGCCTTATCAGCCCGTAGCAAAGCCTGTGGCAGTTTTTCTGTCTATATATTATTGCCGAACTTCACATTGGGGTCGGAAAACTCCTCCACCCGCCGGTGATAGGCGGCCATAGCCTCCTCCCGGAAGGCAGCCTGTGCTTCCCCGCCGGCCAGCCGGATCAGGTGCTCGCAAAACAGCGGATTCAGGGGCAGGATGGGGCCAAGCAGCTGAGTGCCCATCAGGTTTTTTACCCGGAAGCCCTCCAGCTTGCTTTCCTTGTTGATTCCGTCTCCCCGCAGAACCTTCAGGAAGCTGTTTTGAGAATTGTCTCCATAAAGGAAGCTGAACTGACTGCGGAAGCCCACCAGCTTCATACCCTCCAGCTCTCCCAGCACCTTACCGTTGTAGCGGCCGAAATACTTTGTTTTCACCGTCAGCTCCACAAAGCCCAGGCCATCGATCTCCGTCTCTTCCGTCAGGTAATCAATATGGGAGCAGAAGATCTCGCAGGCATTGCCGGTGGCCAAAATGGGAACGCCCCGGTCGATCAGCTCTGCCAGCCGCTGCCGGTAAGGCCGCAGCTTTTCGATCACCTGCCGCTGCGTTTTTTCGCTCATAGAGCCGATGAGCAGCATATCCACATCCTCCTGCACAAACAGAGGCGTTTGTGTCAGAGCCGTCTCCACAAAGCGTGCCTGCGGCAGCGAGGCCTTCAGATACTCTGCATTCTGCCGGTCACCGTACAGGCCGCATACCTCGCCGAACAACACTTCAATTGTCATTGCTTTCCGCCTCCTTGCAGCATTTCGGTCAGCTCCCGCCGGATCACAGCATTGTCCTTTGCCCGGTACATATCGTGCAGAAGGTAAATGTCTCCGCATTCCTCCAGGCGCAGAGCCTGTGCCGCCTTCTGCGGCTGCTCCACCAGTGTGATCTTCTCCGGTGCAATGCCTGCCAGGCGGGCCCGCAGCAGATGATCCCGGCAGCGGGGGCCGGCAAAGACGATCTGCCCGATGGACGGATGTGTCAGATAGCTGTAATCGCAGTCATAGAGCCAGCAAACGCTTTCGGAGTTGCCGGTATTATCCTCCACATCGTCCTCATTGATGATCACGGCCTTCTCTTCGCCGGGAAGCTGGGCGATGTAATCAAAGCAACGGGCGCAGGCAATGGGGTTCTGCCCCTTGGCCATCAGGGACATCACCGTTCTGCCGCCTATGGTGATCCGGTCAAACCGGCTTTTGACGATCTTGCCGCCGTCAAAGCCGACCCGGATCTGCTCCGCAGTCAGCCCCAGCCGGGTCAGCAGTGCAATGGCGCCGCAGAAATTATAGACATTGACAATATTGTCGCTGATCAGGTGATAGCTGTCCTGCCGGTCCCCGTGGCACAGGGTAAAGAGCGCCTTCTCCCGGTCAATGGCCGTCACGGCAAAATCCGGCTCCGGCGAGCGCATACCGCACCCGTCGCAGTACATCCGGCCGATATGGTTATAGCGCAGATACTCGCTTTTCAGCCTTTGGCCGCACTGCGGACAGTACACCACATCGGTGATAAACGGCTCCCGGCTTTCCGCCGGCGGCTCCGCCTGTACGCCGAAATAGGTGCGGCTTTTGCATTGAGGTGCCAGGGTCGCCGCATTCAGATCGTCTGCATTGAGGATCAGATGGGTCTTTTCCGGCAGCGCCGAGGAAATGATATAGCGGATAAATTCCGTGTGGGCATTGCGCTTGATGGAATCCCGCATAATGTTGTTGCAGATCATATAGTCCGGCTGGACATAGGGATAGATCAGCAGAGAGCTGCGCTCATCCACCTCCAAAACCGCAATATCCTTCTTCGCCCGCCCCAGCAGATCCGCATCCTCCAGCAGTGCGGAGGCCACGCCGGCCTGAATATTGGAGCCCAGAGAATTATTGGTCACCCGGAAGCCGTTTTGGGTCAGGATATCGGTCAGCAGATTGCTGACAGTGGTCTTTCCATTGGTGCCGGTGACGGCAATCACGGTCTTGGGCATTCTCAGCCCGCCCAGAAATTGCTTGTCTATGGCCAGAGCGATCTTTCCGGGCGTACAGGTAGCATTGCGCTTGAGCAGCCGCAGCAGCCGCAGGCACAGCTTGGATGCCCACAAAGCAATCAAAAATCGTATTTTTTTCATAGCAAAGTCCTTTTTTCTGTTGTGGTATTATGCGTAGCGGTGGACCAGGGTTTGGCAGAGCCATTTTATGTAGCCGTTATCCGGGAAAACGGAAAGGGCATCGATGGCCTTTTGGGTATGCGCCTGCACCAGCCCATCGCAGGCCTCCAGACCGTAAAGCTGGACAAAGGTGTTCTTCACGCCGTCCGTTCCAACAGCTTTTCCCAGGGTGGCCTTATCTCCGATCACATCCAGCATATCATCCCGGATCTGGAACGCCAGGCCGAAATGGTCGGCAAACTCCCCAGCGGCAGCAAGCTGCTCCCGGGAGCCTCCCGCTGCCACAACGCCCAGCATACAGGCGCCCCGGATCAGCGCACCGGTTTTCCGGCTCTGAATGTCCAGTACCTCCTGCTGCGTGCACTGGCGGCTTTCGCTCTCCATATCCAGCACCTGGCCGCCCACCATACCCAACTCACCGGCACAGCGGGACAGAATATCCACTGCCTGGATCCGGTTCTGTGCCGGCAGCTCCGCCTTTGCCAGGCTGGAAAAAGCGGCAGTCAGCAGACCGTCTCCGGCCAGCACCGCCACAGCCTCCCCATACACCTTGTGGTTTGTGGGTCTGCCGCGGCGAAAATCATCGTTATCCATACAGGGCAGATCATCGTGGATCAGGCTGTAGGTCTGGATCATTTCCACAGCCGCCGCAAAGGGCATTGCCGCCTCCACCTGACCGCCACACAGCCTGCAAAATTCCAGCGTAAACAGCGGGCGAAGCCGCTTTCCGCCGGCCAGAAGGCTGTAGCGCATCGCCTCAAACAGTTTCTTTTGAGGCTCCTCCGGGTAAAGGAAGCAGGTATCTGCCAGGTATTGCTCAATCTGGGCTTGATAGGCTTTGGTTACCTGTTCAAAGCTCTGTTCCATCTGGAAATACCTCCTCAGCCGGTGTGCCATCCGCCTGCGTGACGATCTTGGTAACCTGCTGCTGTGCCTCATCCAAAAGCTTGCCGCAGCGCTTCACCAGCTCAGTGCCCTCCTGGAAAAGCTTCAGGGATTCCTCCAGCGGCACATCTCCCTGCTCCATTGCCCGGACGATCTGCTCCAGGCGGCTCATATTCTCTTCAAATGTTGCGCTTTTGCTCATTGCGAACACTCCTTTTCTTCGCAAACCGCCGCACGGAAGCTTCCGTCCTGCACGGTCACTGTCATAATCTGATGTGCCTGCACCTGCCCCACTGAGCGGATCACCTGGCCATCCTCTGTTCTTGCCACCGCATAGCCCCGGGTCAGCACCTTCAATGGGCTCATCGCATCCAGCTTCGCCGTCTGCATTAGAAAACGCTGACGGGAACGCTCCAGCTTCTGCTGATATCCGGCAGAAAGCTTTCCGCTGAGCAGCTCCAGGGATTTTTGCCGTGCCTGAATATAGGCATCCGGGCTGCGCAGTGCCGAGCCGGCGGCTATGGCCTGAAGGTGGATTCTTCCGGTGCGGATCTGCCGCTGCAAAACGCTGAGCATCGTATCCTGCATCGCATCCAATGTCTGCCGGAGGGCATTTTGATCCGGCACCACCAGCTCCGCCGCATTGGACGGCGTTGCTGCCCGCAGATCGGCCACATAGTCCGAAATGGTCACATCCGGCTCGTGTCCCACGGCGGAGATGACCGGGATTTGGGAGTCGTAAATGGCTCTGGCCACGACCTCCTCGTTAAATGCCCAAAGATCCTCAATGGAGCCGCCGCCCCGGCCAACGATCAGTACATCAGCAAGGCGGTAGTAATTGGCATAGGCGATGGCGGCCGCGATCTCCTCCGGTGCCTCTGCGCCCTGCACACGCACCGGCAGCAGGCAGGCCTTAGAAAGGGGAAAACGCTTTTTCAGGATCCGCAGCATATCGTGAACAGCCGCACCGGCTGAGCTTGTGATGATGCCAATGGTTTTCGGGTATTTGGGAATGGGCTTTTTGTGTGCCTCATCGAAAAGCCCCTGGGCTGCCAGCTTTTTCTTGAGCTGCTCAAAGGCGGTATGCAGATCCCCAATGCCATCCAGAGTCAGGGTGCTGCAATAAAGCTGATAGGCACCGTCACGGGGAAAGACGGAGATCTTGCCCAATGCGATGACCTTCATACCGTTTTCCGGCCGGAAACGCAGCCGGAAGGCATTGCCCTTAAACATTACGCACCGCAGGGCGGCATTTTCGTCCTTCAGCGTAAAATAGTGGTGCCCGGAGGGATACAGCTTATAGTTGCTGATCTCGCCGCGGACGGCCACCGAGGTCAGCAGCGGATCCTTATCCATCTGCCCCCGGATATATTCATTGATTTGGGATATGGAAAAAACCGGATTATCCATTTTGCTCCTCCCAGGCGCGGTATGTCAGGACGGCCACGCCCATAGCATTATCGGTGGAAAACTGAGGCTGGGCAAAGACCGGCTGAAAGTGTGCTGTGCGTCCCCGCAGCAGGCTGTTGGAGGCCACGCCGCCGGAAAACACCACCGGGATCCCCGGATACTGCTTTTGCGCGTGCTCCGTGGCCTGGCAGACCGCCTCCGCCACACACCGCAGGGCGTATCCCGCCGTCTCCCTTGGGTCGCCGCCCTTTTCGTGATACTGCTGCACCTTGTTCTGCACACCGGAAAGGGAAAATTCCATTGCCGGGCATTTCACACGAAAAACATCCTGATTGACCGCCTCCCGGCTCAAGGCATCCAAATGCTTCCCCGCTGGGAACGGCAGACCCAGCAGCTGCCCTGTCCGGTCAATCAGCTGACCGGCGGAAATATCCGTGGTGCCGCCAATTCTTTGGCAGTCCACATTTTTGCCGTTTGGTGTCACATAAAGCAGCTCTGTGGTGCCGCCGGACAAATGCCACGCCAAATGGGGGACCTCCATCAGCTCCATTTTGCCAGCGCTCCAAAGGCTTGCCGCCACGTGCCCCTGCTGATGGGAACAGGAAAACAGCGGCACCTTGAGCAGGGCTGCCAGCATAGCCGCGTGGGAATAGCCAACGGTGAAGCAGGGCATATAGCTCCCCTCCACCGCTCTTGGCCGGGTACTCACACCCACAGCACGGATCTTCTCCGGCTCCACATGGGAAAACAGCCTGTCGGATAGCTCCGGCAGGCTTTGGGTATGGGAGAATACGGCATCACTTTGGCGCAAGCCCAGAGCCCCCTCCTTCACAGGAAGCAGCCTGGAGCAATTTTCTCCACCAGTGCCATCAAAGAAGGCAATGGAGGTGGTGTAATTGCTGGTATCAAAGCCGATGACACACATTTTATTTCACCTCAGAGGGCAACGCCCGGGCAAAGCTGCCCAAAATACCGTTGACAAATGCGCCGGTATCGTCGCCGTCATACATTTTGGCAAGGCGCACAGCCTCGGAAATGGCCACTCCTGTGGGAACATCCTCAATATAGAGGATCTCAAAGATTGCAAGCTGCAAAATCGTCCGGGTCAGGCGGGAAATGCGGGAAATATCCCAGCCAATGGCATACTTCCGGATCTGCTCGTTCAGCTCCTCCGTGCGGTTGGCCACGCCGGAAACCACGCAGTCGATGTATTTCAGCTGGGAGCGGCTGGGGCGGTCGGCATAGATCTCGCTTTCCTGGGCAAGCTGGCTGTAGTATTCCTTATCCAGCCGTGCCGCAACGATCTGCTCCGGCTCCTCGCCGGTAAACTCCCGGCCATAGATCAAATGAATTGCCAGTTCTCTGGCATTTGCTCTTGTCATAATGTCTCCTTACTGACGAACGATCTCGCAGATATTGACATTGACCGCGCTGACCTTCACGCCGCAGATGGACTCCACTGCGGAGATCACCGCCTGCTGAACAGCAGCCGCCACACTGACCACATTCTGACCGTAGCCCACGACCACATTGCAGTCGATGGTCAGCGTATTGTCCTCTGCGATCACGACCTTCATTCCCTTACCCCAGTTTTTCTTGCCGATCAGCTCGACAATATCCGCACCGGGCTTAACAGAAAGACCGACAACACCCTCCACCTCGCTGACTGCGCAGGAAACGACCGTGCCGATCACATCCTCGGAGATCATAATATTACCGTCCTGCTGCGGCTGGGTAACATATTGCTTAACTTCTGCCATAAAAATTCCTCCAATTATAAAAATCCCATAGGATCAGAGTCTACTTTCTTCTATTCTAACACAAATCCGAAAAATTACAACTGTTTTCTTTCCCCGCCCCTACCCCAAAACCTCCCGCATCATCATAAGGTATCGCCCTCCCCAGTTGTGTCCCGCAGGGACACCGCCAGTGGCTCCCTCTGTCGAGGGAGCTGGCACGGCGTATGCCGTGACTGAAGGAGAGTGT
>CAZTNP010000039.1:0-11269 GCA_964615545.1 uncultured Oscillospiraceae bacterium | reverse complement strand
CGCCTGGATGGCTGGAAAAAGGCCGTTGCCTGCGCTATCGCCTCCGGAAAATGATCAAAAAAGAATCGCTCTGATGCCAAAGCCCAGAGCGATTCTTTTTATTTGCCATACATCTGTTCCAGCTCGTGCTGGATCTCCTCGGCTCGGGCAATTTGGTCGTTCAGCTTCCATTTGCCGATATTTTCGCCGTCACGCAGGAACAGGGAGCCGCACTGATGGAAATAAAACTCAATGTTGCGTTCCCTGGCCTCCAGATAAAGATCCCGCACCCATTCCCACCGGATAGGGCGCACCTCGCCCTTGGGCGACATTTCGCCGCCCACATTTACGCAGCGGATCAGGCCGGTGTCCAGATATTTCCCCAGCTTAATGGGGGCGATCAACGGAGAACAAAAAACCTCCCGGTGCTTCAGCGGTGCATCCAAAAAGTGCTGCAGCCGCTGATCCGCCATTTCCTGATTTTCTATGGAAATACTCAGGTGGAAATGCTCCCAGCCATCCCCCCAGTCCGCCGGCACGCATTGCCGGATCCTCTCCGGCCGCTTTGTTGTGGTGACAAAAATGCAGTCACGGCGGCGCCGGATGAAATCCCAGCACCCCTCCCGCCACGCATCTGCCTCTTCGATGAAAAAATCGGAGGAAAAGCAGAGCTTCACAAGCGAGCCCGGCGGGCATTCCTTGTCCTTCAGCTCATAGGTGGTTTTTCCCTTTGTGATAACCGTGGTGTCCCGGCCGTACCGCCTGTCCATTTTATAAACAAAGCAGTTCTTGCAGCCCGGGCTGACCTTCCTGCAACCGTGCCAGGGATTCCAGGCAACGGCCTTGCTGATCTCATTGTTCTGCATATACTTTCTCCTTTCCGCTTTCCAGTATGGGCATTGTCTGCTCCAGCAGCCTGAGTAGCTCGTCAAAGCCGGCTTCCCCCAATGCCCCTTCCATTTTCTTCAGGTATTCGTTTTGCTGTGCACTGAAGGTATCCGTCAGCTTCACTGCCTTCTCCGTGGGGAGCACATAAAAGCTTCGCTTATCCTCCGGCACAGGCTCCTTCACAATGTAGCCCTTCTTCAAAAGCGCCCGAATATGCGCTGCGATCATAGGCTTGGACACCCCCAAAAGCTCTGCGATCATCAGCGGCGTGTACTGTCCGCCCCGCCGGGTGATGATATTCAGCACACCCATCTCACTGGGACGGATCGGCAGCTCCTTTTTCAGCTCCATATAGCTTCTGGAAAATCTGGAAAAAACCGCATTGGCACGCAGATATTTGTCCATAAGCATTCCTTTCTCTGTCACAGCTTGACCGTTTCAGTACGCTGGGTGGAAAACCACTGTGCTTCAAACCCGGTGAATTTCAAAATGCAGTAATCCGGGTCGGATACGCCGTTTTTATAAAACCGTGTAAAAAATGGCTTCCAAAACCGCCGCTTGGTGGGCATATCGGTCAGTACCTCCATTTTTCCCTTCAACTCTGCGCCGGAAAAGCATCGCCCTTTTTCGTAAAAATAGACACAGGCCTTGGCATTGGCACGGTAATGCGCAACCTTTCTGGAGGATGTGTAGGTTGCAAAATAAATGTCGTTGCCGTCGATCAGCACCGGCTGAATCAACGCACGGGTAGCCGGATAGCCATCCTCCCCTACCGACGACACAATGGCAGTTTTCTGCCGCCCAATAAATTCATAAATTCCTTCTCTTGTCATTTCTATTCTTCCCTCCCAAACCAATCTTCCATACTCCACATCACACCATCCATTATAGTTTACCCACATTAACTTGTCAACCCCAAACCATATTATAGGGGGTTAAACCACACCCTTGATGAGACACACGCAGTCAAAGCCATTTCAATCCACCCACCCCGTGGGGGGTGGGACCCAGCCTGTTGGGTGGCTGCCATCAGGAATTTTATTTCAATCCACCCACCCCGTGGGGGGTGGGACGCCTATCACCTCCGAGCAGATGGAGGCGTGGGTATTTCAATCCACCCACCCCGTGGGGGGTGGGACAGCAAAAGTGTACAAAATTACTTCGGTACACTTATGCGCAATAAACAAAAACACCTTTATCTGATGTTTTTCCAAAAAATTACATTTATTTTTATCTGTTTTCTTTCCGTATTTTTGTAAAAATGGAGGTGCGAACCTCCCGGGGCTTCTGTGTTCACTGAAGCTTCGCACTAAATCATCAGGATTCCCTCTGCTTCATAGGTTGCCTTGGCTCCAAAATGCTCAATTTTTGTCTGATACCGGTTTCCCAGGTAATAAAAGCGCAGACTATCCCTGCCTTCATCCATGATCTGAACCAGCTTGTGCTGCAATTCCCGGCACTGAGCCGCATCCAGCACGCACTCAAAAACCGAATTTTGCACCCTTTGTCCGTAATTAACGCACTGCTTTGCGATTTGGCGCAGCCGCTTTCGTCCCTGTGCATCCTCTGTGTTCACATCATAGGTAATCAAAACCATCATACCTGTCCCTCACTTCCACAAAAAAGGCGGATATCCATCCATATCCCCACGAAGGTAGCGTGCCAGCAACAATGCCTGCACATAGGGAACCAATCCCCAGGGAATCTTCTCCTCCAAATAAGGATGGGTAATAATCTCCTGCTTTTTCAGCTGCCATTGCTTTAAGAACTTCTGCCGTCCGGAATCGGTCATACGCACAGCTCCGCTTTCCTCACGGACGAAATCCTCTCCGGACACGATTCGGTTATTCACCGCTGTCAACACAAACCGGTCTGCCCAGCACGGCCGCAATTCCTCCATAATGTCCAGCGCAAGTGAGGTTCTCCCCGGCCGATCCCGGTGTAAAAAGCCCACATAGGCATCCAGCCCCACGCTTTCCAGCGCAGATGCACAATCGTTTGCGAGTAAACTGTAAGCAAATGACAGCATAGCATTCACATTGTCCATTGGAGGGCGGCGGTTTCGCCCGTGAAAGAAAAATTCCTCTTTTTGACGCAGAAGCATATTATCAAACACCTGAAAGTAACTGTTGGCTGCGGCACCCTCAAGCCCAAGCAAGCTTTCGCTGTCCTCCACATCCAATATTTGCGGAAGCAACAGCTTCAGGCTTTCAGAAACAGCACAGAAAGCGTTATCCTCTATTCGCATTTTGTGATCCCGGCGAGTGCGCTCTATGCTCCACCGGGCATTATACACCTTGCCAAATATCATACTGCGGGCGATCCGGCAGCTTTCCGCCGGATCATCCGCTGCACGGTACTGACTGCGGCGCAAAAGCACATTTCCCCGGCTAATCCCGGATACCCGGGCTAAAAATCTGCCTCTGGGGGAACAAAACGCCAAGCCGATATCCCTTTGGGTACAAGCTCCCATAAGTGCAGGAGATGCACCGGCATAGGAAAAACAAAGAATCATTTGCAAATTATGGAGTGGAAATCGGGCGATTTCTTTTTTCTCCCGATTCACCACCACATTTTCCCCATCCAGACTCAGCCACGCATCCTCAGATGTTACAAAAAGGGTATTGAGCAGATGTCTCATATGTCTTCCTCCACTTTCGCCTCCAAATACTGCCTGACACTTTTCCTTCGGCATAATTTGGGCAGACAAACCTCCCGCAATGAGCAGGCCTGGCAGCTTTTCCCCGGCTTTACCTGCGGTGTATACCGGCGTTCAAACAGTGTATGCATTTCCTTTAGCTGTTCACGCACCTGCTCCCGCAGTGCATCCGTAAACACAACTGTCTCCCGCCGGCGAATCTCCCCGTAAAACAGTGCCCCTGACGGTACCTCACAGCAAAGCATTTCCTCCAGGCACATTCCCTGTGCGCACAGCTGTAAGCGATCCGCATCGTTCGCTTTCGGTTCCCCACGCTTATATTCCACCGGATACGGTTGCCAAGCTCCATCCCGGCCGGGTAAAGGGATCCCGTTCCCCGACCGGTGAAACTCCACCACATCGCATTCCCCGCTTATACCCAGTTCCGACGAATGGACCTTCATCCCCCGGGTAATGAGTATATCGCCACGCACTTCCCGGCTGTCTGGATTATGGGTTTTTTCGTGCAGGATATTTCCCTGAACGGTCAACAGATTCTCCAGCCATTGCTGCTCCAAATGGATCAGCGCCCACTGCCGCCGGCAAAATGCAAAATGTTGCAACCCCGATATTTGAAGGAAATCCTCTTCCTTATATCCCATCGATTTCCTCCGGCATCAAACCGGGAAGTTCCTCCAACTGAATATCGTAATCCTCTACGCTTTGCGGTGATGCTACACCTGCCTTTGCTGTGACTTTTATGCTTCGATGTACCTTTGCGGACGAATATTGTCCTGCTGCGCAATTATGCTCAAACCAATACAATTTCACCACTTCCATAGAGCCTTCCGGACGGGCAGCAGAGGCATCCCCTTCAAACAAAGTGCGCAAGGATTGTAAGCCATGAGTAGAGCCTCCTTCGTTCTTTGTGGCTCTATTTTCTCACATGGAGTATGACTTCAACAGTGCGTTAAAGTGTTTGAAAAGGTGCAATAAAAGTGGGGGAAAGTGCTGTTTTAGCTGATTTCTTTTTCGATTTTCTCTTTGACCGCCCGGGAAATTTTCTTGATACCGTCCACGCTCCGGCTCATTGCCTCGGCGCACTGTTCAAGAGATTTCCCCTTTTGCCGATGGTGGAGCAATTCCGTTTCCGTCTCCGTGAAATTGCACACGGACTCCAGATAATCCAGCTCTGACTGCGTAAATTCGTGTATTTTCATCTGTTCACCCTTTCGTCCAATAGAAAATGGGGATTTCGTCACCGCTGTCCCAGGTATCAAAATAGCACCCGTCAGCCACCTCAAACTGCCCAAACTGGTACAGGTCAATGGTGTCACCGTTAGGCTTTAACAGGATCGTGCCGTCAGCACAGCCGTATTCCACCCAATGCCGAAGCTGAAAGTAAACCTTGTCGATTTGCTCTTGGAGCCATGTAGCCCTTGCAGAGCCGTCAACCTTAATCCCAATGCCCAGCGTGGTCAGCCGTGCCACCTCGGAACAGATAGCCTTTGCGAAATTCACGGTATCAATGCCATCTTCCGGGTCAAGCCATGACGGATTGCCCTGATAGATGTTAATGCACTCGTTCACCCACGCCTCCATCTGCTCGGAGGTGATAGGCTCAATATTAAATTCTTCTTTCATTCTGCTCTTTCGGAGCATGGAGAACCACCCCTTTAGTGTTGTTAATATGCTCATGCGCTGCTACCTCTCCTGTTGAAATGCGGCTCATAGGCATAGCGCAGAGCCGAAATAGCGTGGTCGTTTGCATCAGGATAGCCGCTGATCACATTGCCGTCCTTGTCACGCTCATACTCATAGTTGATTATCTCGCTGTATCCGCTTTTTTATCAACAGGGGTAAACTTATCAATCAAAGTACCCAATGCCGTGGTGATCTGGCTCGGTGTCGCTTCTGCCAGCTTCTCGGGGCTGTTCAGAACATCCAAACCCTTTGAGATGATCTCATTCACCACATCTCGTTTGCTTTCCATGTGGGCAAGGATGCTGGTGGTGTTTTCTTCTTTTTTATCCTGTAATTTCTGTCCAATTTGTCCATTCGCTTCAACGATGTTCTTTACCGTCTGTCTGGACACGCCGTTAATTTTTGCAACAGCGTTATAGCTGTTCAGCTCCACATAATCAGCAACTATTTTCTTTTTCTGCTTATCTGTCAGCCTTGCAGCCATAACAC
Source organism: uncultured Oscillospiraceae bacterium (assembly GCA_964615545.1). GTDB lineage: Bacteria > Bacillota > Clostridia > Oscillospirales > Oscillospiraceae > Faecousia. The sequence goes on along the minus strand of CAZTNP010000039.1, from coordinate 5,571 downwards.
CACCTCTCTCGAAAAATAATTGATAAAAATGAAAGAAAGTTCTTGACTCCCACGCATTTCCGTGGTATAATTTAACCATGGAAAGGAGGTAAAACCAATGGGCAACAAAAAGAAAAAGCCCTCGAACAAACTCGAAAAGCTAAAAACGATAATCGAAATTCTGGCAGGAATTACAGCAATCGTCAAAGCAATCTACGAGATGCTCAAGGGCTAACCCAAAGCCAAAGGGGAGGGAAACCTCCCCGATGGGCTGCCCCTATTATAACCTAAGAAAGGGACGATTTCAACATGGTAAAAAGATTTTTCAAGAACATTTCGCAAAACTTCTGTATCTATCTTCTGACACTTGCAAACATTATCCACGCTATCAGCAATAATTCCTTTGATTGGCTCTTGTGGGTATCCGTTGCTCTTTGCGCTTTTTCTGTCGCCCTGTGCGCCATCACAGCATATAGGAGTGGTTCGAATGATTAGGCTGAAAGAACTACGCAATGCCGCAGGGCTTTCCATTCGGGCGTTGTCCGATCTATGTGGTGTATCACGCCGAACATTGGAGGATATAGAAGCAAGAGGCGATTGCAGGGTTTCTACCGCCTATGTCATTTGTAAGGCGTTGGGTTGCTCTTTGGATGATTTTTATACAGAAGATTGATACGCAAAAGAGGCCGGGGCTTTCGCCCTGGCCTCCTTGCCTTTTTGATGGTACTATTTTATCACACTATTTTGGCTTTTTAAGGTAAACATTCACCGATCATACGCTTTTCTTAATTCGTCGTATGTAAGCAAATCCTTGTGATAGGCTACCAGCGTGATAAACTCCCACTGGTAATTCCTTGCAGTGTCATAGCTGATATGGCACTTGTATGCCGCATCTTTCAGCTTTTGGTTTTTCCAGAATACCAGCCGTACCAGCTTCATTCTGTCAGCCCCTGTGTCAAGCCGTTGCGTGCCATCTACCGCCTTTTGCACCGCTTCAAAGTCCCGTTGTTCTGCTTTCGGCAATTCCCGGATAGCAATGTTCTCCACGGCTCTGGAAGTGCCCCCACCTCCGGGCATTCCGCTCATGCTGGGCGTTATGGATTGCTCGTGCAATGCTTCATACTCCTGTTTCAGCCGGGGATAGTCACGGATCACATTCTTGATATACCCCCACCACTTGTATCTTGGTTTGCTCACTGGCTCACCTCCAAATTCTCCCGGTCTTGTTGTCCCTGACTTCCATCCTGTTCAGCAGTTCAAAGTCCGCCGTGCGGACGATGTATTTCAGCACTTTGATTAGCTCGTTTTTTCGCTTTTCCTCGGCTGAAATACTCTTTTCCGCTTCGTAGGCTGTCGGATCTGGATAGCCGGAACTGTTTTCCCACGGTTTAGGTGCCATACTCACCCCTCCCTAAAAGTCACGCCGTTGTCCAGCAGATACTGAGCGAAGCCACAGGTTCCCTTGCTCCACCAGTTCCACTCACGGATAATGTCATTCAGCCGTTCCAAATCGGACTGCGTGGGTTCTTCGTATGGTTCGCCATAGGATTCACCGTACTCCCATGTAAGTCCTCGGTTGTTTCCGCAGGAAGGGCATACGGCATAGTATGTACCAAGCGAATACCGCATCTCTGTGCGGTCTGCCACAAATATACATCCGCAATCTCCACACACAAACTTCCTCTGCTCAACCTTGCCGGGTTTCAGGATTTTCATTGGGATACCTCCTCATATGTCAGGTGGAATATATCGGGCTTGCAAGGGTAAATTTCACCCTTAATCACAGCATAGGCTTCCGCATCCGTAGCAAACACGGTTTCGCCCCATTTGCCCCGTGCGACATATTTGACCACGATGTTAAGTTGCATATCACGGGTAAAATACATATCGCTCACTACGCCACGCTGGGGGTGCTTGTGACCGTTGAAATTTCGGATTGCCCACACATAGTCACCGATTTTACATGGGAGTTCGACAGCATCCACGGTCGTGGCATCCTGCAACGCATCGTCAAACGCATCCATCAGGTCGGTTGCTCCGTGTTCAACCTGTGCATAAAACAGGCTTTCGATTTCGTCAGCATCAATCAGCCGCTTAGCCATCACTTACCTCCCAATTCCTCAATAGCCAGAATAACCGCATTTGCCATGTCAAGTACACCTGAGGTATAGCTGGCAGTGTGTTCCGCTTGCTTATCTTCAAGCCCATAGAATTCTACGTCGTTTAGTATATCCATAAGGATTCTGCGAACATTTTCCGTTTCAAGTCGCATTGCCATTTTCTGCACCTCCGTTTTCAGCATCCATAAAGCCTCTAATCACGGATGGAATGTCATAGCGGTACATCTTTTCCTGGATTGAGAAGTAAGCGCACGCACCAAACGCAGATTGCTCACTTTCTCCATATGCCGTTACTCCTTGTCCGGGTAAAGAAAGGCAACTGCGGTAAAACCACATTGGTCTGCAATCTTAGTAATCGTGGCCGCTGTTTCCTGATCAAGCCCATTGAAGCGCAAGGTACACGCCCCGACTTCGTAGAAGTCTGTAATGTTGTCTTGATTTGAAATTAGAACATCGAATGTCATTCCGTACCTCCTATGTTTCCAAGATTTCTATGCCGTGCATGCTCCAAAAAATGCTCCACGCATTCCTCATAACCAATTTTTTCTTTTGTCTGCCGGTGCATAAAGCCGGAATGGCCATCTTCGTCTACGCAGTCGAATACTCCATGGTGTGCGCCAACTGCAAAAGCCAGCAGTTCTGCCGTCAAATCTTCACAGGAGGTAGCCTGATCCGCATGAAACTGTTCCATTAAAAAGCGACAGCCTGCAAAAGTATGATTCACAGAGCCTCTGGATCCCTTTCCTTCCAACAGGTAATCCTGAAACTCCATCTTCATTTTTCCCATATCATGCAAAAGTCCTGCTAAATAGGCTGCATTTCCCATTCCAGCGGCGTCAAGAGTTTCTTGTGCATACTGTGCAGTGGAACGGCAGTGCTGCTGCACAGTCTGTCTGATTGCCTCTCCACTGGCGTTCTCAAAAAAATGCGCATAGAATTGCACTGATTTTTCCTCCCTTCATACATAAAAATCACCCATATTCCTTCTTATTCTTATTGCACAACGCAAAAGTCGTTTTGTAAATGTTTTTTGTATGAAATTGCAAATTGTCTGAAAATTGGGGAAATTGGGGATAGAAAAAAGCGGTTGGCTGGTGCCAACCGCTTTTTGGTGGATTGCTTTTTACTGGATCTCGATGGTGCGGGGGATTGGTTTGGTAGGTTCCTGTTTGGGGAGGGTGAGCTGCAAAACGCCGTTATCGTAGCGGGCGGTGATGCTGTCTGCCTGGATACCGGTCAAATCGAAGCTGCGGCTGTAGGAGCCGTAAGAACGCTCCACCCGTACCACCTTATCCTTTTCCTTCTTTTCCACATTGCTGTGCCGCTCAGCCTGAACCGTCAGCGTGTCCCCATCCAGCGACAGCCGGATATCCTCCTTGCGGAAACCGGGAAGGTCTGCCTCCAGCAGGTAATGGTCGCCTTCGTCGGTTACATCGGTCTTAAATTCCGCAAGTTCTCCGCTGCGGAAAAATTCATCGAAGTGGGGGCCGAAAAACCGGCGCTCCATATCCTCCATTTCCCGGAAAGGATTATAGGTGTTCAGGTTGCTGTTTCTGCGGGTAAGTTCAAACATAATAATTCCTCCAAATGATGTTGGGTTCCTTCCAGTCTGACTGGGGCTGTTCATCGGAGCCGTTTCTTTTTTCTTACTGTCTATACTTTACCCCACAAAATCGCATTTTATATGACCTTTGCGTAACGGTTTGTGAATTTTAGCACTCTTTTTATTCGAGTGCTAACATATGCTTTCTGAAAAAAGTGACCAAAAGAAATACAATGCACTCTGTCACCGGATATGCCAGCCAAACGCCGGTCATTTTCCACTGCCACGCCATAATCATCGCAACCGGGATAAGCACAAGGCACCCACGCATAAGCGACAACCAGCGGGCAGGCACCGGGTGTTCTGTGGCAGCCAGCCGGGTCGCCAGCATCAGGTGAAATCCCACAAAGGGACAGGCAAGGAAATACAGCCGCAGTCCACGCACTGCCAGCTCCGCCAGGATCGGATTGCCCTCCCGATCAAACAAAGCGGTGATTCCGTGGGCACCAAAACAAATCAGACCATACATCAGAAGTGAAAGTGCTCCGGCAGTGAATAGAGCATAGCGAAAAACGGACTTTACATTTTCCGGCTCCTTTGCACCGTGGTAGCGGCTCAAAAGTGGCTGAATTCCTTGCGAAAGGCCGGTATATACTGCAATGACCACCAGAGAAATACAGGACACCACACCGAAGGCCGCTACTCCAACATTACCTTCCAGCGGAAGAATAAGTGCATTAAACAGAAACATCACCACACCGGAAGTGGCCTCGGACAAAAAGGAGGGCAACCCCCCGGAAAGAACCGTCTGTATATTTTGTGACAGTTGGCAGGGCTTAACAAAATGAAAACGATTTTTCCGGTGTAAAAGATAGGGCGACATAACCAGCAGGCTAATCACAGGCGACAAACCGGTGGCAAGGATCGCACCGAATATTCCCATATCCAGGGGAAACACAAATACATAATCCAGCAGAATATTACAGGCACAGCCGGTGATCATTGCGGCCGTGGCCAACGAAGGATTGCCATCATTGCGGATAAAGCATTGCAGAAGATTACTGGCAAAGAACGCAGGGGCAAACAGCAGCATAACCTGCAAATAGCTATGGGTCATAGCAAACATATGCCCATCCGCACCTAAAAACCGGACAAGTTCCCGGGAAAAGAAAATACCTGTCGACAGGAAAATGCAGGAAAAAGCTGCCGCCAAAATGGCCGCACAGGAAAAGGCACGGTTACCCTGCTCCGGCAGCTCCCGACTCCGACAGATCGCATACCGGGTACCGCCGCCCATACCCACCAAAAGTCCCAGCCCATTCATCAGGCAAAAGACAGGAAATGCCAGATTCAGTGCCGTCAGGCCATCTGTTCCCAATTTCGCAGCGACGAAAAAGGTATCCGCCATAGTATAGCAGGAATATGCCATCTGTCCCAAAATATTCAGAAACACAAAAGTAAAGAATTCCCGGCGCAGGGATCTGTTCATAAGTAAAACCTCCAAAAAATAAGCACCCGCTTGCACATCTTCCAAGACCTAACGATGCGCAAACAGATGCATTCTACCCGGTGGCAGTTTTCGATATTTTCAGCTATTATACCCACAATCATCCAAAAAGTCAACCCCGCACAGGTACTTGACGAGGATAAGGGGAAAAGCTGCTATAAGTAAAAAAGAACGGCTCGGAGGGAGTCGTTCTTTTGGTGTTCGCATTACCTATCTTCCCGGGCAGTCGCCCGCCAAGTATTGTCGGCGTAAGTGAGCTTAACTTCTGTGTTCGGGATGGGAACAGGTGGACCCTCACCACAATCAATACGAACTCTATGGATGGCTTCTCGCCATCTTTTATATCAACAGCTTTCGCTGATGATCTCTTGGTGACCCATACCGGATTCGAACCGATGTTAACGGCGTGAGAGGCCGCTGTC
>CAZTNP010000038.1:0-12062 GCA_964615545.1 uncultured Oscillospiraceae bacterium | reverse complement strand
ATCAGACCGTTGACCAGGGTATGAAAATGGAGGGTATGTAACATGAGTGAATTCCTATTTTTTCTCATTGGGCTACTGCTCGGTGGATGTCTCAGTATCATTGTTATCTGCGTATTGCAGCTTGACCGAGTCAACGACTATGAGACACAGATTCGAAAGCTGAAAGCCCAACTCGCCAAAGAACAAAAAGGCGAAAACAAGAATTAATGACTATGAGGCCGTTTGCGTGTTTGTACACAAAAACGGCCTGTTTTTGTTTTATACGCAACAGCCTCCATGAAAGGAGGTTGCTTACATTGTCCGGTTCAGTTAGCCCATTGCCGTGGACAGGAAGTAAAGGCTGTATCTATACGACAATCGATGCATTCATGCCGCCCCACAAAACATATGTGGAAGCATGTATGGGAAGTGCAGAGGTTTTCCTGCGGAAGAAACCATCGGAGCGAGAGATCATCAATGACTATAACGGAGATTTGGTGAAATTTTTCCGTGTTCTACAGCGTAGCGAAAAACTGGCATATCTGCTTGGAAGGCTATATCTGTCATTCAACTCTGAACAGCTTTTCAAGTCCAATATTGCGCAGAAAGGCACAATTACCATTGAAAAGACCGGCGAAGTGTTTGCCACTGTCCGTGAAAACAACGGCTTCTACCAGCCTGTATACAAAATTCAAGGTTTGGCAGGTGCGGTTTATGAAATCACAGCAGCCGAAGATATCATAACGCTTGACGGAACTGTCCGCTATACCAAGGGACAGCTTGTGGCGACGATTACCACTGGTGCAGATGGCAAGGCAACCACCGAGCCTCTCTACCTCGGCAAGTTCACCATCAAGGAGATTACTGCGCCCTATGGTATCACTTTTAACTACGGGAACTATAAAGCCTATGTCATCATTGGCAGGCCAAAATCCTCGTCCGCTTTTCTTTCTGTTACACTTCCTAGCCATCAAAAATATTGACAAGCATGGACTGTTTGTGTTCATTGAATGTCATACCGAATTGGTTTTGCCAATCCATATTAATTTGGCATATACTCCGCAGATTAATTTCGTCAACATTAACATTTGAGCATCCAAATAAATTCAAACACCAAATTGCTGAGTTAGTCATCCCAACGCCTTCAACGCAAATATTATGGCAATCATAGAATTTCATATTTCCATTTATATAGTCCTGTAAAACTGGCAATTATATGCATAAACAGGGCATTTTCGGATGAGATCCTGGAAAACAAGGATCAAATGTCTGAGTTTGTGTTCGGAAAGTTGAAGTCCAGGGAGAAGGAGCTGTTCGTGGAAATTACGGATGCCGGTGTGAAGGATATCATCCTGCCCGGTGAAATCCGGGAAATTATGAACACTGTCCTTATCGCTGAAAAGCGTGCCCAGGCCAATGTCATTACCCGCCGTGAGGAAGTGGCCTCCACTCGTTCTCTGCTGAATACGGCAAAGCTGATGGACGAGAACCAGACCCTTTACAAGCTGAAGGAGCTGGAGTATGTGGAGCGCATTTGCGAGAATGTGGGCAACATTTCCCTCAATGGCAACGGCAACATTCTCTCCCAGCTGACAGCAATTTTGAATGGAAACAACGCCTGAGCCAGTCAGGCACATTGTATCCGTTCCCCAAAGCGGCAAGTGAGCTTGCCTTAGATACGAGATAATATGCGTATCTGCACCGAAATTGACTCTTTTGTCTGCAAGGCAAAGGGGTCGATCTGCATTTTGCGTGTTCTGCTGCCGATTTTTCACCGGTTGCAAAATGAGTGGTAGTTTGGTATAATGGATTTATCTTTTTTCCAATACGGAGGCAGTTTTTATGAATATTTTGATTGCCGGCGGCGGCAAGGTCGGTCAGACCCTTGCTCGGCAGTTATCCGCCGAGGGACACGATCTGACCCTGATCGATCTGGACAATCAGGTTTTGGAAAAGACGATGGATCGCTATGACACTATGGTGATTTCCGGCAACTGTGCTTCCAAAGAGGTGTTGCTGAAGGCCGGTGTGCAGGATGCGGAGCTGCTGATCGCGGCCACGGCCAAGGATGAGGTCAATCTGCTGTGCTGTATGACCGCCCACGGGCTCAATCCCAAGCTGCACACCATTGCCCGGATCCGTGCACCGGAGTACACCGAGCAGGTAATGACTATGCGGGATGTATTTCCCCTTTCTATGACGGTCAATCCGGAAAAGCTTGCCGCTATGGAGATCGAGCGGCTGCTGAAATTTCCCGGCTTTCTCCGCCGGGAGTCCTTTGCCAATAACCGGACACAGATCGTGGAGCTGCGGATCGACTCTGCCAGCAAGCTGCGGGAGCTTCCCCTGAGCGAGCTGAGCACCGTTGTCAAATGCCGGGTGCTGGTTTGTGCCGTTCTGCGTGCCGGCAATGCCGTGGCACCTGACGGCAATTTTGTGCTGAAGGAGGGTGACCGGATCTTCGTCACTGCCCCCACCGCCAATCTTGCCATTTTGCTTAAAAGTCTGGGCATCGCCAGCAAAAAGGTACATAATGTGCTGCTGTGCGGTGGCGGCCGGGTCAGCTATTATCTGGCCAGCCTGCTGCAGGGTGAAAATATGACCGTCCGTATCCTGGAGCAAAACCGGGAGCGTTGCACCGAGCTTGCCACTGAGCTTCCCAATGCAACGGTGATCTGCGGCGACTGCAGCTCCCAGGCCACCCTGGACAGTCAGGGGCTGGACAGTATGGATGCGGTGGTCACCCTGACGGGGCTGGATGAGACCAATATGATCGTCTCTCTGTACGCCGGCAGCCGGGGTGTCAATCAGATCATCACCAAGCTCAGCCGGATGGGCAACTCCGCTCTGGCGGACACGATGGCTCTGGGCAGCACCGTTTCCCCCCGGGAGCTTTGCTGCAACTGCATCGTCCGGTATGTCCGTGCTATGCAAAACCAGGTGGGCGCAGCCGTCTCCATCCACACCATTGCCGACGGTCAGGTGGAAGCCATTGAATTTCTTGTGGACGAATCCACGAAGAAATGCGGGATCCCCCTGCGGGAAATTTCCCTCAAGCCCAATGTGCTGATTGCCAGCATCACCCACGGCGCCGCCACGCAGATTCCCAACGGTAATTCTATGTTCCTGCCCGGCGACACCGTGGTGGTGGTCACCAGCGGACGGGGGATCCTGCAAAAGATCAATGATATTTTTGCTTGAGGCGTGCTATGAACTATAAAATGATCGGGCGTTTTCTTGCCCAAATTATCCTTATTGAGCTGATTTTTCTGCTGCCGCCCCTGGGCATCAGCCTGTTTTCCGGCGAATGGGATGCCGTCCGGGGCTTTGCCGCCGCGATGGCCATTATGGCAGTGCTTTCCGGTCTGCTTTACCTGCTTTGCCGCCGGGCCGGGCGGCTGTTCGGTGCCCGGGAGGGTCTGTTCTGCGTGGGGCTGAGCTGGATCGTTATGAGTGTGCTGGGCTGCCTGCCCTTTTTCTTCTCCGGTGCCATTACCAACTTTGCCGATGCGCTGTTTGAGACGGTTTCCGGCTTTACCACCACCGGTGCCTCTGTTTTGACCGATGTGGAGGCTCTGCCCCGGGGGCTGCTGTTCTGGCGAAGCTTTACCCACTGGATCGGCGGTATGGGTGTACTGGTGTTTCTTCTGGCCATCTCCACCGGCTCCGAGCAGGGCAAGGGCTTCACTATGCATCTGATGCGTGCGGAAAGCCCCGGCCCCGACGTGGGCAAGCTGGTGCCCCGCACCCGGCAGTCCGCCGTGATCCTGTACGCCATTTATATCGTGCTGACCGTCATTGATATCCTGCTTCTGCTGCTGGGCAAAATGCCGCTTTTGGAGGCACTGTGTACCGCCTTCGGCACAGCCGGCACCGGTGGCTTCGGCATCAAAAACGATTCTATGGCCGGCTACAGTCCATACATTCAAAATGTCACCACAATATTTATGTTCCTCTTCGGCATTAACTTCAGCTGCTATTATCTGCTGCTCCTGCGGCAGCTCCGGGGCGTTTTCCGGGATGAAGAGCTGCGGCTGTACTTCGGTATTGCCCTCTCTGCCGTGGTGCTGATCGCCTGCAACATCTATTCCCTTTACGGCAATTTGGCGGATACATTGCGCCACGCGGTGTTCCAAGTCAGCTCCGTTATGACCACCACCGGCTATACCACCACGGATTTTGAGCTTTGGCCGGCATTTTCCAAGGGCATTTTGCTGATGCTGATGGTCATCGGCGCCTGTGCCGGCTCCACCGGCGGTGGCATTAAGGTTGCCCGGGTGCTGCTGCTTTTCAAAACCCTGAAGCGGAACATCCGCAAGATTCTCAATCCCCGGCAGGTGATGGTGGTGCGCAATAACGGCCGGGCGATGGACGAGGGGATCCTGGAAAACACCAATTCCTATCTGGCCGCCTATGTGATCCTGATCATCTTCTTCTATCTTGTGATCTCTCTGGACGGCTTCTCCATCGGCACCAATCTTTCCGCCGTTTTATCCTGCTTTAACAATATCGGCCCGGGAATGGAGGCTGTCGGCCCTATGGAGAACTTCAGCGTGTTCAGCGATCTGTCCACCGTTGTCCTTTCCTTCGCTATGCTCGCCGGCCGCCTGGAGATCTTCCCCATCCTGATCCTCTTCTCCCCCCGCTCCTGGACCCGCCGCTAACCCCCATCACCGCCTGCTTCCAAGCACAAAGCCTCCGGCAAATTCCGGAGCCTTGATAAACAGCCTGCCGCAAAACGCAAATTTTGCAGCAGGCTGTTTTCTTTGGCAAGAATAGTAAAAAAGCCATTGCGCCGGTATGCCGGGGTGCAATGGCTTTTTGCTATAACAGGGGCTTTGCTATTTGTTTGTGCGGCTTCTGCTCATTGCCAAAAGCCTTTGTATTTCCGTTTCGGTTGGCCTGTTGAGATCTTCCTCGCCGGATTTTATGTATAGGGAAAAGTAGCAATCCCGGCAAAGCTGGCCGCAGCCGAGGATGTATCCTTCCCGCAGGGCAACCGGGGTGCTTCGGGGTACACCGGTATCCGCTCTGCAGATTACACATTTTTCATTGCTTTCGCCGCAATTCTCCTTTTCGGAGAGTGCTTTTTGTCTCTTTCTTGCATTTTTCCAGACTTCCACGCTTTTACGAAATAGCTTCAAATTCCTGTCCTTCCTCAACGCGAAATGGGATTGGGGTTATTCCGGATCATCGGGGCTGTCGATAAAATGCCCGGAAGGCATTCGAAACTGGGTAATATGGCACCGGGGGCATACCAGGGCATCCAGGGCATATTCATAGCCATCGGCATAGGCAAAGCTGTGACCGCATTTTCTGCAATGGCAGTCATTTTTTGCTTCCGTCATGGAGGATATCCCCTTTCTTTTTGTCCGGATAGGTGCAGTAGAACCAGTTCAGGAAATCCTCGTGCATTTTTTCGCCCCGCTTGCGGGCATCCACGGCATCCTGAATATTATCGTAAGAGCCTAAATAATATGTTTTCTTCTGAAATTTGATCTGTGCCTGCCATTTTCCCGTTCGGGCATCCTGATAAACTCCGGTGTAGCCGCTTTTGTTATTGGGATTTTTGCGCCGCTTGCCTGCCTCCAAAAGGGTTACGGAGGTTCCGCCGTAAAGCAGAAGATTATCATAGATCACCGTTTTCTGAATGCAGCCGCAGCTTCTGGTCTTGCCGGATTGGAGCAGAGTCTGTCCGACGATCGTCTCCTTGCCACAGTCGCACAGACATTTCCAGCGGTGCATGCCGGCGCGTTTTCCGGCATAGTCCACCACAGTCAGCATACCAAAGCGTTTTCCCTCCAGCTCCTTGCGGGGCGGATGTCCCCAGCAGCCGCAGCTTTTCTTTGCGCCCTTGGTAAGATGGGAGCTGTCGGCCTGGCAGGTGTTGCCGCAGTCGCAAAGACAGTTCCAGATCATCGTGCCGCCGGGCCCGCGCAGCTGCGTTGGCTCTACGCAAACAAGCCTTCCAAAGCGCCGGCCGGTCAAATCCTTTGCGCCGAAGCGGAGACTGGTCTGGCAGCCGCAGCTTGTAACATTGCCCTGCTGAAGGGTACGGGTGTCCAGCAGCACGCTGCCGCCGCAGCTACAGCGGCATTCCCAAATAATATAGCTGTTTTTTCGTTTTTCTGTAGCAGCCGTGACGGTGAGCATTCCCACCTGATAGCCGGCAGAAATTTTCGGACGATGTGTTTGGCTCATTTTTCTATCCTTTCTGTGGTAATAACACAGGCTCCTGCGGATTCCTCCCGGTTGCAGTACACAACCACGCGGGTGGCGCCGCCTTTCGTACAGGTGTAAAGCACCAGATCATATTCACTGAGCAGTACAGCTTCTACCTGCTCCGGTTGCAAAACCTGACAAAATTCGACACGGTAAGTATTTAAAAAACCATCCACTTCCGTGAATGTTACCCAGTCTCCCGGTTGCAACCGGTGGAGACGGCCAAAGTGGGAATCATAGTTGTGTGCCGCAATCACCAAATCGTTTGTTGCAGTACCGCCGGACTCCCGGCAGGGGGCAATTTGCAACCGTGCATAGTCCCACTGCGCCATAACCGGCAGCTCCAGCTCCAAGGCGGGAATGGCAAGATAGCCAATATACTCGTATCCGCCTATGGGAATGCTTTCCATATCCGCAGGTCGGGTCAGGTCGGGCAATGCGGTCTCCTGCGGAGGGGCAGAGGATGCCGGTGCGGTGGCAGGCAGGTGCTCCCGAAGCTGCTCCAAAGCCTCTCCGGCCTGGTTGCCTGCCATTTGATCCTCCGTGCGGTTCCAAAGCAAAAGGGACAGTGCTGACAGGATCAGCACCGCCCCCAAAATAATTAAGATGGTGCCGCTTTTATTCTTCACGGTCACGCTTCCTCTTGCCAAAAATCAGGAACAGCCCGGCAGCCAGCAGGGCTGCACCCATACCGGCAAGAACGGGAACAGGCCAGTTCAGCTGACCGGTCTGGATCAAAGAGGCGGTATTGGTAATGGTGGTGATTTCCCCCCTTACCTGATAGGTGGCCCGGTAGCCCTTGGGCACCTGGAGCTCTTTCACATTCCAGTCACCCAGACCGTCAAGCTGCTGCCAGGTATAGGTCCAGTTATTGGAATCACTGAGTGTCACGGTCTGTGCCTGGGTTTTGCCATCGTACAGGGCGACAGTGACGGAGGTGGGGCGGTTTTTGCCGTTGTCAGACCAAACCTTTTTCACCGTCATGGTCTTGGGCTGGACGAACTGCTCAGCAGTAAATACCCAATCCACCTCACCAAGCCGTCCGGAATAGCGGTTATCCAGACTGTGGGGAACTTCCAGCTCCACCGTTAGGGTCAGACTTTCCTCGGCGGCAAGCTGTGCCAGGAAAACATTCTCTGTCAAAGAGGCCGTCTGATCTGCAGTGGCATCAAAAATCAGGGTGCTGCCGTTATAGATCCGCATAGAAAGCCTGGACAGAAATTCCTGCATCGTTGCAGCGGTTTCTTCCCCTGCTTCCGCCCGGGGCAAATTATCCTCTCCGTGGGGGACAGCCCGGAGGTAGAAGCGGACATAATCGCTGTCTGCTGCCACATTTTTCAGAGTAATGGTTTGGGTCCGCCGGTCACCGGGCATAATGCCCTTGAAGCTGCCAAACAGGTCCGTGGCGGTATATTCGCTGCCCGGGGCAAAGCCGAAGCCCTTTTCCTGCCCCTGCCAGGTCACGACCTGCTCCACCGCAAGGGTGGGTGCCGCAGAGCACACAAGTAGTACGACCGCCAAAACGGAAACGGCGATCCGGCAAAGAAGCTTTTTCACGGCTGCTCCACCTCCTTAATGAACAGGGTCGAGTCATTCACACCGCTTACACCGCTGTTCCAGCTATCCTTTACCACATTATCCGGGGTAGCCTGAATGGCGGAGGCGATTACCTCCACAGACAGTGTGTAGCCGGCCGGTGCTGCGGATCTTAACTGCATACATTGTTGTATCAGCACATCGGTGGCAGCCTTGGGGGCCACGGGGCTGGTATAGTACCAAAAGCCGTCTGCGGCCTTTTCCCAGCCGGTGGTGGTGCTATATTCGATCAGATAGTCGTCTTCCTCCGGGGCGTGGGCAGAGATATTGCCATTCGCATCCACCCAGTTCACAACCACAGTGGCACGGATATAGGCATCGACGGTGCCGGTATTTTGGACGGTCACCTCTTTAGGAACCGTATCAACCATATTGCAAACCACCCGGCAGGATACCTGTCCGGGAGAAAACAGATGGAAGATGGAATCGGGGCTGTCGATCAGGTAGGCCAGGGTTGTGCCGGAGAGAATGCACAGGCAAAGCACCAAAACCGCAAGGCCAAACAGCCTGCGCTTAGAGAAAACTTGGGCGCACTTTTTGCTGTATTTTCCCATTTATACGCCCTCCTCCTCTTCTTTCTTGAAAATATTCCAAATGCAGTTGCCGTCCAGCCACTGCTTTGCAGGGCGGCTGTGGCCAAAGGTCACCTGTTCACCATTTTCATCCGGCGTGATCGTCTGAGTTGCCGGGTTGGATTGGTACCGCCAGGACCAGTCGGTCAGCTCTGTTACCGTATAGGTTTTCCCGGATCGCAGGCCGAAAATACTGGTACTGCCGTTTCCTTTGACAGATACGGTCACATCCAGCCCCTCGCCGGTTACCCGGAACAAAAATACCTGATCTTTGTCAATCGGATCACAGTTATCGGTCGTAATGGTCAGCGTTACAAGTGTACTTTCTTCGACCCATTGGCCGGTAAGTACAATATTCTCTGCTCCCATAAGCTGCTCTCCGGAAACGACCTGATCCGCTTCATTCTTCCAGCCGGAGAAAACATAGTTCACATTTCCAATTGTCACTAAGGTTTCCTGCTGATAGGTGGAATCCACAGAGAATTTCTGGGTTTCATAACAGGATTGCTCCGTGGGGATCGCCTGGTTATGGCCTTCCGGCAGACCCTTCCACTGATAGGTGACGGAATTGGGCTGGAGCTCTTCTCTTTTCCATTGGCCTACGAATGTTGCCGTACTGGTGCTATGGTCTGTCGCTGTCACATTCTGTCCCGGTTTGTATAATTTATTCGGATCGGTATCCTCCTGCAGCTTCCAGCCCTCAAATGTCCATTTTTTCCACCCATTATCACTGCAAAGGATCTTATATTTATTTACCAAATCTCCTCCTTTTACTTCGGCAGAAGCATTTGCAACAAATTGGTGAGAATCCGGGCAGACAAATTCCCTTTGGATCTCCTCCGGGATATCGGAAGCCCACTGGTAGGTAACCAGGCCAAAGATCTTACAGTCAGCCTGCGAGCTTTGGGCTACACTGTACACACCCGCAGAATAGATGGAGCGATAGTTATAGCTCAGTGTGGCAGAGTTTTCAAAGCTGCCGCCGGAATACTTGCTCAGATCCTGCTCGTTTAGGGTGTATTGTACGGTAATCTTCAATTCTGTTTCGCTACTGTTAAAACTCAAATCGGGTTTATCCTTTTTGCTTCCGCCTATATAGCCCAGCAAGTGCCCATCCTGGTAGGTCAGCAGCAGCTTGTAGTCAATTTTCTCGTCTACAAGCAGGACATCGGTGTATTCAATGCTCTGCGTACCACTGCGGGAGATGGTGAAGGTATACTCCAGCATTGAGCCCAGGCGAAGCTCCGGAGGTTCTTGGGGGTCATATTCTTCCCAGCTATCGGTTGCATTTTGACTAAGACGATAGCTGGAAATGCTTTTGACCATAGTGGGCAGCTTTTCTGCTACAAATGTGATCTCTGCCTCCCGGTTATCATTTTTTCCGTAGCTGCCAAACTGGGCAGTGCCGTCACAGTGCAGTTGCAAAGCCTGCGTAAAAAGCTCCCGCAAACGCTTTACCGTCATAAAGCCGTTGATGGTAAAGGGCTTTTTAAAGCCATGGTTTTCTTTCCAAATGTTATCATCGTTGGTCAACACCGGATCCAATGCATCCGGATCTTTCAGAGGCCAGGCCTCGCTGTCAGAGCCGTCAGTGCGGGTGCCGTCTCCCAGAGAATAATACTGGCCCGCCGTTCCGGTGATTTTCATTTGTGTCAGGGCATAGCCCTCATCAGGTGCTGCAAAGAAGGAAATTTGAAAACCGCCTACAAAGGTCTGATTGATCAAATATCCTGCTTCTTCTATTTTCTGCAAATCTCCGCCATTGATAGAAAAATAAGCGGTGCAGTCTGTCATATCCGCAATCTTGATCTCCACGGTTTTGGAGTTTTGCGCATAGGAAGATATTCCGGGTACCACATAAAGCTTGTATGTGTCTTCACCGATTTTGAAGGAGGTAACGCCCTCTTTCAGCCCACGCACACGCAGACCGTTGATTTCGGTGCCATAGGTGGTTTTTTCCAGCGTTGCCAGTTCTTTGTCCAGTTCATCAATATTCAGCTTGTCGGGATCAAAAGATATACCATTGAATCTACCGATGGTCATACCCCGGCCAACACCCACAAAAACATTGTAGGTTTTCTTATCTTCACTTCCCACATTGCCTGTAAATTGGTCATACGGATCAGTGCCCTCAGCAAGGGTGGTAATAAATTCTTCCTCTGCCTCGTCTGTTGCTTCAGAGATGGCATTGGACGGAGAGTCACCGGCTTTGATCGGTTCGGAAAAGGCCCACAGAGGGGTACAGCCGAAAAGCAATGCCGTGATCAGCAGGGCTGCCAGCAGGCGATGGTGTTTTTTCATTGCTTGCGCCTCCTTATGTTTCCGGCCAGTTGATATCCGTCACATTGCCGCCATCAGGGAACGAATTGTTGGCGACCTGCACCGCCTGTGCCACAATGGTCACATAGGCCGTGCTGCCCTGATATGCATTCCCCATTTCCAGAGCAAAGGTCATTTGGTCAAAGAAGGCAGCCGTATTGGCACCGGGTGCCACGGGGTAAGCATAGTAGTAATAGCCGTCACCGCCGTCGATCCACTCCTGCCCCACGGAAAAGCTAAGAACCGGCACAGGGACACCCTGCACCTCAATTTCCGAAGGCAGCGGAGTCTTCTCACTGCTCACTAACCCCACATCTACTCTGACACGGATCCACGCATCTGCCTCACCGGTGTTGGCAACGGAGACGATTTGGGAAATACGACTGCCGGGCATAATATTGCTCAGGCCGTCGCTGGGAAGCTCCACCTCCACGCCATCCCCACTGCCGGGCTCCTCAATGATGGAAATACCGATGGTTCCGGAGGTAATTACATTGTGCGCATAGTCTTCCGCGGTAAAATACGCCCAGGTACTGCCTGCGCACAACGCCAGACAGATCACGATGATTCCCGCCGCAAACAATTTTTTCTTCATAAACGCACTCCTCTTTTTCTTTTTTATCATACACAAAACTGCATACAAAGGCAGTTGACACCATAGGACAATATCCGAACCGGAAAAACCAGGTTCGGGTACTGTCCTATGGCCTGTCCCCCGAAGGGGACAGACACAGGGGGAGAGAATAATAGAATTAGTTTCCAGCAATCAGGTCAGCCAGGGAATGCTGCTTGTTCAAAGATTCAAAAGCAGTTGTCCAGTTGTCAAAGCCTTGAGCGCACCGGCTTCGGACTTTTCAAAGCCAACAGCCTGGATAGCATCGGCATAGATGCCGATCTCCAAGCCCTCAAACATTTCCATCTGCTCGTTGTTGAAATCAGCGGGAATGTTCAGGCCGCCATCTTTATACCCGAGTGCTGCCTGATTGAACAGGAAATACTTCTCACCGGGCTGCAGGTACAGGTAGAACACATAGAGGTTGCTGTCATCTTCAACGGCAGCCTGATAGTAGGTATCTGCATCGCGGCCAACATTCAGACTGGTGTTGGTTCTCTCCGTATCAGTCTTGAAGGTGTTCCACTCTTCCCACTGGTAGCCGGCACCGACATAGGGAACACGGACGGAATCGAGGAAGTAAACCTGCTCGTCGTCACGCTGTGCCATAGAGTTACGGATCTTGTTTTTGTAGCCCTCAATGCCGTCGTATACCTTGGTATTGTTGATTCCCCAGCCAAAGAAGATCTCATCATACATAGCCTGAACAGCTTCCTGACCCTCGTCTGCGTAAGCCTCATCGATGGCCAGGTTTCTTGCCT
>CAZTNP010000037.1:0-12962 GCA_964615545.1 uncultured Oscillospiraceae bacterium | reverse complement strand
TTGCCTGCGGGCAATCCGGTCGCGGCTCTGACAGCCCACCGGGCTGTCATTCACTACCGCGACTGCGCTTCGCTTACCCCCATCAGGTGGAGCCACTGGTGGTATCGGCTTCGCCGATAATTATTAACTGGGTGCAGTGCCTTTCCTTGGGGGATATGTTTTAAGGCCGCCCGGGGGAACGGCCTTTTTTGGGGTCAGGTGGGGTCGATGCCCAGCTCACCGGGCATAAAGCGGGGACAGACATTTTCTGAGGAGGTGATCACGGAGGCGGCCAGGGTGGTGCCGATATCAATGGCCTCCGCCAGGCTTTTGCCATAGGTCAGGCCGATGGCCACGCCGGCACAGAAGGCATCTCCGGCGCCGGTGGTATCCCGGGTCTGCACATTCCGGGCGGGGCAGGTGCCGCTGCCGCCGGCAAGCCGGGCATAGACGGCGCCCTGGCTGCCCATAGTTACCACCATAGAGGGGATCTGCGCACCGACAACCTTTTTCCGCAATTCCTCTTCCATTTGCGCCGGGGTCAGCCCATTGTAATCATTGAGGAAAAGCTGACCGGCCTCCTGCTGATTGCAGATAAAGCAGTCAAGCTGCTTCAGAAAATCCCGCCGCTTGGCGGCAATGGACATATTGGACACCACGCCAAAGGCCTTGCAGCCGTGCTTCCCGGCCAGCTCCAGCACCGCCTTGACGATATCCTTTTCCATATCCACCTCCAGCACAACGGAGGCGGCCTGCGAGAAGATCTCATCGCCCTTTTCCTGCAGCAGCTCCAAAATTGGCATAAGATCCGGCCGCTTGGAAATGGAGCCGGCCACATCGCCGTTGTTGTCAAACACCGCCAGCCAGGTGCCCATACCGTTGGGGATCACCTGCACATAGCTGGTATTGACCTTGTGGTTTTGCAGCTTATGGAGCACATCCGCACCCATAGGAGAGTCGTCCACCAGACCCACAAAGGTGGGGCGCAGCTCCACATTGGCAATGTCCTCCACCACATTCCGGGCCACACCGCCGTGGATGTATTCCACCCGGCCCACATTCCGGCCGGTGGGGATATAGGTGTCCGTGGGGAAGCCCTTGATATCCACAAAGGTGGCACCGATCACGATCATATTTTTCATATTTACCTCCGGGAAAGCAGCCATCCGATCAGGTAGATCACCGCCAGATGTGCCGGATAATAGATGTAAAAGAGAGATTTCAGGGGAGCCTTGCCCCGTTTACCGTTATAAAGTGCCAAAAGGGGTACGCTGAGCAGCCCCAGCCACTGGATGGAGGGACTGGTCATAGCCAGCAGCGCCAGGCCTCCGGCACAAAGCAGAAGCTTCTGCTCCTTGGTGGTACCGCAGTAGATAAACACCGGCAGCAGCACCCCGGCCAAACCGTAATCCACACGGAAGCCGGAGATCCGCCCGGGCAGCAGGATGCACAGCACAAAGCACAGCACGAAGGCCGCCCCCATCACGCACAGGGAAAGAAAGCTTTTCTTCTTCCCGGCATAATCCGCGGCATAGATCAGCAGCACGGACAGGGAGAAGGTGATCAGAATGCACATATCCAGGGAGCGGATAAATCCGTAGGCCACAGTCTGACACAAAATGCCGCCGGCCAAAAGGCTCAGCAGATAGCGGGGCCGGTTTCTTGTGTAGCGGCAGCCCTCCGCGATCATCCAGGCGAAAATGGGCATCGCCAGCCGGCCGATACACCGCAGCAGCGTGTACTGGGGCAGCAGATAGGCACCGATATGGTCAATGGTCATCAGCACCAGCGCCAGCAGCTTGAGCTGATTGCCGGTCAGACCGGAAAAACGCAGCTTGGTATTCACATAATTCCCCCTCATTGGATTTTTTAACATTTCTGCCATAACTATAACCGAAAGCCGGAGAAAAGTCAATTTGAACCAAAAAAATCCCCGGGGTTTTTCCCGGAAATGGGATAATTTTCTTTTCTGTGGAAATAATGCAGATAAAGGCGGTGAAAATGTGAAAAAATTCTCCTGCAAAACCGTGATCTATTCCGGCGAGAATGCCCTGCAGGCGCTGGGGGATATGGGCATCGTCCGGCTGCTGCTGGTGACCGATCCCTATTTTGAAGCCGATGGCACAGCCGGCCGGCTGGGGGCACTTTCCGGGGCAAAGGAAGTGCGCATTTACAGCGGCGTGGAGCCGGATCCCTCTCTGGAGCTGGTGGCAAGGGGCACGGCACTGCTTCAGCAGCTGCGGCCAGATACGGTGGTGGCGCTGGGTGGCGGCAGTGCCATGGACTGTGCAAAGGCTATGGTCTGGGCAGCCGGGCTGCCTGTCCGGCTGGTGGCCATTCCCACCACCTCCGGCTCCGGGTCAGAGGTGACGGACTTTGCCATTTTGACCCATCAGGGAGTCAAGCACCCGCTGATCGACCCGGCAGTCTGCCCGGATGCGGCCATTCTGGACGACAGCCTCCTGAAAAAGCTGCCCCCTGCCCTGATCGCGGATACAGGCTTTGATGTACTGGCGCACTGCATTGAGGGGTATGTGGCCACCGGCGGCAGTGCTGTGACCCGGGCACTGGCAGAAAGTGCCTTTGCTGCGGCCATAGCGGCCCTGCCCCGCTCCTACAGCGGTGTGCTTTCGGTGCGGCAGCAGCTTCACGAGGCATCGGCTATGGCGGGAATGGCCTTTTCCCAGGCCGGGCTGGGTGCCTGCCACGCCCTTTCCCACGCCCTGGGCGGGCTGTTCCATCTCCCCCACGGGAGACTCAATGCCATCGTGCTGCCGGCAGTGATAGAAGCAAACAGTGCCGGCTGTATGGCGCAGTATGCCCGGCTTGCCCGGGCGGCAGGCTTTTCCGGGGCAGCGGATACGGTGGCGGTGCGAGGCCTGAAAAATGGACTGCTTCGTCTGCGCCGGGAGCTGGAGCTGCCGGCAGATCTTGCCCGGGCAGGCCTGTCTCCGGCGGCGGTAAAGAGAGCAGAAGATCAGCTTGTGGCGGCGGCACTGGCAGACCCCTGCAGCAAAAGCAATCCTGTTCCGGTGACGGATGCCTACCTGCGGCATTTGCTGGAGGAGGTGCGGGGCGATGGAAAATAAGCTTTGCTCCGTGGGGCTGGATGTGGGCACCACCACCACGCAGCTGATCCTTTCCCAGCTTACAGTGGAAAACCGGGGCGGCGTTTGCACCGTGCCGGATATGCAGATCACCGGCAGAAAAATTCTCTATCGCAGCCCGGTGTATTTCACCCCCCTTTCCGGCCACGACCGGGTGGACGGGGAAGGCCTCCGGGAACTGATCCGCCGGGAATACGCCCGTGCCGGCATTTGCCGGGAGGCGGTGGATACCGGGGCGATCATCATCACCGGGGAGACCTCCCGCCGGGAAAACGCCGCAACGGTGGTAAAGGCTCTGGCGGATTTTGCCGGAGACTTTGTGGTGGCCACAGCCGGGCCGGATTTGGAAAGCCTGCTGGCGGCCAGAGGCTCCGGCGCCGCGGAATACGCGGAAAAGACCGGTGAGAGAGTCCTGCATATGGACATTGGCGGCGGCACCAGCAATCTGGCTCTGCTCCGGGGCGGCACCGTCCTGCGCACCGGGTGCCTGAATATAGGCGGCCGGCTGATCCGGCTGGAGCCGGACGGAAAAATCGGATATGTCTCCCCGGTGCTGGCGGGATACTTCCCCTACGGTGTGGGGGAAACGCCACCGGAAAACGCCCTGTACCAATTGGCTCGCACCCTGTGCGCCGTGCTGGAAACGGCGGCAGGGCGGGCAGAAGGGGAAATCCCGGCAGCTTTTCAGACGGCGGAGGCTGCCCAAAAATGGGAGATCCCCCGGGAAGAGGTGACCGTCTCCCTGTCCGGAGGCGTTGCCGATTGCATTGATGCTCCCCATTCCCCGCTGGAATTTGGAGATATCGGGGTGCTTCTGGGCAGAGCCATCCGGGAAAGCAGCCTTTGCCGGGGGAAATTCCGTCTGGGCAGGGAGACCATCCGTGCCACGGTGATCGGTGCCGGCTGCCACAGTACCCAGCTTTCCGGCAGCACGGTATTTTGCCGGAAAGCAGCCCTTCCCATAAAAAATCTGCCTGCCGTCTGCTTTTCCAGGCAGGAGCAGGAAAGCCCATCCCTGCCCGCCCTGATCTCCCGGCGGCTGTCCGGCACCGATGGCGGGCAGGCGGTGCTCTGCTTCCCCGGCTATTCTTCCCCGTCACACCGGCAGGTGGCAGCACTGGCACAGCAAATTGCCGCCGGTGTGGATACCCGGCCGGTGCTGGTGTGTGTGGAGGGGGATATGGCCAAGGCACTGGGGCAGCAGCTATGCCTGCACACACCGGCAGATACCCCCATTTTATGCCTGGATGGCCTGCGCCTGGGACCGCAGAGCTATTTGGATGTGGGGCAGGCTGTGGGGCCGTGCTATCCGGTGGTGATCAAAACGCTGGTGCTGGAAAAAAGCGGCACCGGGAACAGTTTATATTAGGAGAGGAACCCAATTATGAAGCTGAAAACCACATTGCTGGGAACAACCTACACATTCCGGGATATCAAGCAGGTTTTGGCCAAGGCCAACGAGGAAAAAACCGGCGACAAGCTGGCCGGACTGGCAGCGGAAAGTGCCCGGGAGCGGGTGGCTGCCAAGGTGGTGCTGTCGGAGCTGCTTGTCCGTGACCTGCGGGAAAACCCGGCGGTGCCCTACGAGCAGGATGAGGTGACCCGGATCATTCAGGATGGCGTGAATGAGCCCGCCTACCGGAAAATTGAAAATATGACCATATCGGAGCTGCGGGAATGGCTGTTGGCAGAGACCACCACGCCGGAGGATATCCGCCGCATCCGCCACGGCCTGACTGCAGAGGTGGTGGCGGCGGTGGCAAAGCTGATGAGCAATCTGGATCTGATCTACTGCGCCGCCAAAATGCCCGTCACTGCCCACTGCAACACCACCATCGGCCTGCCCGGCACCCTTTCCTGCCGCCTGCAGCCCAACCACACCACCGACGACCCGGACGGCATCACCGCCTCCACGCTGGAGGGGCTGACCTTCGGCGCCGGAGATGCGGTGATCGGGCTGAACCCGGTGACCGACTCCCCGGAGCAGGTGGGCAAGGTGCTGCGCCGGTTTCAGGAGATCCGGGAGCACTGGCAGATCCCAACGCAGATCTGCGTGCTTGCCCATGTCACCGCCCAAATGCAGGCGGTACGTGCCGGTGCCCCGGCAGACCTGATCTTCCAGTCCATCTCCGGCTCCCAAAAGGGCAACGAGGCCTTCGGCTTCCACGCCGCTATGCTTTCCGAGGCGCAGCAGCTTCTGCTTTCCCAGGGCACGGCGGAGGGGCCAAATGTGATGTACTTTGAGACGGGGCAGGGCTCAGAGCTTTCCAGCGATGCCCATCACGGCACGGATCAGGTGACTATGGAGGCACGCTGCTACGGCTTTGCAAAGCATTTTTCCCCGTTTCTGGTCAATACGGTGGTGGGCTTTATCGGCCCGGAGTATCTCTACGATGCCCGGCAGGTCACCCGTGCCGGCCTGGAGGATCACTTTATGGGCAAGCTCACCGGAGTTTCTATGGGCTGCGACTGCTGCTACACCAATCATATGAAGGCGGATCAGAACGACATTGAAAATCTTGCCACGCTTCTGACCGTAGCCGGGTGCAACTATTTTATGGGCATTCCCCACGGGGACGATATTATGCTCAATTATCAGACCACCGGTTTCCGGGAGACCGCCACACTGCGGGAGCTGACGGGAAAAACCGCCATCCCGGAATTTCAGGCCTGGCTGGAGAAAATGGGCTTTGTGGAAAACGGTCATCTGACCGCCAGGGCCGGAGATGGCTCCTGCCTGCTGTTTTAAGGGGGAAAAGAATATGAACAAAGAGCAGCTACGGGATTGGATCCGGGAGCTTTTGCAGGAGCAGGAGGCATTGCCCCCGCAGCCGGCACCGGTGCCGGAAAAGCCGCCGGCAGACAGTCAGGAAGCCGCAACAGATGTGACCGGCATCGACCTTCGCAGCCTGTATCTGGTGGATCAGCCTGCCAATGCAGAGCGGTTTACCGCCCTGAAAACCCGCACCCCGGCACGGCTGGGGATGGGCAGGGCGGGCCCCCGGTACCGCACCTTGACCCTGCTTCGCTTCCGTGCCGATCACGCGGCGGCGCAGGATGCGGTGTTTTCTCAGGTGCCGGAGGCCTTTGCGGAGGAAAACGGGCTGATCGCCGTGCAGACCCGGTGCCGGGACAAGGAGGAATACCTGACCCGGCCGGATCTTGGGCGGTGCTTCGATGCGGAAACCCAGGCAAAGCTGCGGGCCGCCATTCCCGGCACTCCACGGGTACAGCTTGTGATCGGGGACGGGCTTTCCTCGGCGGCCATTTTGGAAAACGCTATGGACTGTGCCCGTGCCATCGGGGACGGGCTGAAGCTCCGGGGCATTGAGCTGGGAAAGGCCATTTTCGTCCGCTATTGCCGTGTGGGTGCCGGCGATGCGGTAGGAGATGCGGTGGGCTGTGAGCTGGTGTGCGTGCTGGTGGGTGAACGGCCGGGGCTGGTGACGGATAAGAGTATGTCCGCCTATCTGACCTACCGCCCCCATACCGGGGTGTCCGAGTCCAGCCGGACGGTGGTCTCCAACATCCACGCCCAGGGCACCCCGGCGGTTGAGGCCGGTGCCCACATTGCGGAGCTGATCAGCAGGATCCTGGAAAAGCAGGTCTCCGGAGTGGGGCTATATGGGGAGGCGGAGGGATGATCCCGGTCAAGCTGCTGTCACTGCGGTACCTGGATAATGCCGCTCCCGCCCTGTGCCGGGCGCTGGGGGCACCGGAGGGAATGTGCTGCCTGGCCATCCTGACCACGGATTGCGACGATGCCACCTATATTGCCCTGGACGAGGCCACAAAAAAGGCCAATGTGACTGTCTGCTACAGCCACAGCTTTTACGCCGGTGCCGCCAATGCCACCACCCCCAATGCAGGGGAGGTCATCGGCATTCTGGCAGCCCCCACGCCCGGGGAAGCACGCAGCGGTATGGATGCGGCACTGCTTTTTCTGCAAAGGGTGGGCTTTTCCGCAGTGCAGCAGGTGCCCTGCCTTGCCCACACCGTCAGCCGGGCGGGCAGCTTTCTGTCCGGGGAGGCCGGTGTGCCGGAGGGGAGCTGCCTGGCCTATCTGATTGCCCCGCCCACGGAAAGCATATACGGACTGGACAGAGCGTTAAAGGCGGCACAGGTGACCCTTTGCCGGCTTTACGCCCCACCCAGTCAGACCAATTTTGGAGGGGGACTGCTCACCGGCACCCAATCGGCCTGTCAGGCCGCCTGCACCGCCTTTGCGGAGGCGGTGGCGGAGGTTGCCCGTTCCCCGAAAGCATAGGAGGAAGAAAATGGAACTGGATCAGGATTTGCTTGCCCGGCAGGAGGCACGGCAGCTTGCCCGGCAGGCAGAGCAGGCACAGCGGCAGCTTGGCAGTATGCCCCAGCAGGCGCTGGATCGGATCACCCAGGCGGTGGCGGAGGAATTTTACCGGCAGGCCGGGGCTTTGGCAGAAATGGCGGTGGAGGAGACCGGCTTTGGCAATGTTCCGGACAAGACGGAGAAAAACCGCTTTGCCTCCCGGCAGGTGCTGGAGGCCATCCGCCCGATGCAGGTGGTGGGGCTGCTGAAAAAGGAGGATGCCCTCTGGCAGATCGGGGTGCCGGTGGGAGTTATCGGGGCCATCGTGCCCAGCACCAACCCCACCTCCACCGTGTGTTACAAAGCACTTATCGCCCTCAAATCCGGCAATGCCATCGTCTTTTCGCCCCATCCCAAGGCACTGCGCTGCACCCTGCGTGCCGCTGAGCTGGTGGCACGGGCAGCGGAGGCGGCCGGTGCCCCGGCAGGTGCCATTGGCTGCCTGAGTATGGGTGCTATGGCCGGCTGTCAAGAGCTGATGGTCTGTCCCCAGGTGCGGCTGCTTTTGGCCACCGGCGGGCCGGCAATGGTCAAGGCGGCCTATTCCTCCGGCAAGCCGGCCATCGGCGTGGGTGCTGGCAACGGCCCGGCCTATATCCACCCCTCGGCGGATATTCCCCGTGCCGTGGCGGATATTATCCGCTCCAAGACCTTTGACAACGGCACTGTCTGTGCCTCTGAGCAGAGCGTGATCGTGGAAAAGGCCACCGAGCAGGCTGTGCGGCAGGAATTTTCCCGGCAGGGGGGCTATTTTATGACCACGGAGCAGGCCGGAGCACTGGCAAAGCTGCTGTTCCGGCCGGGAGGCGGGCTGAACCCGGAGATCGTGGGCAAAAGTGCCGCTTTTCTGGCACAAAGGGCGGGCTTTTCTGTGCCGGAGGACACGAAGGTGCTGATCGCCCGGGAGCTGGAGGCCGGCCCCACACGCCCCTATTCTATGGAAAAGCTTTGCCCGGTGCTGGCGTTTTTTGTGATGGAAAGCGAGGAAGCGGTGCTGAATAAGGCGGTGGAGGTGCTGACCCACGAGGGCAGCGGCCATACCTTCGCCCTCCACGCCAATTCCCCGGAGACGGTGGAAAAATTCGCCCTGCGGATCCCTGTCTCCCGATTTCTGGTCAATACCCCGGCGGCGCTGGGAGGTATCGGTGCCACAACAGCGCTGTTCCCGGCACTGACATTGGGGTGCGGTGCCGTGGGCGGCAGCTCCTCGTCCAATAATATTTCCCCGATGGATCTTGTGAATATTCGCCGGGTGGCCTGGGGACAGGCCGCACCCCAAAAAAACACCGAGCCGTCCACGGAGGCGCTTTTGGATGTGTTGACGGAAAAGCTCCTGCGCCGTTTGCAGGGATAATTCATTTGGAAAGGAAAAGGATGTATGAACACGAATTCTTTAGGTATGATCGAGACAAAGGGACTGGTGGGCGCCATTGAGGCCGCCGACGCTATGGTCAAATCCGCCAATGTCCAGCTTGTGGGCAAGGAGCAGATCGGCGGCGGACTGGTCACCGTGATGGTGCGGGGGGATGTGGGCGCAGTCAAGGCGGCCACCGATGCAGGCGCGGCAGCGGCAGAAAAGGTAGGGGAGCTGATCTCCGTTCACGTGATCGCCCGTCCCCACACAGAAGTGGATAACATTCTGCCCCACGGCAAAGCTGCTCCCAGTGCCGGCAAATAATGGTCTATACAAAGCAGCAGGTGCAGGATAATATCCGCAATGCCGATGGCAGGCTGGTCTTTTACCTGGGCAGTCGGGACCGGCTGACGGAGGAGGCAAAGGACTATCTTGCCGGGCGAAAAATCCCGGTGCTGCCTGCCCGGGAGGCAAGGCCGGAAAAATACCGGCTGGAAAACGGGGCAACTTTTTTGGAAAAGCCGGAATGGATGACCCATCTGCGGGGGGATATTCTGGTGCCGAAGACCCACCCCCGGATCCGCTTCCGGGGGGCAATGGATACTCTGGAAAGCGAATTGCTGCTGTGCCAGAGGGACTGTGCCCGGTACCGGCAGGAGCTGGGGGAAATTCTGGCACTTGCCCGGCAGATCGTCCGCTGCGAGGTGATGGAGGAGCCGCTGAAGCCCCTTTCCCTGTGCGGCCTGACAGCACAGGAGCTGCGCCATAAAAGCCATTTCCCACAGGAAACGCTGGGCATTGCCCATTTTATGCCCCAATGGGACGAAAAAGCACCGATTTTGCTGCTCAACCGGGCACGGTGTGTCGCCCGGCAGGCAGAGCTTGCCGGTGCGGCGGCCTTCTGCCGGGCGGGCAGCACCCCGGAGCGGGTAGATATTTTGCAGGCACTCAATCGTATGAGCAGTATGCTCTATCTGCTTATGCTGCGGGCAAAGGCGGGGGATGGTGCAGACGGATAACCGAGTGGAGGAAATTCTGCGGCTGTTTTTGGAAATTCGTGTCCAGGAAAGTCATATCCACCTGACAAGTCCCCAGTGCCACGCCCTGTTTGGCCACGACCTGACGGCAGCGCAGGCACCGGAGGACTGCGGCCGCTTCCTTGCCCGGGAGCAGGTGACCCTGCTCAACGGGGCAGGGGCGATTCCCGCATTGCCGGTGGTAGGGCCTGCCCGGGATACCCCGTGGCTGACCCTCTCCTGTGCCGATGCCTGCCGGGTGGGGCTTTCCGGGGAAAGTGCTGCCGGGGCGGTGGTTGCGGGGAATTTGGGAAAGGTGCGGCTGCGGTGCGGCCTGTCCCAGCTCCGCCGGCAGGTGTGCCTGACCCCGGAATGGGCGGCGCATTTGCCTGTGACACAGGGGCAGCAGGTGCAGATCCAGGTTTTCAGCCGCCGGCCGGTGATCTTTCAGAATGTATCGGTCTGCATCCGTCCCGGGTGCACCCCGGCTGTCTGGATCGACCGGGAGGAGGCCAACGCCTGCGGTCTGCAAAAAGGAGATCTTGGGAGGATACGGATATGAATGCGTGGCTGATTGGTCAGCCCCCGGCACGGGAGCTGGGCTATCACTATGTGACACAGGAGCCCTATGATGCAGTGGTCATCGGCTCTCTTTCCCTCGGGCAACTTCTCCGGTTCCGGGAGGAACGGGTGTTGCTGGCGCTGGCAGAGGGCAAGCCTGTGGTGCTCTATACCCCCGGCCTGCCGGATACACCCAAAAGCCGCCCTCTGGCTGCTTCCCTGGCCAGCGCCAAGCGGGAGTTGAAGGGTTGGGGCGTGGTGTTTACCGACGGGCAACAGAAAAAGCTTGTGACCGCGCAGGAGGCAGCCGCACTGCGGCAGGCGGGAAAAAAGCCGTCGCCCGGGTCAGTGCTGACTCCGCTGGCGCGGGAAATTTTGGAGGGATCGGATTGAAAATCGGACAAGTGACCGGTGTCGTTTGGGCATCGAGAAAGGCCTCCTGCCTGCTGGGGCAGACCTTTTTGGTGGTGCAGACTCCGGAGGGACAGGTGGTGGCCGCCGATCAGGTAGGTGCCGGCCGGGGCGACCGGGTGCTGCTGGTCAGCGGCACCGTGGCCTCCCGGTTCTGTATGGAAGCGCCGGTGGATGCGGCGGTGGTGGCCATACTGGATCAGGAGGGCGGGGAAAATGTCCGGCCATGAGTGGATCATCAGCATAATGGCGGTCTTTGCGGCCATCGGCGGCATAGACCGGATCCTGGGAAACCGGCTGGGGCTGGGAAAGGCCTTTGAAGAGGGCATCGGCACCGTGGGCTCTCTGGCTCTGGCAATGATCGGTATGATCTGCCTTGCCCCGGTGCTTTCCTCCGTGCTGCTGCCCATCGCCGCCCCGGTCTATCGCCTCTTCGGTGCGGACAGCGCTATGCTGGCCGGCACCACGCTGGCCTGCGATATGGGCGGCGGTGCGCTGGCACAGGCGATGACCGGTGACCCCCAGGCTGCCGGGCTGGGCGGGGTGATCACCGGCTCTATGCTGGGGGCAACACTGGTGTTTACCGTGCCCGTGGCTCTGGGTATTCTCCGGCCGGAGGATCACGGCTTTCTGGCACGGGGCGTACTGGCCGGGATCATCACCGTGCCCCTGGGTATTTTCGTGGGCGGACTGGCCGCCGGCTACCCAGCAGGAATGGTGGCACGCAATGTGCTGCCCACCGTGGCCCTGGCCGTTGTGATTGCCCTGGGCTTATGGCGCTGGGAGCAGGGGATGATCCGCCTTTTTCGCTGGTTCGGCAAAGGGGTGGTGGCGGTGATCACCCTGGGGCTGACCGCCGCCATTGTGGAAAAGCTGACCGGCTTTGCCCTGATTCCCGGTATGGCGCCCATCTCAGAGGGCTTTCAAACCGCCGGGGAGATCGCCACCGTGCTGGCAGGTGCCTTTCCTCTGATCACCGTGCTGACCGCCCTGCTGAAAAAGCCCCTGGCAGCTCTGGGCCGCCTGCTGCATATCAACGGAACCGCAGCCGCCGGGCTGCTGGCCACGCTGGCCAATTCCATCATCACCTTTGAAACGGTGAAGCATATGGACGACCGGGGAAAGGTGGTAAACATTGCCTTTGCCGTGTCCGCCGCCTTTGTGTTCGGGGATCACCTGGGCTTCGCCGCCGGCTTTGCTCCGGAGCTGCTGGGGGCAATGATCGCCGGGAAGCTTTTCGGCGGCGTGACGGCAGTGGCCGTGGCTCTTTGGATGACAAAAGCCCCCGCTCCCCGAAAAGCCTATTGACAAAAGCGGCTTTCATCGGCTATAATCAAGAAAAATAAAAGGCTGTGAACAGGAGAGTACGCTGCCTGGATGCGTTCAGAGAGCCCCGGTTGCTGGAAAGGGGTACGCGGAAGGAGCCGAAGATGGCCTGGGAGCTGAAATGTCGACAGGTAGGCATTTCCGGGTGCGCCCGTCAGCGCGCGATAAAGGCGGCGCAAGCCGTAAAACAAGGTGGTACCGCGGTAAATTCGATCGCCCTTGAGCTTTTCAGGGGCGATTTTTTCATTTTAAGGAGGAAGACTTATGTGTAAGTCCTGTAAGGGAAAATATTACATTACGACCCCGATCTACTATCCCTCGGCTAAGCTGCACATCGGCCATACCTACTGCACCGTAGCAACCGATGCTATGGCCCGCTTCAAGCGGCTGCAGGGCTATGATGTGCTGTTTCTCACCGGCACCGATGAGCACGGCCAGAAGATCGAGGATAAGGCCAAGGAGGCCGGTGTCACCCCCCAGCAGTATGTGGACAATATCGTCTGCGGCGAGGGAGGCGTGCTGGATCTGTGGAAGCTGATGAACATTTCCAACGACCGGTTCATCCGCACCACGGATGACTACCACGTGGAAGCCATTCAGAAGATCTTTAAGAAGATGTATGAAAACGGCGATATCTACAAGGGCACCTACAAGGGCAAGTACTGCAAGCCCTGTGAAAGCTTTTGGACGGAAAGTCAGCTTGTGGACGGCAAATGTCCCGATTGCGGCCGGGAGGTGCAGGATGCGGAGGAAGAGGCCTATTTCTTCCGGCTGAGCAAGTATGCCGACCGGGTGAGGGATCTGCTGGAAAACACCGATTTTCTGGAGCCCCGGAGCCGGGTCAACGAGATTGTCAACAA
>CAZTNP010000036.1:0-13192 GCA_964615545.1 uncultured Oscillospiraceae bacterium | reverse complement strand
ATTACTATGCTAAAGTGCATATTTAATTTTGAATTGAACCGCCGTGTGCCGAACGGCACGCACGGTGGTGTGAGAGAAGGAAGAAAATCCCTCCTACTCGATTTAGTCGGAAAGGTTTTCTGCGTAGACAACACCGTCAATGGACAGGAGAAACTCGATGATCTCGCTGTGGGGGCGGCGCTTCTTGCAGTTGAGGGTGGCGGTGTAGGCGCGGATGGTTTTCTCCGTGTCGGCGTAGGACTCCCGCTGAATGTCGCAGGTCTCAATGTCGTTGGCACGGATGTTCCGCAGCAGATCCCCCAGGGGCATCTCCGCCTTCAGCTCAATGTAGATCTCCATACTTTTGGTCTTACTGTGCATCTTGTTGTCCATCAACTGCATCAGGGTCATAATGATCAGCACGGCCACGGCGCCGATAATGGCACCCTCGTAAAAGCCGATGCCCAGGGCAAGTCCAACACCGGCAGTTGCCCAAAGACCGGCTGCAGTGGTCAGCCCGCGGATCTGACTGCGGCGGGTGACAATGATGGTGCCCGCGCCCAGAAAGCCGATACCGCTGATGACCTGAGAGCCCATACGCACCGGGTCACCGACCTGATAGCTTTGGAAGATAAACTGATTGGTCAGCATAATCAGGCAGGAACCAACGCACACCAGCATATAGGTACGCAGTCCCGCGGCACGGTTTTTCAGTCCCCGCTCCCAGCCCATCAGGCCGCCCAGCAGCAGAGCAGTGAAGATCCGCAGAGCCACTGCCAAATAGGTAACTTCCCGAAGCTCCATAGAAACACTCCTTTTCTTAGTTTTCTTTGTTGAGGATCCGCTTTTCCCGGGATTGGCAGGTGAAGAGGATCACCTGCTTGTGCCCGGCCTCCTCTGCCAGGGTTTGCAGGGCGGCGGCCAGGCGGCTGTCATCAAAGCGCACCAGTGCATCGTCCAAAATCACAGGTGCCTCGGGTATGATTTCTCCGGCCACAGCCAGCCGCAGGGAAAGATACAGCTGATCGGTGGTGCCGTCGGAACGCCATTGGGCAGAGCGGAGGGTATCCTCGTTGGCGGCAGAGGCGTGAAGGCTCAGATCGTCGCTGAGACTCAGCTTCTGATACCGGCCGTCTGTCAGGCGGCTGAAGTAGCTCTGCGCCTGCTTGCTGATCCGGGGAGCAAACCGCCGCTGAAGCGCGGTTCCGGCCTGATAAAGCGCCTCCTGCGCCAGCTCCAGGGCTTTATAATATTCCTCCAGCCGGGTGATCCGGCGGTTTACACTGTCTAGCCTTGCCTTGAGTCCGTCCTCCTGGCCGACGGTTTCGGCCTGCCCCAGGCATTGCCCCAGCCGCAGGGGGATTTGCCGCAGCTCGAAGGCAGCCTCCCGCAGCTTTTCCTCTGTCTCCTCCTGGGTCAGGGTCAGCGTGTCCGGCAGAGACGGCTCGGGGACAGTGACGGCCACGGCCTGCAGGGCGGAAAGATGGTCTTTGGCATTTTTTAGTGCCTCAGCCTTGGCCTCCAAAAGCCGGTGCTGCCGCAGGATCTCCTGCCAGTAGTCGGTGATGGCATGCAGGGTACTTTCTCCGGCATATTCCCGCAGAGCCAGGTCAAGAGAGGCCTGCTCCCGGGCAAGCGCGCCGCTTTGCGCCTCGTATTGGGCGGCGGCAAGGGTATACTGCTTTTGCGCCTGGGCGTATTCCTCCGCCGCAGGGAGCCAGCGGTCAGGGGAGAGACCGGGATAGGCGGCAAACAGGGCCTCTGCCCTCTTATGGCTCCGGTCGGCGTGGGAAATGCACAGCACAGCGGTAAGCAGGCCTGCGCCCAAAATGGCACCGCCTGCCCAGAGCCAGGGCTGTCCGGTTGCCGACAGAGTCGGCATAACTGCCGCAGCCCCCAGGCTCAGCAGCGCGAAAATACCGTAAAGAACGAGGGGGATTCGTGACCAACGCTTCTTGCCGGTGCAGATGGCGGCATATTGGGTCAGATCTGCCTTGACCCGGGTCAGTGCCTCCTCTGGTGTCAGTCCCCGGAAGCATTCCGGCACGGCCGGTGGGACGGGGGGCTGAGGCAGGGCTTGCCGCTGTGCAAAGAAGGCCTGCTGCCGCTCGCCAAGTGCCTGCCCGGTCTGCAGGGCGCTTTGCGCCTGCTCCGGCGTGGGCAGGGCGGCGCAGCGGGTACACATTTGCTGATGTTCCAGCTCCAGTGCGGTGCAGGTATCCTGCGCCTGACGGATCTTTTCCACACTTTGCCGGGCATTTTCATACCGGAGGGCAGCGGCGTGGTTTTCCAGCAGAGCGACACTGCTTTCCAGCTCTTTTTGCCGTGCCTGAAGGGTACGTGCCTGCTGGGAAAGCTCCTGCTGCTGGGCAAGCTGATTGCGAAGCTGCTCCCGTTCATATTCTGCCTGGGGCAGCAAACCGCTGCGGTTATAGCGGCATTTGTTTTTCAGCTCCTTCAGCCTGCTGCTGAGCTGGTCACCTGCGCCGCTTTCGTCGCCGGTGGTCACAAGACTGTTCAGCCTGCGCCGCAAGGCTTCATCCTGGGTGACAGGCATATCCTGCAGACGGATAAAGCCGGAGCGGGTGAACACGCTTCGCTCCACCCCCAGCAGCTTTTGACCGCAGTTAGCGGCGGTCAGCTCCGGCACCTCAATGCCGGTGGCGGTTTCATAGGCACGCAGCTCACCAAAGGGAGTCCGCCCCTTGGCAGAACGTTCCAGGGTAATCTCCCGTCCGTTCCAGAGAATATCCATCCGGCCGGACATAGGCTCCCCGTTCCAGGGGGCATAATGCTCCTTGTCTGCCAGTGCGCTTTTGGTGGTCTGCTGGCGTGTCTCAATGCCGTAGAGCATAGCGATCAGGAAAGCACACCAGGTGCTTTTGCCCCATTCGTTGGGCGCCTCCACAATGTTCATACCCGGCTTCAGGGCCAGACTCTCGTGGTGGAGCTTACCGAAGGTGGCGGTCATAGACAGAATAATCATGGCAGCTTCACCTCCTGACCGTCCAGGATCCGGCGGGAGATCCGGGCGGCTAATTTGGCACGGGCAGCCAGGGCAGGGGAGTCAGACTGGGCAGCCTGCTGCAGCATAGAAAAGTAAACTCCTTCCAGCGTATCGGCATCCACTGTGCTCCAAAGATCGGCTTCCGGCCTCGTTTCGTCCCGCAGTGTCAGATGGGGCACGTGGGGAAAGGTACCGGAAAGCTCCGGCAGGGAAACGCCGGTGCTGTAGCCGGTCAGGGTGATACGGTAAAAATCCTCTGTGGGAAGGGCAGGCAGCACGGAGGCCACAGCCTCTCTGGGGTCGTCGGTGGCCTCCACCTCCTCATCGTAAAAGCGGGGAGTATCCAGCGGCAGGAAGGCGGCCGTCAGCGTTGTATCTGCTGTGATCAGAATGACACCCTTGGTGCCCAGCTCGTCAAAGCCACGCCCCATAGGGCAGCCCGGCCAGGCGCACAGGGTATCTCCGGCACGCAAAGAGCCACTTTTGTGAATGTGCCCCAGGGCAAGGTAGCTCAGGCCGCTGGAAAGCAGCTGGGCCTTGGTAATGGGGCAATAAGCGGAGGTACCGGTGTCGGCTTCGCCGTGGAGCACGCCAATGTGCCAGGTTTCCTCGCCGCTGACCTGAAAGTCCTTCAAAAGGCCGGGACAGTCCATTGACTGATAGGCGGCGCCGTAGATCCGGCAGTCCAGCTCCGGCAGGGAAACTGAGGTGATCTGCTGCCGGGTGAAAATATGTACATTCTCCGGCCAGCCGGGCAGAGTGTAGGGGCTGTTTGCACCGTAGGGATCGTGATTTCCCGGGGCAATGAAAACGGGGATGTGCACCTGCTCCAGCGTCTGCTGTACGGAGCGGACGGTCTCGCCACTGGGCTGACCGTCAAAAAGATCGCCGGACAGCAGCAGCAGATCGCATTGCTCCGCCCTGCACAGCTGCAGCAGCTTCTGGGGCAGCTTTCGGCTTTCCTTTCGCAGATAGTCGGTGACCTCCTGGCTGTGCCCGGACATAGGGGCATCCAAATGCCAGTCGGCGCTGTGGAGTATTTTAATCATACAGATCCACCCTTTCTGCCCGGCGGCATAGGCCGGTATCGGTATCTATGGTAAAGAGAACGGCTTCCAGCTTGGTGGGGCCGTCCGCCGCCTGATAGCGGCTGGTCAGATCACCCCGGAATTTGGCAATGGACTGCTTGACCTGAATGCCCAAAACGGAATGCACCGCACCGGTCATACCCAAATCGGTCACATAACCGGTGCCCCGGGGCATTACCTGGGCATCGGCGGTGGGCACGTGGGTGTGGGTGCCCCAAAGGGCACTGATCCGCCCGTCCAGCATATGGCCCATAGCAAGCTTTTCCGAGGTGGCCTCTGCGTGCAGCTCCACAAGAATCAGCCGGGTATCCAGCTGCGGCAGCAGCTTTTCCACCATCAGGAAGGGGTTATCCGGGGTGTAATCCATATGGCAGCGGCCGATCAGGTCGATGACAGCCACCGGGCCAAAGCGGGAATCGAAGAGCCCCCAGCCCCGTCCGGGTGCCTGAGGCGCATAGTTGGCAGGCCGCAGAACGCGGGGATTATCGTCCAGATAGTCCACAATCTCCCGCCGCCCGAAGGTGTGATTTCCCATAGTGATCACATCTGCACCGGCATCCAGAATATCCTCCCCCTGCTGTGGAGTCATACCGATCAGGCTGGCATTTTCTCCGCAGACCGTGACAAAATCTGCCTCCGTCTGCCGCTTTAAGCGCCGCAGACTGCGGCAGATCCGATCCATACCCGGATTGCCGACCACATCGCCGACCGCTAACACCTTAAAGTCCATAGAAATCCTCCTTACCGAATGGATTTTGCAAACTGAGATGGGGTAACGCCGAATTTCTCCTTAAATTGCCGGGAGAAATGATGAATGGTAGAGTAGTGAAGTGCTTCCGCGATCTCTGTGAAGTTCATATTGCCCTCCCGGATCATCTGCTTGCTTTCCTGTAGCTTGATCCGGCGGATGTATTCCCCAGGGGAGATCTGCAAATGCTTGTGAAACAGTGCCGTCAGGTAGCTGGGGCTGACAGCCGCGTGCTGCGCCACCAGAGGGACGGTCAGCCGGCTGCGTACATTTTTGCTGATGTACTGCTGGGCACGGCGGATGATCTCGTTCTCATTGTTCAGCCCGTGGGCACTGCGAAGCCGCTCAGCCGGGGCATCAGAAACACGCAAAAGCTGCAAAAGCATCAGGCTCAGCAGATTGATGAGCATATCCCCGGAAAGGGTATCCTCCCGCTCCTGCTCCCGCAGCATTTGCTGCAAAAGCTCCACCACCCGGTGAGAGGCCTGAAATTTTCTGTTGTACAGCTTGGAAAGCTCGTAATCCCCCGCATCGAAGGCAAGGGTGATGAACTTGGGGGCAACCTCCATCTCCGCGTACTGCATATGCCACTGGCCGGGGGCAAATACCATCAGCTCCCCCTGGCTGAGCAGATGGTCGCAGCCGTCCACCACGCAGTGCAGACTGCCCTGATCCACATAAAAGACCTCCGCAGCCACGTGGGATTCGCCGGAAAAGAGAAAGCCCCGTTCCTTTTCCTGATAGAAAAAGGTGTAGATCCGGTGGATATCCAGCCTGCGGGTGATATGCAGCGGATGAAGGGCAGAGCGGGGCGGCAGCTCGGTGGGGGCAGTGGGTGCGCCGGCAGCCACGGTGGCCTCCTGCTGAAAGGCGGACAGGCTGTAGAAAACGCCTGCGTGCAGGATCACCGGCTTATCCAAATAAAAATCCTGATAGCATTCTCCGTCGGCGGACAGAGAGAGCACAGCCATACCCTTTTCCGGCCAAAGCCAGGTATCGCCTATGCACAGCCATGCCTGCCAATGCGCCTCCGTCAGCGCCATACTGCTGCGGGGCTGCTCCCAGCCGGCTTGCTCCGGCTCCTGAGAAAGCAGCATTCCGTAGGGCTGTAGGCTTAAAGGATTCAGGTTTTTGATCATAGAAATGTCCCCTTAAAGAAAAAGGAATAGGGTCACCCAACGGTGACCCTATTATTATACAGGATAAAGTGCAAAATGGCAAACATTTCTGTAAAATTATCGCTGATACTCAAATTGCAGATCGTAAATATCCACAGTATCCCCGTCCTGGATGCCCATTTCCTCCAATTTTCGGAAAAGTCCGCACTTTCTGAGCTGAAGATCAAAATAGTTGCGGGATTCGTAATCGTCGAAATTGATATTTATGATCAGTCGCTCCAGCCATTTTCCGGTGATGACCCAGGTGCTGCCCAGATGCTCCACGGTCAGCTCCTCCGGATCGCCTGCCTCTTCGATGACCTCCACATACTCCGGTTCATAGATGGTGACCGGGGGGAGGGTACGCAGCTTTTCCGCAACGATCCGCATCAGGTTTTTGGTTCCCTGTGTGGTACCGGCAGAGATCTCGTACAGCTCGCAGCCGGCCTCCTGCACGTGCTTTCTTAGTCGCTCCAGATTGTCACTTTCCGGCATCAGCAGGTCGCATTTGTTGGCGGCCACGATCATAGGACGGTTGCTCAGATCCACGCTGTAGCCGGCAAGCTCAGCGCAGATGGCATCGAAATCCTCCACCGGATCCCGTCCCTCGGAGCCGGAAACATCCACCACGTGGACAAGCAGCCGGCAGCGGTCAATGTGCCGCAGGAAGTCGTGCCCTAGGCCAGCACCCTCTGCGGCACCTTCAATGATGCCGGGGATATCCGCCATCACAAAGGAAACGCCCTCGTCCACATAGATCACGCCCAAATTGGGGTAAAGGGTGGTGAAATGATAGTTGGCAATTTTGGGGCGGGCATTGGAGGTGACGGAAAGCAGAGTGGATTTTCCTACGTTGGGGAAGCCCACAAGTCCCACATCTGCCAAAAGCTTTAATTCCAGAATCACATCCCGCTCCTGACCGGGCAGACCGGCCTTGGCAAAGCGGGGTACCTGACGGGTGGGGGTGGCATAGTGGTTATTGCCCCAGCCGCCCCGGCCACCTTTGGCCAAAATGAAGTCCTCGCCGGTGGACATATCCACAATGATCTGACCGGTTTCCGCATCCCGGACCACCGTGCCCCGGGGCACCTGGATATACAGCGGCTCGCCACGCTTGCCGCTCATATTCCGCCCCTGACCGTTGGCACCGGACTGGGCGGCATACTTGCGCTTGTAGCGGAAATCCAGCAGGGTGGACAGGTTGTCGTTGACCTGCAAAATCACGCTTCCGCCGTGACCGCCGTCGCCGCCGTCCGGGCCGCCGGAGGCCACATATTTTTCCCGGTGGAAGGCAACGGCACCGTCGCCACCCCGGCCGCCGCATACGGTGATGCGGACTTTATCTACAAACATTTCCATATATGATCTTCCTTCCTGTAAAGTCATTGTTATATCGTCATATCATCGGAAGAAACCCTTTCGATCATATGGCGATACAAAGCAAACGGTTTTCAAAAAGGGCTGCCGCAAAGAGATTGCAGCAGCCCTTTCCAAGCTTAAAATGTGACCGTGATTACTGCTCCTGAGCGTACACGGAACACTGACGGCGATCCTTGCCCTTGCGCTCAAAACGGACAGTGCCGTCCACCAGAGCAAACAGAGTGTCGTCGCTGCCAATGCCCACATTGACACCGGGATGGATGTGAGTGCCTCTCTGGCGAACCAGAATGTTACCGGCCAGAACGAACTGACCGTCTGCACGCTTTACACCCAGGCGCTTAGCCTCGGAATCACGACCGTTCTTGGTAGAACCGCCGCCCTTATGGTGAGCGAAGAACTGAATACCAATCTTCAGCATGGTGTTACACCTCCAAAACTTCGATATAATCAGAATATTGATCCCGCAGATCAATCAGGTAGGCCATCAGACCGGCCAAAGCCGCCTGAATGGTGTCCTCCTCATCGCAGGATGCGGGGAGGGTCAGGGTGATGCGGGCATCCTGCTCCTTGACCCGAACCTTGGCCTTGCCACCGCAAATGTCATTGATGATGGCTTCTGTCAGGGTAACAGCGGCGGTAATGGAGGCACAGACAATGTCCTGCCCGGCTTCTGCATAGCCGCTGTGTCCGGAGACGGAGAATCCGGTGATTCTCTCTCCGTCGCAAAAAAATTCACACTTTGTCATAATTACAGAGCGATCTTGGTGATCTCAACCTTGGTGTAAGGCTGACGGTGACCGATCTTCTTCTTCTCGTTCTTCTTGGCCTTGTACTTGAAGACGGTGATCTTCTTAGCCTTGCCGTTCTTGATGACCTTAGCCTCAACGGTAGCACCCTCAACAGTGGGAGCTCCGATCTTGGAGCTTTCGCCATCCAGCACAGCCAGAACCTGGTCGAACTTTACGGTAGCCTCAGCTTCTGCCTCCAGCTTCTCGATGTAGAGAACATCGCCCTCGGAAACGGTATACTGCTTGCCACCAGTCACGATAACTGCTTTCATTTGTTTCACCTACTTTATATTGTGTAGTCTCGCTTTTAAGGCGTGAGCCATATTGACCCAGCTTGAGCCTATTCAATGCGGCTTACATATTTTAGCACCCACAGGGGGACTTGTCAAGGCCTTTTTGCTCTAAAAGCGCAAAAAATCACTGATTTTCGGGACAGAAAAGAATTGCAATCCATTTGCACCCGTGTTATAGTAAAAGAAAAAGACGGAGGGGAGCATATGGCAGGGAAAAAGCCGGATCGGCAGGCTATGGAAGCCTTTGAAAGGGCATTTGCGGAAAGAATGGGGCTGTCCCCGGTGGATTATCTGGTGAAGAAGCTTCTCTCCGGCAGTGCAGCGGCATCCGTTTCCTATCTGTTTGAGATGATTGCGGCGGAGGTGGCTGCCGAGGCCGGATGCACTGCTATGGAGTACCGGGATTATGCGGCGGCCGTGGAAAAAAGGCTTTCGCCGCTCCAAAAGCGGGAATACGGAAAGCTGGTTCGGGATAAGATCCCGGAGCTGATCGCGGCCTCCGGGCAGAAATGCACCACCCGGATCCTCTCGGAGCAGGCATATTTGCAGGCCCTGGATGAAAAGCTCAGCGAGGAGCTGGCTGAGTATCAGCAGAGCAAAGCCCTGGAGGAGCTGGCAGACCTTTTGGAGGTTATGGGCGCCGTGGTCAAGGCCCGGGGCTACACCTGGGAGGAGCTGACCCGTATCCGGAAAGAAAAACGCGAAAAACGCGGTGCCTTCCAGCAGCGCATCTATCTGGAATCGGTAGAGGATCCGTAAAATGCAGGCATTTTGCTATGCAAAAGCATAGTAAATTATAGGATGCACCATTTTCTCGCCCCTTCGGGGTAACCGAAAATGATGTGCAAAAACTTTATGCGTCGTACTTTGCCGTATTTCGTGGTGCGCCATAGCGCATAAAGTTTTATGCCCGGAAAGGGAAGAGAATGGGGAAACACTGGGAATTATAGTGATTTCACAGCTGCAATACCGGCGGCAGGGAGAAAAACTCTCTGCCGCCGATATTTTATCACTTGACAAATAGATCGCACTGCTATATATTATATATCGAGGTGCGATGTATCGCACTGGAAGCTATGCGGAGGTAAGGCTATGGATCAACATATCAGAAAAGTATATATCCCTATGACGGAAACGGCGTTTTATATTCTGCTGTGCCTGCGGGAGCCCAATCACGGCTACGGCATTGTACAAAGGGTTGAAAAAATGACAGACGGTGCGGTCAAGCTTACCCCCGGCACAATGTATGGCAGCTTATCCAAAATGGAAAAAGACAGGGTGATCCGTTTTGTCCGGGAAGAGGAGAAGCGAAAAATCTATCAGATCACGGAGCTGGGCTTAGAGGTCCTGCAGCTGGAACGCAAACGCATTGAATGCTTATATCAAATCGCACGGGAGGAAATGGAAGATGAAAAAGCAATTTAAATGGTTTACCATATTTGAATACGAAAAAGAGCAGGATTATCTGCGGCAAATGCATCGATCTGGCTGGAAATTCGTTCGGGTCACAGGGCTTGGGATGTATCATTTTGAAAAATGCATACCGGAGGATGTGGTATATCAGCTGGATTACAACAAAGACGGACTTGCGAATAAGCACGAATATCTGAAAATGTTCGATGATTGCGGCTGGGAATACCTGCAGGATTATGCCGGCTATAGCTATTTCAGAAAAACCGTGGCGGCAGACGGTGCTGCGGAAGAGATTTTCTGCGATGAGGAATCGAAATTTCAGATGATGCAGCGGGTGATCAAGGGCAGAATGCTGCCGCTGCTTGCCATATTTTCTGGCGTGTTGCTGCCGCAGTTTCTGATACACCTTCTGGATACGCATAATTATTTTATTGCTTGCTTTGTCGGTGGTGTACTGGCGATGTATCTTGTGATCTTTGCCACGTGCTTTTTCAAATATAATCAGTATAAAAAGAACAGAAAATAATGTCAGAGAGGACATAAAATGACATTGAGCCACAAAAAAACAGCCGTCAAGCGACGGCTGTTTTTGAATAGGTAAGAGTATCTTACTTCAGCTCTGCGGTAGCGCCGGCTTCCTTCAGATCGGCAACGATCTTCTCGGCATCTTCCTTGGAGATAGCTTCCTTCAGGGTCTTGGGGCAGTTGTCAACCAGATCCTTGGCGTCCTTCAGGCCCAGGCCGGTAACAGCACGGACAACCTTGATGACGTTCAGCTTGGAAGCACCGGCATCCTTCAGGATGACGTCGAATTCGGTCTTCTCCTCGACCTCAGCAGCAGCACCGGCAGCGGGAGCGGCAACAGCAGCAGCAGCGGCGGAAACGCCGAAAACTTCCTCCAGAGTGTGAACCAGTTCGGACAGCTCCAGAACGGTCAGGCTCTTAACTTCTTCTACGAGAGCAGTGATCTTTTCACTAGCCATTGTTAATTTCCTCCTAAATAGTAAATAATTTGAGATATTGTTTGTTTACGAACAGATTATGCTTCTGCAGCTTCTGCTGCGGGAGCGCCGCCATCCTTCTGCTGCCGGATCTGATCCAGAACAAAAGCAAGGCTGGAGATAGGAGCCAGGAAGGTACCAAGCACGGAAGCAACCAGGGCATTCTTGCTGGGCAGTTCGCCGAAACCGTTGAGCTGGTCTGCGGACAGAACGCTGCCTTCAACAATGCCGCCCTTGATATTCATGGCGAGCTTGTTCTTCTTGGCGAACTCACATACGATACGAGCGGGAGCAATGGGGTCACCGGTGGTAGTCGCCATAGCGGTTGTGCCGTTGAGAAGCTCATCGAAGTCGTAGCCGTTTTCCTTGGCTGCGAAACGGGTCAGAGTGTTCTTAACAACGGAGTATTCCACGCCGGCTTCATGAAACTGCTTGCGCAGCTCGGTGTCCTGAGCAACCGTGATACCCTTATAGTCAACGAAAACCACGGAAGTAGCTTCCTTGATCTTACCGGACAGAGCTTCAACGGCGGCCTTCTTGCTCTCAAGAACCTTTGCGTTGGGCATTGTGTATTCACCTCCGAAAAAAATAAATGTCCTTCTGCCAGAAGACAGAAAGACACGCAATCATTCAATCAGCGCACCTCGGCAGGATTTATGGCCTACGCCACCTGCTGTCTTTGGCAACAAGGGAAATTATATAGTATATCCTGCGGATTGTCAAGCACTTTTTTGAAAAAATGCGGATTTTTCGTTCTGTTGCGGGAGAATACAGAGGTTGTTCCGTACCGGAAGGGGGAAAACCGGATTTTTGACAGGGAAATCAAAAAAAGTATTTACATTCGTCGGTTTCGTCGGTATCATAAACAGCAGAAAGAATGAAAAGGCGGCGTTTATGATGAAAGCATTTACTTATATGGAGCCGAGCAGGTTTGCTATGACGGAGAAACCAAAGCCGGTGATTATCCATCCCAGGGATGCCATTGTCCGTGTGACACTGAGCTCCATCTGCACCAGCGATCTGCATATCAAGCACGGCAGCGTGCCGCGAGCCGTTCCGGGCATTACGGTCGGCCACGAAATGGTGGGCATTGTGGAGGCAGTGGGCAGTGCTGTTATGACGGTCAGACCGGGAGACCGGGTAACGGTGAATGTGGAGACCTTCTGCGGAGAGTGCTTCTTCTGCCGGAAGGGCTATGTGAACAACTGCACCGACACCGACGGCGGCTGGGCACTGGGCTGCCGCATTGACGGCGGACAGGCGGAGTATGTCCGGGTGCCCTATGCGGATCAGGGACTCAATCTTATTCCTGACAGTGTGACCGACGAACAGGCTCTGTTTGTGGGAGATATTCTGGCAACGGGCTTTTGGGCAGCCCGGATTTCCAGGATCACGCAGGAGGATACTGTTCTGATCCTTGGCGCCGGGCCGACAGGCATTTGCACGCTGCTGTGTGTGCTGCTGAAAATGCCGAAACGGATCATCGTCTGCGAAAAAGACCCGGCACGGACACAGTTTGTCCGGGAGCATTATCCCGACATACTGCTCTGCACCCCGGAGGAATGCCAGAGCTTTGTCCGGGAGCATTCCAATCACGGCGGTGCGGATGTGGTGCTGGAGGTTGCCGGAGGGAAGGATACCTTCCGGCTTGCCTGGGAATGCGCCAGAGCCAATGCGGTGGTGACGGTGGTTGCTCTTTATGATGAGGCACAGATCTTGCCTCTGCCGGATA
The DNA here is from genome assembly GCA_964615545.1 of uncultured Oscillospiraceae bacterium. Classification (GTDB taxonomy): domain Bacteria; phylum Bacillota; class Clostridia; order Oscillospirales; family Oscillospiraceae; genus Faecousia. Next base: position 606 of record CAZTNP010000036.1, on the reverse strand, counting down.
TGTACGGCAAGAACCTGACCTTTCAAACCGGCGGCGTGGACGGCTGTGACTGTGAGGAAATTCTCAGCCTGATCGCACAGGGGAAGATCAACACCACCCCGCTGATCACCCATCGTTACCGTCTTGGGGACATCGAAGAGGCATACCGCATCTTTGAAAACCGGCTGGACGGTGTGATCAAGATCGCCATTACACCGGACTGACGGGTATATAACCGGTATAAAGCAATTCCCGCAGAGCGAAAGCTCTGCGGGAATAAACTTATGCGTAAATTACAGATACTTGGCGGTGTTGACCTTAACACCGGGGCCCATGGTGGAAACGACCACGCAGGAGCGGATATACTGACCCTTGGCTGCAGCGGGCTTAGCCTTCACAACAGCGGCCAGCAGGGTGTCCATATTCTCGCTCAGCTTCTGAGCGCCGAAGGAAACCTTGCCGATGGGGCAGTGAATGATGTTGGTCTTGTCCAGACGGTACTCGACCTTACCGGCCTTGATCTCGGTGACAGCAGCTGCCACGTTGGGGGTCACGGTGCCGGCCTTGGGGGAGGGCATCAGGCCCTTGGGGCCCAGAACCTTACCGAGACGGCCAACCACGCCCATC
>CAZTNP010000035.1:0-13895 GCA_964615545.1 uncultured Oscillospiraceae bacterium | reverse complement strand
GCATCCCCGGCGCCCACAAGGTTATGCACCTCGTCAATGACCAAAATGAGATTACCGCAGGCCTTGATCTCCCCGATCAAGCTCTTCATACGGCTTTCAAACTGGCCCCGGAACTGGGTGCCTGCCACAAGGGAGGTAAGATCCAGCAGAAATACCTCCTTATCCCGCAGCTTATAGGGCACATCCCCGGCCACGATCCGCTGGGCAAGCCCCTCGGCAATGGCGGTTTTGCCCACGCCGGGCTCACCGATCAGGCAGGGATTGTTCTTTTGGCGGCGGTTGAGGATCTGAATGACCCGCTCCGTCTCCACATCCCGGCCGATCACCTTATCCAGCTTGCCCTCACGGGCACGGCCGGTCAGGTTCATACAGTAGCTGTCCAGGAATTTATGCTTTTTTTCCTTCTTCGTGCCGGTGCTTTCCCGTTCCTCCGGCTTTGGCCGCTCGGCAGGCTTCTCCCCTTTTCCGGGATTGAGCTGACCGAAAAGCTGATTGAGCATAGGGAAGGTGGCAGTCCGGCTATCCGGCTCATCGTCGGTCTCGCCCTCGTCGGACTCGTTCTGCCCGAACATATTGCTCATTTCATCGGTCAGGGAGTCCAGATCCTCCTCTGAAAAGCCCATCTGCTTGACGGCGGCATCAATTTGGGGAATCCCCAGGCTACGGGCACATTTTAAGCAATAGCCCTCATTCAGGGCAACGCCGTTTTCCACCTTTGTGATGAATACCACGGCGATATTTTTCTTACATTTGGTGCAAAGCTTTGGCTGCATCCTATGTCACGACCTTTCTTTCGGAAATTCTATCACGAAGCATCCGAAAATGGAAAAACTTTTTATGAATATTACAGTGTGGGGGTGCATTCAAATTTTTCCACACCGTCATCATACCACAAATGGGTCATATAAAGACCTCCGGCAGGTACCGTCGGGCCGGCTGCCGTCCGGTTGCCCTCCTCCAGGATCCTTCCGATCTGCTCCGGCGGGAACTTGCCCTCGGCACAATAGACCACCGTGCCTGCCATCGCTCTTGCCATATTATAAAGGAAGCCATCGGCACACACACGCAGGCGGATCAGGTTGCCCTCCCGCTCCACACGGTAATAGTATACGGTTCGCACCGTGGATTTTACATCCGTGCCCACGCTGCGAACTGCCGCAAAATCGTGGGTGCCCACAAACTGGTCTGCGGCCCGCTGCATCAGTGCTTCATCCAGATGCCGGGGATAAAACCAGGCGCGGTTTACATAAAACGGATCCCGGACACGGGAATTATAGATAGTATAGGTATATTCCTTTCGGGCGCAGGAGCCAATGGCATTAAAGCCCTCGTGCACCTCAAAGGCATCCGTCACCACAATGTCCTGGGGCAGATGGGTATTGAGGGCATAGGGAAGCCGGTCGGCGGGAATGGTGGCCTCCGTGCGGAAATTGGCCACATAGCACCGGGCGTGAACACCCGCATCCGTCCGGCCGCAGCCGGTAACATGGACACTGTGCCCCACGATGGAGGCAATGGCCTTTTCCAGTGTCTGCTGCACAGTGGGAAGATCCTTCTGCATTTGCCAGCCGTGGTAGGCCGTTCCCTCATAGGTCAAAAAGAGCGCAATATTTCGCATAACGCACCTCACAGGCCGAAGCTATGGAGCGTGAGCACGCCGGCCAGCAGCACCGCCGCCGCCAAAAACGCATACACATCGCAGCGATGGTACCGCAGAAGCTTCATCTTTGTTCTGCCCTCGCCGCCCTGATAGCAGCGGCATTCCATTGCTGTGGCCAGCTCGTCGGCACGGCGGAAGGCACTGATAAACAGCGGCACCAGAATGGGAACCAGCGCCTTGACACGCTGCATCAGGCTGCCGGTCTCAAAATCCGCGCCTCTTGCCTTCTGCGCTGCCATAATCTTATCGGTTTCCTCGATCAGGGTGGGGATAAACCGCAGGGCAATGCACATCATCATAGAAAGCTCGTGGACAGGAAAATGCAGCTTTTTCAGCGGCCCCAAAAGGGATTCAATGCCATCGGTCAGTGCAATGGGAGAGGTGGTATAGGTCAAAAGGAAGGTACCGGCGATCAGCATAAGGATACGGGCAACCATAAATACCGCCCGGACAATGCCCTCTGCCGTCACCGTAATGATCCAAAATTGCAGCAGCACCGTCTCGCCCTGCGTAAAAAATACATTCAGCACACCGGTAAACAGCAAAATAACCACCAGCGGCTTCATACCGTTGACAATGGACTTGAGTGGGATCCGGGAAATAGCGATGGTCAGTGCCAGAAACGCCAGCACCAGGCCGTAGGACAGCCAGTTGGAGGCGGTAAACAGTGCCACAATGTACACAATGAGAAACAGCAGCTTGGTGCGGGGATCCAGCCGGTGCACAAAGGAATGGCCGGGGAAAAACTGACCCAGGGTAATGTCCTTAAGCATGGCCGTGCGCCTCCTTCCAGCTTTTCAGCGCTTCCACAGCCTGCTGCTGGGTGTACACATTGGGCACATCCACACCGCTTTGCCGCAGCTTCAGGAAGATCCGGGTCACTTCCGGAATATCCAGCCCCATATCCAGCAGTTCCTGCGCCCGGTCAAACACCTGACCGGGGGTGCCGTCCATCACCAGACGGGCGTGGCTGAGCACCAAAAGCCGGTCTGTCAGCCTTGCCACATCGTTCATAGAGTGGCTGACCATCATCACGGTGGCATTTTTTGCCTGCCGGTAGGCTTCGATATTGCGCAGTATTTCCTCCCTGCCCTCCGGATCCAGCCCGGCGGTAGGCTCATCCAGGATCAGCACCTCCGGGGACATTGCGATCACACCGGCAATGGCCACCCGGCGCTTCTGCCCGCCGGAAAGCTCAAAGGGAGAGGCATAAAGCTGCTTTTCCGTCAGCCCCACAAAGCCGGCAGCCTCCTGCACCCGGGCATCGATCTCATCGGGCTTGAGCCCCATATTCTTCGGCCCGAAGGAAATATCCTTATAGACCGTTTCTTCAAAAAGCTGATATTCCGGATACTGGAACACCAGTCCCACACGGAACCGGCTCTGCCGGGTAAGCTGCTTATCCGACCAGATATCCCTGCCCCCCAGCAGCACCTGCCCGGAGGTGGGCTTGAGCAGCCCGTTCATATGCTGCATCAGGGTGGACTTGCCGGAGCCGGTATGGCCGATCACGCCGATAAACTCCCCGGGCTCCACGGAAAAGGAGATATTCTCCAATGCGGTATGCTCAAAGGGCGTTCCGGCGCTGTAGATATGTGTCAGGTTTTGAACCTCTAAAATCGGTGACAAATTGATTCCTCCAGCGTATCAGGACATACTTTTCAGCAGTGCCTGCACACATTCTTCTTCGTTCAGGCAGGTTCCCTCCGTGGAAAAGCCTGCTTTGTTCAGCGCCCAGCAAAGCTCGGTGGCCTCCGGGGCACGCAGCCCCAGCTGGTGGAGCTTTTCCACCTGAGAAAATACCTGCCGGGGCGTACCGTCCAGGGCCGTTTTTCCCTTGTGGAGCACCACGACCCGATCCGCCCGTGCCGCTTCATCCATATGGTGGGTAATGAGTACCACGGTGATATTCTTCTCCCGGTTCAGCCGGGTCACGGTATCCAGTACCTCCCGGCGGCCCTTGGGATCCAGCATAGCGGTAGGCTCGTCCAGCACGATGCATTTGGGCTCCATAGCGATCACGCCGGCAATGGCCACACGCTGCTTCTGTCCGCCGGAAAGCAGATAGGGCGCGTGCTCCCGGTATTCGTACATTCCCACCTGCTTCAGCGCCTGATCCACACGCTGGCGGATGGCCGGGCTGGCAATGCCCAGATTTTCCGGGCCAAAGGCCACATCCTCCTCCACCACATTGGCAACGATCTGATTATCCGGGTTCTGGAATACCATCCCCACGCAGCGGCGGATCTGGATCAGCTTATCCTCGTCGGAGGTGTCCATTCCCGCCACATAGACCTTGCCGCCGCAGGGCAGCAAAATGGCATTAAAATGCTTGGCAAGGGTGGATTTTCCGCAGCCGTTGCCGCCCAAAATGGCCACAAAGCTGCCGCTTTCCACCGTAAGATCAAAGTCCTGAAATACGACAGTGCCGGGCGTGTCGTCCACGCCCGGATAGGAATAGGATAAATGAGAAACAGAAATTGCCAAAACAGCTTCCTCCAAAAATCAGGGTGTCCAGCGGCCTGTGGAGCCGCAGGGCAGCATCAGGCCGGTGCTCCTGACCGGCAGACCCAATTCGCCTACGGCGGTATGTCCGCCGTGATCCCTGCCAAACACCACATCCGACGCATAGCCCACCGCAGAGGGAGCCAGGCCGGTGGTATAGGAATTGATGATCACAAACAGCGGATCATCAGTCAGCAGCTTTGCCGTCTCCAGCAGGAAGGGATAGAAGCTTGTCTCCATCTTCCATATCTCGCCGCTGGGGCCTCTGCCGTAGCTGGGAGGATCCATAATGATGCCATCGTACCGACGGCCGCGGCGGATCTCTCGCTGGATAAATTTGGCGCAGTCATCCACGATCCAGTGAATGGGGCGGTCGCTCAGGCCGGAGGCCTTTGCATTTTCCTTTGCCCAGGCCACCATACCCTTGGAGGCATCCACGTGGTAGACCTCCGCTCCGCCGGCCGCCGCTGCCAGTGTGGCACCGCCGGAATAGGCAAAGAGATTGAGCACCCGGACAGGTCTGCCTGCAGAGGCCACCTTATCCCGGATAAAATCCCAGTTGGCCGCCTGCTCCGGGAAAACGCCGGTATGCTTGAAATTCATAGGCTTGACCTGAAAGGTCAGGTAATCCTTATAGTGAAGCTGCCAAAATTCCGGCAGATTATGGTCTGTCCAGTGTCCGCCGCCAGTATTGGAGCGGACATAACGGGCATCGTAATGCTTCCACTGGGGAGCAATATGGGGGGTATCCCAGATCACCTGGGGATCCGGCCGCACCAGGATATACTTACCCCAGCGCTCCAGCCGTTCGCCGCCGGCCGCATCCAGTACCTCATATTCCGTCCATTCATCCGACATCCAAATCATACAAAATCCTCACATTTTTCTTTCTGTGCTCACATATGTGCCCGCGAAAATGCGGGCACACAGGCAAAGCGTTAATAGTACCAGCGGGAGAAGCCGGTGGTCGCCGGGACCTCCTCAGGGGTCGTGGGCTCCGGCTCCACAGGGTGGGACTGCTGATACTGCTCCCAGGTCTGTTGGTTGTGCTCCGGGCAGGTCACATAGGGGGCATCCTTCTCCTGACGGAGCTGGCCGTCCATTCCCTTAAAGGCACCGTCGGTGCCGTCTTCATTGATCAGATAGACCCAGTCATTGGTCAGGTAATCCTTCACAAGGCCGTACTTGCCTGCCTTGAAGATCTCGTCAATCTCCTCCTGAGTCAGCTTGACCAGTGCCTTCTGCTCCACGGTAACAGAGGGATCCACCTCCGCAAAGAGCTTGCAGTACTCATTGGCCACACCGCCGCAGGAGCAGTAGTCCACAAGCACGTGCTTGTCGCATTCCTCTGTGGGATAGTCCTCCGCATAAACGGCAGAGGTAGCCAGCCGGGACAGCGTATCCGAACGGATATCCAGCTTGCAGGCATCGGTGGCCAGCTTGCCGGAATCCAGGCACACGGTGACACTCTTCATAGCGCTGGAATTATACAGCGGGATATTCTTCTTTCCGCTGTGCAGCGGTGCCATAACCTTCTTGAATAGAGTAGCCGCCGGGTTGTTCACATACAAAGCGTTAATGGAATCCGGCTGATCAAAGCCCGTCCAAACGGCGGCGGTATAATAACCGGTGAAGCCGCAGTACCAGCGTGCCTTGTTGCCGGTGGTGGTACCGGTCTTGCCGGCAGTGGTGATGCCGTGGGAATAGGAAAGGTTTGCCTCATAGCCTGTACCGTTTGCGGTGGCATTGACCAGGCAGTAGTTCATATAGTCCACCGTCTTCTGGCTGACGATCTGCTCCGATTCCTGCACATTGTCGATGACCAGATTGCCATCGCTGTCGAACACCTTGGTAAAGGTTCTTGCCTCCCGGTAAACGCCCTCATTGGCATAGGTGGCAAAGGCCGCCGCCATATCCCGGACGGTCACGCCCCAGGTCTGTGCGCCCATAGCCAGCGGAGCAAAGGCATTGTCGCTGTGATAGGTGCCGCTGCTGTCGATATACTCCTCGATCAGAGTATGCAGGCCGAATTTATTCTTGGCAAAATCGTAGCTGTAATCCGTGCCGATCATATCCAGTGTCCAGGCGCAGCAGGCGTTGACAGAGGAGGTGACTGCACTGTAAATGGTACGGGAATAATTATATTTCCAGTTGTCATTTCTCGGCCAGTTGCTGCCGTCGTCATAGTTCAGCGGCAGATCCTTCACCACGGTGGCCGGGGTGATCACGCCCATTTCAAAGGCAGGGCCGTACACGGAGATGGGCTTAATGGAAGAGCCGGACTGAAGCTCCGCAACGGTGCGGTCCCAGCCGTAATAGTCGGTTTTTTCGCCGGTGCCGCCGGCCAGTGCCACGATATCGCCGGTCTGATTGTTAATGACCACAATGGCGGACTGCAGCTTCTGCGCGCCACGGACGGAGGGAATATTATCCATATTGCAGTAGATCTCCTCCACCTGCTGCTGCACATCCCAGTCCAGTGTGGAATAGATATGATAGCCGCCGTTTTGGATCCGCTGCATATAAAATTCCTGAGTGGCATCGTTCCACTCCACGCCGTCCTTCTCCGCCAGTGCCTTTGCCACATCCTTGACCACTGCTTCCGTGTGGTAGGAATACATACCGCTGGAATTGTTCTGCACCACATCCACCTTCTGGCCGCACTGGGGGCAGAAATACTCGTCGTTTTCCGCCTTCAGCGTGGAGACCGTATCCCGGTAGCCGCATTCGGTGTTGCCGCACTGCGCGATGGTGTCTTCAAAGTCGATCCCGGCCTTGAGCACCAGCTCCCGATTCAGCTCGGTCTGATATTCCTCCTCCGTCAGGTAGCCCTGATTGCGCATCAGCCACAGGATGGTCTCCGTCCGGCTGCGGTTGTTTTCCGGGTTCTGATAGGGGTCATAATAGGTGGGGCTGTTGGTGATGCCAATGATACTGGCGCATTCCGCCGCAGTCAGCTTTTCCAGCTCCTTGCCGTAATAGGTTTCGGCGGCAGCCTTGATGCCGTTGCAGTTTTGCCCCAGATAGATCACATTCAGATAGTATTCCAGAATGGTCTGCTTATCGTAGCGCTTTTCCATTTGGGTGGCCTGGAAGATCTCCAAAAGCTTTCTCTGCACAGTCACGCTGGAATTGCCGAAGGTATTTTTGATCAGCTGCTGGGTAATACTGGAGCCGCCCACGGAGGAATCTCCAAAGAACATTCTGGCGCAGGCCTGAATGGTGGTCACCCAGTCCACGCCCTGATGGCGGTAAAAGCGGTGATCCTCCACCGCAATGGCCGCGTGGATCATATCCTGGGGGATCTCCTCATAGGAAGCCCATTTGCGGTCCGTCTGGGCATCGATCTCCTGCTGGATCTGAATTTGATTGTTGCTGTCCACATAATAGATCACGGAGTTCAAGTCCAGTGTCAGGTCGCTCAGATCCAGAGACGCCTCCGGCAAAATATCATCCTGCAAAAAATCGCCCAGCATACCGGCAAACACGAAGCCGCTGACCAGCACGATCAAAAGCACGGTAGCCAGTGCGCCGGCGGCGATCTTCACCGCCGCAAATACGCCCCGCCAGATCTTATACGCTACGCTGACGGCCCTGGGCGCCGCCCAGTCCTGGGGGACTGCCTTTCTTTTCTGCATTTCGTTATCCATAATATAACCTCCATCATTCCCGCACGGGACGGCGGGGTGATACCTGTTTTTTCATAATACCGGAATATGCACATAGCTATACGAATACAATTATAGCATACCCCATTCAAAAACGAAAGCCCTAAATTTTTAATAATCTATAAAATTCTGCAAATACTGTCCCCAGTCCGCAAAAATAAATTTTTCCGCACAAGCACTTGATTTTCCGCCTCGCAGGCATTATACTGAGCTTAGAAAAAAGCTTTCGTGAGGTGCGATCTGTTATGGAAGACCTGTATGGTTCAGATTATATGACCATTGAAGACGAGGACGGCGCAGAATATGAGATCGAGGTGCTGTCCACGCTGGACTGGAATGGCTGTAGCTATATGGCCGTGATCCCCGCAGGCGCCGAGGAATGCACAGCCTCCGACATTGCCATTCTCAAATCCGTGGAGGAGGATGGCGACAGCATCCTGACTGCCATTGAGGATGAGCAGGAGCTGGAGACTGTTTATGGTATGTTTATGGATCAGCTCTACGAGGACGAAGACACCGAAGAAATTTGATCGTTTCCTGCTTGGTTCGTGGCGTGTCCTTTTGGACCCACATTTTTTGATCGGGATGCCTGAAACTTCCGCAGCGGATTGCAGACCTCCCGCCCTCCGGGGCGGATGTTGGGAGCAGCTAACCTGCGGAGAGGCGACCCACCTGCCATTTCGTGCAGGTCATGATCGGATGCGTGACGGCTAAAGCGGGTTTGGGTGCAGGGAATTTTGCTTCCCTGCGCCTTTTTTATTGCCCGCCCTTTGTGTTTGGGTGAATTTTTTCTATTATTTTTCCTGAAAAAAGCCTGAGAAAAAAACTTTTTTACCTTTTTTGTCAATTCTTTGAGATTTAGACTTGAAACTTTCGTGCAAATCAGTTATAATGCGAGGGTCTATGCACCAAAAGTCTTGGTGCCACCACATGCAAATGAGAGGAATTGATTACATGAGTGCATCCAGCAAAAAGAAGATCCGCAGGGAGCAGGAAGCCTCCATGCTGACCGAGCGCCAGCAGAAGGAGCTTTCCGAGGCCAGAAAGGTCAAGACCCTTACGGTGGTTTTCAGTGCGATTATGATTTTGATCGTCGTTTCTTTCCTGGCAATTCAAATCGTTGCCGGCATCGACCGCAACGGCATATTTGAAAAGAATACCGTCGTGGCCACCGTGGGCGAGCACAAGCTCAACACCGTCACTATGAACTATTATTTCTATGATGCGGTTGCCAACACCTACAATAATGCCAACAGCTCCTATGGCGACTACGCCAGTTCCTTCTTCCTGAGCCAGGGTCTGGATCTTTCCAAGCCCCTTAACAGCCAGATTTGTGACGAGGAAACCGGCGAGACCTGGGCTGACCACTTCCTGGAGCAGGCCATTCAAAACGCCAAGAGCGACTACGCTCTGTATGACCTGGCAAAGGCCGAGGGCTTCACCCTGCCGGAGGACAGCCAGAGTCAGATCGATATGACACTGTCCTATCTGCAGCTTTACGCTAGTATGTCCGGCACAGACACCAGCAATTATCTGCGTGCTATGTACGGCAGCGGCTCCAACGAGAAGAGCTACCAGGAGTATCTGACCGTCAGCCAGACCGCCAGCGCTTACTACAGCGCCCACATGGACAGCCTGAGCTATACCGATGCCGACTACCGGGAGGCCGAGGCTGAAAACTACAGCCAGTACTCCGCATTCACCTATAACTACTACACCCTCAACTACACCAGCTTCCTGCAGGGCGGTACCGAGGGCGAGGACGGCAAGAAGGTCTACACCGACGAAGAAAATGATGCCGCCCGTAAGGCTGCCGAGGCCGCTTCCCTGACCTTGGGCAGTGCCACCACTCTGGAAGAGCTGGATGCCGCCATTGCCGGGCTGGAGATCAACGCCGACCTGGAGACCAAGCCCACCAGTACCGAAAGAGCCAACGCCAAGTACACCTCCCTCAATGAGGAATACGCCAAGTGGCTCTCCGAGGACGGCCGTAAGGAGGGCGATGTGAAGGTATTCCCCAATACCGTCACCTCCACGGACGAAGACGGCAACGAAACCGAAGTGACCAACAGCTACAGCGTTGTGATGTTCCGCTCCAGAAACGACAATCTGGAAAAGCTGGATAATGTCCGCCACATCCTGATCACCCCCGAGGGCGGCACCAAGGACGACAATGGCAACACCACCTATTCCGATGAGGAAATGGCTGCTGCCAAGGCAGAGGCCGAGGCGCTGCTGAAGCAGTGGCAGGAGGGCGAGGCCACCGAGGACAGCTTCATTGCCCTGGCTAAGGAGAAATCCGACGACACCGGTTCCAAGGACAGCGGCGGTCTGATCGAGGATATCCACAGAGAATCCAGCCTGGTGGAAAACTTCCGTGCCTGGGCCATCGACAGCAGCCGCAAGGTGGGCGACACCGGTATCGTAGAGTCTTCCTACGGCTACCACATTATGTACTATGTGGGCGAGGACGAGCTGAGCTACCGTGACTATATGATCAAAAACGATCTGATCACTGAGGATATGGAAAGCTGGTACGAGAGCGTTCTGGAGCCCGTGACCGTGATCGAGGGCGATGATTCCCGGATCAACAAGGATCTGATCTACTCCGCAAGCTAAAGTAAAATCCGTCAGGAGCCGGAAATCCGGCTCCTGATTTTTTGTATAAAATCCTCCGTTTCCGGAGATGCTTTTGGCAGGAGGCGGTTTTTATGCGGATTTCTCCCAAACTTTTACATTTGCTGTCCGGAGCGGCAGCCGGGGCGGTCAACGGTCTCTTTGGCACCGGCGGCGGTACGGTGCTGGTGCCTCTGCTTACCAAAAGCCCCTGTCTTTCGGAGCAGGCGGTCTTTCCTGCCTCTGTTGCCGTCATTGCCCCTGTCTGCCTGACCTCCCTGCTTTTTTGTGACAGGAGGCAATTCCCCGCCTTTTCTTCCCTGCTGCCCTATCTGCTGGGCAGTGCCGCCGGCGGGATCCTTTGCGGCCTTTGGGGCAAAAAGATCCCGGTACTTTGGCTGCACCGGGTATTGGGCATTATGATCGTTTGGGGAGGGCTTCGATGTCTGTGCTGACTTCCTTTCCCGTTTCCCTGACAGTTGCCACCGTGCTGGGCTTTCTGGCCGGGCTGGGCGTGGGCGGCGGCAGCCTGCTGGTGCTTTGGCTGACCCTGATCGTCGGGCTGGACAGCGGGCACAGCCGGGTGATCAATCTGCTGTTTTTTCTCCCCGGCGCCCTGATCGCCACATTTTTCCGCAGGAAGGCCTTTCCCCTGAAAAAGCTGCTGCCCGCAATGATCGCCGGATGTGTGACCGCCGCCGGCTTTACACTGCTTTCCCGGGTTCTGCCCCTGTCTCTTCTGCGCAGGCTCTTCGGCATTTTGCTTATCATTACCGGGCTTCGGGAGCTTGCCTGGCGAAACAAGCCGGTTCAGCGCTTTTGAAACGCCAGATAGCCCTCCAAAATCAGCGCAGCTGCCACCGCATCGACGGTGTTCTTCCGCTTTTTTCCGTGATAATTGTGCTGGGAGAGAATGTTGTGCGCCTCCACCGTGGTGCGCCGCTCATCCCACATATCCACCGGCAGGCCGGTTTCCTCTGCTAGCACCTGTGCCAATTCCCGGCATAGCTGGGCACGGCTTCCCTCTGTGCCATCCATATTTTTGGGAAGTCCCACAACGATCCTTCCCACATCCTGCTCCCGTGCCATCCGGCACAGCTCAGCCACCGTCTTTTCCCGGTTGTGACTGTGTATCACCGCAGTGGTGCCCACAATGGAGCAAAGCAGATCCGATACGGCGACTCCCGTCCGGGCATCTCCGTAATCCACGCCCATAATACGCATATTTTTTCCTTTCCTGGCCGGCAGCTTCTGCTGTTTCGCCCGGCCTTTTCCATTTTTTCTCCCATTATACCCCATTATTTTCGAAAAATAAAGGAAAAAGTTATTGACTTTTTGAGCCCCCCTATGGTAGAATGTAGCTACCTGTGAAAAAGGGTTCTTTTTTTGTGCCCATTTTTCAGCTTCGGAGCAGATATTGTAGTTGTCCGCTGACTAAATCTTTCATAGCCGAAGTGATACAGGGAGGCAATATTAAGGAGGTGCCGTTATGCGCGTTAAAGTCACTTTGAGATGCTCCGAGTGCAAGCAAAGAAACTACAACACCATGAAAAACAAGAAGAATGACCCCGATCGTCTCGAAATGAAGAAGTACTGCAGATTCTGCAGAAAGCACACAGTCCACAACGAGACCAAGTAAGGAGGGCAAACAATCATGGCAGAAGCAAAAAAGGCTAATTGGTTCAAACGCTTCTTCGGTGCGATTGCCAGATATTTCCGTGAGCTTCGCAGCGAATTGAAAAAGGTCGTTTGGCCGACTCCCAAGCAGGTTCTGAAAAACACACTGATCGTTTTGGCCAGCGTTGTGATCGTCGGTGTCTTTATCTGGATGTTCGACTTTGTGGCCGGCGAAGGCATCAGTGCATTGATCACCGCCATTAAGGGCTAAGGTGACAGCATTATGGCAGAAGCTGCAAAATGGTATGTGGTGCATACCTATTCCGCTTATGAAAATACTGTAAAGGCCACCATCGAAAAGACGGTGCAGAGCCGCCAGCTTCAGGATCAGATCCTTGCTGTTTCCATTCCTATGGAGACCGTCACAGAGATCACCGAATCCGGTGCCAGCAAGACATACGACCGGAAGCTTTATCCCGGCTATGTGTTCATCAAGATGGTTTACAGTGACGATACCTGGCACGTTATCCGCAATGTGCGCGGTGTTTCCGGTTTCGTCGGCCCGTCCAGCAATGATCCCGTCCCCCTGACCGAAGATGAGGTCTATGAAATGGGTGTTGAAAAGCGTGAGATCATCGTCAACTACAGCGTTGGCGACACTGTGCGCATTGTCGATGGCCCCCTCTCTTCCTTCACCGGCACCGTCGAATCCATTGACGTGGACAAGAACGCTGTCAGCGTGGTGGTTTCCATGTTTGGCCGCGAGACCTCTGTCGAGTTTGAGCTCGATCAGATCGAGGTCGAATCCCAATAACGCATCGGACCGAATTTCGGTCGGACCGTGGGAGGGGCTGATGCCCCGCAAAACATGTGCAATGTCACATATTACCACATTTTATTCAGGAGGTGCTTATTATGGCACAGAAAGTTACTGGCATTATTAAGCTTCAGATCAACGCCGCTAAGGCAACCGCTTCCCCCCCTGTTGGTCCCGCTCTTGGCCAGCACGGTGTTAACATCGCCGCTTTTATCAAGGAGTTCAATGCCCGCACCCAGGCTATGGAGGGCTACAAGATCCCCGTCGTTATCACTGTTTACGCTGACCGCAGCTTCACCTTTATTACCAAGACCCCTCCGACTCCCCTGCTGGTTATGAAAGCAATCGGTCTGGAGAAGGGCTCCGGCGTTCCCAACAAGACCAAGGTCGGCACCATCACCAAGGCTCAGATCACTGAGATCGCAAAGACCAAGCTGCCTGACCTGAACGTCAACTCTCTCGAAGCCGCAGAAAGCCAGGTGGCCGGCACTTGCCGTTCCATGGGCGTTTCTGTCGTAGACTGATTTTTTACTGTCCGGGCAACTGACCCGGAAATGTGGGAGGATTTTTCCGCATCACCACTATAAGGAGGATAAAACAAGTGTTTAGAGGCAAAAAGTATCAGGAGAGCGCCAAGCTGATTGACCGCTCTGTTCAGTATGATCCCAGCGAAGCCCTGGATCTGGTTGTGAAGGGCGCTTCCGCAAAGTTCGACGAGACCGTCGAGCTGCATATCAAGTTAGGTGTTGACTCCCGTCACGCTGACCAGCAGGTTCGTGGCGCCGTAGTTCTGCCCAACGGTACCGGCAAGACCCGCCGGGTCCTGGTTTTCGCTAAGGACGCAAAGGTCGATGAGGCTCTGGCTGCAGGCGCAGATTACGCCGGCGGTATGGAGCTGGTTGAGAAGATCACCAAGGAAAACTGGTTCGAGTTCGACGTGGTCGTAGCTTCCCCCGATATGATGGGCGTTGTTGGCCGTCTTGGTAAGGTTCTGGGCCCCAAGGGCTTGATG
>CAZTNP010000034.1:0-15068 GCA_964615545.1 uncultured Oscillospiraceae bacterium | reverse complement strand
TATTGCGACCGTGGATGGGATAATACTCTCGGCATCCGCAAACAGGACAAACAAAACCCTCAGGAAACCGCAGTCGGAACAATTCTTCTCTGCAAGTGTCTTCCGTACAATACCGAGCCCGAAACTCTTTGAAACTGATCGATTTAACCTTTGCCATAATGATCCCCCTGGTTTCTGAGATCATTATCGCATAAGAATGGTGCAATATATCGGACTGTTTCAAGATATGGTGGCTTGCTGAGTTAAGTCGATAAGCATTATTGTTAATTACAGATTGGGTCTGCTGCAAAACTTTCATTTTGCAGCAGACCCTTCTTTTCACCAAAATCCGCCTTGGGCGGAATCGATCCACGAATGTGAATGAAGTCGATGTTCGATGAAATCCTGCTGTGCAAGGTTAGGTAGCGTGGTTTTTCTTTCATCTGTAAAAGAGAATATCAAATGACCGGGTTGCCAGATCTCACAAGGTGATGTAGCCGGATTCCCGGCTGTCGATGGCGAAGCGGTACAGATCCTCCTTGTAGATTGCCGCAAAATATTCCCCGTACAGCTCCGGATAAAAACGGTCTATCAGGAACAGTGTTTCCTTTAATTGCAGCAGTGCCGCCACCTGGTGCTTGCAGGAATAGCCGCAGGGGCAGTCGCAGAGCAGATTTTGGATCTGGCCGTTTACAAAGTCAAATTCCACCTCATAGGCGTGGGTGCCTGCAACGATTGCCTGGACGTGGCCATCCTCTACGCAGAAGTAAAGCACATTATCATCCAGGTAATATCTCCGGCCACGGTCAAAAATTTCCGGCGTGACATCCATTTCCCTCAGATTCTCCAGAAAAAATGCCGTATCGTCATTGCCTGTCTCATAAGGATCCTCTTCCTCCACTGGCGGCAGGAACCAGGCACGGAGCTTGCTGTAATGAAGGGTGGTGCGGTCAAAGCTGAGGAAATGATCCCCGGCTATGTACAGCTTGCCGGACACATTGGTATCCGCCACACTGATGACCTTCTGATAGTCCGCCACCCGGATCTTGAAATTCCGGTTGACCTCCCGGATAACCCCAGGAATGCCCGCAAGCTTGCCATCCACAAACACCAAATCCCCCCGCTGCAGATCAAACTGATCATTATAGTAGGTCAGCGTTTGATTTCGCTCCTGAAAAAACACCTGTACCGTGCTTTTCACCGGTACCGTCTCCTGCCTGGGCGGCAGCTCAGTCTCCGGCTTTTGGGTCTGCCCCTGAAATACAAAACCAATGGGATTTTTCATATTCTTTTCCTCCTTTTCTTGTTTGCAGCAACATCATAACACAATATCCGTCCAATAAAACGCCCATAATACACTGACAAAAGTGTAATGCAGATGCTGTCTCAAAATGATTTTACAGAATCATATGTGGCGGCACCTTTCGCAAAATTTCAAAAAGCATTGACAGGAGAACGCATATATGACATAATGCCTAAGAGATTACTGTCTAATGAAACCATAAAAAAGAAAAACAGAACACAGGAGATACGCCAACGCAAGAAAGAGGAATGTGCAATGAATTATGAAAACCTTCACGAACTGATAAACCGATATGAGCAGAATGTTGCGTTTTACAATAATGCCGGTAATGAAGAGAATTTCAAATGGGAGGCTGTTCAAACCTTTCAGCGGGTTTGGTTTTCGTCCCAGGCACACGATCTCTCATTTGCAGAGCTGTTCCGTCTGGCCACAAAGGACAGTTCTGTTTTGGTGAACAATCAGTACATTTATCCAACCAGCGGTGTCGTCAAACTCGCAAGTGTTTCCGATGCTACCGAGCAAGAGGTTCGGCATCTATTTGTGGATGTCCTGTTTGCAGAGGATGGCGGTGATCTGAATCTGCGGCAGTGCAATATGGACCTGTTTGTAGAAGGTTTTAATAAGCTCCTATATCAGTATTTCCCCACTTCTTATAAATACAAACAAGATCGCCACGCAGCCTCCTGCTATCTTGCTATGTATGCTCCGGATCAGAATTACATCTACAAATACAGTTCTGCGGAAGCCTTTGCCGTGTATACCGAATTTGGCAAGAATCTTGGCAGTGGCAGCACATTCAGCCTCGCCAACTATTATGAATTGTGTGATCTGATTGTCAAAGCACTGCAGGAACATCCCACGCTGCTGGACAAGCACGCTGCTCTTCTGGAGGAAAAACACTATAAAACTGCAGGCAAGCAGGACTGTCTTCAGCTCCTTGCTTTTGATATCATCTACTGTTCCAGTGCATACCCCTCTTTTGCCGGTTTAACACATAAGCCCAAAGCGGAAAGCATCTGTAAGTATGAGGAGGAGCAGCAAAATCGCAAAAAAGAAGAGGAACGCTTGGCAGAAATCGCTGCCAAGGAACAACAAATCCTGCAATTGGAATGTGAACTGGATGTATATCGAGCCATTTCTCTTATGGGAATCCAGGTGACAGATAAAAAACTCGGCATTGGTACTGTAATATCTCACAAGGTTGATCAAATTTGTGTGGCCTTTGCAGATGCACAAAAGAACTATTGCTTAAACACGAAATATATATGGCGTCCTAAATTTGAGGACGATGAGCAACTGATCCTTGCAATGATGGAGTATGCTGCAAAAATCAAAGAAATGGAAAAATTGCAGAAAGAGCTTCAGGAACTGTAATTTTCCGTATGCTCTATCTGCGTTAAGCTTTTGTTCACACCTGAATTATACGCTAAAACCCGGCTATTGCGCAGTACTTTCTGCACATAGCCGGGTTTGGTTTTTTTCTTTCTCAGTCCTTGTAGCGGGGTTGGCAGGTCAGGTTGATGCCAAGGCGTTTAAATACCTTCTCATCCACCGGGGACAAAATGACTGAGGAATGCACCTGGCAGCCACGCAGCTTATCCAGCTGCTCCATTGCCTTTTCTGCCATAGGATTCATCGCCGCGCAGATGGAAAGTGCCAAAAGCACCTCATCCGTATGCAGGCGGGGGTTGCGGTTGCCCAGATGATCCACCTTCAGATGCTGGATGGGGTCAATGACTGCCGGGGCAATCAAATGGATATCATCATCCATCTGCCCAAGCTTTTTCAGAGCATTGAGCAGCAGTGCTGCCGATGCGCCCAGCAGCGGAGAGGTCTTTCCGGTGACGATGGTACCATCCGGCAGCTCCATAGCCGCTGCCGGCTTTCCGGTCTCCTCTGCCCGTCGCAGGGCAGGCTCCACCACTTTCCGATCCTCCGGCCGGACACCGGCCTTTTTCATCAGCATTTCCAGCTTCAGCACCTGATCGTCCCCGATCTTACCCTGCTTTTGGTCGCAGACCGCCGCATAGTACCGGCGAATGATCTCCTCCCGGGAGGCCTGCCGCACAGCTTCATCGTCCGTAATGCAGTTGCCCGCCATATTCACGCCCATATCCGTGGGAGACTGGTAGGGGCAGGTACCCAAAAGCTGCTCAAAAATAGCCTGCAGGACGGGAAACGCCTCCACATCCCGATTATAGTTGACAGTCATCTCCCCATAGGCTTCCAAATGGAAGGGGTCGATCATATTCACATCATCCAAATCGGAGGTGGCCGCCTCATAGGCCAGGTTTACCGGGTGATTCAGCGGCAGATTCCAGATGGGGAAGGTCTCAAATTTGGCATAGCCGGATTTCAGGCCACGATGGTGCTCGTGGTAAAGCTGGCTGAGGCAGGTGGCCATCTTGCCGCTGCCGGGGCCGGGGGCCGTGACCACCACCAGCTCACGGGTGGTCTCGATATACTCATTCTTGCCGAAGCCCTGATCGCTTACGATATGGGAAACATCATAGGGATAGCCGGTGATCTCATAATGATGGTACACCCGGACACCCATTCCCTCCAGCCGTGCCTGAAAAGCTCGGACAAGCACCTGATCACTGTAGCGGGTCAGCACCACAGAGCTGACATACAGCCCCATATCCCGGAACACACCGATCAGCCGGATCACATCCCGGTCATAGGTGATGCCCAGGTCGCCCCGCACCTTGTTCCGCTCAATATCATCGGCATTGATGGCAATGACGATCTCCACCTTATCCCGGAGCTGCAGCAGCATCCGCAGCTTACTGTCCGGCTGGAAGCCCGGCAGTACACGGGCAGCGTGATTATCATCATAGAGCTTGCCGCCGAATTCCAGATACAGCTTGCCGCCGAAGGTATTGATCCGATCCTGAATGCAGGCAGACTGGGTTTTGATATACTGCCCGTTGTCAAATCCAAGCTTCATTGCTCCGCCTTTCCCCGACAAGTCTGCCGAACGGCTCGCTCCAGCCGCTCCATCACCTCGACCACCACACTGCGGGGGCAGGCCAGTGCCAGGCGGATGAACTGGCCGTTCTTTTCTCCGAATTTGGAGCCCATATCCGGCCACACGTGTGCCTTTTCCAGCAGCATTGTTTCCAGTTGCTCATCGCTCAGCCCCAGACCGCTGCAGTCCATCCACAGAAGGTAGGTGCCCTGAGGCTCTACCACGTGGATCTGGGGCAGCTTTTCCCGGACAAAACTCTGAATATAGCAGACATTTTCCCAAATGTACGCCTTGCAGTCCTCCAGCCAGCTTTCCCCTTCTTCATAGGCAGCGGTACAGGCGACCATACCCAGATAGTTGCAGTTATTATAGCCCACCTTGCCCATCTCCGTGCGGAACTTCTCACGAAGTGCCTGGCCGGGGATAATGATATTGGAGATCTGCAGGCCGGCAATGTTGAAGCCCTTGCTGGGGCTGGTGCAGACGATCAGCTGCTCCGTCAGCTCCGGGCAAACAGTGGCAATGGGGGTATGATGATAGCCCGGGGAGAAGAAATCGCAGTAGATCTCATCGGCCACCAGCGTTACACCGTACCGGCGGCACAGGTCGCCCAGTGTACGCAGTTCCTCCGGTGTCCACACACGGCAAACCGGATTGTGGGGGCTACAAAGAAACATCAGCTTAATGCGCTTTTCCCGGAACTTCCGCTCCAGATCCGCAAAATCCATAGTATACGCGCCATTTTCATATTTCAGCTCATTTTCCACCACCACACGCTCATTGCGGGTGACCACATGATAGAAATGGTGGTACACGGGGCTTTGGATCAGCACCCCATCCCCCGGCTCTGTCGCCACACGGACGGCCGCAGAAAGTGCCGTGACCACGCCGGGGGTCTGCACGATCCAATCCCGGCTCACATTCCAGCCGTAGCGGCGGGAGAACCATCCCTCCACGGCAGAATAATACCGGTCACCGGCCAGACTGTAGCCGAAAATACCCCGGTCTGCCGTCTCATAGACGGCCTTTTTTACGCAGTCCGGTGCGGAAAAATCCATATCCGCCACCCAAACCGGGATCATATCCTCCGGATAGCCACGCTGGGTGATGGTGTCGTACTTTTCGCACTGGGTCTTCCAGCGGTCAATAGTCGTATCAAAATCTCTGTCAAAGCCTAATTTCATACTGTTTCCTCCAATGCCTGCTTCAGGTCAGCCAGCAGATCCTCCGTATCCTCAATACCCACGGAAAGGCGGATCAGGTCAGGGCCCACGCCGGCAGCGATCAGTTCTTCATCATTCATCTGCCGATGGGTGGCGGAGGCAGGATGGAGCACACAGGTCTTTGCATCGGCCACGTGGGTGGCGATGGAGCAAAGCTTCAGCTTTGCCATAAATGCCTCCGCTGCCTTGCGGCCGCCCTCTACGCCGAAGGACACCACGCCGCAGCAGCCCTTGGGTAAATACTTTTGTGCCAGGTCATAATACCGGTCGCCGGGCAGACCCGCATAGTGCACCCAGGATACCCTGGGATGATTCTGCAGGAATTTGGCGACGGCCATAGCATTGGCACAGTGCTTGTCCATCCGTAGCGGGAGTGTCTCCATACCCATACCCAGCAGCCAGGAATTCATCGGTGCCGGGGTGGAGCCGAAGTCCCGCATCAGCTGTGCGGTGGCCTTTGTAATGTATGCACCGCCCTGACCGAACTTTTGGGTATAGGTGATACCGTGATAGCTGTCATCGGGGGTGGTCAGGCCGGGGAACCTCTCCGCATGGGCATCCCAGTTAAAATTGCCGGAATCCACGATGGCACCGCCAACGGCAGCGGCATGGCCATCCAAATACTTGGTTGTGGAATGGGTGATGATATCTGCGCCCCACTGGAACGGACGGCACAGATAGGGGGTTGCAAAGGTGTTATCCACGATCAGCGGCACCCCGTGGGCGTGGGCGACCCGGGCAAACTTTTCAATATCCAGTACCGTCAGAGCCGGATTGGCAATGGTCTCGCCAAACAGCGCCTTGGTATTGGGACGGAAGGCCGCAGAAAGCGCCTCCTCGGTGCAATCCGGGTCAACAAAGGTAAATTCAATGCCCATTCTCTTCATAGTCACGGCAAACAGATTGTAGGTGCCGCCGTAAATGGAGGTAGATGAGACAATATGATCGCCTGCGGAGGCAATATTAAAGATAGCGAAAAAGTTTGCCGCCTGTCCGCTGGACAACAACATAGCCGCCGTGCCGCCTTCCAGGGCGCACAGCCGTGCCGCCACCGCATCCGAGGTGGGATTTTGCAAACGGGTGTAGAAATAGCCCTCTGCCTCCAGGTCAAACAGCTTGCCCATATCCTCGCTGGTCTCATAGCGGAAGGTGGTGGACTGGATAATGGGGATATTCCGGGGCTCACCGCTATTGGGGCGGTAACCGGCGTGCAGACAGTCTGTATTAAAATTCATAGCGAACCGATCCTTTTTTATTTTTTCTGAGAACACCGGCAGAGCACCAGCTTCTGCCGGGTCTGTCGATCCATATTTAAGATATTATACACCCCAAGCGCAAGGCTGTCAATCTCCATTCGCCCCGGAATACGGAGGAAAAATGAAGTTGTTTTCCTTGCCATTCCGGGCAGAATCGGTTATACTATGGGTATGGTAAACGACCGCCGGAGGGGCGGTTTGAAAATAATCCGGGTTTAGGAGGAATTGCTTTGAGAAAGAAGCTTCTGTACGCCATTTGGCTGGCGATGTATATTTTATGTGTAGGTCTGGGCACGCTGACCGACACCGGCACGGCTCTGGGGATCCTCCTGACGGTGCTTTCCCTACTGTTTTTCCTGCCCGGCGGCGCACTGCTTTTTCAGGCACTCCGGGACGGTGACCGGAAGGAGCTGAGGCGTGTCCGGGGCATCAGTTTGACCTCTTTGGTGCTGACTTTGTCTCTGATCGTATTGAATATACTGTGCGTTTCTGCCGGGGAAGCGGTTGGAAAAGTGCTCAATGACCTTTTGATTCTCTTTTCTGCCCCTATGTTCTGCTGCAGCTGGCAGTGGGTGAGTATTTTCCTGTGGGCTTGCCTGTTTGTTGGAAGTTTTCCGAAAATGTGGAAAAATTAGTGGGATTTTAGTGCAAAAGCTTTTGAAAATGCCAATTCTACTGTGGGTAGAGTCCTCAATTCTACCTTCGGGAGATGGAAAAACCCGGTTTCTCTCAGGCGTGGTTTGCAGGATGTGGCATTTTTGTGTATGATACTGCCATTGGGGCTTTGGCCCATTTCAATGGAACAGGAGTAACCTTTATGTCTTACCGCATTATTACCGATACCTGCTGCGATTTTCCCTCCCATATGTATCAGGAGCTGGATATTTCCGCAGCTGAGCTGACCGTGCGTTATCAAGGTCAGGAATATCAAAGCTATACTGAGCAATGGCTCAAGCAGATGTACGACGGAATGCGTGCCGGCGAAACCGCCTCCACCTCCGCTGTGAATCCCGAGGGCTGGAAGCAGGTTATGGAACCGGCTTTGCAGCAGGAGCAGGATCTGCTGGTGCTGGTGTTTTCCTCCGGCCTGAGCACCACCTACCAGTCTGCAGTCATTGCCGCCACGGAGCTGCAGGAGCTGTATCCCCAGCGGAAGATCCGGGTGATCGATACGCTGTGTGCCTCCCGCGGTCAGGCGCTGCTGGTGTGGTATGCCTGCCGGAAGCGGGATCAGGGAATGGGTCTGGAGGAGCTCGGCGACTGGGTAGAAAACAACAAGCTGCACCTTGCCCACTGGTTTACCGTGGATGACCTGATGTTCCTCAAGCGGGGCGGACGGGTCAGCGCGGCAACGGCAGTGGTTGGCACGATGCTCCAGATCAAGCCCGTAATGCATATGGACGATGAGGGACGGCTGAGCAAGGTGGGCACCGCCCGTGGACGGAAGGCCGCACTCAATGCCATTTTGAAGAAATTCGAGGAAACCGCACTGCCCGGCGAAAATGAAACGGTGTTCCTTTGCCACGGCGACTGCATCGAGGATACCCAATACCTGGAGCGGGAGCTGAAAAGCCGCTACGGCGTAAAAGAAGTCGTGACCTACTATGTGGGTGCTGTCATCGGCTCCCACTCCGGCCCCGGCACCATTGCCCTTTTCTTCCTGGCAGATCACAGATAAAAACAGCGGGCTGTCTCACCAAAAGTGAGGCAGCCCATTTTTATGCTTTATTCCACGTGAATATGGTCGTTAATATGCTCCTGGCAGTAGCAGAAATAGCCGTTGCAGCGGGAGCAATAGCGGAATTCCAGCTCCGGATTGGAGACATCCGTCCGGCCGCATACGGCACAACGGTGGGTATACGGTGCTTTGGGGGTAGCGTGCTCCGCCTGATAGGAGCCGGCAAAGGGGATTGTGCCGGTCTTCTTTTGTCCGCCGGCAGGTTTTTTCCGGAACAGCCGCCCGGCATTGATTCTCCAGCTTGCAGGGATCAGGTTCAGCACATCCTTGCCGAAAAACAAAAAGTAATTGGCAAAGGCCACCAGCGGGAACAGCCCGTGGGGCATAGGGGTGGCAAACACCTGATAAAGGGTCAGTGCCAGGTAAACAAGCCCGAAGATCCACGCCTTTACCGGGATGATATACAGCAGTAAAAACCGGGAATCCGGGTACAGCGTGGCATAGGTGATAAAAAGCGTCAGATTCAGCGTGGAGCCCATATCGGCATAGAAGGCAGAATACAGATATTCAACGCCCCCCAGGCGGATGGGCACATCCGCAAAGATCATAGCAAAGATTTCCATCAGGATCAGGCCGCTCAGGTAGTACAGATTAAAGCGGAAGGTGCCCCAGGTGTGCTCAATGGCACGGCCAAGGCTATAATAGCAGAAAAGGCCGATGATCACAAAAAGAATATTCCCATAGCCAAATACGCTGGTGAACACACACGTCAGCAGCCGCCATATCTGCCCCTGCAGGATCAGCGCCTTGTCAAAGCACAGTGCGCTGTACAGCAGATCGCTTTGTCCAAAAAGGGAAAACAGATAGACCACCGCGTTTCCAATGGTAATATAGAGCATCAGGTTGGGAATGCCCTTATGGCGGTTTTGATAGCAAAACCGTTCAAATCCTCTTCGCAAGCTTTTCAAAGCACCACTTCCTTTTCATTTTGTCCATATGATACCACCGTGATGGGAAAAAGTCCATAGACCAAATGTGAATTATTTCCGTGTAAAATGCAGAGAAAACAGTTTTGCGATTAAGTACTTGAAAAAATTTTCTGTTATGTTATAATGAAAATCCACAACAGGCGGTTTATATGCGCCTATTCATAATTTACAAAAATGAATGTTGATATCCACTATTGGAGTTGTTTATATGAAAAAACACAGAACATTAAGCAGCCACACTAAGGGTACCGTGCAGAGTCTGGAGAGTGTTTTAGAGCTGTTTCTCCTTTCCTATATATACTATATTTTTTGGCGCGAGGGCTATGAAAAGGAGAATTTTCCGCCGTATCTGGGCAACGGAAAATTTGTTTTGATCGGTATCTATGCGGTTTTGAGCTATATATTTATCAATAATTCCGACGGCTTTCAGTTTGGCCAGCTCCGCAAGGCTGACCTTTTTGTGGCGCAGTGGATCGCGCTGCTGCTGGTCAACACCGTCACCTATCTGCAGCTTTGCCTGATCGCCAACGAGCTGGTGACCGTTCTGCCCATGCTTCTGCTTACCCTGACAGATATGGTGCTTTCCGGTCTGCTGATCTACTTTTACAAATTCCTCTATCACCGGCTGTATGTGCCCTACAATATGATTATGGTCTACGGCAACAAGTCCGGTGCCGGTATGAAGCTGAAAATGGACAGCCGCCGGGACAAGTACCAGGTCAATGCGCTGATCCACGCCGATCAGGGCTTTGATGTCATCTGCAAAGAGATCCAAAAGTACGATGCCGTGGTGCTCAACGAAATTCCCGCGCAGATCCGCAACGATCTGCTTAAATACTGCTACCAAAACGGGATCCGCACCTATGTTGTCCCCAAAATCACCGATATTATCCTGCGCAACGGCGAGGATAATACCACCTTCGACACACCTATGATTCTGGTAGCCGGCAAGGGTCTGACCATCGGGCAACGCTTTATGAAGCGTGCTATGGATCTTCTGCTGTGCTCTTTTGCTATGATCTTTGCCGCGCCCATTATGGCGGTGATCGCCATTGCCATCAAGGCAGAGGACGGCGGCCCGGTCTTTTATAAGCAAAAGCGTGCCACTCTGGGCGGCAGAGAATTTGATATTCTGAAATTCCGCAGTATGATCGTGGATGCGGAAAAGGAAGGCTTTTCCATTCCTGCCACCGGGCAGGATCCCCGGATCACAAAGGTGGGACGGATCATCCGCGCCTGCCGTGTAGACGAGCTGCCCCAGCTTCTGAATATTCTCAAGGGCGATATGAGCATCGTCGGCCCCCGCCCGGAACGGCTGGAGCATATGCAGAAATACGGTGAGGAGATCCCCGAATTCTATCTTCGTCTGAAGGTAAAGGGCGGTCTGACCGGGTATGCTCAGGTCTATGGAAAGTACAACACCAGCCCCTACGATAAGATCCGGCTGGATCTTATGTACATTGAGCACTACTCTCTGGCGCTGGATATCAAGCTGATTTTGCTGACCATCCGCATTCTGTTCAGCAAGGAGTCCACCGAGGGCTTTGATGTGGCGGAAGAAAATCAGCATCGTGTGGAAGAACTGATCGAGGAAATCGAAAAAGAGGAGACCGGCACCGCCACCGGCGTGTAAAATATGAAAATATTAGTCGTTACCCAGCATTACTGGCCGGAGCAGTTTCCCTCCACCGATCTGTGCGAAGGGCTGGCTGCCCGTGGGCATCAGGTGGATGTGCTTACCGATGTGCCCAACTACCCAATGGGCTATATTTTCCCGGAATACAAAGGCGGCAAGCGCCGCCGGGAGATGCATAACGGCGTGCGCATTTGCCGCTGCTTTACCATTGGAAGACGGCACAGCACGTTGTTCCGTCTGCTGAACTACTACAGCTTCGCCGCTTCCTCCACTGTGGCCTCCTGGGGGCTTTCCGGGGACTATGATGTCGTGCTTGCCATTCAGTCCTCTCCCATTATGATGGTCAATGCCGGGCTGTCCTATGCCCGCCGTACAGGAAAGAAATGCCTGTTCTATACTATGGATCTTTGGCCGGCCTCTTTGTCTGCCGGCGGCATTTCCGAGTCCTCTCCCCTGTTTCAGCTGTTTTTTCGCATTTCCCGCCGGCTTTACCGCAAAGCAGACAGAATTTTGATCACCTCAGAAATGTTCCGGGCATATCTGCGGGATAATTTTCAAATCCCCGACAGCCGGATCCACTGGCTGCCCCAATATGCCGCCGCGCAGTTTGACCATCTGCCTCCCACTTCCAAAAAGGATACGGTGGATCTGATGTTTGCCGGAAATGTAGGTGCAGCCCAAAGCCTGACAACCGTCCTGGAGGCTGCCAGCATACTGCGGGAGTTTCCCGCTCTGCGCTGGCACATCGTTGGTGACGGCTCGGAATTGGATAATCTGAAAGCGATGGCGCAGAAACTGGAGCTGCAGAATGTGATTTTCCACGGCCGCAAGCCGCCGGAGGAAATGCCAGCTTTCTACTGCCTTGCCGATGCTATGCTGGTGACCCTGACCGCCGACCCCGCCATCGGTATGACACTGCCTGCCAAGGTGCAGTCCTATATGGCCGCCGGAAAACCGGTTTTGGCAGCTGCCAACGGCGAAATTCCCCAGGTGCTGGCGGCAGCCGGATGCGGCTTCTGTGCCCCGGCAGAGGACGTTGCTATGCTGGCTCAGGCAGTACGGGATTTTCTGGCCTGCCCCGATCAGGCACAGCTTGGCCGCAATGCCCGTGCCTATTACGAGACACATTTTACAAAGGAAATGTTTATGGATAAGCTGGAACAGGCACTTGGTTCCGCAAAATAAAAAAGAGGTGTGCTGCTGGTGTTTGCGGCGCACCTTTTTCCACGAAGGGAGAAAAAACTGTGAGACAAATGAAAAAGCTGCTTGCCGGCTGGATCCTGCTGTGCCTGCTGCTTGCCGGCTGCACCGGCGGCGAAGCGCTGACCACCTCTCCGGAAACCTCCGGTCTGCCTCTGACCACCGGCGAGGCCATCGACCTGCCTATGATCCCCGGCACCGACGGTACGACCCTGCCCCCCGTTGCTCCGGAGAGCACCGGAGCCACCATTACCCAGCCGGAAAGCACCCAGCCGCCTGAGACCGTTGCTCCCGCCACTACCGCACCGGCCTCCCAGCCGGCCGGCTCCGGATTTGCTGTTCATTTTATTGATGTGGGGCAGGCGGATGCGGCACTGGTCGTATGCGACGGGCAGGCTATGCTCATCGACGGCGGCAATGCCGATGACTCCAATCTGATCTACACCTACCTGAAAAAGCAGGGCATTGGGCATTTGGACTATATGATCGCCACCCACGCCCACGAAGACCACGTAGGCGGTCTTTCCGGTGCGCTGAACTACGCCACAGTGGAGCAAGTGTTCTGTCCTGTGACCTCCTACAGCTCCAAAGCCTTCCAAAACTTCAAAAGCAATGTGGAAAAGCAGGGAAAAAGCCTGACTGTTCCCACCCGGGGGCAGAGCTTTTCCCTGGGCAGCGCGCAGTGCCGGATCCTGGCGGTAAACACCACCTCCGACACCAATAACACCTCCATCGTGCTGAAGATCACCTATGGCAGCACCACCTTCCTCTTTACCGGCGACGGGGAACGGGAAGTGGAGCAGGCTATGCTGGATCGGGGCGAAAGCCTGTCTGCCACCGTGCTGAAGGTGGGGCACCACGGCTCCTCCACCTCCACAAGCTACGCCTTTTTGTGGCAGGTGATGCCTCAGTACGCGGTGATCTCCTGTGGAAAGAACAATTCCTACGGCCACCCCCACGATGCAGTGCTCAGCCGGCTGCGGGATGCGGATGTGACCTTGTTCCGCACGAATCTGCAGGGGGATATTCTCTGCACCTCGGACGGCAGCACCGTTCGCTTTACCGTCAGCCGGAACCGTGATGCCAATGTGTTCGGGGATATCGGCCCCAACAGTACAACCCGTCCCCCGGAAACCCAGCCGACGGAGGCTCCGCCGACACAGGCACCGGATGCGGAGCAACCAACCACCCAGGCACCTGCCGGCAAGAACTACATTCTCAACACCAATTCCCACAAATTTCATCTTCCCGGCTGCTCTGCCGCCGGGAAGATCAGCGAACAGAACCGGGAGGAATACACCGGTACCCAGGAAGAGCTGATCGCCCAGGGCTACGATCCCTGTAAGCTCTGCGATCCGTAAATGTGCAAGCCCCGTTCCGCAAAGGGAACGGGGCTTGCATGGTATTATTGGGGGAAAAGGGGCCGCAGCCGCTGATGGATGCATACGGCAAGCCACAGCTTGAGTCCGTCGGGAAGCAGATATGGCACCACGCAGACGGCAAATGCCCAGGAAAGCGGAACCTGGCACCGGATATGGTACCACACGGCAGCTGAAAGGTAGCAGGCGGCAAGCCCCAGTGCACAGCGGACAAAGGGCTTTTCCAGCAATGCCCCGGCCCGATGTCTGCCGGCAAATGCAAATGTGCCCGCCTTTTCCAAAAGCCAGCACAAAAGCCCCAGCAGTGCAAAGCCCAGCAGATAGCCGCCGGTGGGCCCCAGCAGCACACCAAGGCCGCCACGGCCGCCGGAAAACACCGGAAGCCCCACAATGCCCAGCAGCAGGTAAAGGAGGATCGCCACGGTGCCATCCAGGCCGCCCAAAAGCAGAACCGTCAGAAATACGCCAAAGCTCTGCATTGTCAGGCACACGGCGCCTGCCGGCACACTGATCCACCCACACAGGCACATCAGTGCCGCAAGCAATGCGCATCGGCTCATTCTTCGGATCGTCACCTTTTCGCCCCCCTTCAAAATCTCTCCGGATAATGTATCATTTCAGCCGGAAAAAGTCAATTTTTTCGTAAATTAATTCTTGACTTTTCCCATATCCTGTGATAGAATACCAAGGCAATAAAGAAGGCCATACCATCCGCCTCACCTCCAGCAAACGCAAAGAGGTCAATATTCACTTCCCATTGGGGCTAATTTTGTGAGTATGCGGATGCTTTGGCATCCGCTTTTTCATTTGTCCGGCTATGCCGGGCGACCGTGTAACTGGAGGTGCTTACCATAGCCAAGTTAGATCATCAGCTCAATGAGGAAATCCGGGACAAGGAGATCCGCCTGATCGGAGCCGACGGTGCCCAGTTGGGAATCGTTTCTGCCGACCAAGCCAATGCCATGGCGGAAGAACAGGGTCTTGACCTTGTAAAGATCTCTCCCAATGCCGTCCCCCCCGTCTGTAAAATTATGGATTATTCCAAATTCTGCTTCGACCAGAAGAAGCGGGAGAAGGAAGCCCGGAAAAATCAGAAGGTCGTGGAGATCAAGGAGATCCGGATGAGCCCCAGCATCGACACCAACGACTTCAATACCAAAGTGAAAAATGCCCAGAAGTTCCTGAAGGATGGCAACCGTGTCAAGGTCAGCGTCCGTTTCCGGGGCCGTGAAATGGCGCACACCAATTTGGGTGAGAAGCTGCTGCTGGACTTTGCAGAGGCCTGCGCTGAAATCGCAACCACGGAGAAAAATCCCAAGCTGGAGGGTCGCTTTATGGCGATGTTCCTCAGCCCCAAAGCAAGCAAGTAATTTTTTAAGATACGGAAGGAGAAATTCACTATGCCCAAGCTGAAAACCCATAGCGGTGCAAAGAAGAGATTCAACCTGACCAAG
>CAZTNP010000033.1:0-15225 GCA_964615545.1 uncultured Oscillospiraceae bacterium | reverse complement strand
CATCGGACATAATGACCACCTTGTGATAGCGCAGCTTTTCAATATCAAATTCCTCACCGATACCGGCGCCCAGCGCCACGATCAGGGGATAGAGCTTGTCGTTGCCATAAATTTTGTCCGCTCTGGCCTTTTCCACGTTGAGCATTTTGCCCCACATCGCCAAAATTGCCTGAAATCGGGAATCTCTGCCCTGAATGGCAGAGCCCGCAGCGGAGTCACCCTCGACGATGTACAGCTCGCACAGCGAGGGGTCACGCTCATTGCAGTCCTGCAATTTATCGGGCATCTGGCCGGATTCCAGTCCGGTCTTGCGGCGGACGGACTCTCTGGCCTTGCGGGCAGCCTCTCTTGCCCGGTTTGCCATCATAGCCTTTTCCAAAATAGCCTTGGCGGTGGCAGGATGCTCCTCAAAATAGGTGGCAAGCTGGTCGTTTACGATTTGGTCGACCAGTGTACGGATATAGGCATTGCCCAATTTTGCCTTGGTCTGACCCTCAAACTGGGCATCGGTCAGCTTCACGGAGATAATGGCCGTGATACCCTCCCGGCAGTCCTCGCCGGAGACCTTGTCGTCGCCCTTGATAATGCCGTTTTTCAGGCCGTAGTTGTTCAGCACACGGGTCAGTGCGGTCTTGAAGCCGGTCTCGTGCATACCTCCCTCCGGGGTGCGGACATCGTTGGCAAAGGAGAGCATAAACTCGTTGTAGCCATCGTTATACTGGATAGCGATCTCGGCGGAGGCATCGCCCTTGCTGCCGCTGATGTAGATCACATCCTGATGCAGTGCCGTCTTATTCCGGTTCGACCACACCGCAAATTCCCGGATACCGCCCTCATAGCACATCGTCTCCGTCCGGGGCTCGTCCTCACGGGCATCGGTGATGGTGATGGCCAGGCCGGCGTTCAGAAACGCCTCCTCCCGCATCCGCTCGTGGAGGGTCTCATAGCTGTAGACCAGCTCGTCGAACATCTCCGGATCCGGCTGGAAGGTGACCTCCGTGCCGGTTTTGTCGGTGCTGCCCACCACACGCATAGGCTGGGTGATGGCACCCCGGGAGAATTTCATCTCATAGATGCTGCCGTTTTTGTGCACCCGCACCTGCAGCCACTGGGAAAGGGCATTGACCACGGAGGCACCCACGCCGTGGAGACCGCCGGATACCTTATAGCCGCCACCGCCGAATTTACCGCCTGCGTGCAGCACTGTGAATACGACCTCCAGCGCCGGCTTTCCGGTCTGTGCCTGAATATCCACGGGGATACCACGGCCGTCATCGGTGACGGTAATGGAATTGCCCGGATTGATGGTCACAACAATGTGCTTGCAGTAGCCGGCCAGAGCCTCGTCGATGGAGTTATCCACGATCTCATACACCAGATGGTGCAGACCGGAGGCGGAGGTGGAGCCGATATACATACCGGGTCTTTTCCGCACAGCCTCCAGACCCTCCAGAACCTGGATCTGCTCAGCGCCATATTGTGTCGTTACCTTGTTTTCGTCAGACATATCTTGTCCTCCTAAAAGAAGTAAATAATATCATATACATCGGCAAAGCCGATACCAACAGTGCCTTCCTCTGACGAGGAAGGTGTCAGCGCTTTCGGGCGCTGACGAAAGGAGAGACCTGCACTGCCTTAAAGCTATATTACAATGTCCCGCAGGGACACATCCAGTGGCTTCCTCTGTCGAGGAAGCTGGCACGGCGTATGCCGTGACTGAAGGAGAGTGTTGCCGTCAGGCAACTATTATAATTGTCCCGTCAGGGACACCTTAATGTTCCTGATACTGTGTGATTTTTCCGGCGGAGACGGTTATGGTTTTTCCAAGGGTGGTGAAGCGGCCGGGTTCGCAGCAGGTGATGAAGACCTGCCCCCGGTCGATCTGATTGAGCACAAAATCCTGCCGCCCCGGGTCAAGCTCGGACAGTACATCGTCCAGCAGCAGCACCGGTGTCTCCCCGGATTCCTTTTCCATCAGCTCCCGCTGTGCCAGCTTCAGGCTGATGGCCGCCGTCCGGGTCTGCCCCTGAGAGCCAAAGGCACGGATGGACAAGCCGGAAAGGGTCACATCGAAATCGTCCTTATGAGGCCCGGTCAAACATTGCCGGGATTCCATTTCCGCCCGGTAATGGCTTTCCAGATGAGCCAGCAGCTCCTCCTGCAGCACCTTGACCGGTGCAAAGGGATCCCCGACCGTAGAGACGGTCTTATAGGTCAGGGAAAATTCCTCTTTCCCCCCGGAAAACAGCTCGTGGCAGCTTTTGGCCGCCTTTCCCAGAGCATCATAAAACCGTGCCCGGTAGCTGATCAGCAGTGCCCCCACCTGGCACAGCCGGGCGTTATACTCCGGCAGGATCTCCAAAAGGGCGGGGTTTTCGCTGTAATCCTTCAAAATACGGGATTTTTGCTCCAAAATCCGGTTGTATTCCCCCAGTGCCGCCTCGTAATTGGGGCGGAGCTGGCAAAGGGAGACATCTCCCAGCCTCCGGCGGGCAGAGGCGCCGGTTTTGAGCACCATCAGATCCTCCGGGCAGAACAGCACCGTATTGAGCACCCCGGAGACCTCCGCCGCCGTCTTTTTCTTTACGCCGTTGCGGTAGAGCTGACGGGGACGGGCACCGGGAAAGATTACCCACCGCAGCTGCTGATGGCGCTGCTGGGCATCCACTGTGCCCTGAAGCTGGGCAAAATCGGCACCCAGACGGACAAGCTCACTGTTTTTCTGGGTACGGAAGCTTTTTCCCGAGCCCAGATAGCCGATGGCCTCCAGCAGATTGGTCTTGCCCTGGGCATTGTCGCCCACCAGCAGGTTTACGCCGGGGGCAAATTGCAGGGAGCATTCCTCATAATTACGGAAGCCCTGCACATACATTTCACAAAGCTGCATGGACGGTGATGAGATATTCGGTGCCCATCAGTGCGAACCGGTCGCCTGGGTAAAGCTTCTTGCCCCGCATCGTGCACACTTCTCCGTTCACGGTAGCCTGCCCCTCCTGAATAAGGGCCTTGGCCTCACCGCCGGAGCCCACCGCATTGGCAAGCTTCAGCGCCGATTCCAGCTTGATAAACTCCGTGCCGATCTGCACCGGCACAGCGGTTTCCTTTTTCTTGACCTGTACTTTCATAATGACCTCTTATATTCTTTAATTCGCGCCTCTACAGGCGCCGCCGCATTCCGTGTCATTCCCACGCCAGTGTCCTTGCGAGGCCATTTATGGCCGTGGCAATCCCCCGGTCAGTGGCAAAAACCTAACAACACGGGTCGTAGGGTCACCCGTCCTCGGGTGACCGCCCTCGCCCATCGGGCGAGGGGTTATTAAAATTCATCGGCGCAAGCCGATACCAACAGTGCCTTCCTCTGACGAGGAAGGTGTCAGCGCTTATGGGCGCTGACGAAAGGAGAGACCTGCACTGCCTCACATCTATGTTACAATGTCCCGTAATCGGGTTTTCTCTCCCTCAGTCACCTGCGGTGACAGCTCCCTCGTCAGAGGGAGCCATTAGGCGCTCCCGCGCCGATGCGTCTAACCGGGAGATTGCCACGGCCGCACGCGGCCTGGCAATGACACCGTGTTTTTTGTTTTCCGTATCAGTTTTTGATACGCACGGGCAGTACCATGTAGGAATAGTCGTGCTTGTCGTCTACCGGGGTGAACACAATGGGGCTCAGGCCGTTGGTCAACTCCATCACCACCTCGTCATCCGGGATGGCACGCAGAGCATCGGCCAGATAACGGACATTGAAGCCGATCTCCAGCTCCTTGCCGTCGCCGGCCACGGTGCAGCGATCCTCCGCCGCGCCGATGGTATTGACGGTCTTCATCTGAACCTCCTGATTGCTGAACACGCAGCGCACGGGGCTCTTGTATTTTTCGGAGACGATCAGACCCACACGCTCAATGGAGGAAGCCAGGTCTCCCACATTCGCCACCAGCTTGATGGGACAGCCGGTAGGAACCACCCGCCGCCAATCCAGGAATTCACCCTCCAGCAGGCGGCAGATCAAAGTGGCGTGACCGATCTGGAACAGAATATGCTTATTGCCCAGCAGGAAGGATACCTCGCCATCCTCGCTGAGGATCTTTTCCACTTCCTTCAGTCCCTGTGCCGGCACCACAAAGCTGAGCTGACGACCCAGAGGCTCATCAGGATGGTAGGTACGGCGGGCAAGACGGAAGCCGTCCACCGCAATGGCAGATACGGCGGTATCCTCGATCTCAAATTTCACGCCGGTGTGGATCGGACGGCCGGTATTCTCTGCCACGGCAAAGATGGTGCCGCCGATCAGCTCCTTCATCGCTGCCTGGGGAATGGCGATTGCCCTGCCGCTGTCTACATCCGGCAGCTCGGGGTAATCCTCGGCACTTTCAGCAGAGATCTGGAAAGAGGCATAGCCTGACCGGATGGCTACTTTATATTGATTGTCCACGGTCACGGTCACAGGACCCTCCGGCAGGCGGCGGATAATATCGCCGAAAAGCTTTGCCGGCAGAATGCATTCACCGATCTCGGTGACCTCTGCCTCAATGGCATAGGTAATGGCCGTTTCCATATTGTAGCCGGTCAGGCTCAGCTCGTGGCCCGCGTGGCAATAGATGCCCTCGATGGCGGAAAGTGCGCTCTTTTGCGCCACGGCACGACCGGTAATATTCAGACCGGTCATCAGCATGCTTTTTTCACAGGTAAAACGCATAGATAAAACCCCTTCGTGTAAAATTTAGAGAATATATATATCAAGATAGAATTATAGGTAGTAATAGTTGTAGTAGTACAAAAATATGTGGAAAAGTGGGGAAAGCCCTGATGTGACAACGACTTTTTCTCCACAACCTACCTGTGGAAAAGTATAAGTTTTTCACAGGGGGAACAAACGGGAATTTTGGAAGGGAAATTTCCACAGGAATTTTGTCCACATTCCACAGCCTCTGTGGAAAAAAAGCGGGAGGAAAGAGATACTGTCAAACACAGGTGCTCCTTTTTGCCGATATCCGGGATCAAAGGCAGGAATTGATATTGGCGGTGATGTCCCGAATGTGGTTTTGCAGGTTGGAATCGCCGCTTTTCAGTGCCTTTTCTACCTTATTGATAGAGTAGAGGATGGTGGAGTGATCCTTGCCCAGCTCCTTGCCGATATCCGGGGTGGAGAGGTTGGTCAGCTTGCGGATCAGGTAAATGGCCACCTGCCGTGCCTCTGCCGTGCCCTTGTTCTTCAGGGTACCCCGGAGGACGGATTCGTCCACGGAGTAGAACTTGCACACCTGATTGATGATCAGTCCGGCGGTGGGCAGGGAGTTGCCCTCGCTCTTGAACATATCGTTGATGGCCCGGGAGATATTTGGAAGATCCAAAGGCATATTGTTCAGGTCACGGTAGGCCATAATCTTCTTCACGGTACCCTCGATCTGCCGCACGTTATTGGTCACATTCACGGCAATATAGTCGCACACATCATCGGGCAAGGACAGCCCCAGAGAGGAGGCCTTTTTCTTGATAATGGCCATTCTCGTCTCATAGTCCGGGGCTTCAATGCTGGCCAGCAGACCCCATTCAAAGCGGGTACGCAGCCGCTCCTCCAGGGTCAGCATATCGTTGGGCTTCCGGTCGGAGGTCAGGACGATCTGCTTGTGCTCCTCATAAAGCTTATTGAAGGTATGGAAGAATTCTTCCTGGGTGGATTCTCTTCCGGCGATAAACTGGATATCATCCACCAGGAACAGGTCTGCCTCCCGGTATTTGGAGCGGAATTCAATGTTCTTGCCGTTTTTAATGGCATCGATCAGCTCATTGGTGAACTGGTCGCCCTTGATATAAACGATGTTGGCATCGGGCTTCTGCTTGCGGATGCCGTTGGCAATGGCGTACAGCAGATGAGTCTTGCCAATGCCGGGAGGGCCGTAGATGAACAGAGGGTTATAGACCTGCCCGGGATTGTTGGTCACCGCCATGGCTGCGCCGTGGGCAAACCGGTTGGAGGGGCCCACAATGAAGTTTTCAAAGGAAAACTGGGGGTTAAAATCCATAGAGGTGGAGATTTTGCTTTTATTTTTATAGCTGCGAAGCTGCTCGTCGCCAAAGACTACCAGCTTCACATTGGTGTTGAAAAGGGTTTTCAGCGCATCCTGAATGTACTGGGTGTAGCGGCTTTCGATCACGCCACGGCGAAATTCAGAGGGAGAGTAAAGGGTAAGCTGATCCTCGGTCAGCTCCACCACCTGCGCATCATCAAAATAAGTGGAAATGGTAACGGAGGTGAAGTGCTCCTCCAGGTAAATCAAAATTTTCGCCCATACGTAATCGGATGAGTACATTGTCAGGCTCCTTTCTGCAACAAAGCTGTGTTTCTCGGAGAGAACTTGAGCTGTAGGATTTGTGTTATGGTTACTGTTATTGGTTTGCATACTTTATCACCCTAAATTTTATCATATTTTCGTAGAAAAAACAAGGATTTTTTCCACAGATACATTATTAAAAAAAGAAAAAAATAATTGCGGCGATTTCTCCTTGACGAATCGCCAAAAAGGTTTTATTCTAAAGACAGAAAAAAGGAGGTTAAAGCTATGAAACATCCCATTTTTCGGTATGACCCGCTTCTGAAGGCGTACAAGGCGGATTTTGACCTGCGCCGGGAGAATTACGAGAAGAAAAAGCAGGAGCTTCTGGCTCCCGGACAAAGCCTGATGGACTTTGCCTCCGGCCACCTGTATTTCGGCTTTCACAGAACCCCGGACGGCTGGGTCTATCGGGAGTGGGCCCCCGGTGCGGAGAAAATGTACCTGACCGGTGATTTCTGCGGTTGGGATCGCTATGCCCATCCTATGGAAAAGGGTGAAAACGGCGAATTTACCCTGCATTTGCCCGGCGCCAATGCCCTGCGGGACGGCCAGCGTGTGATGGCGGTGGTGGTGCATCAGGGGCAGGAGCTGGAGCGGATCCCCCTGTACATCCATCGGGTGGTGCAGGATCCCCAGGACCATAGCTGGAATGGCGTGATCTATGCGCCGGAGAAAACCTTCCCCTGGACGGATCAGAAGTTCCGCCCGAAAAAGAAGCTGTTTATTTACGAATGCCATATCGGTATGGCGCAGGAGCACGGCCGTGTGGGCACTTACACGGAATTCCGGGACAATGTGCTGCCCCGTATCCACGCACTGGGCTATAACACCTTGCAGATTATGGCGGTGATGGAGCACCCTTACTATGCCTCCTTCGGCTATCAGGTGACCAATTTCTTTGCCGCCTCCTCCCGGTTCGGTATGCCGGAGGAGCTGAAAAGCCTGATCGACACCGCCCACAGTATGGGCATCGCCGTGCTGCTGGATGTGATCCATTCCCACGCCTGCAAAAATACCCGGGAGGGCATCAACTGCTTCGACGGAACGGACTACCAGTTCTTCCATGCAGGCAGCCGTGGAGAGCATCCGGCCTGGAATACCAAGTGCTTTGACTACGGAAAAAATCAGGTCATCCATTTCCTGCTTTCCAACCTCCGTTACTGGATGGAGGAATACCATTTTGATGGCTTCCGCTTTGACGGCATCACCTCTATGCTGTACTTAGATCACGGTCTGGGCACCGCATTTACCGGCTATGACCAGTATTTTTCTATGAATACGGATACCGAGGCGGTTACCTACCTCCAGCTTGCCAATGAAATGGTGCGGCAGGTCAATCCCCGTGCCATCACCATTGCGGAGGATACCTCAGCTATGCCCGGCCTGGCACTGCCCCTTTCCCGGGACGGCATCGGCTTCGACTACCGGCTGGCTATGGGCGAACCGGATATGTGGATCCGGCTGCTGAAGGAGACCCCGGACGAATACTGGGATATGAACAGCATTTATTATGAGCTGTCTACCCGCCGTCCCAGGGAGCCGGTGATCGGCTACTGCGAGTCCCACGATCAGGCACTGGTGGGAGATAAGACCATTATGTTCCGGCTGTGTGACGAGCAGATGTACTGGGCAATGGCGGACGGTCAGGACAATATGATCATCGACCGGGGTATGGCGCTGCATAAAATGCTCCGGCTGATCACCGCCACGCTGGGCGGTGAGGGCTACCTGACCTTTATGGGCAATGAATTCGGCCACCCGGAATGGATCGATTTCCCCCGGGAGGGCAATGGCTGGAGCTATCACTACTGCCGCAGACAGTGGAGCCTGGCGGATGCACAGAACCTGAAATACCGCTACCTGAACGCCTTCGACCGGGATATGGTGCAGACGGTGAAAAAGCAGCGGATCCAGGGAAAGCCGGATCGGCAGCTACTGCTGGATAATGAAAGAAAGCTGATTTTCTTCCAAAAGGGCAACACCTTCCTTGCGTTTAATTTCCACCCCACCCGCTCCTATGACGGCCTGTGCCTGCCCATCCCGGAGGAGGGCACCTACCGGGTGATCTGCTCCACCGACGATTTCTGCTACGGCGGCCAGGGACGGATCTACCACACAAGCTATGAGGCCCAGGACGACACCAAACAGATCAAGCTCTACCTCCCCAGCCGTACTGCGCTGGTGATAATCAAAGAACGCTGATGCGTTTTTGATCATCACCAACTAAGTGCGCCTTGCGCCGCGTGAAGTTGTGGCAATCCCCCGGTCAGTGGCAGAAACCCACCGACACAGATCGTAGGGTCACCCGTCCTCAGGTGACCGCCCTCGCCCACCGGGCAGGGGTTATTAAAATTATCGGCGCAAGCCGATTCCTCCAGTGGCTCCATCTGATGAGGGAGAGAATATTTAAATACCATCGGCGAAGCCGATACCAACAGTGCCTTCCTCTGACGAGGAAGGTGTCAGCGCCCATAAGCGCTGACGAAAGGAGAGACCCGCACGGCCTTACATCTACATTACATTGTCCCGCAATCGGGCTTTCTCTCCCTCAGTCACGCTTTCGCGTGCCAGCTCCCTCGTCAGAGGGAGCCATTAGGCGCTCCCGCGCCGGTGCATCTAACCGGGGGATTGCCCCGATTATTTGGAGGGTTTTGGTGTTCCGCACAGGTCTGCCGGTTGATCTGCTAAGAAAATAATAACAGACGGGAAGCGTAAAAACTTCCCGTCTTTTTCCCAATCCTATGATTTTTTACCGAAAGCCGCCGGGTGGAAACCGCTTTGGCCGGGGGGCACAGTGATCCTCCGGCCGTATGTCCACCAGAACAATGTCCGGCCCGATCCGGCGGATACATTCCCAGGGAATGACAAATTCCTCCCGGCAGCTCATCAGACCGAACAGCCGTCCCCGTCCGGGCACCACAATGGCAATGACCCGCCCGTCGGGCACCTCCACCCGCAGATCGCTGACAAAGCCAAGCCGCCGTCCGTCCCGAATACAGATAACCTCTTTGCAGTTCATATCCGTAAATCTCACAGCCATACACCGCACCCCCCTGTAAAACCAGCCTATGCGCCACACCCTCCGGATATTCCTTCCCACCGGCAGAAAAAAGCCGTGAAATGCCCGGGCTATACCGGGAATTTCACGGCTGAATGCTGCGTTTTTTCAGAAAGGTCTGCGTAAGACCATTCCGGTTTTTGGGTTATTTTCTTTTCCTTTGCACCAGCTTGACCAGCTCCACGATGGGGATGACGGTGACGGCAAGAGCAAGAGCAATGCCATATTCCGCCCAGCCCACCGGGGTGAAGCCAAAGGCAGTGGCCAGGAACGGGATCTCCAAAATGGCGGTAGTCAGTACCAGGGAGCCCAGCATAGCTGTCCAAAGCACCTTATTGTGGGTTTTCAGGGTGAACAGGGATTTTCTTTGAGAGCGCATATTGAACGCGTGGAAAATCTCACACATAGACATAGTTAAAAAGGCCATGGTCATACCGTGCCCGGAGGCACCCTGTGCCCGGAGAGTTTCAAAGAATCCGGCGCCAAATTCGAAGAAGCTGCCGATCAGGTAGGCAACCACGGTGATGGCCGTGACTAAAATGCCCTGATAGATCACATCCGCAAATAGCCCACCGGCGAAGATCCCCTCCCGGGAATCCCGGGGCGGACGGCACATAGTATCCGGCTCGGCCTGCTCCATACCCAGTGCCAGAGCGGGGAAGCAGTCGGTGACCAGGTTGATAAACAGCAGATGAACGGGGTTCAGCAGCCGGAAGCCCAGCAGAGAGGCGCAGAATACGCCCAGCACCTCGCTCATATTGGAGGCCAGCAGAAACTGGATCGCCTTGCGGATATTGTCATAGATCCGGCGACCCTCACCTACGGCGGAGACGATGGTGGCAAAGTTATCGTCTGCCAGCACCATATCTGCCACATTCTTGGTCACATCCGTGCCGGTAATGCCCATACCTACGCCGATATCGGCGGATTTGATGGAGGGGGCATCGTTTACGCCATCGCCGGTCATAGCGCAGATATACCCGGCGGCTTTCCAGGCATTGACGATCCGCACCTTGTGCTCCGGCTGCACCCGGGCGTACACCCCGTAGTTTTTCACAAATTCGCTGATTTCATCGTCGGAGACCGCATCCAGCTCTGCACCGGTCAGTGCCTGAGAGGCATCGGTGATGATGCCCAGTTCCCTGGCAATGGCCACGGCGGTATCCTTGTGGTCGCCGGTGATCATCACCGGGCGGATCCCGGCGGAGCGGCACTGCTCAATGGCGGCCTTGACCTCCGGCCGGACAGGGTCGATCATACCGGCCAGCCCGATAAACACCAGCTCCTGCTCCAGATAAGCAGCCTCGTTGCTTTCCGGCTTTTCACTCCAGTCCCGCTGCGCCGCTGCCAGCACACGCAGTGCCTTGTCGGCCATAGCCTTGTTCTGCGCCATAATGCTCTGCCGCTTT
Source organism: uncultured Oscillospiraceae bacterium (assembly GCA_964615545.1). Classification (GTDB taxonomy): domain Bacteria; phylum Bacillota; class Clostridia; order Oscillospirales; family Oscillospiraceae; genus Faecousia. The sequence continues at coordinate 4,426 of CAZTNP010000033.1, read as the reverse complement.
TCCGGAGTCATAGGCACCTTTTGCCCGTCCTCCATACAGTAGGCACACCGGGCAAGCACCACATCCGGGCCGCCCTTGGTAAACTGCACATAGCCTCCGTTTATCTGATGGATGGTGGACATCATCTTCCGGCCGGAATCGAAGGGCGCCTCGTCCACACGGGGCATTTCCGCTTCAAGCTGCGCCTTGTGCAGCCCCTCCCGGAAGGCAAAGTTCACCAGTGCACATTCCGTAGGCTCACCCTCTGCCGTATTTTCCCCGTTCAGAGTGGCATCGGAGCACAGTGCCATAGCGGTGGCCAGCAGCCGGGTATCGCCGGTGTGATCCACCACGGTCATTTTATTTTGGGTCAGGGTGCCGGTCTTATCCGAGCAGATCACCTGGGTGCAGCCCAGTGTCTCCACGGCGGTCAGCCGGCGAATGACGGCGTTGCGTTTGGACATATTGGTCACGCCAATGGAGAGCACCACGGTGACAACGGTGGCCAGACCCTCCGGGATCGCCGCAACGGCCAGGGAGACGGCGGTCATAAAGGTTTCCAAAATGACACTCAGTGCGTGCCCCGGAACGGCCAGCTCCCCGCGCGCCATAAAGAGGTTGAAGGCGAAAATGAACACGCAGATGCCCAGCACCATTTTGGAAAGCAGGGTGCCCAGCTCATCCAGCTTGCGCTGCAGGGGGGTCTGCTCCTCCTGGGTCGCCGCCAGCGCACCGGCGATCTTGCCCATCTCCGTCTCCATACCGGTGGCGGTGATGACGGCCTTGCCACGGCCATAAACCACCGTGGAACCCATATAGCACATATTTTTCCGGTCACCCAGGGGCACATCCGGCTGACCGTCGGAAAGCCCCAGCATTTCCAGCGCCTTATTTACCGGCACGGATTCGCCGGTCAGCGCCGCCTCCTCAATTTTCAGGGAGGCATTTTCAATGATCCGGCCATCGGCAGGCACCGCATCGCCGGCTTCCAGCACGATCACATCGCCGGGCACCAGCTCATCGGCGTGGAGCACGGTCAACTTGCCGTCCCGCAGCACCTTACAGGTGGCTGCCGTCATAGTTTGCAGTGCTTCAATGGCTGCCTCGGCCTTGCTCTCCTGAAAGACACCCAGGATGGCATTGAGCAGCACCACGGCCAGAATGATAATGACCTCTGCCCACTCGTTTTCCCCGGACAGCATACCGGTGGCCGCACTGACGGCGGCGGCGATCAGCAGGATGATCAGCATAGGATCCTTCAGTTGGGTCAGAAATCGCTGGAGAAGCGAGGGCTTTTCTCCCTCCTTCAGCTTGTTGGGGCCGTACTGCGCCTGCCGCTTCTCTGCCTGGGCACTGCTCAGGCCGGAGGGAGAGGTTTCCAGCTCCCGTATGACAGCCTCCGCTGTCTGGACATAGGGCTTTGCCATACAAAACGCTCCTTTATAATATAGTATTGCCTGATTTTCTCATTTTAGGGAATAAAAAATACCCATGTACGCCGGTTGCCCGATTCGTACATGAGTCTCATTCTTTATAAGCAATCCGGGCCTTGCGACCGTATTGACGGATCTGCTTCATACCGAAATGCTGTTTTTCCTCCAGCCTGCCCCGAAAAGCCCCGGGAAAGCTGCCAGAAAACAGCCACAGCACGGAATTACTCCCTCAGTGAACCATTATTATACCACACCCCCTCAAAAAAGCAACCGCTTTGCCTGTTGTTTTCAAAAATTTAAATTCTGTTTCCTGTGTTTTTGACCTTGACAACTGTCTTTAGGCAAGGTAAAATATGTTTGGTATTGTATACGCGCAGAAAAGCACTGCACGGGAGGCATTGGTTTTATGGGCTGTGCCGATTTTGCCAGCGGCACGGGCTTTGCGCGTTTCATTCTTATCCGGCCTGCAGACCGGAGTATGGGTATTTCCGCCTCATGGGCGTTTTATGCTTTTTTATTCCGCCGGTTTTTCGGCGGCGAAACTTGCTTAAATTCAATCATGGGGTCAGTATGCCCTCCGGTAGGTCTGTGCCTATTCTACAAAGGAGGAGTGCTGCAAGATTATGGAAATTATTGAGATCATTTTGATCGTTGTTGCTGCCGTTGTGGGCATTTTTGTCGGATTTCTTTTCGGTGTAATGTATCGCAAAAAGGTTGCTGAGCGTGAGATCGGTTCCGCGGAGCAGGAAGCTACCCGGCTGATCAACGATGCCATCAGCAGCGGAGAAAGCCGCAAAAAAGAAATGCTTCTGGAAGCAAAGGACGAGATCCATAAATCCCGCACAGAGTACGAAAAAGAAGTCAAAGAGCGCCGCGCCGAGCTGAGCAAGCAGGAGCGCCGGCTGCAGCAGAAAGAAGAAAATTTAGACAAGAAGACAGATGCTTTCGAAAAGAAAGAAGAGGATCTGGCTCGCCGTATGACTGAGGTGGAGGGGATTAAGCAGGAGGCAGAGGCGGTTCGCCGTCAGCACATTGCCACCCTGGAAAAGCTTTCCGGTCTGTCTCAGGAGCAGGCAAAGGCTGCTCTGCTCAAATCCGTGGAGGAGGATATCCGCCACGATACCGCTGTGAAGATCCGGGAGATCGAGCAGCAGATGAAGGATGAGGCCGACGAGAAGGCACGGGAGGTTCTGGCCATCGCCATTCAGCGCTGCGCTGCCGACCACGCCGCAGAGACCACCGTCTCCGTCGTTCCCCTGCCCAATGATGAAATGAAGGGCCGGATCATCGGCCGTGAGGGTCGTAACATCCGCACGCTGGAGACCATTACCGGTGTTGACCTGATCATCGACGATACCCCCGAGGCCATTACCGTCAGCTCCTTTGACCCGGTTCGCCGGGAGGTGGCACGGCTGGCACTGGAAAAGCTGATCGTAGATGGCCGGATCCATCCTACCCGCATTGAGGATATGGTGGAAAAGGCACGCAAGGAAGTGGATCGCACCATCCGTGAGGAGGGCGAACGCGCCTGCTACGAGACTGGCGTGCACAATCTGAACCCGGAGCTGGTCAAGATTCTGGGCCGTCAGAAGTACCGTACCTCTTATGGTCAGAATGTGCTGAACCACTCCATCGAGGTTTCCCATATCGCCGGCCTGATGGCCTCCGAACTGGGCGTGGATGTGGCGCTGGCAAAGCGTGCCGGCCTGCTGCACGACCTGGGCAAATCCATCGACCACGAGGTGGAGGGAAGCCACGTGCAGCTTGGTGCGGATCTTGCCCGCAAGTATAAGGAAAATCCGGTGGTCATCAATGCTATCGAGGCACACCACGGCGATGTGGAGCCCAAGACGGTGATCGCTGTCCTGATCCAGGCGGCCGATGCAGTTTCCGCTGCCCGCCCCGGCGCACGGCGTGAAAATGTGGAAAACTATATCCGCCGTCTGCAGAAGCTGGAGGAGCTGACCGGCTCCTATCCCGGCGTGGAAAAGGCTTACGCCATTCAGGCCGGCCGCGAGGTTCGCATTATGGTCAAGCCCGAGGAAGTCACCGAGGACAATATGATCCTGCTGGCACGGGACATTGCCAAGAAGATCGAAGCCGAGTTGGAATACCCCGGCCAGATCAAGGTCAATGTCATCCGCGAAACCAAAGCCGTAGAATACGCCAAATAACCCACTCCGGGCTGCCCACCAAAGGGCAGCCCGGTTTGCTTTCCTCATTTATAAAAAACCGCACTGCCCTTTGTCACCGCTTGTGCGGTGACGGTTGCCTGACGGCAACCTCTCTCCTTCAGTCAAAAATCAGAGATTTTTGCCAGCTTCCCCATCAGGAGAAGCCACTGAAGGTATCGGCTTATGCCGATAATTATAAATAAGATGCATACAGCCCCGTCCTCGTGTCCTTGCGAGCCAGTGCAAACACTGGCGTGGCAATCCCCCGGATGGTTCCACCGCAGTCCGCCGGTATCGCCCTTTGTCACCGCTTGCGCGGTGACGGTTGCCGCCAGGCAACTATTTCAATTGTCCCGCAGGGACACATCCAGTGGCTTCCTCTGTCGAGGAAGCTGGCACGGCATTAGCCGTGACTGAAGGAGAGTGTTGCCACCAGGCAACTTTTTTATCGTCCCATAAGGGATACCTTTGGCGGCTCCACCAGATGATGACCCCGGAAAAGGACACATAAGCACAAAAAGACATCCTCCGGAAGAATGCCTTTTGCGGCTTGCTGATTTTTATCTGTTCCGGATGCCAAAAACAGACCCCATCTCTACTTTTATGATAAGGGAAAGGCTTGGTCAGAGATGGCGAACGACAAAGCCAAGGGGCGGAAAATCGGGCGGCCGCAAGTGGGCAAAGAGGATATCCCGGCGCCGTTCCTCCGGCACTATCCAGCCTATAAGAATGGGCAATTGAATGTGTCGGAATTGGCAAGAGTCTGCGATCTTAGCAGAACAACAGTTTAAATACTCTCGCTGATTTGCGATACTGTTACTCTCTCCATCTTGGGCATCT
>CAZTNP010000032.1:0-16640 GCA_964615545.1 uncultured Oscillospiraceae bacterium | reverse complement strand
CTCCATGATGACAGTGTTTTATTTCACTGTCTCTCATAGAGGGAGCATATCAAAAACCAGTCCGGAGCTTTTGCCCTTGAAAAAGGAATGGAAAAGGTGAGAAAAATCCATTAAGCTGCTAAGGCCTTGGCAGCTAAGTGGTAGTTATAGAGGGCGCGCATGAGGTTCTGGAGGCTCTCGCTTCCCTTGGCATTTATGCGGACGATGTAGGTCAGAGGACTGTAGGAGACCGTCAGTGTGTCCTCGCCGGAGGTGACCGTCACCGTAATGGCATTGCCCAAATTCTGTGGCAGAATGTCGCTGACCTCAATGTAGTACAGGCCGTTCTTAGCGACCGGGGTGTAGGTCTGCTCCCCGACCGTGAATTTACAGCCGGACACATCACCGCTAAAGTAGAACCGGACGGCGATCTTGCTCTCGTATACCAAAGATGCGCCGTAGAACCACACATTCCCGGCTGTGCCATTTACGGACATTTCCGGTGCTCTCTCCGGGACAGCAGTCTGTCCCGCACCGGTAATGCCTTCGTTGGCCGCGCCGTCGGACTCGTAACCAAAATACGCCTGTGCCGCCGCGCCGTAGTTCAGCATTTCTTTGATCAGGGCATGATACTCGTTAGCGCTCTCGTCTGCCAGCAGGGTGTCACAGTACTGGCGGATAGAATAGTCTGCCGAGGGGACTTTGTCACTGCCGTTTTTGACCATGACCGTAATGCTATCATTCATTTGGGTTGCGGCCATACGAACGGAGATTTTGTAAAGCCCATCTGCCGTCTTTTCCAAGTCGGAGATCTTGGCAGTTATAATACGATCATCCTGAATAAGCTGAACTTTAGCAGTAGACACGATACTGTCGGAAATTTCCAAGTAGAAATTCACAGCCAAATCATTGCCCAAGGCCATATTCCACTCCTTCACCTTTCCCACAAGCTGGGGGATGCTTTCCACAATGCTCTCTCCACAGGAACAGGTCTTTGTTTGAGAGCCCTTAGAAGTAAAGGTCGGTTGTGTAACCACAGAACAAGTATCATAAGTAGCACTTTTTCAAATAGTTGTAAAGTCTTTATCTGCTCAAAAATCGTAAAAAGCCAAAAAAGTCTGCTTTTTCTCCGTATATAACAACATTTTAATACGCCCCAAGGAGGCCGATTCCTCCAGTGGCTCCTTCTGATGGGAAGCCACTTGTAGTGTCCCCGACGGGACGATTGGAATAGTTGCCTTGCGGCAACACTCTCCTTCAGTCACAGCTAACGCTGCGCCAGCTTCCTCGACAGAGAAAACCACTGGAGGTGTCCCTGCGGGGCGATTAGAATAGTTGCCTTGCGGCAACGCTCTCCTTCAGTCACAGCTAACGCTGTGCCAGCTTCCTCGACAGAGAAAACCACTGGAGGTGTCCCTGCGGGACGATTGGAATAGTTGTCTAACGGCAAAGCGAATCTTTATTGCGGAGCACCCAACGGGGGAATTGCCACGGCCGTGGCAATGACACGACGACTGGGCTGTCTGCACCGTATGATGGCACAAATATTGAGGCAGACCGCACCGTATAATGCAAAAAACAAGGCTGGCTGCACGGTATGGGGGTGCCAACCAACCGGGGATATTGGAGCTACGGAGGTATTAGAAATCCCCACAAAGGCGGAGGAAATCCGGCTTTGTGGGGAGGGAACGACTGATATTTTGTTGCGGCAATGATCAATTCACGGTACGGATCAGGAGATAATAGGTCTCTCCGTTATACTCCGCTTTGATCCTGGCATTTTTTACAGAGGACACGACAGTAACTGTGCTGCCGTCCAGGGTGACACATTCTTCCCCGCTGACGATGGTCCAGGTGACATTTTCCTGTGCCTTGGCATCCAGCTTTGTTTTCAGCGAGAATTCAATGCTTTCACCGATGGACATTGTCGCATCGTAGCATTCTTCGTCTTCATTATAATCAATTACACTCCAGGGGCAATAGATCTTAAACGGGCCGCTGGAGGGTGCCGGGGTTTCGCCGCTGCCGCTGTCATCCTCGGTGGGCTCGGCAAAATTGCAGGTAATGGTGCAGCTTGTAATCACCCCGTTATACTCCGCATAGATCGTGGTCTCCCCTTCTGCGACAGCAACCACCTTGCCAGCTTCAACAGTTGCCACAGAGGGATCCTCACTGGTCCATACGATTTGATCCATAGGTACCTTACCGCTATAGAGCACCCAGCTGTATCCTTCAAAATCCGCCAGAATGGATTTCCGGTTGAGCTGGATCCCCTCCGGAGGCACTGTGGTCTGCTCCGTTGTGGTTTCTGTTTCACACACCACGCGGCAGGTAGCGGTCATCGTACCGCAGGTAACAATGATATCCGTCTCCCCTTCGCCGACAAAGGTGATCTTTCCGGTTTGCGAAACCGTCGCAACAGTTTCATCCACACTGGCAAAGGTAAGCACATCCGTTGTATCTGCAGGAGATACGGTCACCTCCAGCAGCCAAACCTCACCCGCGGAAGAAAGGGTAATGCTGCGCTGGGAAAGCTTCAATTCCGTGCAGGCCACCGGAACCTGCTCCGTTGTGGACATACTGCCCGAAGGATCTGCCTGCTGCCGGTCCCAGCCTACCAGCACATACACGATCATAGCACACACAATGGCGATCAGGCAAACCAGTACGATGATCAGGCCAAGGGATTTTTTACTGACCCCGGACCCGGTATCCTCTTCCGCACGAAGATCTATGCCCTGATTACGCTTGCGGACATTGGATCTTGAAAAACGGCCACCTTTAATATATGTATAGCCGCTTTCCTGCTCCACGCTTTCCGTCATAACAGCTTCCGCAGAACGCACACAGCCGCAAATCGGGCACTGGGTCACGGTATCCGGATAGGAAGTACCGCATACATCACAAATTATTTTACTCATATTGTTCCTCCATTCCGATGTACAATAGATGAAAATAACATCTTTTAACTGATTATAGCATTTCTTACGAAAGAAAACAACAACAAACTTGTTGCTTTTTTGGTAAAAATATTTTATCATATAGAATGAATTCAAAAGGAGGCGATAATTGTGTCTGAAGCAAAGCTTATTTCGCCATTGCTGGACAATTTTATGATGGGCGATCCCATCTCTGAGCATAACGGTATTCGATGCTGCCCCGCAATTGATAAAGGGTCAGACCAAAAATATATTGTAAAAATCATTTCCGTTCCCTCTTCTCAAAATCAGGTGCAGGCACTGCTGCTGGCCGGTGTCATTGGAAACGAAGCTGATGCAGAGGCCTATTTCAAGAACCGTGCAAACGACGCGGTGAAAGAAATTGAAGTATTGCAGCAGCTTTCCCGACAGGACGGTTTTTTTGCCTGCGACAAAATGCAAGTAATTCCTATGGAGGACGGAATTGGCTTTGATATTTACCTGCGCACCCCCTATAGGCGTTCCCTGCTTCGTCAGTTTGACAAAAAGCCGCTGACTCATTTGGATACGCTGAATTTAGGGCTGGATCTTTGTGCTGCACTGGCGGCCTGCCGCAGAAACGGCTACCTGTATATCAATCTGAAGCCCAGCAACATCTTTATCACGGATAACGGCGAATACAAGATCGGGGATTTGGGCTTCATTCGGCTTTCCGGGCTGAAATATGCCTCTGTGGCAGAGCAATATCTGAGCCCATATACACCACCGGAGATCACCGATGCGTTTTCCTCTCTGAACGAGACTATGGATCTTTACGCACTGGGTATGATCCTTTATCAGATCTACAATGGCGGCACTTTGCCGCAGCCCGGCGACGATCCGCTGCCAAAGCCCCAGTATGCCGATGATGAACTGGCCGATATCATTCTGAAAGCTATTCGGAAGGATCCGGCTGAACGGTGGCAGGATCCGGCACAGATGGGGCAAGCACTTGTTAGCTATATGCAAAAGAATGGAGCATCCGATGCCCCCATCATTCCCCCGCCTGAGCCCGAGTTCCCGGAGGAACCCCCTCAGGAAGCTCCCCCGGCGGAAGACAGCAGCACAGAAGTGCCCGAGGCAGAAGTCCCTCAGGATGATATTTCTCAGGAAGAATCAGAAGAAGCGCCCGAAGAAGAAGCCTGTGAGCCGGAGGCTGTTCCGGAAACACAGGAAACGGAAGGCACCGAAGAGCCTGATGAGCTGGCGGAAATTGCCGCCTCCATTGAGGATATGATGCTGGAGGATAGCGACGAGGCCCTTGCCGATATTTCCTACGAGGATGTCAGCGACGAGGTCAGTCAAATTCTTTCTCAGGCGGAAGAGCTGGCAGCACTGGAGGTTCCGGAACCGGTGGTTGCACCGGAACCCATTGAAATCCAGCTTCCCCAGGCAGAAAAGGAACCGGAGCCGGAAGAAGCACCGGTAGCAGAAGAAGACATTGCGGAGGAAATTCCTGTCGAAGAGCCCCCCGTTGCCGAAGAAGAGACTCCCGCGCCAAAAAAATCCCATATTCTGCGGAATATTCTTCTGTGCGTTTCCGGCATCGTACTGGCTGCCGCCCTGTTCCTGTTCTATCAGTTTTATGTTTTACAGACTGTCAATGACCTGCAAATATCCGGAAGCAAGGATACACTGTCCGTCACCATTGTTTCTGAGGCAGATGAAAAGGATCTGACAATCACCTGCACAGATACTTACGGCAAAACCGTTACTGCCCCCGTTGTCAATGGCAAGGCGGAGTTTTCCGGTCTTTCCGCCGGAACAGAATATACCGTCACTGTAAATACACAGGGGCTTCACATTCTTAACGGCAAAACGCAGCTCAGCTACTTTACCGCAGCACAGACCAGCATTGTGCAGTGCAATGTGGTCACCGGTAATGCCCCCGGCACTGCAATTCTCAGCTTCTCCGTTGTTGGCCCTGATTCTGAGCAATGGAGCTTTACTTACGAAGCCCCGGGCGTGGAAGCGAACACCGTTACCTTTAGTGGCCACACCGTCACTCTGACTGAGCTTACTGAGGATACTGTATACAACGGTGTACTTTGCCCGGAGGACGACCTGTTTCTTCTGCAGGAGCAGATCATCACCTTCACCGCGACAGAGGTAATCCAGGCCACCAACCTGGCCATCACAAGCTGCACGGACGGAAAGCTTACCGCCAAATGGACTGCCCCGGATAATCTCAGCGTGGAAAGTTGGACTGTGCGGTGCTTTAATGAAAACGGATATGACGAGACCCTGACCGTTACAGATACCTCCGCAGTTTTCGAAAACCTTGATCACACGGATAGCTTTACAGTGGAGGTTACTGCCGCCGGCCAAAGTGTCAGTCAGCGAGCCAGCATTGGTGAAAACGCCATCACGGTTTCCCAGTTTCAAGCTGAAGCCGTCACACTGGAGCAGCTCCGCTTAACTTGGCTGGCTACCGATGCCCCTGAGGGCGGATGGATCGTTTCCTACACTATAAACGGCTCTGCCCTTGTGACAAATGTCTCCTCAGCTGAAAACAGCATCTCCATCTCCCCTGTCATTCCAGGCTGCAGCTACACTTTTACAATTCAGGCGGCAGATGGCCGCCCCACAGCCGGCGAGATGTTGACAGTCTCCTCCCCTGAAAAGGAGAATTTCAGTGTCAACTATGCCGGCAATCCGGTTACAAAAAGCAATCTGCACTTTACCCTTTGCAAGCGGCCGGCCAATAGTATATGGAGCCACACCACTATGGACAATGCGGACTACACTACTCAATTCCAGGCAGGCGACAGTGCCGGTTTTGTGATTTTCCTTGATCGCCGTTACGATGTATCCAAGGAAATCATTACCTCCGCCTTTGTGATCAGCAACGAAGCCGGTGAAATTGTCAGCATTGCCTCCAGTTCCGCCGCCTGGAGCAGTATGTGGTACAAAAATTATTGTGACCTGAATATCCCCTCCATTCCTCAGGAAGCCGGCGAGTATACCATTGAAGTTTATTTCAACGGACAGCTTGCGGCCGTAAAAACCTTCACAGTCCTTTAATATCAATCAGGCAGTTCAAAAGGCTGCCTGATTTTTTTACATTTTTTACATTTTTTGATTTTTTTCTTGCATTCGCCGCCGCCGGGTGGTATACTGTTTGTGATTAAAATGTTTGGAGGTTTCCTATGAACACTTCCGCTAAGTCCGCACAGATTTATTTTTACTGCTATTACTTTTTTGCGACAAAAAGGTAATAGAAATTTGTGTTGCACATTTTAAGCTGTTTTTGTACACAACTGCCGCACAGATTTCCGTCTGTGCGGTATTATTTTTAGGAGATGGATATATGATCGCAGTATTGAAGAGAAACACCACGCCAGAACAAAAAGCCCATCTGCTAACCTGGCTTAAGGGAATGAATTTGGATGTTCATGTATCTGAGGGTGCAGAATTTACCGTACTTGGATTGATCGGCGATACCAGCCGCGTGGATATGGAGCTTCTGAACAGCCTGGAGATCGTTGAAAGTGTTAAGCGGGTATCCGAGTCCTTTAAGCAGGCAAACCGTAAATTCCATCCGAATGATACCGTTGTTCAGGTTGGAAATGTTCAGATCGGCGGCGGTCATTTTGCTATGATTGCAGGCCCCTGCTCTGTGGAAAGCCAGGAGCAGATCATCCAGGTGGCACAGGCTGTCAAGGCAGCCGGTGCAAATATATTAAGAGGCGGTGCATTCAAGCCACGAACCTCGCCTTATGCTTTTCAGGGGCTAAAGGACGAGGGTATTCGTCTCCTTGTAGAAGCAAAAAAGGTGACCGGGCTCCCTATTATTACCGAAATTATGAACACTCGCTCTTTGGATCTGTTTGCAGATGTGGACATTGTTCAGGTTGGTGCACGGAATATGCAAAATTTCGATTTGCTGCAGGAGTTAGGCAAAACAGGCAAGCCCATCCTTCTCAAGAGAGGACTGGCCAATACGCTGCAGGAGCTTCTGATGAGCGCAGAATATATTATGAGTGAAGGCAACGAAAATATCATTCTCTGCGAGCGGGGTATTCGAACATATGAGACCTACACCAGAAACACATTGGATCTTTCTGCCGTGCCTGTTCTGCACGAGCTTACGCACCTGCCTGTAGTCGTTGACCCCAGCCACGCAACCGGGAAGGCCGCACTTGTTCCTTCTATGGCGGCAGCTGCAGCGGCTGCCCAGGCAGACGGTATTATGATTGAGGTGCACAACAATCCCTCCCGTGCCCTTTGTGACGGTGCACAATCTTTAACGCCGGAGCAATTTGAGGCTGTGAGTAAAACGGTGCAAAAAATCAGGGAGGCAATCGTATGACCGTCGGCATTTTAGGGATTGGGCTGATTGGCGGTTCTCTTGCCCGGGCTTATTCCAAAGCCGGGCATCAGGTACTGGTAAGCGACCGGGATCTGCAGATGGTACGATTTGCAGAGCTGGCCGGCGCTGTTCACGGCCGCCTGAACTGGGACAATATTGGTAGCTGCGACCTGATCTTTTTGGCAATCTATTCCGCCGCTTCCGCTTACTGGCTTCAGCAAAATGCACGCTATATTCAAAAAAATACAGTTATTATCGATTGCTGCGGTATTAAGAAGCCTATTTGTGACATTTGCTTCCCCCTTGCCGAAAAATATGGCTTTACCTTTGTCGGTGGGCATCCGATGGCTGGTTCTCATTTTTCCGGATTTAAGTACAGCAGGTCCAATTTATTTCAGGGTGCACCTATGGTTTTGGTGCCCCCCAGATTCGACGATCCTATGCTGCTTTCCCGCGTTAAGGAGCTTCTTGCCCCCTGCGGCTTTGGCTCTTTTGCTGTGACCACTGCAGAAAACCACGATAAAAAAATTGCCTTCACTTCTCAGATGCCACATATTGTCAGCAATGCCTATATCAAATCTCCGACTGCTATGGAGCACAATGGTTTTTCTGCTGGCAGCTACAAGGATCTGACAAGAGTGGCATGGCTCAATCCCGAAATGTGGGCTGAGCTTTTCCTGTCCAACAAAGAAAATATCCTTTCAGAATTATCCTGCTATATCAGCAATCTGGAGCAATATCGCGATGCAATTGAAAACGACCAAAGGTCACGCCTTATTGACCTTTTGGAGGAAGGAAAGCGCAGGAAGGAGGAGCTTGACGGATGAAAACTGTTTCTGTGCAAGCCTCGGTTCCCTATTCCGTCCTGATTGGCAACGGCTTGCTTGCTGCCTGCGATCAATGGATTCGACCAATTTGCGGCACAGGCCGTATTGCCATCATCAGTGATTCCAATGTTTTTCCAATATACGGTGCTTCCCTCGCTGAAGTACTTTCCGCAGCCGGACAGGAAGTCTATACCTATTCCTTCCCGGCTGGCGAAGGCAGTAAAAACGCCACCACCTATGTGGATATTCTGCATTTTTTATCCGGCATTCCTCTGACCCGTTCCGACACACTGATTGCATTAGGCGGGGGTGTTGTCGGAGATGTCACCGGCTTTGCCGCCGCCACTTATTTGCGCGGAATATCCTACATTCAAATTCCTACCACGCTGCTTGCTATGGTAGATTCCTCTGTCGGCGGCAAAACCGCCATTGACCTGCCTGCAGGAAAGAATCTTGTTGGTGCGTTTTATCAGCCCAGGCTTGTACTGTGCGATATGGACACTCTGCAGAGTCTGCCAAAAGATATTTTTCTGGACGGTTGTGCGGAGGTAATCAAGTATTCCATTTTATTTGATTCTAAACTTTTCTTACATTTGGCACAATTGGGTCCGGATTTTGACAGAGAATATGTCATTTCCCGCTGCGTAGAGTTAAAAGCCAATATCGTCAGGGAAGATGAATATGACAATGGCTGCAGACAATTACTTAATCTGGGGCACACGATTGGCCACGGCATTGAGGTGCAAAGCGGCTACACTGTTTCGCACGGAAAAGCAGTTGCCGCAGGCACTGCCATCATTGCAAAAGCCGCCTGGAAAAACGGTTTCTGCAGCAGCACTGTGTGCCGAGCGATACACAGTACACTGGAAGCTTTCAAGCTGCCTACCCAAACGGAATACAGTGCAAACGAACTGTTCTGCAGTGCTCTTTCGGATAAAAAACGTCAAGGCAACTGTCTGAATTTGATCCTGCCCAAGGAAATCGGTAGCTGCATTATCTCCCCTACACCCATCAATTGTTTAGAAGCCTTAATAGAATCAGGACTATAAATATGGATATCACCATCTTCCCCAAAAAGCTTTCAGGAACCGTCTATGCGATTCCATCCAAATCGCAGGCACATCGGCTGCTTATATGCTCCGCCTTTTGTGACACCCCTGTAAATATGGAAATAGCCTCTGTTAATGAGGATATTATGGCCACCGTGGATTGCCTGCGTGCTTTGGGTGCCAATATCACACAAACAAAATCCGGCTTTCATATTACTCCCATTGCTACTCCGCCCAAAAATGCAATGCTGAACTGCCGGGAAAGTGGATCTACCCTGCGCTTTATGCTGCCTATCGTTGGAAGTCTCGGCGTAAATACCCGGATATATATGTCCGGCCGCTTACCGGAACGCCCGCTTTCCCCACTTTTGGAGGAAATGGAACGTATGGGCTGCCGCCTGACCAGACCGGGACAAAATGTAATTCAATGTCAGGGGCAGCTCAAGCCGGGACATTACACCATTCCGGGCAACATATCCAGCCAATACATCACCGGGCTGATGTTTGCCCTCGCCCTACTTCCCGGGCAGTCACAGCTGCATATCACCGGAGAAACAGAATCTGCTCCTTATGTTGAAATGACAAAGCAGGTACTGCAGATGTTTGGCGTATCTATTGAAAACGGCGCCATTTGCCATTGCTTTCCCTTCCACGCACCCGACTCCGTTTCCGTTGAGGGAGATTGGAGCAACGGAGCTTTTTTCCTCGCCGCGCAGGCATTGGGGAATGATATCACCGTCAGCGGTTTATCTTTACACTCTGCACAGGGCGACAAAGCTATATGTGACCTTTTGAAAAAGCTTTCCCAGCATTGTATCATTGATGGCCGCAACATTCCGGATCTTATACCTGTGTTAGCTGTCGTCAGCGGAACCAAAAAGGGAGCAGAATTTCAAAACATCGGCAGGCTGCGATTAAAGGAGTCTGACCGCATCGCATCCACTGCGCAAATGCTGCAGGCTTTGGGAGCAGGTGTTCATATCTTTGGCGACACTATGTCCGTCACACCAGGCGCTTACCACAGCTGTACCATTGATGCACATAACGATCATCGGATTGCAATGGCCGCAGCCATTGCTTCCACCGTCTCGCATGGAAAAATCAATGTGCTTGGTGCAAATTGCGTAAAAAAATCATACCCGGACTTTTGGTCTGTGTTTACAAATCTTGGAGGCTATTATGAGCAGTACATATGGTGAAGCACTAAAGCTTTCCATATTCGGTCAATCCCACGGCACTGCCATTGGTATGACTATGGATGGTTTTCCTGCCGGCTTTACAGTGGATATGGATTCCCTATACAGCTTTTTAGGGCGCCGGACGCCGGGAAAAGGTGCTTATGCAACCCCCCGCAAGGAAGACGACAAGCCGGTCTTTCTTTCCGGTCTTGTTGATAATGTGACCTGCGGTGCCCCCATCACCGCAATTATATCCAACACCAACACACGCTCTGCAGACTATTCCGAATTCAAGGATTGTCCCCGTCCCGGGCACGCAGACTTCACGGCGCAAATCAAATACAAAGGCTTCCAGGACAGTGCCGGTGGCGGACATTTTTCCGGCAGGCTCACCGCACCGCTGTGCATCGCCGGAGCCATCTGCAAGCAATGGCTTGCAGACAAAAATATTCATATTGGTGCCCACATTGCCTCCATAGGAAATATTCGGGATGCCATATTGGATCCGGTCTTGCCAGACTTTTCCCAAATCGGTGAAGTTTTTCCCGTTCTTGATCCCCAGGCCGGTATTCAAATGCAGGAAGCAATTCAGGCTGTAAAGAAAAACGGTGATAGCATTGGCGGCGTGGTCTCCTGTGCAGTTACCGGCATTCCCGCAGGAATTGGACAACCAATGTTCGACGGTGTTGAGAGTAAGCTTGCCCATATTTTGTATGGAATTCCCGCTGTAAAAGGGGTGGAGTTTGGTTCTGGTTTTTATGGAAGCACCCTCTGCGGAAGTGAAAACAATGATCCTTTTACTATGCAGGACGGACGGGTCGTTACCCTTACCAATCACGCCGGGGGGATTTTAGGTGGGATCACCACCGGTATGCCAATTCTGTTTCAGGTTGCCTTTAAGCCCACTGCATCGATAGCTGCACCACAGCAGTCTGTTTGTCTTCCCACAGGCCAAGTGCAAACGCTCCGGATTTCCGGAAGGCACGATCCCTGTATTGTTCCACGGGCTGTACCAGTGGTGGAAGCCGCAGCCGCCTTTGCACTGACTGATATGATCTTAAAGGAGGGTCATTCCTATGAATATTGAAGAAATGAGAAAAGAGATCGACAAAATTGATAAAAATCTTGTCGACCTTTTTGTACAGCGTATGGGGCTTTCCGCGAAAATTGCTGAATACAAAAAGGAACACAAGCTACCCATCTATGTTCCGGTGCGGGAACGGGAAAAGCTGCAAAGCGTTGCCCAGTACGCCGGAGAAGAAATGGATAACTATACCCGTGTTTTGTATTCTATGATCTTTGAGCTGAGCCGAAGCTATCAAAGCAAATGCAATCTGAAATCCACACCTTTGCACGATCAGATCATAAGCTCTATAGACAACACTCCAAAATTGTTTCCGAAAGCGCCGATGGTAGCCTGTCAGGGGGCAGAGGGTTCTTACGCACAAATTGCCTGTGAGAAAATGTTCAAATCCCCTATGATTATGTACTTCAAAAATTTTGACGGGATCTTCAATGCCATTGATAAAGGCCTCTGCCAATATGGCATTCTACCTTTGGAAAATTCCACCGCCGGCTCTGTCAAAAAAGTCTATGACCTGATGATCCGGCATAATTTTTCCATTGTAAGAACCTTCCGTTTAAAAATTGACCATTCTTTATTGGCCAAGCCGGGTGCCAGAGTGGAGGATATTAAGGAAATTTATTCCCACGAGCAGGCAATTAATCAATGCTCCGAGTTTTTAAACACTTTGACCGGTGTACGGATCATTCCGGTCGAAAACACCGCCGTTGCAGCAAAATTTGTCTCCCAATCCAGCAGAAACGATGTGGCAGCTATTTCCAGCAGAAGCTGTGCCGAGCTTTACGATCTTTCTTTCCTGGCAGAAAACATTCAGGACAAAGGAAACAACCGCACACGATTCATCTGTATCAGCAAAAACTTTGAAATCTATCCCGGGTCGGATAAAACAAGCATTATGATGGTGCTCCCCCACAGACCCGGTTCTCTTTACAAGGTGCTTGCCCGACTCTATGTTCTCGGCATCAATGTAATCAAGCTGGAGTCACGCCCCATACCGGATCGGGATTTTGAATTTATGTTCTACTTTGATTTGGAAACATCTATCTATTCTGAGGAATTCGTACAGCTTATGTGTGAGTTGGATGATCTTTGCGAGGAATTCAAATACCTGGGAAGCTACACCGAGGTGATATAATGCGTTGCGGTCTGTTAGGTGAAGTACTTGGCCATAGCTATTCTCCACAGCTTCACGCAATGCTTGGTACTTACTCATACCAGCTTTTTGAGGTTTCTCCGGATCATCTGTCCGATTTTCTGTCCTCTGATTGCTTTGACGGATTAAATGTAACCATCCCTTATAAAAAAGCCGTCATCGCATACTGCGATAAGCTAACACCACAGGCGCAGAAATTAGGTGCTGTCAATACCATTATCCGGGATAAAAAGGGAAAACTGATCGGACATAATACTGATTATTTTGGTTTTCAGTCTATGGTCGCCCGAACAGGCCTGGATTATTCCGGCAGGAAAGTACTTGTGTTGGGTTCCGGTGGTGCGGGCAATACGGTATGTGCTGTTATGCGTGAGCTGGGTGCAGAGGTCATTACCATATCCCGGCACGGTGAAAACAACTACGAAAATCTCAGCTTGCACTCGGATTGCTTTGCCATCGTCAACGCAACGCCTGTCGGTATGTTCCCCCACACCGGCATATCTCCCATAAATCTTGATGTTTTCTCCGCACTTAGCTATGTTATGGATCTGATATACAATCCGGCTCGTACCCAGCTCCTGCTTGATGCGGCCAATCGGGGCATTCCCACGCAAAACGGCGCCTGGATGCTGGCTGCTCAGGCAAAGGAAAGTGCGCAATGGTTTACCGGAGAAGATATTTCGGACTCCATCCTTCCGCAATTATATCAAAGCCTGAAAAACAGCCAGGAAAATATCGTGCTGATTGGAATGCCAGGCTGTGGCAAAAGTACCATCGGAAGGCTGCTTTCCGAAATGACCGGAAAGCCTTTTATGGATATTGACACACAAATCTGCCGCCATACCGGATGCACCATTCCGGAAATCTTCCGTAAATATGGAGAAGCCGGATTTCGGCAAGTGGAAACCGAGGTGCTTTCAGAGGTCTGTAAGCATTCCGGTCAAATCATTGCAACAGGTGGCGGTTGCGTTACCATACCGGAAAATGCACCCATTCTGCATCAAAACGGCACTGTGGTATGGATAAAAAGGGAGATTGAAAGCCTGCCAACAGCCGGAAGGCCTTTATCACAGAAAAACGACCTTTCCCAGATGTATCAAATGCGGGAACCACTGTATCGCCGTTTTTCGGATATTTGCGTGGATAATAGTACTTCCCCTGCTGAAACAGCCACTAAGCTCTGTAAGCTTTTGAACTTGGAGAAATCATTATGAAAATATTAGTAATTAATGGCCCAAATATCAATATGCTTGGTATTCGGGAGCCGGAAATTTACGGCTTCCAAAACTATGCCGCGCTTTGTCAGCTTCTTGATGATACCGCACTGCGATTCCATACACAAATCACACATATACAATCTAATTCAGAAGGGACAATCATTGATGCGATTCAGCAGGCCTACGGTAAAATGGATGGGATCGTTATAAACCCAGCCGGCTATACCCATACTTCCGTTGCTATTTTGGATGCCTTAAAGGCTGTTTCGATTCCGGCCGTTGAGGTGCATATCTCTGATGTAGATTCCCGGGAAGCATTTCGTCAGGTCTCCTACCCGGGTCTATACTGCGAAAAAACTATTAAAGGACACGGAATTGACGGATACCGGGAAGCCATTGAATATCTGATCGATAAATATTCAGCCAAGATATAACCCACTCCGTTTCTTGACTTTATACAGAGTATCTACTATACTGAAAGCATAGGGCACTGCTGTGTTAACCGTTTCTATACGAAGTGCCTGTCAACGGGAGCATTTGTTCCTGAATTCATCTTTAAGGAGAAATCTGCTATGTCCAGCTTTGAAAATCTGCGTATCGTTGATAATTTCTATCAGACATCCCTTTTCTTCCCTATGCCGACTGTTGTGATCAGCACACTTTGTGAGGACGGAAGCACCACATTAGGCCCTTATTCCCTGGTGCAGCCCTACTATGTTGCCGGCAAGGACTATTATGCTATGCTGCTTTCCTGCCGCAATTCATCCAACACCGCTCAAAATATTCTGCGAAACGGAAAGTGTGCTATCAACTTTGTAGATGACAAGCCAAAAACCTTTCAGGAATGCGTTAAGCTGTCCTGGCCGGGAGATAAGCCGGAAGATAAGATGCCAAAATGCAACTTCCGCCTGGAAAAAGGACAAATTGAGGAAAGCTCCGGTGAAAAACGTCCTATGGTTCTCACGGATGCCATTCAGGTGATTGAATGCACCTGGGTATCTGCTTTAGACAACGCACAAAATGATCAGCCCGGGCAGCTGAATGGATATGAACCCCCTTATCACGATTTTAACGGTATTACATCCAAATTCGGTGCACACTTCATTCTGAAAGTGGACAAGATCCTGATGAAGAAAAAGTACCACGATGCGATCATCAATGGTGTGAAAGCCAATGATTTTCCTCCCCTGCCTGTGGATTATGGATACCGTGACAGCAAAAATTTCTGGTTCCACCGGAAAGCACGCCTGCGTGCTGAGCTTTTGCCTATCCGCAAGCAAACACTGGAATCTGTCCGCTACGCCGCAGACCGGGCCGATGATACCGTCAAATTTACAGACGATGCCCTGCAAACAGTATTAAATGTTCCCCGTGTTTTTCTTCCGCTGGTGCTTAAAGGATGCGTAGATTGGGCAAAAGAGAATAATGTAACACTGATCAATGCAGACCATATGAAAATCATTAATGATAAACGTGCCAAAGAAAAAGCAAAGAAATAATAGCCTTTTATGCTGATTCCTTCAAATCCAATGGCAGTATTTTACTCTACTGTCAGTTTATAACTCCCCACTAAACTGACGATAGGTGTACTTTGTATATGTGAACGGATATACTGTGCGTGAAAGGGGGCGGAGTATGGAACAACAAAAAATCGGAAGATTTATTGCTGAATGCAGAAAGCGACAAAACCTGACCCAACTGCAATTAGCAACAAAGCTGAATATTACCGATAAAGCAATTTCCAAGTGGGAACGCGGTATCTCGATGCCCGATTCTGCAATAATGCTTACACTCTGCAACATTCTTGGCATCACAGTAAATGATTTATTAAGTGGGGAGGTAATTACAACGGATAATTACAACAAGGAATTGGAAAAAAACTTGCTTGAAATGATAAAGCAAAAAGAACAGGCAGACAAACAATTACTGTCTCTGGAGATTTTTATTTGCGTGATCGTATCGGTGCTTTTTATAGCATTGATATTTGTCGCTTCCTTTGTTCAAATGGCTGATTGGCTGCGAATCGCTCTAATCACTATCGGAACCATTCCCTTTGTCACGGGGATTGGATATGCCATTAGGATTGAACAGACGGCAGGCTACTATGTGTGTGCCAAATGCGGATACGCATATATGCCCACATACAAAAATGTTTTTCTATCGGCTCATATCAACAGAACCAGGCATATGCGCTGCCCCAAATGCAACATAAAGTCCTGGCAGAAAAAAGTATTAAACAAAGAGCAATAAGCATCTGTAGGTTAATTGCTTTACAGGGATAAAACGCAAAAAAACAAGGCACCGCTTGGGGAGACACTCCGTAAGGAAGTTGTCTCCCTTAGGCTTTTGTAATCAGTCAGAATGATTGAATTGTAGGTAAAATCAATCATATTGGAGGATTACAAAATGAAACAGAATTTTACAGACGAAAAAACGGGTATCAGCTACACCTTGCATGGTGATTATTATTTGCCCGACCTTGCATTACCCACCGAAGAAGAACACGAAAACATCGGCGTTTGGGGTATGCGGCACAAACGATTTTTGAAAGAAAACCACCGTGTTTTGTATGCTAATCTAATGACTTCGGGTAAACTCACAGCATATCTTGATGATATTGAGCAACAGGCAACCGCAATGTTTCTTCGGTTGGTAAAGGAACTTGCCGAAAATGAAAATGTAACGGAGCAATTAAAATTCACCGACCAAATGTTGTGGGTACAAAAGATGAACAATATCCGTAATCGTGTGACGGAAATAGTAAATGCAGAATTGATTTACACAGTATAAGCACAAAGGCAGCAGGAAGATTATTTCTTCTTGCTGCCTTTTTCTTTTTCAACTTTTTGCAAAATCTATTGACAAGGCTGATATAACTGTATAT
>CAZTNP010000031.1:0-17664 GCA_964615545.1 uncultured Oscillospiraceae bacterium | reverse complement strand
ACTCATTCTGTTTGCTATCCACCACTGGAACTATGCCACTAACTTAATGACATTGAAAAACCGGCGGTTTGATTATTTTTTATCCGTTGAGCAGATCCTGCAGGGTAATGCCTTCAAAAAAGTCATCCACCATTTTATCCAGCTTTTCCCACATAGGCAGCGTGCGGCAGCAGGCTGTCCGGGAGCAGGCAGATGGGCCCTGGGCAGTGCAGGAGACGGTAGCCAGGCCGCCCTCTGTCAGCTTTAAGATACTGCCAACGGTATATTCCGATGGCTTCCGGTTGAGCCGGTAGCCACCGCCTTTTCCGTGAACCGCGTCCACAAAGCCGGCCTTTGACAGGACGGTCATAATGGCTTCCAGATACTTCTGGGATATTCCCTCTTCCTCGGCAATCTCCTTCAGGGGGATATATTCGTCAGTACCGTGGAGGGCAAAGTGCACCATCACACGCAGGGCATAACGCCCCTTTGTCGATACGATCATATCACTCGTGGCAATGGGCGCAGCTGTCGCAGTCCGGGAAAAGCTTATGATCGTAGGCAATGCCGTTACGGTCGTAGTAATCCTTCAGAGCGGACTTGATTGCTTCCTCGGCCAGCACGGAGCAATGAAGCTTGTGTGCCGGCAGACCGTCCAGTGCCTCCGCCACAGCCTTGTTGGTAAGCTGAAGGGCTTCGGAAATGGGCTTGCCCTTGATCATTTCCGTGGCCATAGAGCTGGAAGCAATGGCCGAGCCGCAGCCAAAGGTCTCAAACTTCACATCCACGATGATATCCTTTTCAATTTTCAGGTAGATCTTCATAATGTCGCCGCATTTGGCGTTGCCGACCTCGCCTACGCCATCGGCGTTTTCAATAACACCCACATTTCTCGGGTGGGTAAAGTGATCCATCACAACTTCGCTGTAAAGTGCCATAATGATTCTCCTTATAAAATAAATTGCCGTTTGCCGGTCTGCAGGTCACGCCACACCGGGGACATATTCCGCAGCAGGCTGACCACCTGAGGAACGGCGGTCAAGATCTGGTCGATCTCTTCTTCTGTGTTATTGTGGCTCAGGCTCAGCCGCAGGGAGCCGTGGGCAACATCGTGCACCCGGCCGATAGCCAGCAGCACGTGGCTGGGATCCAGTGAACCGGAGGTGCAGGCCGAGCCGGAAGAGGCGGCAATGCCCTGGGCATCCAGCAGCAACAGCAGGGATTCTCCCTCGATTCCCTCAAAGCAGAAGCTTACAATGCCGGGCAGGCAATGCTCCGGATCGCCGTTGCGGGCACAGTGAGGAATCTGAGAAAGGCCGGCGACCAGCTTGTCCCGCAGAGCAGTCACATAAGCAGTACGCTCCTGCATATGGGTGCAGGCATCCTCCAGGGCTGCCGCCATACCCATAATGGCGGGCAGATTCTCCGTGCCGGCACGCTTACCGCGTTCCTGGGCACCGCCATCGATCAGGTTTACCAGCGGGAAGCCACGGCGGACATACAGAGCACCGATGCCCTTAGGGCCGTGGAACTTATGTGCGGAAAGGCTCAGCATATCAATATTTTCCTTTTTTACATCAATAGGCACATGGCCAACTGCCTGCACCGCATCCGTGTGGAAGGGCACACCGGCCTCCCGGCAGACCTGACCAATCTGGGCAATGGGAAGCAGCGAGCCGATCTCATTATTGCCATATTGGACAGTCACCAGGCAGGTATCCTCGCAGATGGCATCCTTCACCTGCTGGGCAGTGATATTGTGGTGCTCACGCACATCCAGCAAGGTGATACGAAAGCCCTCCTTCTCCAGCCGGTTCAGGGTATGGAGAACTGCGTGATGCTCAAATGCCGTGGAAATAATGTGCTTTTTGCCCTTCTTTTCACCGTAACGGGCGGCAGAAAGAATGGCCTGATTGTCGCTTTCGCTGCCGCCGGAGGTAAAGAAGATCTCCCGGGGCTCACAGCCCAGACACTGAGCAATTCTCTGCCGGGCATCCTCCAGTGCCTCCTTGGCCTGCTGACCGGGGGTATGCAGGCTGGACGGATTGCCGTAAACATTGTCAAAATATGGCAGCATAGCAGAAATGGCCGTATGGCTCATTTTTGTCGTTGCCGCGTTATCTGCATAGATCATAAAAGATCCCTCCAAAAGGATTATATTTTCCTATCATTTTCATAGGTAAATATAGCACTGCTTACCTACTATGTCAATAGGTAAATGCCCTGAAAAACCAGTTTTTTCAAAAAGGATTTTACAGTATTATGACCACAGGTAAAAGGAAAATACTTCCTGAATTATCGACTTTTTCAGCGGTTACAAATTCTTTGCGGAGGTATATTAAAAAGGCAGACAAAAAGGAGGGACTGGCATGAAAAATGGAAAAAAACGGCTGTTCATACTATTGTTATGTATATGGCTCAGCGGAAAAACGGTTTTGGCGGCAGAGCTGTTGGTGCCGGGCGGGCAGGTTGTGGGGCTGGAGCTGGCCGACGGGACTGTGACGGTGGCCGCCTTTGACGACCAGCTGGGTCAGGCGGCACGCAGCAGCGGCCTGCAAATCGGAGACCGGATCACCGCCATCAACGGAAAAACCGTCCGAAGTGCATCCGACATTCAAAAATATTTACGGGAAAGTGACGGGCAGGCAGAGCTTTCCCTGCTGCGGGACGGAAATGCGAAAAAGATCACCGTCAAGCCGGAGATCACCCCGGATGGCCCCCGGCTGGGCATTTATCTGCGGCAGGGTGTCACCGGGGTGGGAACTGTCACCTGGTATGACCCCGAAACCGGCCGCTTCGGTGCACTGGGACACGGAGTCAACAGTGGAAACGGCAGTCTGCTGGTAATGGAAAAGGGTGCGGTGTTTGCAGCGGATGTTCTGGCTGTCAAGCAGGGAAAAATCGGCACCCCAGGTCAGCTTATGAGCACTGTCACCGGCAGTGGAAGCATCGGCTTTTTGCAGAAAAATACCGTGCAGGGCGTTTTTGGGCAGGCTAAGCTCTCCGGTTTGGGAGAAAAGCTGCCCGTGGGCACCAAAGAAGCTGTTCACGCCGGTGCGGCGGTGATCCGTTCTACCGTAAAGGATCATCAGGTTCAGGAGTATTCTGTGGAAATTTTGAAGGTTTATCCCAATTCCGGTGCCGGTGGCAGAAATATGCTGCTGAAGGTCACCGATCCGGAGCTTTTGACCGCCACCGGCGGCATTGTTCAGGGTATGAGCGGCAGTCCGATCATTCAGGATGGAAAGCTCGTGGGAGCTGTGACCCACGTGCTTGTCAATGACCCAACCACCGGGTATGGAATATTTATTGAAAATATGCTGGATGCGGCGGGATAATAGATTGGTTGGAATGAATCCCCCCTGTTTTACGGCGAAACAGGGGGGGATTTTTATTGGGTGGGGTGCACAGCACCCCGGGGGATTATGGCATTATTGTGCAATCAGGGCTGTTGCTTTTTCCGCTTACGCAGAAGCAGCAGAGTCAGCACTGCGCCGCATGAGACAGTCAGCACGCTCCACAGGAGAATGGGACTGTTGTCTCCGGTAGGAGGCTCCTGCACCTTTTCGAAGGTAACACAGATCCTGTGGTCACTCTCCACATTCCGGAAGGTATACACCTTTACCGCGCCTACGCTTTGACCGTCCACCAGCACATCAGCAATGGCATAGCCTGCATCCGGTGTGATGGTATAGGACTGATCATCGCCGTGGTTTACCTTTCTTTCGCCCTCGGGGCTGATGCTGCCATTGGGGCCGGCCTCCGCCGTTACGGTGTGATAATTGCAGCGGATGTCTATGACATAGCTGCGGCTGTTGGTGCCATCGGGCGAGGTAATGGTAATGGTATAGGTCACATTCTCATAGCCAACCGTCAGATTGTGCATACCGTTTTCTGCCGTTTCACCGTTTACCGTGACAAGAGCATCCGCTGCCTCCGGGATCACTGTCAGCAGATACTGACCGGGAGCCAGGTCGCTGAGCTCAGCGTGACCGCTTTCGTCAAAGCTGTCCAGTGTCAGGGGCTGGCCGTCCAGGGTGATGCTGGCAGCGTTGGCACTGCTGCCAGCCACGGCCGGCCCGGCATAGCGGAGCACCACCCGTCTGCCCTGCTGACTGAAGCGCACCTGCTGTTCCTGCAGTTCCTCGCAATCCAGCTGTAGCTGACCCAGATTTTGGCTTTCCAGCAGATTCCCCTCTTCGTCCAGTAGAGCCGCCACCAGGCGACCGCCGCCGGCAGGCTGCAGGGAATTATTGCGCAGAGTTATCTGTGCGCTGGTAACATCAGTGTTTTCCATTTCCACCGCAAAGGTCACCGGGGTGTCGCCACTGCGTTCCAGCAGGCTTTCGAAGGTAACACTCTTCTGATTGTTCAGCGCATCCGGCTCCGGCATATCAAACCAAGTCCACTGTTCTGTGTCTCCGTTGTATTCTCCCTCTTGCACCCGTGCTTTCACAAACAGGATCACACCCATATCCGGGATCTCGGTCATTCCCGCATCCTCAATATAGCCGGACATATCGAAGCACAGCCTTTGACTGTAGCTTCCGCTGTCCATAGCGTTGAGGGCATCACCAGTCAGAATCACTTCATAGGGCTGGCCATCGGTGCCATCGGCAAAGTACTTGCCGTTTACAGGTACAGTGCATTCCGGATCGGAGTAGACACCGAGTACCACCCGGCGTTCATCGTATCCATTCAGGAAGGGCACCGCAGACTGATTGTAAAGATTCACCAGCAGCTCACGCTGTCCGTCCTGTTCTTTGGTCACCCGCAGATCAGACAGGCCAATATCAGGATAATCCAGATGTAATGTTCTTCCAGCCTCTTGATACTCAAAAGCTTCACAGTATACATACACATTAGTGATCTCAACCCCGATTTGGGCAACCAGGGAAAGGTTTTGGCTTTCTCCGGGCAACAAGTTCAGATTCTCGTATTCGTATTCGCAGATGAAATGCTTTACCGTCTCATCTTTGTTCGGGACAAAGGCACCCACCTTCACGGAATCCATCACTTGATCGCTCTGATTGGTGACCTTCAATGTCAGGGGAAGATAGCTGTTGGTGGCCAGACTGCTGTAGTCCACACCCTCAACATCGATGGCCAATTTTTGATATTTACCGTTTTGTATAAAATTGTAATATAGTATATTTCTATCCAGGCTTGTGGTTTCATTGGGAAGCAATCCCACGCCGGAGTAGGTCTTGCCATCCATCTCATAGGTGTAGGGCATCTCCTGATAGGTGCTGGGATCATCTCTGTCTATGGTAGAAAAGGTTGTGGTTTGGGTGAAAAAGTCAATAAACAAGCAATCATATTCTTTAGAACAAAAAGCTGTTATATGATCCAGTCTTGCATTGCTGTCAAAGCAGGAAACGCTCTGCGTGCCGGAGATCATATAGCCATCCTCGATATGTGCCAGTTTGTTGCACCGGATATTACTGCCATCCTTCCACAGAATCGCAAATTCATCCAGGCTGGATACACCCTTGACCAATGTAAACTCTCCGCAGAATTCGGTGCCTGTGAGCCGGTCGATCAGGGAGGTGGCAACATCCCGCCGGGGAGTACCATTCCGATCATAGACCCGCAGACCGATGTTAAACACATCTTTGCCGGCAGAGTTATCCAGGCTGAGCCAGGTCAAAACGAAATGGTCGCCGGCAGCCATCAGCTGAGGTGTCCGATCCGCATAGCTGTTGGTGGTCGCCCGGATCAGCTTTGCGGCGGCAGGAATATCCTCGGCGGCGGTATCCACCACGATATAGTGGATATCCGTGCTTCCGGTATCATCCTCCAGGCAGAGGCCAAGGGAGGCTGTGCCATCCGGGAGCATATCGAGGCTCATATCGGTGAGCTTACTGCTGGCACCGTTATAGAGCAGATAGCTCTCCTCACTCCAGGTGCTTCCGTCAAAGACCTTGCAGAAAATGCGGTTTTGGCTGAAATCCACCAGGCCGCTTTCCACCTGAACAGACCGCCAGGCGGCAATGGCCCGGCCGCTTTCGCTGACGGCGATCATCGGCTGAATCTCCTCAGAGCCGTTATTGGTCAGCCGGGTGCTGACCCACTGGCTACCATCCCAAATGGAGGCCACTACCTCCAGGCCACTGAGCAAAACCTTCTGCTCCTCTTCCGTCAGCTCTGTTCCGGCAGCAAGCCCCAGCGTAGCCGCCTCCCGCAGCCACACAGCACCGGCAAAGTCTGTGGAGCCATCCATATCCAAGGCACTGTCGCCATAGCCGG
Source organism: uncultured Oscillospiraceae bacterium (assembly GCA_964615545.1). Taxonomy (GTDB): domain Bacteria; phylum Bacillota; class Clostridia; order Oscillospirales; family Oscillospiraceae; genus Faecousia. The sequence goes on along the minus strand of CAZTNP010000031.1, from coordinate 11,436 downwards.
TAAAGCCCTCCGGATCCGGGAATGCTGTGCCCTCGTTTCTGAAATCTGAATATTGGGGGGACAGATTGTAGTAGGCCTTTACCTGAGTCACATCCCCGCTGCCATTATCGGTCAGATAGGTCAAAAGGTGGCCATCGTCAGAAACTTCCGGATAAGCAAAGGGATATGCATTGTTGCTCAGGCCTTGAAGTGTTGGTTCTGTACTCATTCTTGTCTTACCGGAACTTCCCAGCCGGGTGGTGCGCTTTGCCAGTATGGGAGCCGTCTCCCCGTCTGTATACACAAGGCTCATCGGCTGATAATCTCCGCTCATCCAGCCGGTAGAACCCAGACCACTGGTGGCATTTTCCCAGTAGTCGTTGATCTCATCCCAGTCGGTAAAGGTCCAGCCCACATTATAACCAAGAGACACCAGTGTGATCTCAGAAACCACGGGGCCATAGCCCAGTGCCACCCGCAGGCCTGCCTCGCCGTTCAGGCCGAGGTACTGTCCGCGCACATCCCGTGCATTGGGATCCTTCAGGTAGTTGCGGGTCATAAAGCGGTTTTCATTGTTGATCTCCAGGGTGCCAAAGGGGCCGATCTTGGCCACAACACCGCCTTCAATATCCACGCCCAGGCCGCCGAACAGCTCCAAATAGGCGTTGATACGCAGGGAGGTCAAATAATCATTGACACGGGTGGCTGTCTCATCGTTCCACTCGTAGCCAAGCTGCTGGGCATAGCGGGTAGCCGTCTCAAAGTCAACGGTCACGCCGCCGCGCAGCTTTACGCTGGCGGTGATGGGAATGCCATAGGGAGAGAAATTCAGCGCTTTTTCATATTCCAGCTGTCCGCCGGCTGTAAAGCCGCCGCCGGTGGTCAGCACACGCCACTGCCCCGCATCAAAATCATAGCGGATCTCCGTGCTCATCCAGCCCTCCAGCACCAGCATAATGGGCAGACCAATGGCACTGCTGACTGCGCCGTAAAGGCTGCCGCGGTCATCAAAGTAGCTGCCATCTGCCATCGCCTGGAAGTCGCTGAGGGTAAAGGTATCGTTGATCTGCCCCAGCAGAGTGCTGCTGTCCTTGCCATAGTAGTTGGGCTCCAGAGAGATGCCATTGGTATCATACTCCAGATCCTCCAGCTTAGTGGTATTCAGGCCTGTCCAGAGGTAGGCCTGATAGCGGGTGGGATCCTCCGTGGGGGTCAGCACAGCCTTCACCAGACCGGTCTCGCCGCCCAGCTTCTGCAGGAAGGAAAGTGCATCCACCATAATGCCATCGGACACCTTGTTTACCATACCATAGTCCGTATTGGCGCCGCCCACAGAGCCGTAGATCGCCACATTGGCCATCAGCGACAGCAAGGAGGGGGAATCCTCCACCTTTTCGATGGCGGTCAGATCCACCAGACCAAAGGTCATCGCAACGGTGCCGGTCATCGTGTCACTATTGAAGATAGCCAGCTCCATAGCGGTTTTCCTGGTGGAATCGTAGTAAGCAAAGCTATCGGAGGTCAGCACTGCGGTGCTGCCCACCAGCGGGATGGAGGAGAAGGGATAGGTCGCCTGTGCAACCGGGATCTGCTTCTGCCCGGGCAGGAGCACACCGGTCTCCTGGGCACGCATATCCAAATAGTAGCTCCTGTCGCTGCTGTCTACGCCCTCCACGCCCCAAAGCATAACGGCAGTATCCAGCACAGCCTGCTCGTAGTTGGAGCTGGGGCCGATCACGCCGGTATGGCGGCGCACATCTATCTCCCGCCCGGTATAGGAAACCGTCTGCATTGCCACAAAGGGCTTGGCACGGGTGGCGGCGGTCAGTGTTACAATATCCTCACCACTGCGCAGCGCATCCCACCGGGTCAGGCTGCTGTCCACTACTACAATCTCAGGATAGTAAGCATCTCCGGCAAAGCGAAGCTCAAAGATAAACTCCAGCTGATCGCCTACGCCAACCGGATCCGGATCGTTGGCAGAAAGGAACTGCTCCAAATCCATATGAACCGTCAGTACACCATTTTCATCGGTGGTGAACACCTGATCCTCTCGGCCGTTCAGCACGGCTGCCTGCCCTGCTGCCTTTGCCAGCTTTGCATCGGTGCAATAGGCATCATCGCGGTTTTCTGCCAGGTAGGCGTTACGGTACACACCGCCACGCAATGTCACATTGGTATTGGCCAGGGGCTCTCCATCGGGCTGCAGCAGCGTAAACTGTGCCACCGCCGCCGGCCGCAATGTCAGGGTATTCAGGGGATAAATCTCCCCGTAAATTCCATTACCCTCGCCGCTTCTCAGGTCCATTTCAAGCATCGTGCCGCGATAATTCTCACCGCCGCTGATGGAGGCTGTCTGAACATCCGAGGCAATGCCATCGGGCTCGAACAGTGCCAGGGAGCCATCATCATTGGAATAGACCGTATGCCGCTGGCCATTGCCATCCAGATAGGAAACCTCTGTCCTCACTGCGGGTGTGAACTGGAACAGGTACAGCTTATTCTTCAGCATTTCCACATTCACTTCCACGCTGTCCGTCAGGTCGCTGAGGCGGTTGTGGGTGGCAGTTACCGTGGCGCTGCCGCTGTGCAGGCCGCAAAGCAGCATAACGATCTCAGGAATATAGCAAGTATAGCTGAAGTTTTCCAGAGGATAGTAGCGGTCACCCTGTCTGTAGTTGATCGTCACCACTTTGGAAAGCTCATCGCTGAGCTCCCCGTCACGGCCGGTGGAGGTGCTCCACTGGATGCGGTCGGCTACCATATTCCAATCGTGCTCTTTATAATTGATGCTGATAGTCTGCATCAGGCTCAGTTCTGTGCGCAGCCGGGCAATGCTTTGGGCATCGCTGAGTCCGTCAAAGACCTGGCCATCGTAGGTCGTCACCACCGGGCTGGTGGTGGTCGTGCTGCTGCTTACGGTATTTTGCAGATTCAGAACTTCTCCCAGCTCCTGTCCGTTGGCAGTCAGCTTCAGCGCAGAGCGGTTGTACACCGTCAGTGTCCGGGAATCGGTGCTCCAGCCGGAGCCGTTTCCGTTGGTGGCTCTGGCAGTGATGATGTATTCGTCCTTCAGCGCATCCGGAGTCGGCAGATGCAGCAAATAGCTGCCGGAGTCCTTCTTGCGATATGTCTTATAAATAGACTCGCCGTTGCGCTCCACGATAAACTCGAACTCGCAGTCATCCAAATTGGTATCCAGTGCAAAATCCGTGACACTCCAGTGGATGGGAATATCCTGATCGCACACCAAAATGGTCTCGCTCAGACCCTGCAGCCGCACCTTGGCCGGCCGGGGCTCCACCACCAGATAAGCCAGTGTGGTCATATCCACTGTCTGTGCCTCCAGCTCCACCTGCGCACTGAGCCTCAGGGTATAGGCTGCCTTGCCGTCCACTGAAAGCTTCTTCAGCCACTGTCCCGGAATGGTTACGCTCTTGGCGCTTTGGGGAAGATCATCCGTATACAGCGGCGTGGCAGCTTCGGAGATGGTGTCTCCCTCAAACAGCTCTACCTGGATTTTTCCATCCACCACCTTGTGCTTTTGCAGATTGGCGGTGAAATTGGCTACCTGATCGGTATTCTGCAGAGCCAGCACGGTGTTGCCGTTCTCCGGGAACATCAGCACCGGGGTGCCGCCATCCTCCAGGCGTACGGTGATCGGTGCAGAAACCGCAGTATGGTCTGCAGGATCGTCGCTGCCATTGGTGGCCATAAGCTGCAGCGTTGTCTCGCCCTCGCTGACACGGTCCAGCAGAATGGTTTTGCCCTCTGCCAGTGTCACAGGAGCATCCGCACTGCTGCCCCGGACCTTCAGCACATTTTCGTTGCTGTTGCTCCAGTAGACCATCGTGTCATTTTTATAAGTAAAGTCGATGCCGTTATCCACCGCAGTGAACTGGGGCACCTTTTTATCCATCATAAAGATGGTGCCTTCAATACCGGAGTACCATTCGTCTGCCTGGATGGTATAGGCATCCTCCGTAGCCTCCACCAGCGGCTGCTGGGTAAAGCACACACAGCCGGTGCCGGCAGAACCGATATACACCCCATCCTGATTGCTCAGGTACAGCTCCAGAATATGCTCTGTGGGCTGCTCCACATTAGGCAGCAGCATTTCGCTTATAAACCGCCCATCCTTAGTCATCGTCACAGGGTATTTGACACTCAGGTCACTATCCACCACAAAAGCGGCCTCCAGTGCTGCAAAGCTGCCGTCCCCATTATCATCGCCCCAGGCAACCCAGGCCTGCTTCAGTGCTGAGATATTAGGTATTTCCATTGTGGCGGTGTACTTCCGGGGATTGGCAATGGGTGTAGCGGTATCCGCCGCAAGCTGCAGCCTCACAACACCATCCTGGGGCCGCATACCGCCCCTATTGCCCGCCTCGGTTTCAAACTTTGCAAAGTTGATATCCAATGTGCTTTCAGCAACATTCTGCACCAGCAAATTGCCCCGCAGGTCCGTCGCATCCGTACCGCACACACCCGCGATCTGTATGCTGCCGGTATGGGTCTTATCCACAGGGAAATAGAACAATCGGCTGGATGACACCAGGCTGCTGTCGTCCCGGGTCAGACCAGTCTCCACCGCATCAGGATCGCTGCTGTGGACACTATCCAGCAAATGGTAGATTACATCATCGTTTTCATCCACAGTTGTATAAACCAGCTTGTATTCGCCCCGCACCGGCTCCGAGAAGGTCACCGTAATGGGCACATACTCGCCGGGACGATACACCACATCATCCTGATAGATGGGCTTGCCGTCTTCCCAGCCGGTGATATAGCTGCTGGTGGTGCGGATGGCGGTAACGGTAGGCGCAGTCGTGTCGTTCAGATAAACCTTACCGGGAACACACACGCCCTCAATGCCCGCATTCTGCGAATCCCAGGCAGAATCGATCAACCATACCGACGGAATGGTGTAGGTTCCGTTACCATTGTTCAGCAGCGGCATCTCCACCTGACGGTAGCGGATGACCTGGCGGTCTCCCTTCAGTAAGGAATCCACATACTGATCATGAAGAACCGCATTTTCCTGCTCCAGAAAATCCTGCCCCCAGTTCCCCTGCATATTGGAACTGAGGAAGTATTTATATTTGTCCTCAGAGGTCAGATTAACATTTACCAGTTGCACGGCCATTTCCGCCTGGGTGGTAAATACCTCCTCTATACGAGTCAGCTTGCCTGAGGAATCGGTCACGCCGTAATACAGCGTGGGAGCCTTACTCAAAGCCGACTCATCGTACTTTGTAACAAAGCTCAGGTCCTGGATCAGCACGGCAGGATCACCGGGATCACCCATACCGGCTTTAAATGCCTGTGCGCAATACTGCTCAAATGCACCATTTCCCAGCTGGCGGTGTGCCAAATAAGCGTTGATGGTCATATACAGGCTCTTGCCGGACATACTGGTCTTTTCCAGCTTCAGCATAGCATCCTTGCCAAAGGGGCTGAGCACCATTGAGCTGCCGGAGCCCGTCTGCACTGCCGGATAACCGCCGTTTTCCAGAAAATCCAGTGCTTCTTCGGGAGCATCTTTAATTTTCTCCTCTGTCTCTAACGGCATAATACATCTTTGGCTGCATTCTGCCATACCGCTGGCAGAGCGGGTCTGCAGCAGAACATAGCAATTGCCATCCCACAGCACCTTGGCTACCTTTTTTCCATCCCAGAATTCTTTCTCCGCCTCGTTGATGCGGTGGCAGAGCTTCTGCAAACTGATACGGAAGGTCACGCTCTCCTGCCCCGCGGGGATGGTAATACACTTATAGCAGTTGGAGCCGGGGGTAAAGCTTTCCCCCGATGCCGCCACATCAAGGGCTTTCCCGGAATCCGGCAGATATTCGGAGAACAGACCCGTTTCCAGCACCACATCGAAGGGTGCGGCAACAGTTGTGGTGCCGTTATCCTTCAAAGTAAGGGTGACCGCCGCAATATAGCTGCTCCGATCCACACTCACCGTCTGCTGGAAGGTCAGCCGATGCATCAGCTTTCTTCCGTCCAGCTCCGAGGAGGTAAGTGACAGGGTATCCACACTGCTGAGAAGCCGAAGCTGGTCTGCCAGCTCCTCCATGCCGAACTCAATGGACAGAGCATAGATCATCATCTGTGCCTGGGTGCCCATTCCGGTGGAATCCACATACACGAGAGTTTCCATATCCTCTTCCCCGCACTGTCCCAACCACTCCACCAATTTGCCTAGGGAGGCCAGGCGGGTGCCGTCCTCCAGGGTGAAAGTGTTGTCCTCGATCAGTTTTCCATCCTCATCCACAAGGCCCAAATCGAGCATTTGCAGATAAAGCTCCTCCGTCTCCTGCGCTCCGGCAAACACGGAGCCGCTGGGCAAAAGGCTCAGCAGCAGGCAAGCCGCCAGCAGCAGACTCATGATCTTTTTCTTCATGGTATGACCTCTTTTCTATCAAACTATTCTCCCGTGCCTCACAGGAGAACCGGCTGCAAAGGGGTTCTGCACCGCAGTGCAGGAAGGCACACCCCTGAATGACACAGTACAGCAAAGGAATTTCACAGATGCAACGGCTTGGAGAAAGAATACAATATGTAGCTGCTGCCAAAAATCAGCTTCCCCAATATATGGTTTTCGCCGTTCATTTTTTCATTAATAATCGTTAATATAACTATAACATTGCAAAGCAGAAATTGCAACACTTTTTGAACGATTATTTAGAAATTTTCAGAAAAATAAAACAGCGGAAGAAATCGCAGGCTTTGCGATCTCCTTCGCTGTTTTTGATTTCTCTTTTTACATCTGGCGGAACCGGGACAGGAAATCCCTGGTTTCCTGCTTTTGCGGGTTGCCGAAAAGCTCCTCCGGGGTGCCCTGCTCGCAGATCACGCCCTGATTCATATACACCACGCGGGTACTGACATCCCGGGCAAATGCCATCTCGTGAGTAACGACCAGCATCGTCATACCCTCCTTGGCAAGCTGCCGCATAACACCCAGTACCTCGCCCACCATTTCCGGATCCAGTGCAGAGGTTGGCTCGTCAAACAGAAGCACCTCCGGGTTCATTGCAAGGGCTCTGGCAATGGCCACACGCTGCTTCTGTCCGCCGGAAAGCTGCCGGGGCTTGGCCTGAATATAAGGTGTCATTCCCACCTTTTGGAGATATTGCAGGGCGATCTCCTTTGCCTCCGTCTTCCCCCGGTGTAGCACCTTGAGTTGACCAACCATACAGTTATCCAGCACAGTCATATTATTAAACAGGTTGAACGACTGAAACACCATACCCACGTGGGAACGGTACTCCGGTGCCTTCACGCTGCGATCCAGCACATTGGTGCCGTGATAGCGGATCTGACCACCGGTTGGGGTTTCCAAAAGATTGATGCACCGCAAAAGGGTGGATTTTCCGGAGCCGGAGGCACCGATCACGGAGATCACATCGCCCTTGCGGACAGTGAAATCAATATCCCGCAAAACCTGATGGGAGCCAAAAGACTTGGAAAGGTGCTCCACTTCCAATATTGTTTCCATATCAGCCGTTCTCCTTTCCCGCATACTCCTTGCTGCGCTCATCGTAATTGCTGCCCCGGCGGGGGTGATTGTAGGTACCCGCCGTCATTACCAGCGGATCCTCCTGCACCAGCTCATAATTATCGTCCCCATCCAGCCGCTTTTCCAGCCGGCGAAGCAGGAAGGAAGCCAGCAGAGTCAGTGTCAAATAGCCCACCATCTCGATCACCGCAGAGGGGAAATACAGCAGATTCAGGCCGACAATGTTCTTATGCACCGCAAAAAACTCCACAAAGCCAATGACGAACATCACAGAGGTATCCTTGATATTGATAATAAAGTTGTTGCCGATTTGGGGAATAATATTGCGGATGGCCTGGGGCAGAATCACATGGAGCATCGTCTGCACGTGGTTCATACCGATGGCCTTGGCGCCCTCGGTCTGGCCGGGGTCTATGGAGATGATGCCGCCCCGGACGGACTCGGCCATATATGCGCCTGTATTGATGGAAACCACAACGATCGCTGCCGCCCACAGGCCGCTCATACCCTTGAATACGAGCTGACCATCGGTGAAATACGGAAGACCATAGAAAATGAATACCGCCTGAAGCACCATCGGTGTACCCCGGAATACCTCCACATAAATCCGAACGACCACCTGGATCAGCTTCAGAAAAAAGCGCTTGAGCCACGGATCGCGGCGGGTATAGGGAATGGTGTTGAGAATACCGCAGGCAAGGCCGATCACGCAGCCAAAGAAGGTGGCCACCACCGCCAATATCAATGTATTACCAATGCCATTCAAATAGCTGGGAAACCACGTTTCCAGCAGGCGGCAAATATCCTGAAACAGTTCTGTAAGCTTTTCCATAATCCTCAAATCTCGGGCTGAACCAAAATTGCCTGGTTCATCAGGTCATTAAAGTCCTCAGCCGTCATCTCGCTGAGCACCGCATCGAGCATTTCCTTCAGGGTTGCATTGCCCTTCTTCACGGAAATGCCAATGTCGATCTCCTCTTGAGAAACCTGGAAATTATCCTCACTGCCGGTGAAATCCAAAATTACCAGGTCGTCATAACCGGCGCAGGCGCCCATAGCTGTGGGCAGATCGGTGCAGATAAAGTCGGCAGTGCCGCTGACCAATGCCATAATCATAGCTGCGGCGGATTCCGTTGCAGTCTGAATATCTGCATTAGGAATCTGCGGCAAGCAGGTGTCGTACCAAACAGTGCTTGCCTGGGCTGTGCAGGTGCCGGAAAGCTGGGAAATACCGGTGGCGGAGGCCAGCGGAGAACTCTTCTTGGTTACGCACACGATGGAGGCATAGAAATAAGGGCCTGCCATATCCACTTCCTTCAGCCGCTCAGCAGTCATAGACTGACCGGCAATAACCGCATCCAGGTTGGTGTTCAATGCCGGGCAAAGGCCTTCCCAGTCCAGCGCCATAATTTCCAGTGCCACGCCATAATGCTCCGCGATCTTCTTGGCGATGATCACATCGTAGCCATTGGCATACATACCGGGATTGTTGATGATGGGAACCGCACCGTTGGCATCCGTTGCCTGTGTCCAGTTGTAGGGGGCATAGGCACATTCCATACCCACGGTTAAAATGCCGTCCTCCATGCCGGGAACATCGGCATAAATCGTTCCGCTTTGGGTGTTGCCGCAGGCACAAAGGCTCAGCAGCATCAACAAGGCAACTGTCATTGCAAATAATCTTCTCATTTTTCTTTCCATCCTTTTCTTTTGGCGCCGCTTCCTGTCCGGTGCCTGTTATGATTTACAAAAAAACGGATCGCCTGCAAAGCGATCCGACAGCAATACAAAAGCACAATAAGCCCGTAACACTGCATCGATAGCGCTTCACAAATTTCTTTGTGACAGTCCGGCAGATCTTATCTGACGACCCAGCACCGAAAAATCAGGCATTTTCGGAACTTCGGCGGACTCCCCTTTCCCACTGAGCGGCTGCCTGGCCTTGCCCACCGGTACTCTTGAACCCCGCGCCTCTATCAAGGCGATTTGTTTTTTTACATACTACCATGTAAACCCACTTCTGTCAACCATTTTTTCAGACTTTAACACAATACCAAAATTGCTTCAAAAAAATCCTTCTGCTTGCCTGATGTGAATGGATTAATTGAGTAGGAGGGAATTTCTCCCTCCTCTCACACCACCGTGCGTACGGTTCCGTACACGGCGGTTCAGTTCGCAATCCCATATTTGTTCAACGCTTCTGCTTATTCTAATCTAAGACTTCCTGTATTTCGCATCATATACGTTTCAGCTACTCTACATATCAATTCCAAGCAGAACATCTTTTATATGTGATATTAAACTGTTCAGTCCTTCCCGTTTTCTCGGTACTATGACCTCTACTGACTTCTCATAGTTCGTTGTTACTATGTCGGCTATGGAATGACTATTCGCACCACACCTATGAGACCTCACGAGATAAACCAATACTCTTTCCTCGTCTACCTGCTCGGTTTACGCAACAGGGTTACGGTTACCTTTTGGACTTCGTTGCCGTTTGCCAACTTATCCGCCTGTTACGCCTTCGTACCGAGTTTCTGTCCGTCAGGCTACGATTTTGCTATTGCTTTTCTCTCCCGCGCCTCGCGATGTGAAACTTGCAAGTCGCTTTCGAGTTCGTCGGTAACTACGCCTCAGTGAACTTTCACTACAGAGCATTGGTATGCCCGTCATACCAAAAGCTCCAGGCTGGAAAACCAGTCCGGAGCTTTTGCCCTTGAAAAAGGAATGGAAAAGGAAAAGGTTAGAAAAATCCATTAAGCTGCTAATGCCTTGGCAGCTAAGTGATAGTTATACAGGGCACGCATCAGGCTTTGGAGGGTCTCATTGCCTCTAGCGTTCATACGAACCATATAGTTTAATGGGCTGTAGGAAACTGTCAATGTCTCCCCGCCGGAGGTGACCGTCACCGGGATCTGCTTATCCAGATTTTGCGGCAGAATGTCGCTGACTTCGATGTAATACAGGCCATTCTTTTCTGCCGGGGTACAGGTCTGCCCATCCACGGTGAAGCTGCAGCCGGAGACATCGCCGGTAAAATAGAACCGTACAGCGATCCTGCTCTCGTATACTAAGGAGGCACCGTAGAACCGGACATTCCCGGCCTTGCCGCTGAGTGTCATTTCCGGCGCTCTCTCCGGGACAGCTTCCTGTCCCGCACCGGTAATGCCCTCGTTGGCCATACCATCAGACTCGTACCCGAAATATGCCTGTGCTGCCGCGCCATAATTCAGCATTTCCCGGATCAGGGTATGATATCGGGCTTCTTTTTCGTCTGCCAATACCGTTTCGCAATATTGGCGGATAGTGTAGTCCGCCGGTGGGGCTTTATCGCTACCATTTTTGACTATGACTGTAATAGTGTCATTCATTTTTGAAATTCTATCACAGTATAGCAAAAATATTTAACGAAAGAAAATATTGAAAAGACTGATAGAAAAGCAATTACAGCATCTCATATCCCCAAAAAACAAAAGGCGGTAGAAAAACGAGTCTATCGTAGATTCTACCGCTAAAAAATCCCGTCCACAAAAGTGAACGGGATTTTTTGGAGGTACCGCCCAGATTTGAACTGGGGGATGAGAGTTTTGCAGACTCTTGCCTTACCACTTGGCCACGGTACCATATGAAATAAGGAACGCTGTGCGTTCCTTATGTTGAGCCGGAAGGCTCTGAGAGAATGAAAGCGGCAAACAAGGATCTAACCTGCTTGCCCAAATCCGCAGGCATCACCAAAACTACCAACGGATTTTTGAACCAAACGGTTCGGGATGAAATTGGAGCGGGTGACGAGGCTCGAACTCGCTACCTCCACCTTGGCAAGGTGGCGCTCTACCGGATGAGCTACACCCGCATCTTGGTTCCCGATTGGGAACCATGGTGCCTCCGGTCGGAATCGAACCAACGACACGCGGATTTTCAGTCCGCTGCTC
>CAZTNP010000030.1:0-19166 GCA_964615545.1 uncultured Oscillospiraceae bacterium | reverse complement strand
ACGGCGGCGATATCACCCGGAAGAAGAAGCTGCTGGAAAAGCAGAAGGAGGGCAAAAAGCGGATGCGTACCTTCGGCACCGTGTCGGTTCCCTCCGAGGCGTTTATGGCCGTGCTGAAGCTGGATGAGGATTAATGATATGCCACTGTTACAACGCAAGCATAAGCTCCCCCTGGGCATCTATGTCCACGTGCCCTTCTGCCGCAGTAAATGCCAGTACTGCGACTTCTATTCCCTGACCGGCAAGCAAAACTGCAATTTTGACGGCTATACCCAGGCGGTGATCGATCACATCCGGGAGGCCGGCGGTCAGGCCCCCAATCATATTATCGATACCATTTATTTTGGCGGCGGCACCCCCAGCTATTACGGTGCCGAGGGAATGGCGGCCATACTTTCCGCCATCCGCAAGGCCTTTGATGTGAGCCCGACGGCGGAGATCACCTTTGAGGCAAACCCCGATTCCGTCACCGACCGGCTTCTGCGCCGGCTGCGCAGCGAGGGCTTCAACCGGGTCAGCCTGGGTGTCCAGTGCGACAATGATGATATTTTGAAGCGACTGGGAAGGCCCCACGATTATGCCCAGGCAGTGAATGCGGTGAAGTTGATCCGCAGGCGTGGCTTCCGCAACCTGTCGCTGGATCTGATGTTCGGCCTGCCCGGGCAGCGGCTCCAGGATTGGGAGGCCACACTGCGCCACGTGCTGGAGCTGAAGCCGGAGCATATGAGCTGCTACGGCCTGAAGGTGGAAGAGGGCACCCCCCTGTATGAATGCAAGGATTTTTACAACCTGGCAGACGATGACACCCAGGCGGATATGTACCTTTCCGCTGTGCGCATTCTCAGTGAGCACGGCTACCGGCAGTATGAAATCTCCAATTTCTGCCGAAAGGGACAGGTGTCCCGGCATAACCTGAAATACTGGACAGGCGGGGAATACCTGGGCTTTGGCCCGGATGCCAGCTCTGATTTCGGCGGACGGCGGTTTGCTATGGTACGCTCTCTGCCGGATTATATCGAGGGCATCCGCACCGGCGGTATCGTGGTGCGGGAAATGCAGGAGGTCGCCGCCCGGGAACGGGCCGGAGAATACCTGATGATGCGGCTGCGTACCGCCACAGGCATCGACCCCCGGCAGTACGAAAAGCAGCATTTGCTGCCTTTTGCACCGCTGGAAAAGGCACTGCTGGACTGCAAAGCCCGGGGACTGGCGGAAAAGACCTATGATGGCCGCTGGCACCTGACCCCGGAGGGCTTCCTGATCAGCAATTCCATCATCTCCGACCTTCTCCTGATCCAGGACCGCACCGCCCCCCTCCGCACCTCCCATCCCCATACCCCCAGATAAACCCAATTCTCCCCAAACCATAAAAACCACAAAACACCACAAAAAAGCCATAAAAACCCGCTCCCCGGGTTTTTATGGCTTTTTGGTAGTGTGCTCGGCACGCATTATCACTTGGTGGTGAAAGTCCACTACAGACTTGGCAGTAGGAACTGTTAGCCAAAGGCAAGGGCGGCCATCGTGAGGTGGAGTCTGCAGGAAGCCGGATTGAGGGATAAGAAGTTCCCGATGGGCAAGGCCTCGGTCTGACGAACAGAAACTACATATAAGGTATTTTGAAACGGACGAGTTTCCTACACAAAACGAAGTCCAATACTGCCCGAATTTCAAGGTGTAAATGTAGCAGATATACGAGGTGAAGGTGGTAACGCTTACCCGAGAAGGTCTTGCAGACGATAGATTTTCGTAGTAACAACGAACTGCAAGAAGTCAGCAGAGGTCATAGTACCAAGGAAAAACTTGGGAAGGACTGAACAGTTTAATATCACATATAAAAGATGTTCTGCTTGGAATTGATATGTAGAGTAGCTGAAACGTATATGATGCGAAATACAGGAAGTCTTAGATCAGAATAAGCAGAAGCGTTGAACCAATATGGGATTGCAAACTGAACCGCCGTGTACCGACCGGCACGCACGGTGGTGTGAGAGGAGGGAGAAATTCCCTCCTACTCGATTAGGTATAGGACTGGTACAGCAGAAGGGTGTCGGTGTAGCGGGTGGTATCGTCTGTGCTGCCCAGCACACCGATGATCAGGAAATGCTCCCCCTCCTGAAACAGGGAGATCAGGCATTTGCCTGCGCCACTGGTGCTGCCGGTTTTCAGGCCCATTGCCTCCTGACGATAGTATTCCGACTGGGGATCGAGCAGGCTGTTGCTGTTAAACCAGGTGCAGACCTCGCCGCTGGCAAAGGTCACATCCGCCTGCTCCATCGAGCAGTATTTTGTGATCAAAGGCTGATCCAGCACGGCCAAGGTCAATGTCACCAGATCCCGCACGGTGGTATAGTGCGTTTCCGCATCGATGCCATCCGGATTTTCAAAATGGGTACTCTCCATTCCCAGTTCCCCGGCCTGCCGGTTCATTTCCGCAAGGAATACATCTATTGCCTGACGGCGATCCAGTGCTTCGTCCCCGGAAAGAGCCCGTCCACCGGCAACAGCCAGCGTGTAGGCGGCATCGTTGCCGCTTTGCATCAGCAGTCCCTGAATCAGCATTTCCACGGAAAGCCGGTGCCCAACCTGCAGATAGGCAACGGAGGATTCCGGGTCGATCCAGGTGATCTCCTCCCCGACGGTGATCTCCGCATCCGGCTTCAGACAGCTCAGCGCCACCTTTGCGGTCAGCAGTTTGGTCAGGCTGGCAGGGGACAGTGCCTCGTCCTGATTTCCCCGGAGATAGAGAAGGCGATTTTCCTCCGTGCTGTACACAAAGGCATATTTGGCGGAAAGTTGCGCTTCTGCATCCTCCGCAAGCTGCGTATCCGGGGGAAGAGTGGCAGGGGGCTCCGTGGGAGGCTCTGTAGTCTCCTCCGGCAAAAGCTCTCCGGCCAGTGTTCCGGGGCCGGTGGTGGGCACGGAGGAATTGCGGACCGTGGGGGTGATCAGCATCATCGCCATCAGTCCGCCTACAAACAGCAATGCTGCTACAATAGATAAGGTGGTCTGTCTTCCGTTCATAAGGTTCCTCTTTTCCGATATTTCGTCTATCATACCATAAGAAAACGGAAAAAGAAAGCGTTTTTCCATTGCATTTTATTTTTCTCTATGGTACAATCGGCATATATTCCACAAGGAGACAGCCCTATGACAAAATATATCGCTGCTTTTTTGATTTCTATGGTACCGCTCATTGAACTTCGTGCCGGCGTTCCTTTTGCCGTGGGTATGGGGATCGATCAGCTTACTGCCATTGCGATTTGTGCGCTGGGGAATATGGTTCCGGTGCCGATCATCTATTTCTTTGCCCGGAAATTTCTGCTTTGGGGCGCACAGCAACGCCATATCGGCAAGCTCTGCCGCTTCTTTCTGGAAAAGGGAGAAAAAGCCGGGCAGAAGCTTACCGCCAAGACTGGACGGGGCGGCCTGTTTGTGGCACTTTTGCTGTTTGTGGGCATTCCTGTGCCCGGAACCGGTGCGTGGACAGGTGCACTGGCGGCCAGTTTCCTGAATATGGGCTTCAAATCTGCCGTGGTTTCCGTCGCACTGGGCGTTTTGCTGGCAGGCGTGATCATGGCACTGGCCAGCACCGTTGGATTTTCTATTATTGGACTGTAAAGGAGCGATTGTATGGACTGCTTATTCTGCAAGATCATCGCCGGGGAGATCCCTTCTCAAAAGGTTTATGAGGACGATCAGCTTCTGGCATTTCGGGACATTGCTCCCCAGGCACCTGTGCATATTCTGGTGATCCCCAAGGTACATATTGGCTCGGTGGACGGCATTACAGAGGAAAACGCCGCTCTTGTTGCCCGTATTTTCACGGTGATCCCCAAAATCGCGGCGCAGGAGGGGCTGACCGGCGGCTATCGGGTGGTATCCAACTGCGGAGCAGATGCCGGACAAACCGTCCCCCATCTGCACTTCCACATTCTCGGCGGGAAAGAGCTGCAAACCCAGATGGCATAATGCCCGGCGCTTTCCGGCAAAAATATTCAAACGGAAAAAGCAGCAAGGTGCTCATTGCGGGCATCCTTGCTGCTTTTTTGTTGCTTCCGGTGCGGCCTTATTTGGAAAGGATCACCTTGTCGTTTGTGAATTCACTGCCGCTGGCGGTTTCAAACAGGCTCAGCAGCTGGGGGATGGTCAGGTTTTTCTTTTCTTCGCCGGAGATATCCACTGCGATCTGGCCCTCGTGCATCATAATCAGTCGGTTGCCATAGGTGATGGCATCGTGCATATTGTGGGTGATCATCAGGGTGGTCAGGTGGTTTTCCGTGACCAGCTTGTCTGTGATCTCCAGCACCTTGGCGGCGGTTTTGGGATCCAGTGCTGCGGTATGCTCGTCCAGCAGAAGGATCTTGGGACGGTTCATCGTGGCCATCAGCAGGGTGATAGCCTGCCGCTGACCGCCGGAAAGCAGACCTACCTTGGCGGACAGCCGATCCTCCAGCCCCAGCTCCAGGCTCTTCAGCATTTCCCGATACTGGGCACGGTTTTGCCGGGTGCAGCCCCAGCGGAACCGGCGGACGGTACCACGGCGGGCGGCAATGGCCAGATTTTCCGCGATCTCCATATCCGGTGCGGTGCCGCGCATAGGATCCTGAAACACCCGCCCCAGATACGCTGCCCGCTTATGCTCCGGCATATTGGTCACATCCGTGCCGTCGATCTCCACAGTGCCCTGATCCGGCCGCCAGACACCGGCGATGGCATTGAGCATAGTGGATTTTCCGGCGCCGTTGCCGCCGATGACGGTAACAAAATCACCGTCGTGAAGGGTCAGACTCAGGCCGTTCAGGGCGGTTTTGGCGTTGACGGTGCCGGGATTGAAGGTTTTATACAGGTTGGTGATTTTAAGCATTTCCGGCACCTCCCGTCCCTCCGGCGGCCAGAGGCCTGCGCCGGCTGAAATGCCGATCCTTCAGGTAGGGCACCGCCAAAAATACTGCCACGATGATTGCGGAAAGCATTTTCAGGTAGTCGGTTTTCAGTCCCATCAGGATGACCACATTATAGATAATGTAATAGACGATGCCGCCGCCCACCACGCCGATGAGACTGACGACAAAATTGGGCTTGATCTTCAAGGAGACGGAAAGGCCGATAAAAATGGCAGCTAGTCCGATGACGATGGCACCCCGGCCGTCGTTGATGTTGGCAGAGCCCTTATACTGGGCAAGCAGGGCACCGGCCAGTGCCACGATGCCATTGGAGATGGCCAGACCCACCACCTTGTTCCGCTCCACATTCACGCCCTGTGCCCGGCTCATATCCGGGTTGTCGCCGGTGGATTTCAGGGTCAGGCCGATCTCGGTGTAGAAAAACAGCCAGAGTCCGACGATCACCAGGGCGATGATACCCCCGGCAGTCAGCAGAGCGGCCACCTTGTTGCTGGAGCTGAGCACCAGCGTATTGAGCCGGTAATCCACATACATCAGGGATTTACCGCCTAAAACAGTGAGGTTGACGGAGTAGAGCATAAGCTGGGTCAGGATACCCGCCAGAATGGAAGGGATCCCCAGTGCGGTATGGAGAAGCCCTGTGACCGTGCCGGTGAGGGCGCCGGCGGCAAAAGCGGCAAGCACAGCCAGCCACGCCGGCACACCGGCGGCAATCAGCACGGCACAGACACATCCGCCGGTGCAGATGGAGCCATCCACCGTCAGATCTGCAATATCCAGTATCTTATAGGAGATATAGACACCGATGGCCATTAAGCCCCAAATCAGCCCCTCGGCCACGGCCCCGGGCAATGCATTCAGTAGTGCCATTATTCGCCCTCAGGAATTGCAATGCCCAGCATTTCGCACAGGCTGGTGTTATAGCTGATTGCCGGCTCCACGGTGGCAACGGTCAGCTCTGCGGGGGTCTTTTCTCCCAGCAGAATCTGCGCGGCCATAATGCCGGCCTGCTGACCCAGTGTATAGTAGTCGATGGAAAGGCTGGCGTAGCAGATGTCTCCGCCGTAGCTGGTGTAGACCGGGGTTTCCTTTTCGTTGCAGATCATACCCACGATGGCATCATTGGCGGCAACGGTGTTATCGGAGGGAATGTAGATAGCCTTGCACTCCTCGGCAGCGGCGGTGGTCAGCGCCTGCAGCTCGGTGGTTTCGGAGAAGGTGTAGGCCTTTACGGTCAGACCCTTTGCCAGGAAAAGCTCCCGAACGGCATTGTACTGGATCAGGGAGTTGGACTCATTGGAGCAGTACAGAACACCCACCTGATCTCCGGCGGTCAGGCCCAGTGTGTCGATCATCATCTGTGCCTGCTGGTCGAAGGGGACGGCATCGGAGGTGCCGGTCACATTGGCGGGAATGTTACCGCCGAAGGTGCTATCGTAATCGGTCACGGAGGTGCCGATCACGGGAATGGAGGCGTTGGCGTTGGCGCAGGCCAGCAGTGCATCGGTGGCGTTGCCCATCAGCAGATCCACATTTTTGGCAACCAGCGCATTCACCACGGTGGAGCAGTAGTCGGCGCCGCCGGCAACCTCAATCTGCACATCCACAGTTTTACCTGCCTTCCCGAGCTCAGCGGTCAGGGCATCCACAAAGCCCTGTGTGGCAGAATCCAGAGAGGGGTGCTTCATAAGCTGGCAAACGCCAACGGTAAAGCTGTTCCCGTCGCCGGCGGTTTTCTGGCCGCAGGCGGCGGCACAAAGGCACAGCAGCAGTGCCAGCATCAGTGCAATTACTTTTTTCATAATGATTGACTCCTTTTCAGGCAATGATTATCCCGGGAAGACCCGGCGATCTACATAAAAACGGCAACAAAAAAGTGCCTTTCCAACGGAAAGACACAAAGACGGCATAAGCCGCGTTACCACTTCGCTTTACCCCCTTCTCACAAAGGGAGCCTCATTAGGTGCTATCACACCCTGGCGATATAACGGTCGCACCCGATAGAGCCTACACAGCCTTGCCTTCAGCCCATAGCTCACAGAAGGAATTCCCCCAATCACTGCACTGCCGCCTCGCACCGACCGGCGGTTCTCTGAAGTGTGATGGATCGGGATACTATTTTCTGCTCAAACGCCTTCACCTATTCGAAAAACATTGTAAATACATTTTTTCCCTTTGTCAAGCCTTTTTTCTTTTTTCTTTTGGCAGACCTTGCAAATCCTGCGCTATCTGTTATAATTTTATCAGAAGGCCGAATCTGGCCGATTTATGTCTTAAGAGGAGATAAGCGATGCTTACCAAAGAGATCACCGATAGCTTTCTGGCTATATTATCTGAGGAGCTGGTTGCCGCCATGGGGTGCACCGAGCCCATCGCACTGGCCTATGCTGCCGCCCGTGCCCGGGAGGTTTTGGGCTGCGACCCGGAGCAGATCACTGCCCAGTGCAGCGGCAATATTATCAAAAATGTCCGGTGTGTCCGGATCCCTAATTCCCAGGGGATGACCGGCATTGAGGCTGCCTGCGCCCTGGGTGCCCTCTGCGGCGATGCCTCCCTGATCATGGAGGTGCTGGAGACGGTGACCGAGAATGGCCGGCAAAAGACCGTCCAATTCCTGCAGGAGGGGCGCTGCCAGGTAGACTATCTGGAATCCCCGATCCCGCTGCATTTTGTGATCACCCTGTCCGCCGCAAACGATACGGTCAGTGTGGAGGTGCGGTATCACCATACCAATATCGTCAGCATCCGGAAAAACAACACCCTGATCTATCAAAGCGCCGATGGCGGGGAGATCATACAGCAGACCGAGCGCAGCCTGCTGAATATTGAAAATATCTATACCTTTGCCAATGAGGTGGATGTGGAGCTGCTGCGCCCCTTTGCCCAGCGGCAGATCGACTGCAATATGGCCATCTCCCAGCGGGGAATGACCGGCAGCTACGGTCTGGGCATTGGCCGTGCCATTATGAAGACCTATCCGGACTGCCATATCACCCGGGCAAAGGCCTATACCGCCGCCGCCAGCGAGGCACGGATGGACGGTTGCGACCTGCCGGTGATCATCACCTCCGGCAGCGGCAATCAGGGCATTGCCTCCACCGTGCCGGTGATCGTTTACGCCCAGGAGCTGGGGATCGGAGAGGAGCAGCTTTTCCGCTGCCTGGCCTTTTCCAGCCTGCTGACGGTGTTCCAGAAGGAGTACCTGGGCAAGCTTTCCGCCTTCTGCGGTGCAGTCTCCGCCTCCTGTGCCGCCGGTGCGGCCATCACCTATATGATGGGCGGCACTATTCAGCAGATCAAGGACACCATCGACAATACCCTTGCCAATATTCCCGGCATTATCTGCGACGGTGCCAAGACCTCCTGCGCCGCCAAGATCGCATCCGCACTGGATGCGGCACTGCTGGCCCACAGCCTGGCGATGGAGGGGCGCGTTTACGGTGCCAACACCGGCATTTTGCAGGAGGATGCCGGACATACCATCAGCTCCGTGGGCTACATCGGCAAGGTGGGTATGAAGCAGACCGACACGGAGATCGTCAAGCTGATGCTGCACAAAACCTGATACAGCCTGAAATATCTGTACAGCGGCAGGAAATACGGGGAGCCCGTATTTCCTGCCGCTGCTGTATAAAATGAAAAAACTCCCTCCGAGGATGCCTCGAAAGGAGATATTTTCAGAGAGATCAGGCCAGCTTGTTCAGCCGAAGAGTCATACTGCTCTTCTTGCGGGCAGCTGTATTCTTGTGCAGAATACCCTTGTTGACAGCCTTGTCAACGATCACGACAGCCTGCTTGTATGCGTTTTCTGCAACAGCGTGGTCGCCGGATTCCAGAGCGGACTCGAACTTCTTGATGACAGTCTTCATCTCAGACTTATCAGCCTTGTTCTTCTCGTAAGCAATCTTAGAACGGATAACATCCTTCTTAGAGGACTTAATGTTGGGCATGGTCACACCTCCTGTTCGTCATTTTAAGCTCATACGCCTGCCCATTATACTGCTTTCTGCCCGCAAAATCAATACCTTTTTTTAAAAAAGTCGGGTCAAAGGAAAAAAGTCTGTCTGTTTTTCTCTGCCGGGAGCCAAACAGCCTGTCAAGCCCCAATTTTCAGAAGAAAAAAACAGCCATTGTCAAAATGTTGAGGGCCGGAAAAATTCGGTTTTGGAAGTTCATTTTTTGAAATTTTATGTAAACTGAATTGTATAAAAAGTTGCATTTCCCCAATTGTGGAAAACCCTGTGGAAAATGTTAATAACTATGGAGTTATCAACACTTTCCACAAGCTTATGCCCATTTTTTCACATCGGAAAAGCGGATGATTTTTTGCATATCCGCTGGGTTTGCGGCGGTTATTTCGTGTTATGTCGCCAAAAGAATTATGGTGTTTTTCCTTTCCTTTTTGCCGAAAAAGTTGGCGTTTCCGTGAAATGGCACAGTTTTTACCGGGGCAGAGACAGGGGTATGTCATAATTTTTTGTTAAAATTTCACAACTTCTCTTCTGTATGATTTTTCCGCACCGGGAAATACTTTTGTAAAACGGACAGGAGGAAGCTATGCAGGGGAAGGTAGAGATCTGCGGTGTGAGCACGGCCAGCCTGAAGGTGCTGACCCAGGAGGAAATGGACAGCTTGCTGGTACAGGCCAAAAACGGAAGCGACCCCGCCCGGCAAAGGCTGATCGAGGGCAATCTGCGGCTGGTGCTGTCTGTGATCCAGCGCTTTGACAGGCGTGGGGAAAATCCTGACGATCTGTTTCAGGTGGGCTGTATCGGTCTGATCAAGGCCATTTCCAACTTTGACCCCACCAAGCAGGTGCGTTTTTCCACCTACGGGGTGCCGATGATCGCCGGGGAGGTGCGGCGGTACCTGCGGGATAATTCTGCGATCCGGGTATCCCGCTCCATACGGGATGTAGCCTATCGGGTGCTGCAATGCAAGGAAAATATGCTCCTGCGGCTGGGACGGGAGCCCACCACCGAGGAATTGGGGCGGGAGCTGGAACTGCCGGAAAACGAGGTGGCGCAGGCGCTGGATGCAGTCTGTGCCCCGGTCAGCCTCTATGACCCGGTCTATACCGACGGCGGCGACCCCCTGACCGTGATGGATCAGGTGCGGGATACCCGGAACACGGAGGGCAACTGGATGGAGAAAATTGCTCTGCGGGAGGCGTTCTGCGCACTGTCTCCCCGGGAAAAGCAGATCCTGTGCCTGCGCTTTTACGACGGAAAGACCCAAATGGAGGTGGCGGGGGCTCTGGGCATCTCGCAGGCCCAGGTCTCCCGCCTGGAAAAGGGTGCCATCAATACGATGCGCCGGAAAATCAGTTAAAAAAGGGGCTGCCTCACTGAAGTGGGACAGCCCCTTGGACTTGTCAAAGAGGGCGCAGGCGGAAAAGAATAACGGTGGCGTCGTCGGGGTGGTGGGAAGTATCCCTTCCGGCGGTGTGGCGGAAGCTGCCCGGTGTCCCCAGAGGAATGTCCCCACAGGCTGCCGCTGCCCGGCGGGCACCCTCTCCGGCGGCACAGCCCACCGTACCAGGAAACTGGGTACAGGCCAGCAGTCCGGCGGCCAGCTCCCCCGGTGTGCGGTCGCACAGCTCCACACAGCAGCGAAGGGCCTGCCGGCTGTCTACGCCGTCGCTGACCATCACCAGCCATTCCCCGCTGCGGATGCTGAGCTGCACCGTCTGCTCCTGCCCCTGCGTGACGGAAAGCCCCGGAGGGGCACCCACGGCACCGATCCGCTCCGCACCGTACCGGGAGACCAGATAAGAGGGCGCTGCCCCCCACTTATAAAGCCGCACCTTGCCGGAATCCAGAAAAAGCTCCGCCAGATCCACCGTCACCGCACCGGCCCTGTCCCGCAGGGCACACAGACTGTTCAGGCTTCGCAGTGCGTGCTCTGCCGGATAACCGGCAGAAAGCATCCGGTGCAGCAGCCCGGCGGCTGCTTTTCCCTCGCTGACCGCACCCGGGCCGGTGCCCATTCCGTCACACAGCAGGACATAATGCTTTTTCCCAACGCCGGAAAAATGGAGAAAACGGTCGCCGTTATCCGGCCGGGGGCGGTTGCCGAAGCATTGCACCTCCGGCTGATAGGCAAGGCGTGCCGGCTCTGCCCGGCGTGGGAGCCGGTCGGCCAGCTCCTGCAGAAACGAGGCGAGAAAGCGGTACTGCTGGATCAGTGCCATCCGGTACTCCCGCTGTCGCTGCCGGTCTGCCTCAATGGAGCGAAGCTGCTCCTGACAGCGGTGCAGCTCCGCCAGGTACCTCCCCGGCTTGCGGCAAAGAATGGGCAACTCGTCGGTGGAAAGCAGCTCCTTGTGGAGGGTTACCGGCGGGAGCATACCCAGCCGGGCAGTATCCCGGCAGCTTCTGCGGTAGGCACAGCTACCGCAGGCACGCTCGGCGGCACGCTGCATCAGGGCTTCCTCGTCCACCGGCGGCATTTCCGTATCCGAAAGCAACTCCTGGGTCTGTGCCAGCACACCGGCGGCCATTTCCAGCCGCACCTGTGCCACGCCGGTCTCCCCCCGGCGGTGGGCGAATTTCCCCGGCACCGGGGCAAATGCCCCCAGAAGGCTTCCCAGCAGCAACCCGGGCAGGGGCTGCAGATCCCATACGCCGCAAAGCGCCATTACGGCTACATATACGCCGCCGGGGAGAAGGGCTGCCAAAAGCCGGGGATACCGGGGCAGAAACCGCACCAGATAGGAAAGCGCCAGCACCGCCGTCATAGGGACCGGGGTGATCTGCGCCAGATCCAGCGCCAACCCGGCCAGCACAGCACCCGGAAAGGCCCCGGTGGACAGCAGAAAGCCGGCGGCCAGATACCCCAGCCCAAAATAGGGGAAGGGGGCGATTTGGGCAAGTGCCAGCACCAGCAAGCCGGTGCCCAGCCAGTCTAGGATCGGATCCCGCCGATCCAGCAGCCGGGAAAACAGCCAGGCGGCTCCGGCACCCAAAAGGATCCGCAGCAGGTAAATGGGGATAGGCACCTGCCGGAAAAAGACGAGCTGAAACACCACGCCGGAAAGGGCGCATATCAGCCCGGCCAGTGCCGGCAGCAGAAGGGGCTGACGGCGGCTGATCCGCCTGTCCCCCAAAAGCAGAACACAGGGAAGACTCAGCAGCAGCCAAAAGCAGCCGATATCTCCGGCGGCGCCCCAAAACAGCCGGTACCCCAGTAAGCCCCCCAGGGCACTGAGCACCGCCGGCCAGCCGGTGCAGGACAGCACCAGCGCCATACTCAAAGGCAGGCAGCGGTCGGCAAGCCCGGCCGCACTCAGGCACAGCCCGGCCAGCAGATGGAGCAGACCCTGCCCGAGTCGCCGGGCACGGGGATCAAAGGCCCATTTTTTCAAAAGGTGTCTGCCCCTGCGGGCGTAGGAGGCAAAGCAGATCAGCATATGTATCAAGCAACCTTTCCTGCCGGTCACACCGGGCACCGGCGTTTTTGCTTCGATTGTACCACCGGGCGGGCAATTTTTTTGTCGGAACCGGGTTTGCGGGAAAGATTCCTGGTGCCTTTGTGCGGTTTTACTTGCACTGGGAGCCAATCGGGTGTATAATGAGGGTATTCTTTTATGGGGGAAACAGTATGAGCGTGGAATATGAGCTGAAATTCCGGGCAACGGAGCCGATCCAGCGTGCACTTTTAGCGGTTTACGGGAAAGCCCCGAAGCATTACGATATGGAGACGACCTATTACGACACCCCCTCCGGTGCGTTGTCTGCCCGGCATTATACCCTGCGGCGGCGTATGGAGAACGAAAAAAGTGTCTGCACCCTGAAAACCCCCGCTGAAGGCGGCCGGCTGGAGCTGGAGACCGTCTGCCAGGACATTGCTGCCGCATTGCCCGTGTTGCAAAGCATGGGGGCACCGGAGGATTTTCTGAGCCTGACGGCAGAGGGACTCTGCCCGGTATGCGGAGCAAAATTTCACCGGGTCGCTATGAATATCGCCCTGGAGGGCTGCACGGTGGAGCTGGCTCTGGATCAGGGCGTTCTCATCGGCGGCGACCGAACCGTGCCGCTGTGCGAGGTAGAGGTGGAGCTGAAAGCCGGTGACCCGGCCTGTGCGGATCGGTTTGCACTGGAAATCGCGGAAAACTACGGTCTGCTGCCGGAGACAAAAAGCAAATTCCGCCGTGCACTGGCGCTGAGTAAGGAATAACGCTATGAGTAGTTTTGACGGCCTTTTTGACCGGTATGACAAGCTGGTATTTTTTGACACGGAAACCACCGGGCTGGAATTCAGCCGGGACGAGATCATTGAATTTTCCGCCGTGGTGCTGCAGCGGCAGGAGGGTGCTCCGAAGGTCACCTGGGAATATGACGAGCTGATCCGCCTGTCCCCCGGAAATACGGTGCCGCCCTTTATTGAAAATCTTACCGGCATCACCACTGCCGATGTGCAGGAGCGGGGCATCTCCAAGGAGCAGGTGTGTCAGGATATCCGGCAGATCGTCAGCGGCAACAGTCTGCTGATCGCCTATAATGCCCATTTTGACCTGAGCTTTTTGTACTATCTGCTTCTGCGGAACGGTGATCCGGCTGCCCTCCGGGGCAAGGATAAGCTGGATCTGCTGACGGTCTATAAGGATCGCCACAGCTATCCCCATAAGCTGTGCAATGCCATTGCGGTTTACGGTTTGGAGGAGCAGGTGGTCAATTCCCACCGGGCCATCGACGATGTGCTGGCGACGGTGGCGGTAATGGAGGCAATGCTCCGGGAAAAGGACGATATGCTCCGCTATCTCAATCTTTTCGGCTATCACTCCAAATACGGCCTGGATGGCAAGCCCATCCGCTCCATTACATACCGATCTCAGGAATACGACCCTCCCCGCCCGCTGTACGAGCTGTAAGCCTCGTACAGCGGATATTTTTATTTGTGTTTACCGCAGGAATGTGCTATAATGAAAAAAATGACGGGAGGTGCCGGGATGATCAATCAGGAGGCGTGGGCGTTGGGTGCGACCCGCTCGTGTATCCGGGAGCTTTTTGAATACGGAAGACACCGTGCCGCCCTGGTGGGTGAGGATAAAATTTACGATTTTTCTCTGGGAAATCCCAGCATTCCGGCGCCCCCACAGGTGACTGAGGCCATAGAGCAGGTGCTGGCGCAGACCGATCCGCTTTCCCTTCACGGCTATACCTCCGCCGTGGGTGACCGGAATGCCCGTGCCGCCATTGCCGAAGATTTGAATCAGCGCTTTGGCACGGATATCACCCCGGAGGAGCTTTTCCTGAGCTGCGGGGCGGCACCAGGACTATGTGCGGCACTGAAGGCACTGACCTGCCCCGGGGAGCAGGTGCTGGCCATCGCCCCCTATTTCCCCGAATACAGGGTATTTACGGAGAACGCACAGGCGGAATTTCAGGCCGTCGGGCCGGATATTCCGGATTTTCAGCTCCCGCTGGATCAGCTGGCGGCGGCACTGACCCCAAAAACTGCCGTGGTGATTGTCAATTCTCCCAATAATCCCTCCGGTGCGGTCTATACAGAGGCGGCACTGACGGCACTGGCCGGTCTGCTGGAGGAAAAGAGCCGGGAATTTGGCCGCCGGATCTATATTTTGTCGGATGAGCCCTATCGGGAGCTTTGCTACGATGGTACCCGGGTGCCCTTCCTGCCCACCCTGTACCCCCATACGGTGGTGTGCTATTCCTATTCCAAGTCTCTCTCCCTGCCCGGCGAGCGGATCGGCTATGTGTATGTGCCCCGGCAGGCGGAGCAGGGGCAGAAGCTTTTCCTGGCGGTGGCCGGGGCCGCCCGGGCATTGGGGCACGTGTGCGCACCATCCCTGTGGCAGCGGGTCATTGAAAAATGTGTCCACGTGCGGCCGGAGCTGACCGCCTACGACCGGAACCGCCGTACGCTTTTCGGCGGACTTACCCGGCTGGGCTACCGCGTGGTGGAGCCCAAAGGGGCCTTTTATCTGTTTATGGAGGCACCCGGCGGAGACAGTCAGGCCTTTTCGGATTTTGCCAGGGGATATGATGTACTGCTGGTCCCCGGCGACAGCTTCGGCTGCCCCGGCTGGCTGCGGCTGAGCTACTGTGTCCGCTATGAGACCATTGTAAACAGCCTGCCTCTGTTTGAAGAAATCCTCCAAAAATGGAATGAGAAATAAAAAAGTGTGGTGATCCTATGGCACGCAAAAGCGATCTCATTGCGGTGATCGATTCCGGTGTGGGCGGTATCAGTGTCCTGCGGGAGCTGGTAAAGCAGATGCCCAATGAGCGATTTTTATATTACGGCGATTCAGCCAATGCCCCCTATGGCTCCAAAAGTACGGAATTGGTGCGGGAGCTGACGGAAAAGACCGTGCAAATGCTCCTGCGGCGGGGGATCAAAGCACTGGTGGTTGCCTGCAATACGGCTACGGCTGCTGCCATTGATATTCTCCGGGAAACCTATCCGGAAATGATCATTGTGGGCATTGAGCCGGCACTGAAGCCGGCGGTTCAGGCCTTCCCAGATGGCTGCGTGGGACTGATGGCCACCGAGGTGACCTTGCGGGAGGATAAGCTGAAGAAGCTCATTGCCCGCTATCCCCATAAGGCGCTGGAGCGGATCCCTGCCCCCGGCCTTGTGGAGCTGGTGGAGGTGGGAAAGGCGGATTCCCCGGAGATGGACAGCTTTTTGCAGCAGCTTCTGGCACCGTATATCGGAAAGTTGGATGCGCTGGTGCTGGGCTGCACCCACTATCCCTTTGCGGCTGCCTCCCTGCGCCGGGTGCTGGGAGAAAAAACCGTCCTTTTCGATGGCGGTGCCGGTACCGCCGGGCAGACCCGCCGGCGGCTGGAGCAGGCCGGGCTGCTGTATGACGGCCCCGGGCAGGTGATTCTGGAAAACAGCTCCAATGACAAGCGGATCCTTTCTCTGTGTGAACATTTACTGACGGAGGTAAATTATGGATAATATCTTAGTCATCGGCATCGCTGGCGGCAGCGGCAGCGGTAAGACCACCCTGATGAAGCGGCTGGTGGAGCGTTTCGGTAATCACGTTTCGGTGCTCAGCCACGATAATTACTATAAGCGTCACGATGAGCTGACCTTTGAGCAGCGGTGTGGGCTGAACTATGATGAGCCGGATTCGCTGGATACCAGCCTGATGGTCTATCAGCTGGATCAGCTTCGCCACGGTATGGCCATTGACTGCCCGGTGTACGATTTTACCCTCCATAACCGGAGCAATGAGACGGTACGTATCGAGCCCCAGCCGGT
This sequence comes from uncultured Oscillospiraceae bacterium, assembly GCA_964615545.1. GTDB lineage: Bacteria > Bacillota > Clostridia > Oscillospirales > Oscillospiraceae > Faecousia. The sequence goes on along the minus strand of CAZTNP010000030.1, from coordinate 3,021 downwards.
GATCATTGTGGAGGGCATTATGATATTTGAAAACAAGGAGCTGCGGGAGCTGATGGATATCCGTATTTTCGTGGATACGGATGCGGATGTGCGGCTGTGCCGCCGGATCAAGCGGGATGTGACCAAGCGGGGACGAACGCTGGAATCGGTGCTGCTGCAGTATCAGGAGACCGTTAAGCCTATGCACGAAAAGTATGTGGAGCCCAGCAAGAAGTATGCCGATCTGGTGGTGCCGGAGGGCGGCAAAAACCAGGTGGCGCTGGATATGATCGAGGGGCGGATCTGCCGCCATTTGGAGAACAGATAATGAGCATTGCTATGAACAGCTATTGCGTGGACTGCCTGCTGAAAAAACACACACAGGCAGCCCGGGCATTGGGGGATGATCAGACGGCCTACGCCTTTTCTAGGGCGTTGATGGAACTGTTTGTCCGGGCCCCGGAGGGAGAAAGCTCAGCGGTTCTGGGGGCAAAGATCAATACCCTTTACCAGCACTTTTTCGGTATGCCCAAGGATCGCTTCCGGGAGGAAAAGGAAATGTCCAACCGGTTCGTGCTTGCCCATCTGGAGGAGGTACGCCACCGGGTGCGGCAGGCGCAGGATCCGGTGCTGACAAGCTTGCAGTTTGCCATTATGGGCAATTATATTGATTTTTCCGCACTGGGAAAAAGTGTCAGCTTTGAGGTGTTGGAGCAGATGCTGACCCAGCCGGAGCGGTTTGCCTTTGACGGGCAGATGTATGACCGCTTCTGCCGGGAGCTGAGTCGGGCAGGCAGCCTGCTGTACCTTACGGATAACGCCGGCGAGATCGGCTTTGACTGGGTGCTGGCCGAGGAACTGCACCGCTGCTATCCCGCCCTGAATATCACCTTCTGCGTGCGTGGCGGCCCGGCACATAATGATGCCACCCGGGAGGATTATGAATATATGGGCATCCCGTTCCCGGTGATCGACAGCGGCAGCGATGTGGGCGGCACAGATTTGAGCTGCATCAGTGAGGAGACGAAAAAGGCGCTGTACAGTGCGGATGTGATCCTGGCCAAGGGAATGGGCAATACGGAAACACTTTATGGCAGCGGTCTGCCGGTGTACTTCGCCTTCCTGGCAAAATGCCAACGCCTGCAGCAGGTGTTCCAGGCTACCTTTATGCAACCCATCCTGATCAGAGAACCCTGACCCCTATCCATAATCCCCAAACAAGCCGGCTGCCTCACCCCGTGAGCCATCCGGCTTGTTTGTATAAAAAAACGGGTGATCTTCTCCCAACACTTAGGCCGGTCAAGAACACCCGATATTTAACAGCAATCCGTTTTGCCAGGGAATGCTACCCATTGAAAACCATTATTTTTTGGCATATATATTGACATTGTGGGGATTATCGTTATAATGAGAGAAAATTCTTTTGGGGGTGTGGCAATGGCTCGGGGCGTGGGTATGGTTTGTATGAATAATAATCAGTCCGGGAATGCAATGCATCGGGCTTACATTGTCATACACTTTTTAGGATGATCGAATAAAGATTTCATAAAAAATGATGCAGTGCAGGCGGAAACGAAGGTTTTTCCTGCACTGCTTTTTTATTTCAGGGAGGAAAGAAAAATGAACGCAAAAATTGACATCAGCAATGTTACTCTGAAAACGGAACGGCTGCTTCTGCGCCCCTGGCGAGAAACGGATCTGCAGGATTTCTACAATTATGCCAGTGTGGATGGCGTTGGACAGATGTGTGGCTGGACACCCCATAAGGATTTAGCGGAATCACAGCGTATTTTGAGTCATTTTATAGAAGAAAAGCGTGAATTTGCTTTGGAATACCAGGGGAAAGTCATCGGTGCTGCAGGAGTACATATGTACAGCGAGGAGCATTATCCGGAGCTTGCCAATATTTCCGGCTGTGAGATCGGCTATGTGCTGTCCAAGGACTATTGGGGACAGGGACTGATGCCGGAGGCGGTAAAGGCTGTGATCCGGTACCTGTTTGACACGGTAAAGCTGGATTTTATTCTGGTGGGGCATTTTGACTGGAACAAACAGTCCGCCCGGGTGATCGAAAAATGTGGTTTTCAGTATATTAAGACCTGCCCTTATGAGACAGCCTATGGCACCGTGGAAAAATTGGAGGAAAGCATTCTCTACCGCAGCCACTATATGGACGGCTTCTTCTTTGAAAACGATACGGAGCTTGTACAGGAAATATACCGCCGTTTTGACGAAAACAGCCGACTGACCAAGTCCAGGGCAGCCAGTGTGGAATTTCTGACCACTGTCCGATATATCGAAAGATACTTAAAGCCAGGGGCAAAAATACTGGATATCGGTGCCGGGGCAGGGGAGTATAGCCTGTATTTCTCCCGGCAGGGTTATGAGGTATCTGCGCTGGAACTGGCGGACAGCAATATCCAGGCATTCCAAAAGAAGCTGACACCGGAGGACAAGGTTGATCTGGTACAGGGAAATGCATTGGAGCTGAGCCGCTACGCGGATAATTCCTTTGATATTGTCCTGCTGCTGGGGCCACTGTATCATTTGCACAGCGAAGCGGATCAGCTGCGCTGTATTCAGGAAGCCAAGCGGGTCTGCAAGCCGGGTGGGAAGCTGTTTTTGGCATTTATTTCCAACGATATGGTGATCCTGACTATGTTCAATGAGCACCCGGATTATTTTATAAAGGGGCATTATAACAAAAAGACCTTCCGCTGTGATGATTTCCCCTTTGTGTTTCACACCCTGGAGGCTTGCCGTGCCTTGCTCCGCAAGGGGGAAGTGAAGGTGCTGCACGAAGTGGCTTCTGATGGGGTAAGCGAGCTACTGAAAGGGAAGATCAATGAAATGGACGAGGAAAGCTTTGCCCAGTATCTGCGGTTCCACTACTATACCTGTGAAAAGCCGGAGCATTTAGGCAGCTCCAATCACCTGCTGTTTGTAACAGAAAAAGGCTGATATTGCAAAGCACCGTCCGCAGAATTTTGAACCGCACCCCGTCAAGAGGACAATGAAATAATATAAAAATTTTGTAGAGAT
>CAZTNP010000029.1:0-19831 GCA_964615545.1 uncultured Oscillospiraceae bacterium | reverse complement strand
GGTGTTCAGGATGACCTGCTCACGGGAGGTGATGTTGAAGGCCACGCAGGTCTCGGAGTTGAGACCCAGCTCCTTGTAGTTCTCCACCTTGGCCTTGGAGGCATTGTAGACGATGAAGTCGGGCTGGAAGTTCTCCAGCTCCTCAGCGGTGGGCAGGATGAACATATTGGAGACGAAGTGTGCCTGCCAGGCCACCTCCACGATGAAACGCACGCTCATACGTGTGTCGTGGTTGGCACCGCAGAAGGCATCCACCACATACAGCTTCTTGCCGGACAGCTCGTTCATAGCCAGCTCTTTTACGGAATTCCAGGTCTGCTGGCTCATAGGATGGTTGTCGTTCTTGAATTCGTCGGAGGTCCACCACACGGTGTCCTTGGAGTTTTCGTCCATAACGATGAACTTATCCTTGGGAGAACGGCCGGTGTAGATACCGGTCATCACATTGACGGCGCCCAGCTCGGTGAGCTGACCCTTCTCATAGCCCTCTAAGGTGGGATCCATCTCGGCCTGGAAAAGCTCCTCATAGGAGGGGTTGTGGACGATCTCGGTTGTACCGTGGATGCCATACTTGGAAAGATCAATCTTTGCCATTTTTAAAACCTCTTTCATATAAAGTGTTGAGCCGGTCAGCAGGCGTACCTGCTGCCAAACCCATATTTTTCAAAATTATCATACACGATAAACCGCAAAAAATCAATAAAAAAGTAAAAATATATTTTAATCTTTTTATGAACCCTCCAACCGGTGCCGGGAAGGGACGGTCAAGGGCAAAAAACAGCGATTTTCCTTGGTTTTTCCGAAAAAATTCTGTTTACATTTGCAAATGCGTATGTTATGATATACGTGGTGGAGGATGGGATTTCACACGGAACAGGGGCGTTTTGCCGGGGGAAAGGCTGGGCATTTTCCCGCTGCTTTCCCTGAAAAAGCTGCTGTTTTTCCTGTGTGCGTTCCCATTTTCGCTGCAAATGACCCGTCCGGAGCCCCTTGCCGGGCACTTTGCCGCTGCCATTCTCGCATTTATGTGACGGCGGCTGCAATTTCGGATCGGCAGCATACCATATTTTCGGATCCGCACTGCGGATCATCCATCATTTTTCTACGGAGGCTATATTATGGCAAGAAAAGTTCAGTTTGTTGAAACCGTTCTGCGTGATGCCAACCAGTCCCTGATCGCCACCCGGCTGCCCTACGACAAGTTCGAGCCTATGCTGGAGACCATCGACAAGGCCGGCTTCTATGCAGCCGAGTGCTGGGGCGGCGCCACCTTTGATGTGTGCCTGCGCTATCTGCACGAGGATCCCTGGGAGCGGCTGCGGAAGATCCGCGCAAAGATGCCCAATACCAAGCTGCAGATGCTGCTGCGGGGTCAGAATGTTTTGGGCTATTCCCACTATCCCGATGACTTTGTGAAGCTGTTCGTCACCAAGGCAGTGGAGAACGGTATGGATGTGATCCGTATTTTCGATGCCCTCAACGATGTGAAGAACATGAAGGTGGCTATGGAAGCCACGGTCAACGCCGGCGCCATCGCCTCCGGCACTATCTCCTACACCACCTCTCCGGTGCATACCCAGCAGAAGTATGTGGAGATGGTCAAGGAGCTGAAGGAAATGGGTGCTTCCACCATCTGCATTAAGGATATGGCAGGCATTATGGGCCCGCAGGAGGCCTATGACCTGGTTTCCGCCATTAAGGATGCAGTGGATCTGCCCATCGACCTGCACACCCACTCCACCACCGGTCTGGCCTTTATGACCTACCTGAAGGCAGTGGAAGCCGGTGTGGACATCATCGACACCGCTATTTCTCCCTTCTCCGGCGGCACCAGCCAGCCCGCCACCGAGACAATGGCTTACGCCCTGCGCCAGCTGGGCTATCAGGTGGATCTGGATGACAAGTGCACCAAGGCAATGGCGGACTACTTCAAGACCGTCCGGGATGAATACATTGCCGATGGCACCCTGATGCCCAAGGCAATGGCAACCGATACCCAGTGCCTGACCTATCAGGTGCCCGGCGGTATGCTCTCCAACCTGCTCAGCCAGCTCAAGCAGATGAATGCGCTGGATAAATTCGACGAAGCACTGGCAGAGACCCCCAAGGTCCGTGCCGATATGGGCTATCCTCCTCTGGTCACCCCCACCTCTCAGATGGTTGGCGTGCAGGCTGTGCGCAATGTGCTGGACGGCCAGCGCTACAAGACCGTTTCCAAGGAGATCAAGGCCTATTGCCGTGGTGAATACGGCACCACCCCCGCCCCCATCGACCCTGCCATTCAGGCACAGATCCTGGGCGATGAGAAGCCCCTGACCGGCCGCTATGCCGATACCCTTGCACCCATTGTGGAGCCCACCCGGGAAAAGCTGCAGGGCATTGCCCGCTGCGATGAGGATGTGCTCAGCTACATCGCATTCCCCAACCTGGCAGAAGCATTCTTTGAGGAGCGCAGGGAAAAGGAAGAAAACAAGGCTACCTACACCATCGTAGAGGTTTAAGGAGGTACCCCGTATGTTACATTCTGCTGTTCACGCTGCTGAAAGCACCGCTGACCTGGTGAACATCTCCCTGCCCAACGCAGTGATCGTTGCGGTTTTGGGCTATGCGGTGGTGTTTGCAGGCCTGATCGTGCTGATGCTGGTGGTCATTGCCATCGGCAAGGCCTTCTCCGCCAAGGCGAAAAAGGCCACCGTGGAGGAGCCCACCCCTGTAGCAGCTCCCGCACCGGCAGCACCCGCTGCCCCCGGCTCTGCCGGCGAGCTGAAGCTGTACAATGTGGAGCCCAAGACCGCCGCTATGCTTATGGCCATCGTGGCCGACAAAATGGGCAAGCCCCTCAATGAGCTGCGTTTCCTCTCGATCCGGGAGGTGGAGTAATGGTTTACAAGATCTCTCTGAAGGGCACCACCTATGAGGTGGAGGTCAAAAATGGCCAGGCCGAGGTTCTGAAGGAGTATGAGACGGTTTCCGTCTCCGCACCGGCAGCCCCTGCTGCCCCTGCTGCCCCTGCAGCCGCCCCGGTGGCTACTCCTGCCGCACCTGCCGATCCCGCCGTCACCGGTGCAGGCGAAGCCGTCAATGCCCCGATGCCCGGCACCATCCTGAAGGTCAATGTGACCCAGGGTCAGGCCGTGAAGGAGGGCGATGTGCTGTGCGTGCTGGAGGCTATGAAGATGGAAAACGAGATCATGGCACCCAAGGCCGGCACCGTCACTCAGGTGGTTGTGGCAAAAGGCTCTACCGTGGATACCGGCGCTCCTTTGGTCGTCATCGGCTAAGGAGGCACGGGTATGGAAATCCTTTACCAAAACCTGCAGTATATCACGCTTCCCCATGTGATTATGTGGATCATCGGCGGCATCCTGATCTATCTGGCAATTGCCAGGGAGATGGAGCCCACGCTGCTGCTCCCTATGGGCTTTGGCGCTATTTTGGTGAATCTTCCCATTCCCGAGGCCGGCACCGGTGTGCAGGCAGTCATTGATTTCCTGTTCACCATCGGCATCGACAGCCACGAGCTGTTTCCCCTGCTGCTGTTTGTGGGCATCGGCGCAATGATCGACTTTGAGCCGCTGCTGACCAACCCCAAGCTGATGCTGTTCGGCGCTGCGGCGCAATTCGGCATTTTCTTTACCCTGTTTATGGCAACCCTGTTCGGCTTCGACCTGAAGGATGCCGCCTCCATCGCCATCATCGGCGCGGCGGATGGCCCTACCTCCATTTTCGTTGCCGATCAGCTGGGCTCCAATTACATCGGCGCCATTATGGTGGCAGCCTATTCCTATATGGCATTGGTGCCGCTGGTGCAGCCGCCCATTATCAAGCTGTGCACCACGAAAAAGGAGCGGATGATCAAAATGCCCTACCGGGGCAAAAAGGTCTCCCGCCTGACCAAGATCCTGTTCCCCATCGTGGTGACGGTGATCGTGGCGCTGGTGGCACCGGATGCGGTTGCCCTGATCGGATTTTTGATGTTCGGCAATCTGATCCGGGAATGCGGCGTTCTGGGCTCCCTTTCCGAAACTGCCCAAAATGTGCTGGCAAACCTGATCACCATTTTCCTGGGCATCACCATTGCCTCCCGGATGAAGGCGGAAGAATTTCTCCAGGTGGAGACATTGCTGATTATGGGGCTTGGCCTGATTGCCTTTATCGTCGATACCTTCGGCGGCATTATGCTGGCAAAGCTTATGAACCTTTTCTGCAAGGAAAAGATCAATCCAATGATCGGCGCTGCCGGTATTTCCGCCTTCCCTATGTCTGCCCGCGTGGTGCATAAGATGGGCCTGGCGGAGGACCCCTCCAACTTCCTGCTGATGCACTCCATCGGCGTGAATGTTTCCGGCCAGATCGCATCCGTGATCGCCGGCGGCCTGATTCTTGCCCTGGTTAAGGGTATGCTGGGAATGTAAGGAGGAAAACCCTATGCATCAGTGGATTATGAATATCGGCTACACCGTCTATTCTTTCTTCGCATCGATCGATACCGCCAATTTGAGCCGTGCCCTCTCAATCGTGGGCATCGGTATGCTGGGCATTTTTATCGTCACCGGCATTATCATTCTGGTGGTAACACTGCTTAATAAGCTGTTCTCTAAATAAGGAGATGGAACAATGAAATATAAAATCACATTAAACGGCCGCACCTACGAGGTGGAGGTGGAGGCCGGAGAGGCTATGCTCCTGAGCGAGTATGAAGCCTTCGCCCCGGCAGCACCGGCACCGGCTGCTGCTCCCGTGGCTGCACCCGCAGCTGCCCCTGCTGCCGCACCGGCCGCCCCTGCCGTTACCGGCGCAGGCGAAGCCGTCAACGCCCCGATGCCTGGCACCATCCTGAAGGTCAATGTGACCCAGGGTCAGGCCGTAAAGGAAGGCGATGTGCTGTGCGTGCTGGAGGCTATGAAGATGGAAAACGAGATCATGGCGCCCAAGGCCGGCACCGTTACCCAGGTGGTTGTGGCAAAGGGCTCCACCGTGGATACCGGTGCCCCTCTGGTCGTCATCGGCTAAGGAGGGATAAACCGTGATCAATGTTGGTGACATTCTTCTGAATATGTGGAATAACTCCGGCTTTGCCGCGCTGTTTTCCAATTTTGGCAATGGCGGCTGGCAGAACCTGGTGATGATCCTCATCGCCTGTGTGCTGCTGTACCTGGCTATTGTGAAAAAGTTTGAGCCCCTGCTGCTTTGCGGCATTGCCTTCGGCTGCCTGCTGACCAACCTGCCCAATGCGGGGATGTACCATCAGGAGCTTTGGGATGCCTTTATGGAACCCGGAAATCCTTTGTACCACAGCTATGGCGCCATTATGCGGGAGGGCGGCCTGCTGGATATCTTCTATATCGGTGTCAAGACCAGCCTGTACCCCTGCCTGATCTTTATGGGCGTGGGTGCAATGACCGACTTCGGCCCCCTGCTGAGCAATCCCAAGAGCCTGCTTTTGGGCGCTGCCGCACAGCTTGGTGTGTTCGCAGCCTTCCTGGGTGCCGTTGCCCTGAACCTGATCTCCCCGGAGCTGGGCTTTACCGGCCCTGAGGCCGCATCCATCGGTATTATCGGCGGTGCGGACGGCCCGACAGCCATCTTCCTGACCACCAAGCTGGCACCCCATCTGCTGGGCGCCATTGCCGTGGCTGCCTATTCCTATATGGCGCTGATCCCCCTGATCCAGCCCCCTGTGATGAAGCTGCTGACCACACCGGAGCAGCGGAAGATCAAGATGGTGCAGACCCGTCAGGTCAGCAAGACCGAAAAGATCATTTTCCCCATTGTGGTTACCGTGTTCGTGGCACTGCTGCTGCCGGATACCGCTCCCCTGATTGGCTGCCTGATGCTGGGCAACCTGTTTAAGGAGACCGGCGTAACGGACCGCCTGTCCGATACCGTGCAGAATGCCCTGATGAATATTGTCACCATTCTGCTGTCCACCGCCGTGGGTGCAACAATGGTCGGCTCCAACTTCCTGACCTTGCAGACCTTGTCCATCGTGGCGCTGGGTGTGGTCGCCTTTATGCTGTCCACTGCCGGTGGCCTGCTGGGTGGTGTGGTTATGTGCAAGCTGACACGCGGTAAGGTCAACCCCCTGATCGGCTCTGCCGGCGTTTCCGCTGTGCCGATGGCCGCCCGTGTTGCCAATGTGGAAGGCCAAAAGGCCAACCCCTCCAACTTCCTGCTGATGCACGCTATGGGCCCCAATGTGGCCGGTGTCATCGGCTCCGCCATCGCTGCCGGCTTCCTGCTGAGCGTTTTCGGCGGCTGATCCCACAAAAAGCGGCTGCCTCAGAACAGACTTTTCTGAAATACAGCCCAACAAAAATCCGTGAAGATCCGATGATTCATCAGGTCTTCACGGATTTTTTGACAATTCCGGAAGCAGCACCCGCTGCAACTGCCTTTCAAAACAGCTTTTTGAAAAAACAGTGAAAAAACGGGATTTTTTCATTGCGTGGGGCGGGGAAATATGATATAATATTCTGTACGGTAAAATTTTATGAGAAAAGGCACACTGGTTCTGGCGGGCTTGGCCGTATGCTGAAGCCGGATCCCGGGATGTTGCCAAAAACGCAGCCAAAGGAGAGCTACGATGTTTGAAAAGATCCGCAACCTGATCGAGCAGAGCGATGTGATCATCCTCCATCGCCACAACCGGCCGGACGGCGATGCTATGGGCAGCCAGATCGGCATGAAGCATCTGCTGAAAACCAATTATCCGGAAAAGACTGTCTACGCCGTGGGAGACGATCCTCGTTTCTTCGGCTTTATGGAGGACTCCCAGATGGACGAGATCCCCGACAGCACTTATGAAAACGCACTGGCCATTGTGCTGGACTGCGGCGGCGCAGGGATGGTCTGCGATGACCGGTATACCCTTGCCCCCCGGACCGCTCGGATCGACCACCATATTTTCGGCGGTCAGTTCTGCCAGGAGGAAGCGGTGGATACCAGCTATGAAAGCTGCTGCGGTATGGTGGCGGATATGGCGCTGGAAAGCGGCTGGAAGCTGAGCCCCCTGGCCGCACAGTCCCTGTACACCGGTATGGTCACCGACTCCGGCCGCTTCCGCTACGACGGTACCACGGCACGCACCCACCGGCTGGCTGCCTGGCTGCTGGAGCAGGGCTTTGATACCAACGCCCTGTACCGGGAGCTGTACGCCGACAGCTACGAGAGCAAGAAGCTCAAGGCACAGTTTACCCTGAAAATCCGCTTCACAGAGCACAATGTGGCCTACATTTACACCACGAAAGAGGAAATGGCGCAGCTTGACACGGATCTGTTCACCGTATCCCGGGGAATGGTCAACACTATGGCGGATATGAAGGGTGTAAACATCTGGGCGAATATGACCGAAACCGATGGCGGCGTGGTGTGCGAGCTGCGCTCCAATTTACACACTATTTGCCCCATCGCCATCCGTTACGGCGGCGGTGGTCACGCAAAGGCCTGCGGCTGCACCGTGCCCGACCGGGAAACGGCGATGGCGCTGCTGGCCGATCTGGACAATTTGGGAGGACAGGCATATGAATGAACAAATCAAGAAAACCATACTGGAGAAGATCCGTCAGTATGACCGGATCATGCTCTTCCGCCATATCCGCAACGACGGCGACTGCGTAGGTGCCTCCAAAGGCTTAAAAGCACTGATCCGGCTCAACTGGCCGGAAAAGGAGGTTTACCTGATCGATCAGGACACTGCTGCCTATCTGGAATTTATGGGGCCGGAGGATGCACCGGTGCCGGAGGAAATGTACCGGGATGCCCTGGGCATCGTGGTAGACACTGCCTCGGAAAACCGGATCTCCAACAAAAATTACACCCTTTGCCGGGAGTTGATCAAAATTGATCACCACATCCCCCTGGAGGACTATGGCAATTATAGCTGGGTGGAGGAGCGTTCCTCCTGCTGCGAGATGATCGTGGATTTCTATGAGCAGTTCCGGGATGAGCTGAAGATCGATTCCGAGACCGCCACCTATCTGTACACCGGTATGGTCACCGACTCCGGCCGGTTCAAGTATTCCGGTGTCAGCGGCGATACACTCCGTGCTGCCGGTACGCTGCTGGATGTGGGCGTGGACACGGAGACACTGTATGCCCGGCTGTATCTGGAGGCCTACGGCTATCTGAAGTTCAAGGCACAGGTATATGAGCGGATGCAGCTTACGGAAAACGGCATTGCCTATCTGTTTGTGGACAAGGCTATGCAGGAGGAATTTGGGCTGACACAGGAGCAGGCCAGTGCCTGCGTAGGCACACTGGACTCCATCCGGGAGGTCATCTGCTGGATGGTATTCATTGAAAACTGCGATGAGGCAGGCTCCATCCGTGTGCGCCTGCGCTCCCGATTTGTCACCATCAACGAGATCGCGGAAAAATATCACGGCGGCGGTCACGCCTGCGCCAGTGGTGCTACGGTCTACTCCATCGAGGAAATGCAGCAGCTTCTGGCAGATGCGGATGCCCACGTGAAGCAGTATAAGCAAACCCACGAGGGCTGGCTATGAGAATTCTGATTACCAACGATGATTCTGTCTCCGCCGGGCAGCTCCTGCCTCTGATCCGCTGGTGCCAAAAGCTGGGCACCGTGACCACCGTGGTGCCGGAGCTTGAGCAGAGTGGAAAAAGCCACGGGATCCAGCTGCTCAACCCCTTCCGGGTGCAGACCCGCTCCCTTGCCCCGGATGTGACCGTCTGGACGGTGGATTCCACCCCGGCGGACTGTGTCCGCTTTGCGGTACTGGGAATGCACGAAAGCTATGATTTGGTGATCTCCGGTATCAACAAGGGCTGCAATATGGGGCTGGATGTGATGTATTCCGGCACGGTAGCCGCCATCTCCGAGGCAGCGGCACTGGGGATCCCGGCAGTGGCCTTTTCCACGCCGCCCTCTGCCTATGAGGAGGCTGTGACCCATTTGGATCGGGTATGGGCATATTTTCAGGAGCACCGGCTGCTGGAAAAGCACACGCTGTACAATGTGAATATTCCCGCCTCGCCGGATCAGATCTATATCACCCGCCAGGGCGGCCCCTACTATACCGACGATTTCCGGCCAATGCCGGAGCAGATGTATCACCCGGTGGGTCGCTGTGTCCACGAAAATACCGGCGATTTGACACTGGATACTGATTGTGTTGTCAGCGGACATATCTCCATCACCCCTATGACCATCAGCCGCACAGACCTGCAGGTCTACAAAGATCTGACCTGTCTGTGATCGTCAGGCAGTTACAGAAAAAATTACGGCACGCTCTGAAAAGCGTGCCGTGATTTTATTCCGCATTGAGGGTATCCACGGTGATATCGGGGTAGGGATTGACGATAACGGTTCGGTAGGTGTGATAGATGACCATTCCCGGCTTGCCGCCGGGGATCTTTTTTACCTGTCTGACCGGTGTCACATCCACGGGGATATTCTGTCCGCCGGTGCTTTCTGCGTAGTGGGCGGCAAGCTGCGCGGCCTGTGTCACCGTGTTATCCGGCGGCACGGTGCCCTCGCAGGCAATGATCACGTGGCTGCCGTGCACCCTTTGGGCGTGGAGCCACAGGTCGTCCTTTCGGGCAGAGCGGAAGGTCAGCTCCTCGTTCTGCCGGTTGTTCCGCCCCACATATACGGTGTAGCCATCGGTGGTCACAAAGCGCATAGGGGGCAGCTTGGCGGTCTTCATCCGCTTCTTTTCACTATCTGCCCGCAGATAGCCGCCGTCCTGCAGCTCCCGGCGGATCTCCTCTAACTCAGCCTCGGTCTGTGCCCGGCTCAGCTCCTCCAGAACGCTTTGCAGGTAGGTCTGCTCCTGCTGCCCCAGCTCCAGCTGCCGGGTCAGCTCTTTTTCGGCGTTTTTCATCCGGCTGTAATCTTTATAGTATTTGGCGGCATTCTGCTGAGGGGAAAGCAGGGGAGAGAGGGAAACGGTGATGCTTGCCATATTTTCGTCGTAAAAATCCTCCACCGTCACCTCGGTCTGCCCCCGGTGGATCCGGTGCAGATTGGCGGTGAGGATGTCTCCCAGCTGCCGCAGCCGCTCCCGGTCATAGGTGACCAGCAGCTCCTGTTGCTGGATGGCCATTTTCCGGGTCAGGCGGGTCAGAAGATTGGAGACGGTTTTGCGGACGGCCTGGCTTTTCTGCCGCATAGCATCCCGCCGGTCCCGCACCGAGCAGGCCATATCCAAAAGGCTGCCAAAGCTTTCCGCCTGCCGGTAGCTGCCGTACTGGAAAAGGGGACAAAATGCGTACTGCTTCGGGGTGCCGTCCCGGTCGGGGAAATAGCAGGGGCTGGGGGCAGACAACTTTTCTTCAAAAAATTGCATCAGCCGGGGGGCAAGGGCAGAAATATCCCCCTGGGAAAGCCGTGCCTGGGGATCCCCGGCGGCGAACAGTGCCGCCTCCCGGCAGACCAGCGGCGAGAGTCCGCCCAAATGATCCATCAGCCGGTCACTGAGCACATCCGCACCGGGCTGTGATAAAAGGGAAAGCCATTGTGCCCCGGTGAGACTACGGGGGTCCGCTTTCGTCACCGGCTCCGGCTCCCGGTAAAGCAGACCGGGCAGTGCCGGCCGCTTAATATTGGCATCCATACCGATCCGGCGCAGGCAGTCGATGATCCGTCCGTCCCTGTCCACAAGATAGAGATTGCAGGTTTTGCCCATCAGTTCCGCAATGAGCCGCTTCTGCACCGGGTCACCCATTTCGTCCACGCAGTCAAAGGTGAACACTGCCAGCCGTTCCATAGGCGGCTGGGTGACGGAAACCAGCCGGGCGCCGCTCAGGTGCTTGCGCAGAAGCATACAGAACATAGGCGGCTGGGGGGGATTTTCTGGATTTTCTCCGGTGAGATGAAGCCGTGGCGCCGAGGGATTGGCGGCGATCAGCAGCTTTTCCCGGCCGGAGGCGCAGCGAAGCAGCAGTACGACCGTATCCCGGCTGGGCTGGTGGATCTTTTCCACCCGGATGCCGGTGGCCTTTTCCCGGATCTCGTCCAGCACGGCGGTTAGAAAAAATGCGTCAAATGCCATAAATATGCTCCATTCCGGTGTAAAACAGTGTGTTGAGCCGCTGGGTCTGCCCCATCAGGTACAGCGCCCCGAATAATGCCTCCAGCCCGGTGGCCATAGCATATTCCTGGGCCGTGGCACCCTTTGGGTGGGCGTGGGTGTGGGCATTTTTGCCCCGGCGGAACCAGTCGTTTTCCTCTGGGGTAAGCAGAGGCAGGATGTGGGCGGCAAAGTTTGCCTGCGCCGGTGCCCGCACCAGCTCCACGGTGTTGTGATGCAGCTTCAGCACCGTCTTGCCCCCGTGGGCACACAGGTAGCTGCGGCACATCAGCTCATAAACGCCGTCCCCAATATGGGCAAGCCCCAAATTGGTGATCCCCCGCACCTGCTGCGGTGTCATTTCCAAATGAAAAAGATCTTCCATAATATACTCACTTTCTGTTGCTGTCTGCCGGGGGATTTTCGAAGATGGGGAGCCAGCCGGATTGGATGGCCTGGGCTTGCTGCTCGGGGGTTTGCAGGGTCCAGGCTACGCCTTGCAGACCCCAAAGGTACCTGGCCAGGAATACCCCCGGCCGATGCCGGTCGGAAAAGCGGTAGGCAATAAAATCCGGGGAGGTGAGGAAATTGCAGCACAGACCGGTCAGGAGCAGCCGTGCCGGAAACGGGTAGCTTTTATCCCGCTTCAGGAAATTTTCCGAAAGCTGCCCCCGGATCACCTGGGGATAGTGCTTTTTCAGGTGCCGGATGCACCGGGGGTCAAAGGACTCCACACAGTAGACACCGGGATAGTGCTTAAGCTCTGCCATTACCCGATCCGTCAGGGCGGCGTGGTTTCCATTCCGGGTTTTCAGCTCCACAATCAGGGGTGCTTTTCCGTCAAAAAGGGAAAGCACCTGAGAAAACAGCGGCAGGGTCTCTGCCGTTCCTTCCAGGCGGTAGCCGGAAAGCTGGGAGACGGTCAGCTCCTCCACGATGCCGGGCTGCCCGGTAACGCGGCGAAGGTCACTGTCGTGCACCACAGCCAGCTCGCCATCCCGGGTCAGGTGGACATCCAGCTCGATGCCGCAGCCGTTTTTCAGTGCGGCCTGAAAGGCGGCCATAGAATTTTCCGGGCGGGAAGCCCCGTGCAGTCCCCGATGGGCATACCGCCAGCCCCGCAGGGCAGGCAGGCCGGGGTGACCACGCCTGCCGTGCAGAGAGAAAAGCCAGGCAAGCGGGAGAATCAAAAGAAACAGGTACATATTATTTTTCCGCAGGTGCGTTCGCCGGAATGGGGGTATCTCCGTGGCGCACAAAGGACATTGTCAGCAGTGCCAAAGCCACGGCGATCGCCGCATAGGGGAACAGCACGGTCTCTGCCACGGTATCCATCAGGAAGCCGGACAGCATAGGTGTTACGATCTGTGCCGCCATAGAGGCGGTGTAGTAATAGCCGGTGTATTTGCCAATATCGCTGCCGGAGCACAGCTCCACCACCATAGGGAAGGAATTGACATTGATGGTTGCCCAGCCAATCCCGGCGGCAATAAAGATCAGATTCATCAGGAAGGTGGGACTGCCGGAGCGCATAAACGCCGCTGCCCCGAAGGCTGCTGCCAGCAGTGCCACGCCGCCCAAAATGGACTTTTTTCTGCCGATTTTGGAGGCAAGCATACCTGCCGGCAGATAGGCCACAATGGCCGCACCCTGTGCCAGCAGCATAGTGGTGTTATAATCCTTGTCCAGAATGTTGGTGGCGTAGACGGAATATTTGGAGGTGACGGCGTTATAGCCGAAATACCAGAGGGCAATGGAGCACAGCAGCAGGATCAGGGAACGCTTTTCACCTCGTCCAAGGGCACGGTCGCCGCTGCCGTCCGGCTCGGCCTCCTCCAGCCCCAGCGCAATGCTCTGCTGCTGCATCCGGCTGCTCCAGCGGGTCTCCCGCACCGTAAGCAGGAAAATTGTCAGGCACAGCAGCATCAGCCCGGCGATCACGGCATAGTAGGCAGTCATGGACATCAGCGCGTTTTCCACAGCAGAGGTGGAAAATACCATACCCAGCACCAGCACGGTGATGCCGCCGGCGGTGCCCATCAGGTTAATTACCGCATTGCCCTTGCTGCGCAGGGGCTTGAGGGTCACATCCGGCATCAGTGCCACCGCCGGGGAACGGAATACCGCCATACTCAAAAGGATCACCAGCAGCAGGGCGATGAATAAAATCAGGTTCCCCGGCTGGGCGGCGGTGAGCTCCGCAATATAGGCCTGCCGGACAGGGGCGACATAATCGGTGTAATCCGGGTTGGTCACCGTGGCGGAGGGATCCGCCGGGTCGACGGTCTTGCAGGTGATGGCGCAGAACTCCTCCCGGGTAAATTTCTCCCGCAGGGTAAACTCCGTTCCCTCCGGGGTACGCAGGACGGTATCGCCCTCAGCCTCGTAAACGATGACCAGGGCGGCGGGATCATCCACGGTGGAGACAGCGTGGATCTGCCGAAGCTGCATAGTATCCGCAACGGACAGCCCCAGCAGCGCCACAGCGGCCAGCACTGTGCCGATGACGATAAAGGGGGTGCGCTTGCCGAAGCGGCTGCGGCATTTATCGGAGACCGCACCGAACAGGGGAAGCAGGAAAACCGCAAGAATATTATCCAGCGCCATAATCACGCCGGACCAGGTCTGGGACATACCGAATTTGTTGATCAAAATCACAGGGATGGTGGCATCGTAGGCCTGCCAAAAGGCACAGATCAGGAAAAACGCGAAGCCGACGAATACCGTGCGCTTGTAGTTTAACTTCATAGGAAGCTCCTCCGGTGGATGTAGTTGGGGCATACTGTGCCTATTATAGAAGATTTTTCCCCAATTGTCACTTCTTATTTTTCACAAAGCCCATCTTCTTCGGCTTTTGGCTGCAGGGCAGCAAGAATGTCTTCATAATAGCGGACACCCAGTGGCAGCACGGCCTCGTTGAAGGTAAAGCAGGGGCTGTGCAGCGGCGGTGTATTGCCTACGCCCAGCAGAGTGTACAGCGAGGGGATCCGCTGACCGTAAAAGGCGTGATCCTCCGCTGCTGGCAGCGGTGCCTGCAGCAGCCGCAGGGGAACCTGCTGCCGCACCCGGTCAAAAAGCGCCCTGTCGTTTTCCAGTGCGGGATAGCCGGGGTGAAAGGTGAGTCTTCCGGTGCAGCCGGTCTGCCGGGATACCCGGAGCATCCGCTCCATAAGCCATTGCTGCCAGGCGATAAGCTGTGCCTGAGAAAATGCCCGGATGGAGCCGGTCATACGCCCCTGTCCGCAGATGATATTGCCGGCGGTGCCGCCCCAAAGAGTGCCAAACCGGACGGTGCCGGGCGGGGCCTGCCGGGGCGGATCCAGAAAGCGGTAAAACCGGCAGCAGGCAGACAGGGCATCCCGCCCTCGGTGCGGCTGCGCGATGTGGGCACTTCTGCCAAAAAATTCTGCCGTTACACCGCAGCTTTGGCTCATCAGGCAGCCCGGACGGCTGAAAAACTGCCCCAGAGGAAGCCCCGGCCACAGGTGTAGCGCAAAAATCGCCCGGCAGGAAAGGTCTTCCAAAATGCCGGTGCGGCAGATGGGCAGCGCACCGCCTACCGTTTCCTCCGCACACTGAAAAATCAGCAGCACATTGCAAAACAGGGCTTTCCGCCGATTCAGCCGCCGTGCCAGCTCCAGCAGCATAGCGGTGTGGCCGTCGTGGCCGCAGGCGTGCATACAGCCCGGATGGACAGACTGCCAGGGCAGGCCGTTTTTTTCCTGAATGGGTAGGCCGTCCGTATCGGCACGAAAGCCGATACAATCCCTTTGACCGAAATCAAACCACGCGCACAGGGAGCCGGGGGCTGCCTCCCACACCCGGCATTTCAGGGGAGACAGACAGCCTCGCAGATAGGCAAGGGTTTGGGGCAGATGGCTGCCCAGCTCTGCCAAAGCGTGCAGTCTGCGCCGATCGTGAATAATTTGCAAATAATCACCTCCCCCATAGTCTATGCAGCCATTTCCTGCTTGTATTTTGCATAAAATGGTGATACCATTAAAGGAGGTCAATATGGATCGATTGGTTGAAAAAATCCGCAATGCACCAAGGCATACCCCTGTCTGGGCGTATATTTGGGAAAATGCACCGGTGCCCTTTCCCGATTGCCGGGTGTTTTCCGGCAGCGACGGCTGCAAGCTGGTGATGGGATCGTGGGAGACTGTCAAAAGAAGCCTGACCCGGTATGCAGACCGGATCACAGACCTGGTGGTGGAGTGCGACCGGCGAAACAGTGCCCTTCCGCTGCTGGATATTCGGGAGGCTGCCGCCCGAATCGAGCCCGGTGCCATCCTGCGGGATGGGGTGCAGCTTGGCAAAAATGCCGTGATCCTGATGGGAGCCATCGTCAATACCGGCGTGGTCATCGGCGAGGAAACTATGGTGGATATGGGGGCTGTGCTGGGCAGCGGCGTGCGGCTTGGCCGGCGGTGCCATATCGGCGCAGGTGCCGTGCTGGCAGGGATCCTGGAGCCGGAAAGTAGCCGCCCGGTGGTGATCGGCGACGGGGTGCTGATCGGTGCCAATGCGGTGATATTGGAGGGGGTCTGCGTGGGTAGCGGTGCCGTAGTCGGTGCCGGGGCCGTGGTGACCCGGGATGTGCCCCCGGAGACGGTGGCCGTCGGCTGTCCGGCCAGGGTGATCAAGCACCGGGATGCAAAAACCGCCGGCAAGACCTCTCTTACCGACGGATTGCGTTAACGCTGCTTGCAGGCGTACCGGTACGCCTTTTCAAAATCCCCTGTTTCCCGGTAGCATTGCTCCAAAAGCGGATAGACCTGCCGGGGAAAGGTTTCCTCCACGGCGGCAAAACACCGGGCAGCTGCAGGGTACTCCGCCATTGCCAGCAGAGCCTTGCCCCGCAGCAGCAAAAGTGCGGGGGTCTGTCTGTCCGCTCCCTGCAAAAAGGCAAGGCATCTTTCCGGCTCCGACCGGGAAAGGGCAGCTTCTGCCCGCAAAAGCTGCTCGGCAGTGTTGTCCGGCAGACGGTCTGCCAGTGCCTCCGGGGCGGCATCCCCGGCCTGATGCTGCAGCAGAAGAAGCTGCCGCTGCAAAAGCACCTGGGTATCAGCCCCCGACAGCACCGCCCGGTGAAGGTATTCCCGGGCAAGCCCCATCCGTTTTTCCCCGATGGCCTCCTCGGCCAGTGCCATACAGCACTGCGCCGTCAGAAAGGCGTGAATGCTGTCCGGCAAAGGCTGGGAGGGAGAGTAGTCCTTCAGCAGCTTCAGGGATTGCTTTGGCGGCAATCCGGCGGCCCGCTCCAGCAGAGCAAGCCCATCCCCACTCCAGCCCTCCACAAACTGGCTCACCGGCTTTTGCAGACGGGCGCAAAGTGCCTGAAGGGTGGCAAAGGAGGGCTTTGCCGTTCCGTTTTCAATTTGAGAGAGCATATTGCGGGTGATGATGTCACCGCAAAGCTGCCGCTGGGAAAGTCCCGCCTCCAGCCGGGCGGCCTTCAGCTTTTCCCCCAATGTCATAGGATCACCCCCGGTAAATTCTGTTTACCGTATCATACCATATTTTATATCAATGCACAAGGAGAAAAAACAATGGAAGCTTTTGACCACCGCCTGATCAAGGTTCAGGCACGGCAATGCCTGGAGAAAGATCGGTGGGCATACCGAAAAACCGTGCTGTTTCACAGCTTTGTGACGATGCTGACACTGGTGCTGGTGGCACTGGCGGATCTGGCACTGAGCCAGGCTGTCAGCCATACCGGCGGACTTTCCGGCATCGGCACCCGCACCATTCTGGAGACGGCACAGACCACGCTGTCTGCCGCTGTCAACATTCTGCTGCCCTTCTGGTCTGCGGGCATACTGTATACCTCTCTGCGGGTCGTCCGGAATCAGCCTGTCGAAAACCGGATGCTGACCCGGGGCTTTCAGCGTGTCGGCCCGCTGCTGCGCCACGGACTGCTGATGCTGCTTCTCTATTTTGCGGCGGCTATGGTCTGCGGCAATGTGGTTATGCTCCTGAGTGGCTTTCTGCCTGCCAACGGGGCAATGGAAACGCTGCTTTCCCAGCTGGATCTGTCCGATCCTACCGGTTATGCCACTGCGCTGGGGCAGGCTTCGCCGGCGCTGCTGCTGCAGGCGATGCTTCCTGCAATGCTTCTGTTTCTTGCGGTTTACTGCGGTGTGCTGCTTTGGCTGCATTACCGGCTGCGAATGAGCCAGTACCTTTTGGTCGATGAGCTGCCGATGGGTGCTATGGCCGCAATGCTGCTGAGCAACCGGATGACAAAGGGGAGCAAATGGAAGCTTTTTCGGCTGGATCTGAGCTTCTGGTGGTATTATCTGCTGATCGCTCTGATCTCCCTGACGGTCTATGTGCCGGAGTTGCTCGCCCTGCTGGGGGTAACGCTGCCCCTGCCCGCAGAGCTTGCCAATCTGATCTTCTATCTCGTTTATGCCCTGCTTACGCTGGCAATGAGCTGGTTTGCCACCCCCTACCTGCAAACCGCTTATGCGATGGCTTACACCGCTCTGCTCCCCACCCAAGGATGATATCCGCAATCAAAAAGACTGCCGCAACGCTTTACGGCAGTCTTTTTTGCTTTATCAGAGACTTTTGGATTTTTTGCCTGTATTCAGGGCGAAGCCGATGGCCATCACGATGGCGAAGACGATCAGGTACCAGACACAGCCGATGCCGTGGCTGAAAATACAGGCGATCACCATAAATACGCTGCCGCACAGTGCAAGGCAGGGCAGGACGAACCGGCGCAGAGGCGGCTGATCCGTTTCCTTCCGCATCCACTGGATCAGAATGGGCAGATACATCAGGTAGATGGTGATAATTGGCAGCTCTGTGGAGTCGAACACGAAGGGGCCTGTCCAGGTGCCTGCCAAATTCGTCAGGTAGAAATACAGGAACCATACCGCCGTGATCATCAGGGCAAAAATGGCGGAGTTGGTGGGCATATTGGTCTTTTTGTCCACCTGGGCATACTTTTCCGGATCGGGCCCTTCACCACGGGTGGCAAGGGAGTACATACACCGGGTGCAGCCCATCATCAGGCCGTTGGTGGTGCCCAGGCAGGAGATGGCAACGAAGAGGTTGAGCACATTGCCAAACACACCGCCGAACAGGTTGGTAAAGGCCACATTGGCGCCAACATCGATCAGCTCCTGATTGGTGGCACCGCCGGCGACACCTACATAATAGAAAATGTAGATCACCACGATGGTAATGCCGCCAATGATCAGTGCCTTGGGCAGATTCCGCTTGGAATCCCGAATCTCGGAGTTGATGGAGGTGGCAATGATCCAGCCCTCATAGGCAAAGGCCGTGGCACAGACGGAGGCAAACAGCGGGGAGGCCGCCGCATTTTCCACTACCGCATTTGTCCGGAAGTTTTCCTGCAAAGTGCCACTGAGGGCACCGATGATCAGGCCGACCACAGCCATCAGCAGCAGAGGAATCAGCTTTATGATAGTGGTGCCGGTCTGCAGCTTGCCGGCGGTCTTGGGAGACAGGGTGTTGACCGCATAGGTGCCGCAGAGGAAGATCAGTGTCAGTGCCATACATTCCGGGCCGATCAGGCAACCGCCCTCGGCGGCGGGGATGGTCATAGGAAAGGCGGGGAAGGCAGAGGTGATGAATTCCAGCGTATAGCGGGCAGACAGCCACGCCAGCGCGGAGGTCATACCGGGGAAATAGATGGTGGCACTGAACCAGCCCATCAGATAGCCATAGCGGGGGCTGACGGTGGCTTCCGCGTAATCCACCAGGCCGTTGACCCGCTCATACTTCTGCCCCATAAAGGAGAAGGTCAGCAGGCACACCAGCATAATGGCGCCGCCGATGAGCCAGGCCAAAATACCCAGGGGCATATCGCCGCCGGTTTTTTGCAGGATCGTCTGCGCCTTGAAGAAAACGCCGGAGCCGATCACAATGCCCACGACCATACAGATGGCGGTGAACAGGCCGTATTTTCTTTCCAGTTTGTTATCCATAGCAGAACCCTCTTTCAGCGAGTTTTTACTATTCTATCCTGTTCTGCCTGCAAAGTCAAGAAAAACCCCAAAAAACATAAAAAACGGGCGTACCGAACCGGCGGTACGCCCGAAAATCAGGAAAAAATCAAAGATTTTGAAAAAATGCGGTATTCAAATCGTGTCGCCCGGAAAAGGACGGTTTGGCAAAAATGTCTGCTAATTAAAATCTGCACTTTTCGGCGATATATTCCTTCAGGTGGCTGATGGGGATACGCACCTGCTCCATGGTGTCCCGGTCACGGACGGTCACGCAGTTATCTGCCTCGGTGGTATCGTCGCCCACGGTTTGGAAGTCCACGGTGATACACAGGGGCGTGCCGATCTCATCCTCCCGGCGATAACGCTTGCCAATGGAGCCGGCATCGTCGAAGTCAACCATAAAGTCCTTCTGCAGCTCGTGGTAGATCTCCTCGGCCTTGGGGCTGAGCTTTTTGGACAGGGGCAGAACGGCGGCCTTGAAGGGAGCCAGTGCCGGATGCAGGCGCAGAACGGTGCGCACATCGTCCTTGCCGTTTTTATTCTGACCCACGACCTCCTCGTCGTATGCCTCGCACAAAAATGCCAGCGCCACACGGTCGCAACCCAGGCTGGGCTCGATCACATAGGGAATGTAGTGCTCGTTGCTCTCCTGATCGTAGTAATCCAGCGCCTTGCCGGAGGCCTCCTGATGGCGGCCTAGGTCGTAGTCCGTCCGGTCGGCAATGCCCCACAGCTCGCCCCAGCCGTTGCCAAAGGGGAACTGATACTCAATATCCGTGGTGGCACGGGAGTAGAACGCCAGCTCTGCCG
>CAZTNP010000028.1:0-20243 GCA_964615545.1 uncultured Oscillospiraceae bacterium | reverse complement strand
CATCTCTACAAAATTTTTATATTATTTCATTGTCCTCTTGACGGGGTGCGGTTCACCGACGACTCCACGGAGTTTTTTTATGCATCAGGCTTTACGGTTGTACTTGGCGATAAACAGCTCCAGAGCTTCCTTCAGTACAGCGATCTGTGATTTGAGATAGAATTCATCCTCAAACAGGGCGTAATGCACGCAGGCACGAATCAGAATGAAGATCAGCGGGGTCAGCTTTTCATAAGGAATGCCCAGCCTGCTTTCCAAAAGCTTTGCATAATCGGTGTAGCGCTGATCTACGCCCTCAAAGAATTTTTGACCGTACTGTCTATATTTGGGGTGTGTGTAGATCTGATACATCAGGCGGTATTTCTTTCCGTGCTTTTCTGCTGTCCAGTAGGGGATCTCGTCAATGAACTTCCAAAGAGCCTCCACATCCGTGGGGGCATTCGCCATAAAGTCGTCCTCGACCTTGCTCATACAGTAGGCAGTGGACTGAATGATCAGATCCTCCAGATTTTCAAAATAGGTGTAAAGGTTTGCGGCGGTGCATCCGCAGTACTTGGCCAGTGCCTTGACACCTGTTCCGTGGAAACCCATGTCAGCATAGCAGTCAAAGCATTGCTCCATGATCTCCTCTTTCCGTGCCTGGATCTGTTCTTTGGTAATCGGTTTCTTTCTCATATGGTTACCTCGCTTTATAAAAAATGTTTTTTTCTTTTCAAGACAGCGTACGCTGTAATATCCATTGGCGGTTATTCCTCCAAAGCAGCCTCATAGACGGCGTTTTTGGGCAGGTTCAGCTCCTGTGCGGTCTGCCTGACCGCATCCTTGCGGCTCATACCGCTTTCCATCAGCGCCTGCACCCGGGCTTTGGCATCCGTGGCGGTAGGCTTTTTCTCAGCCTGCTCCGGTGCACCGGCCAGCACCAGGACAAATTCACCCTTGGGCGGTGCTTGCTGATACAGTGCAATGGCACCGGAAAGGGTGGTGCGGATCACTTCCTCATGAAGCTTGGTAAGCTCCCGGCAAAGGCTGATGGGCCGTTCTCCGCCAAATACCTCTGCCATACTTTCCAGTGTGGCAAGCAGCTTGTGGGGCGCCTCATAGAAGATCATAGTGCGCCGTTCTCCTTTTAGGCTCTCCAGATGCTCCCGGCGGCTTTTCTTCGCCGTGGATAGGAAACCCTCAAAGCAGAACCTGCCGGTGCTTTGCCCGGAAATGCTCAGTGCGGTGATCACGGCACAGGGGCCGGGAATGGCACATACACAGATACCGGCCTGTGCACATTGCTTCACAAGCTCTTCGCCCGGATCGGAGATGGCGGGACTTCCGGCATCGGATACCAGCGCACAGGTTTCGCCTGCCAAAATCCGCTCCACGATCCAGCCGCCCTTTTGCGCCTTGTTATGCTCGTAGTAGCTGACAAGGCTTTTTTTGATCCCCAGGTAATTCAGAAGCTTCAGGGTAACACGGGTATCCTCAGCTGCAATAAAATCCGCTTTTTCCAGCGTTTCCCGGCAACGGGGGGAGATATCTCCCAAATTTCCGATGGGGGTGGGAACTAAATAGAGCATTCCGGTCATACTGCGACCTCCTTGTGATATAGCGCCCGGCAGTAGGAAGTGGGGGAGCCGTCTGCCTGCCAAAGGGCATCCTCTGTCAGGGTCAGCCCGGGCTTTCCACCCTTGCGGCATTGCAGCAAAATGAGGGATACATTGCCGCCCTCCCGGTGGCGAAGAAGCTTCAAATGCTTTGGCTCCAGACCGTGAACCGAGGCAAGATGGCAAAGCTGTGCCAGCATTTCCGGCTTATGCACCAGAAAAAAGTCGCCGCCGTAACGCAGAGCCCATTTTGCCGCAGCCATCAGGCTGCCTGTTGGACAGGTGTCCGTATGCCGTGCCTGCCCGTGGGAGGTACTTCGAAAGCCGCCTGTAAAATAAGGGGGATTGGAAATGCACACATCAAAGGAGCCGGGCTCCAAAAAAGAGGGGACTTCCCGCACATCGGCGCATAGACTGGTAAGACGATGGGATAGACCATTTCGCCGGGCGTTTTCCATTGCCATTTGATGCGCCTGCGCAGAAAGCTCAATCCCGGTAATGCTGCAGTCCTCCCGACCGGCACAGAGCAGAAGCCCCAGTGTGCCGCAGCCGGAGCCAAGATCCAGCACCCGGGCATTTTTTGGCAGCCGGGCGAAGCCGGCCAATGCCATCGAATCGGTGCTCAAAGGGAATGCACCCGGGGAAAGCTCCAGCGTGATCCCGTGGCTGAGATATTCCATAGGCTTATCCTACCTTTATAAAATAAAACAGCCTGCACTGCCGGGGGGCCGGAGTGCAGGCTGATAGCAAAATCGGAGAATCAGCCTTCCTCAATTGCTTCAACAGGGCAGTTGTCAGCACAGGTGCCGCAGTCAACGCAGATGTCTGCATCGATAACGTACTTGCCGTCACCCTCGGAGATTGCCTCAACGGGGCAGTTATCAGCACAACTGCCGCACATTACGCAGGCATCGGTAATATTGTAAGCCATGATTTTCCCTCCAATTATGTTTTATCGGTGGCACCGGGAAACCGGCGCAAATCTATTCTAACACGATTTTAATAAAATGCAATGTTTTTTTGAAAAAAATTCCGTATATTTTTCCGCCCCGTTGGTCACAATCCTTTGACAGGGGGGGATGGTATGCGTTTTACAGCCGGCAGCCAGAGGCTGTTGCTGCTGGCCGCCCGTCAGGCACGGGCACTGGGGCACAGCTATGTGGGCAGCATCCACCTGCTGCTTGCCCTTTCTCAGGAGCCGGGGCAGTCAGGGCAGATGCTCCGGATGGCGGGTCTGGAGGAGCCCCTTCTGCGCAGGCTGACCGTGCTGCTTTATGGCAGCGGGACAGCAGAGCTGCCGCTACCTCAGGGCTTTTCCGAGAAGGCGTGTGCCATTGTTCGGGGAGCAGGGCTGGAAGCACAGGCGCAGCATTGCACGATGATCCGTCCTGTCCACATTCTTTTGTCCCTGCTGCGCCAGGAAAACACACAGGCACAGGAGCTGATGCTGCTTTGCGGCGTGGAGCCAGGGCGGCTGTTCAGCCAGACGGTGGAGCGGCAGTCGGAATACGAAAAAGGAAACAGGGAGGCGTTTCATACGAAGCTGTTGGATCAATTCAGTGAGGATCTCATTCAGAAGGCCGGGACGATGGAGCCGGTGATCGGCAGGCAGAAGGAGATCGATATGGTCATCGGCATTCTCAGCCGAAAGCATAAGAACAATCCGGCTCTGATCGGGGAGCCGGGGGTGGGGAAAACTGCCATCGCGGAGGGACTGGCACAGAGAATGGCCACGGGAAATGTGCCGCCCCAATTAAAAAACAAGCGGCTGGTCAGCCTGCATATGGCAAGCCTGGTGGCGGGCACCAAGTACCGGGGAGAATTTGAGGAGCGGCTGCGGGATGTGCTGGCAGAGATTCGCCGCAGCGGGGATGTGATTCTCTTTGTGGATGAAATGCATACCATCGTCGGCGCCGGTGCAGCGGAGGGAGCCATAGATGCGGCGAATATCTTTAAGCCTGCGCTGGGCAGAGGAGAGCTGCAGATGCTGGGTGCAACCACATTGGAGGAATACCGAAAATACATTGAGAAGGATCCCGCACTGGAGCGGCGGTTCCGGCCGGTGCGGGTGGATGAGCCGGGGCTGGCGGAGACAATGGAAATCCTGCGGGGGCTGAAGCCGGGACTGGAGAAGCATCACCGTCTGCGGATCACAGAGGAAGCACTTTCGGAGGCAATCCGGCTTTCCGTCCGGTATCTGCCGGAGCTTTTTCTGCCGGATAAGGCCATTGATCTTTTGGATGAAGGTGCCTCCCACGCCCGTATGGAGGAGCTGATTGCCCCACGGCTGACGGCGCATCTTGCTCTGGAGCAGGAGTTGAGCGATGCAGTGAAAAGCAGTCAGTTTGAGCGGGCGGCAGAGCTTCGGGATCGAATGCGGAAAATGGCTGCCCGCAGTGCCGAGGGAAAGCGGGTCAAGGCCGTCACTGCCGGAGATGTGGCCTGGGCAGTATCGGTGCGCACCGGCATCCCGGCAGGCAGACTTTCGGAAAATGAGCGGACACGGCTCCTGAATCTGGAAAACGCCGTCTCCCGGCAGGTGGTTGGGCAGGAGGCGGCGGTTGCAAAGGTGTGCCGTGCTGTCCGCACCGGTCTGTCCGGCCTGCGGGATGAAAAACGCCCGGTGGCAAGTCTGCTGCTGACCGGCCCCACCGGTGTGGGAAAGACGGAGCTGTGCCGGGCACTGTCACGGGAGCTTTTCGGCAAGGAAGAGGCGATGATCCGGCTGGATATGACGGAATTTATGGAAAAGCAGTCTGTGGCCAGGCTGATCGGTGCGCCGCCGGGCTATGTGGGCTATGAGGAGGGCGGCAAGCTGACGGAGGCTGTACGTCGCAGACCCTATTGCCTTGTGCTGCTGGATGAGCTGGAAAAGGCCCATCCGGATGTGACAGGGATCCTGCTGCAGATTATGGAGGAAGGGGTGCTGACAGATTCCACTGGCCGGCGGGTCAGCTTCCGCAATGCAGTGGTTGCTATGACCTCCAATGTGGGAGGAGAGCTGAAGGAAAACGGCTTGGGCTTCCAGCCGGCAGACCGTACCCAGCGGACGCAAAAGGCACTTTCCGAGCATTTTACGCAGGAATTTTTGGGAAGACTGGATGCGGTGGTGGTTTTCCGCAGGCTGGAACAGGGGGATATGGAGAAAATTGTGGAAAAATACCTTGCCCGGCTGCAAAAGCGCGCCTCCGGCAGCGGAATACAGCTTTTGCTGCCGGAGGCGCTTCCAACACGGCTGCTGGAAAACCGGCCGCTTCCCGGTGGTGCCCGGGATATCCGCCGTCTGGTGCAGGAAAAGGTGGAGGCACCTTTGGCCGCCTTTTTGCTGAGTACCGGAAAGAAGCCCAATAAGATCCGCTGTGCAGTGGAGGCGGATGGCGTGCGCTTTTTCTGAGACGCCGCCGGACAAAGTATCCCATTTTAGAACAACCGTTCTAAAATTCGAAAAATGGCGGTTTTTGCGAAAAAAATTTGAAATATTTTGGATAAAAATATTGATTTTTCTGTTTTAATCCGTTATACTGTCAGTAAATGGAGCAAAGTGGATGAAAAGTGGAGGAAAATGGAAAGGTGGTGGTCGTATGATCGGAAAGTATCCCGCAAAGTTAGACGATAAAAACCGTCTCTTTGTTCCCGCAAAGCTGCGGGAAGAGCTGGGTCAGGATTTCTTTGTGACACTGGGTGTCAACTGCGGCCATCGCTGCCTGACGGTTTATACAGACCGGGACTGGGCGACACTGAGCGAAAATTATAACGCACTGCCCATTTCTCAGCGTTCCGCCGCAACCAGCTTGATTTTTATGAACGCCACACAGTGCAGCCCGGATAAGCAGTTCCGCTTTATACTGACACCATTCCTGCTGGAATACGCAGGCATTGGCCGGGAGGTTATGATCGTTGGCCGTGCCGGTCAGGCGGAGATTTGGGATGCAGAGGAGTTCCGCCGCTTTGAAGCGGAGAATCTTACTCCGGAAAAGCTTTTGGCTTCCCTGGAGGCCATTGGCTTATGAGTGATTTTCATCATATTTCCGTGCTGCTTCAGCCCTGCATCGATGGGCTGAACATCAAGCCGGAGGGTATTTATGTGGATGGTACCCTGGGTGGTGCCGGGCATTCCCGGTGTATTGCGCAGCGGCTTACCACCGGCCGGCTCATCGGGATCGACCGGGATCCGGTGGCACTGGCTGCTGCCAAAGAGCGGCTGGCCCCCTGGAGCGACCGAGTGACTTTGGTGCACGCCAATTTCTGCCAGATGAAGCAGGTGCTTTCGGATTTGGGCATTGCCGGTGTAGACGGTATTTTGCTGGATCTTGGCGTTTCCTCTCCCCAGCTTGACGATGGGCAGCGTGGCTTTTCCTATATGGCCGATGCACCACTGGATATGCGTATGAATGGCAGCGACAGCCTGAGTGCCGCCACAGTGGTGAACACCTGGTCTCAGGAGGAGCTGAAGCGGATCCTTTACACCTATGGAGAAGAGCGTTATGCCCCGCAGATTGCCGCGGCCATTTGCCGCCGGCGGGAAGAAAAGCCTATTGAGACCACTTTGGAACTGGTGGATATTATTCGCGGTGCTATGCCCCCTGCAGCTCTGCGGGAGAAGCAACACCCGGCAAAGCGAAGCTTTCAGGCGATTCGCATCGCGGTCAATGATGAATTGGGCGCGGTGGAGAAAATAATGACCGATGCGGCCGGATTGCTCAATCCCGGCGGTCGGCTGGCAATCATCACCTTCCATTCTCTGGAGGATCGGATCGTTAAGCAGGGAATGAATGAATGGGCAAAGGGCTGCACCTGCCCACCCAGCTTCCCGGTCTGCGTGTGTGGGAAAAAGCCGCTGGTAAAGCTGATCAGCCGTAAGCCTATCACCGCAACGGAAATGGAGTTGGAGGAGAACCCCCGCAGCCGCAGCGCAAAGCTGCGAGTATGTGAAAAGCTGTAAAAGACTGTCAGTTTTCAAAATAATCGAAAGGCGGGAATACAGTTGGCTCAAAAAAATGAGATCTTATATGTAAACTTTTATACAGACGGCTCAGCCGCACGCAAGATCGCCCCGACTGTTCCCGTACAGACTCCCCGCAGGCACGCAAGACCTGCCCGGCAGAGAAAGACTGTGGTCTACCTGGATCCGGTAGCCGTGGGGAGCCTTTTGGTGGCGGTCGTTCTAGTGATCGCTATGGCAGTGGGCTTGAGCCAGCTTCATACCGTGAAGGAAGAAAGAGCGGTTATGGAGGCGTATGTACAGCAGCTCAGCGAGGAAAAAGCGGCACTGACGGAGGCCTACCGATCCGGTTTGGATCTTCAGGAGGTGGAAAGAACTGCTCAGGCACTGGGAATGGTGCCAAAGGCACAGGCGCAGAGCGTGACCATCACATTGCAGGCCGCTGCACCGCAGACCCGGGAGCCTACCGCCTGGGAGCAGGTTCTTGCGTTTTTAAGCAATCTTTTTGCATAAAGATCGCCCCGACCAATAGACTGAAATAGCAGCTCGAATGGGCGGCGAGGGATCCCCTTGCTGCCCATTTTACGGAAGGGTCGGGGATGTATGAAACAGCGTGGAAAAGGGAAGAAAATAGGGCGCATTCGTGCCGACAGCGGGCAGCATCGCCGGATTATGGCGGTGGGGGCTCTGCTTGGGATCGTGCTGTTTCTTCCGGTGGCTCTGCGGCTGTATGACCTGATGGTTGTGCAGTATGAGACCTACCGGGAAAAGGCGCAGAGCAATCAAACCCGTTCCACTGCGGTCAGTGCACACAGAGGCACGATCTACGACTGTAATATGAACATCCTTGCCTGCTCGGAAAGCGTGGGCAATGTATACTTAAATCCCCGGGAGCTTCGACAGTCCGGGGTGGATGTGGAAAAGCTGTCCCTGGATTTGGGGGAGCTTTTGGAAGAAGACCCTGGGAGGATCTACAGACGATCCCAAAACACTGCACTGCGTTATGAGCAGATTGCCGCCGGTATATCGGAGGAGACTGCAGGAAAGCTCCGATCCTATATCCGGCAGCAGGAGATTTCCGGTATCCATATTGAACCATCTACCCACCGGTATTATCCCCGTGGCACCCTGGCCGCTCAGGTGATCGGCTTTGTCAATGCTTCCGGCACCGGCTCGGAGGGCATCGAAGCGGCCTATGACAGCTATCTTTCCGGCACGGCCGGAAAGGTCATCACCGGAAAGGGAAATCACGAAACGGATATGCCCTATTCCTATGAGGCGTATCTGGCCGCCAAGGGCGGCTGCGATGTGATTTTGACGATAGATACCACGGTGCAGGCCTGCCTGGAAAAGCAGATGGCAGCAGCCATTGACCGGTATGATGTGCAAAACGGTGCCTTCGGTATGGTAATGCAGGTCAAAACCGGTGAAATACTGGCAATGGCTACATTGGGAAGCTACGATCCCAACGCTTACCTGGAGATCGCAGACAGCACGGAGGCGGAAAAGCTTCTGCAATTGCAGCAGGCATATCTGTCACAGCCGGAGGGGTCTGATGCCTATGTGCAGGCGAAGACCCGCTATGGGCAGGCACTTTCTCAGGCACAGCTCAGGCAGTGGCGGAACCGGTGCATTTCCGATGGCTATGAGCCGGGCTCCACCTTTAAGGTGCTGACACTTGCAGCGGCACTGGATTGCGGTGCGGTTACATTGGACAGCAGCTTTTACTGCGGCGGAACCGCCAATATCCCCGGCAGAAGTCAGCTCCTGCATTGCTGGCGGGCAGCCGGTCACGGTGCCCAGCATACTTCACAGGCGTTGCAGAATTCCTGCAATATCGCTTTTGCCAATATCGCCTTGAGCCTTGGCGGGGAGCGGTTTTATGAATATGTGAAAAGCTTTGGCATTATGGAAAAGACGGGAATCGATCTTTCCGGCGAAAGCAAGGGCGTATTCTTTGATAAAGCTTTGATCGTGGATACGCAGAAATGGGGAACAGCCTCCCTGACCTCCGGTTCCTTTGGACAGACCTTTAAGCTGACCCCGCTGCAGCTTGTTCGTGGGATTGCCGCAGTGGTCAATGGCGGCTATTTGCTGGAGCCGTATCTGGTCTCCGAGGTGCTTGACAGTGAGGGCAGAACGGTTCTCCGGCAGGAGCCCACCGTTTTGCGGCAGGTCATCCGGGAGGAAACCTCCAGCACGATGTGCCGCCTGCTGGCCTCTGTTGTGTCCGAGGGAACGGCAAAAAATGCTGCGGTTTACGGCTTTTCTGTTGGCGGCAAGACCGGCACAAGCGAGAAAATTGATGTGCTGGATGAAAATGGAAAACCCACACTGGATAAAATTGTCTCCTTCGTAGGGGTTGCACCGATGGACGATCCGGAGTATATTGTACTGGTCGCTTTGGACACCCCATCCCGTTCTACCGGGCTGTATATATCCGGCGGTGTTATGGCGGCACCTACCGTTGGGGCGGTGCTGGAGGATATTTTGCCCTATCTTGGGGTGCATCGCAGCTATGCAACCGGAGATCCGGCCGGGCAGAGTGTGATCGTTCCGGACTTTACCGGGCTCAATGCCACTGGGGCACAGCGCCTGGCAAAGGAAAAAACCCTTGTTCCGGTGCAAAAAGGGGATGCCTCCTGTGTCACCGGGCAGATCCCCGCGCCGGGTACGCAGGTTTCCGGGAAAAGCGAGGTACTGCTGTATTTTGGCCAGATGCAGAATGAGACGGAGGTCACCGTTCCTGATTTTCTTGGCCTGAATATGCTGCAGGCACAGCAGCTTGCGGAAAAGTATGGGCTTTATATTCTGGCAGAGGGGAACACGGCGGAAAAAGAAATTGTAACGGTGGTTTCCCAATCCTGGGCTGCCGGTACACGGGTGCCCTTTGGCACTGTCCTTCGCCTGCGCTTTGCCAATACCGGTGTGCAGGATTGATATACAAAGGAGAAAGATATGAAATTAACTCAGCTTCTTCACAATGTGGAGGTACTTGCTATCCACGCAGATGAGAATACAGATATTTCAGGAATTGCTTTCGATTCCAGAAAGGTTCAGCCGGGCGATTTGTTTATGGCAGTCTCCGGCTTTGCCACCGATGGCAACCGGTTTATTCCGACTGCCGTGGAAAAAGGGGCAACCGTGATCGTTACGGCAAAGGCACCGGAGCAGTCTGTGCCCTATGTGCTTGTGGAAAATGACCGGCTGGCTATGGCGCAGATCGCCGCAAACTTCTACGGCGAACCGGCGAAAAAGCTATGTATGATTGGCGTGACCGGCACCAACGGAAAAACCTCCGTTACGCTGCTGGTAAAACACATTCTGGAAACCGTCCGGGGTGTAAAGGTAGGCTTGGTGGGCACCATGGAGAACCTGATTGGCAGGGAATCGGTGCCCACCGAAAGAACCACGCCGGAAAGCCCGGATCTTCAGGCACTCTTTGCCAGAATGGTGGCATCCGGCTGCACCTGCTGTGTGATGGAGGTATCCTCCCACGCATTGGCTTTGGAGCGGGTCGGTGGTGTGCATTACGATGTTGCCGCATTTACCAATTTGACAGAGGATCATTTGGATTTTCATAAAACTATGGAAGCTTACTGCCAGGCAAAGGCGGAATTGTTCCGCCGTTGCGATAAGGCAGTGATCAATGGGGATGACCCGTGGCATACGCAGATCTGCGATATGGAAAGTACCTGCGTGCTGACCACTGGTGTCAAAGGACAGGCAGATCTGACGGCCAAGGACATTTGCCTGCTGTCTGACCGGATCCGTTTTACCGCAGAGTATGCAGGAAAGCAGGTACCGGTGGAGCTGCCTATCCCCGGAAGATTTACCGTGTATAACACCTTAACGGTGTTAGGAATATGCTTGCAGCTTGGAATATCCTTGGAGGAAAGCGCAGAAGCACTTAAAACAGCCAAAGGCGTAAAGGGTAGGGTAGAGGTGATTCCCACTTTGGGGAAGGACTACACGATATTGATCGATTACGCGCATACGCCCGATGGCCTGGAAAATGTGCTTTCCTCTGTCAGGGACTTCTGTACCGGCCGGCTGATTGCCGTGTTCGGCTGTGGTGGTGACCGCGACCCGGTCAAACGCCCGATTATGGGCAGAATCGGTGCGCAGAAAGCAGATATCGCGGTCATCACCTCAGATAATCCCCGGACGGAGGACCCCCACGCCATTATTGCGGACATTTTGCGGGGTGTTGAGGATCAAAGCAACTGCGTTGTCATTGAAAATCGGGTAGAGGCCATCCACTATGCTATGGACATTGCGGAAAAAGATGATATAATTGTTCTGGCAGGTAAGGGACACGAGACTTATCAGGAGATCATGGGCGTGAAAAACCATTTGGATGAGCGCGAAGTGGTCGCGGAATATTTGTAAGTGAGGAATGGCAATGGCCAATATTACCTTGGGGCAGGCTGCCGCCTGGTGCGGCGGAAGGGTAGAGCCCCAGTATGAAAATGTAACCTTTTCGGGTGCAAGCATTGATTCCAGAAAGCTGCAGCCCGGGGAGCTGTTTGTGGCCATCGTTGCCGCAAGAGACGGGCATAATTTTATTCCCGGTGCGGTGGAGCGGGGCGCAGTCGCTGTGCTGTGCAGCCGTCCGGTGCCGGAGGTTCCCGCCATTTTGGTGGAGGATACTCGCATAGCATTGGGCCGTATGGCGGCAGGGTATCTGCGCCATATGGGAGCGAAGGTCATCGGCGTGACCGGCTCCGTGGGCAAAAGCACCACAAAGGAAATGATCGCCACGATTTTGGAAAGCACCTACCGTGTCAGCAAGACCCCGGCAAACCATAATAACGATTTGGGACTGCCTGCCGCCGTGCTGGCAATGGAGCCGGATACCCAGGTGGCTGTTCTGGAAATGGGTATGAGCCATTTTGGAGAGATCGCTTATCTTTCCGGGCTGGCACAGCCGGATATCGGTGTGATCATCAATATCGGTACGATGCATATCGAAAATCTCGGCTCTCAGGAGGGAATCCTCCGGGCAAAGCTGGAAATCACACAGGGAATGAAAAAGGACAGTAAGCTTCTTCTGTACGGCGATGATCCCTATTTGTGGGGCTGCCGGGAGCAGCTTTCCATACAAAAGGCGTATTTTGGAGTAGAAAACGGCGCCTGTGCCGTTCGCTGCGAGAATGTGACGGAAAGGGAGGGCACACTGTCCTTTATCGTTGTGACTGCCGGGAAAAGCTTCCCGGTCTGCCTCCCGCTGGAGGGCAGGCACTATGTGCCCGATGCGCTGGCGGCGGTCAGTGTAGGCCTGGAAATGGGAATTGCACCGGAGAAAATCGCTGCTGCACTGGGAACGTTCCAGACTATGGCAGGGCGGCAGGAGATCTTTTCCGCAGCCGGCTGCACGATCATTTCCGATTGCTATAACGCCGGCCCTGAATCTATGGCGGCGGCTCTGCGGGTGCTGGGAAACCGGCAGGGCAGAAGGATCGCCGTGCTGGGCGATATGCTGGAGCTTGGAGATCACAGCCGGCAGGCACACTACAATGCTGGTGTACTGGCGGCAGAAAAGGCGGATCTTCTGCTTTGCTTTGGTGAGGAAAGTATACAGACCGTTTTCGGGGCAAAAAATGCCGGTATGGAAAAGGCGTGGCATTACAGCAGCCGGGAAGCACTGGCGCAGAGCCTGCTTGCCCTGCATCAGCCCGGCGATGTATTGCTTTTCAAGGGCTCCCGGGGTATGAAAATGGAGCTTTGTATGGAGTGCTTCCTGCAAGGCCTTGGTGGAGCCTCGTAAGGCTGCTGCCGGATACAAGAGAAAAAATCGGAGGAAGAACTTATGATGCGGATCCTTTTGACCGGATTGGCCGGTGCGGTGCTGTCCGGTGTACTGGGACTGATCCTTCTGCCGGTGCTGCGCGCACTGAAGGCGGGGCAGTCCGTCCATAAAATCGGCCCAACCTGGCATAATGTGAAGGCAGGTACTCCCCTGATGGGCGGACTGATGTTTATCGGTGCGGCCATATTGTGCCTGCTTGGAAATCTGTTTACTGTGAAAGACCATACGGTGTATTATGTCCTCGGCTTTGCACTGTGCTTTGCACTGGTGGGCTTTTTGGACGACTTCTGCAAGGTGAAGTTCAAGCGTGAGCTGGGACTGACCGCTTTTCAAAAGATGGCACTGCAAATGGCTGTTTCCGCCATTTTCCTGTATATCCTTTACAGGCAGGGCGTTATGACAGCGGATCTGTATATTCCCTTTGTTAATGTAACCTTTGCCATTCATCCCATTGTGTACATCTTTTTCGCTATGTTTGTTATGGTGGGTACTGTTAATGCCGTGAATCTGACCGACGGCATCGATGGCCTTTGTGCCACTGTCACAGTGCCTGTAATGCTCTTTTTTGCGGCAGTTGCCTGCTGCAAGGGCCTGTGGGATCTGGCACTGCTTCCGGCTTGCCTGGTAGGCGGTCTGATCGCATATTTGTTTTATAACTGGCATCCGGCCAAAATATTTATGGGAGATACCGGTTCCCTTTTCCTGGGTGGCGTGGTGTGCGCACTGGCGTTCGCTTTGAATATGCCTCTGATCCTGCTGCTGGTGGGATTTGTATATATGATGGAAGTGGTCTCCGACCTGATCCAGTTTGCCTATTTCCGTGCCACCCACGGCAAGCGCTTTTTCAAGATGGCACCGATCCATCACCATTTCGAAAAATGCGGATGGAAGGAAGTTAAGATCGTACTGGTATTTTCCACCGTTTCCGCTCTGATGTGCCTGCTTGCGTGGCTGGGCGTTCAGGGTGCGCTGTAACGAAGAAAGGAGCCCCCAAATGGCTGCAGAGACTGCTCTGTATGCCAAAGAGGAACGCCGCCTGATAAAGCGTGGCGGTGAAAGCGTGGATATCCCTTTTCTTATGCTGCTCCTGCTGGTGCTGACAGTAGGACTGGCTATGCTGTATTCTGCAAGCTGTGTCCAAAGTCTCTATGATACCGGCGGAGCCACATCTGTGCATTATCTTTCCAGGCAGCTGGTCTGCGCCCTGCTTGGGCTGGCAGCAATGGCTTTTTTGAGCCGTGTGCCGGCCACTGTGTGGGAAAAGCTGGCGTGGCCGCTTTATGGCTTCTCCATTGTGTTGCTTCTGCTGGTGCTGCTTTTTGGGCAGACGGTCAATGGGGCAAAGCGCTGGATCAGTGTGGCCGGGCTGCAGTTTCAGCCCTCGGAGATCGCAAAGTTCTCTCTGATATTGCTGCTTGCCCGGCTGACTAGGCGTTATGGTAGTGATGCGAAAAGCTTTCACTTCGGGGTACTGGGCTTCGGCACTGCCCTGATGGGGATTCTGGTACCCCTGGCGCTGGAACGCCATCTTTCCGCCATTATGCTGCTGGGTATGGTGGCCGTCGTGATGATGTTCATTGCCGGAACCCGTGGTCGCTGGCTGCTGGCCGGGGCAGGGGCGGCAGTTGTGTTTGTGGTGGTATATGTCAGCCTGCTGGGCTATGCCGGTGACCGGATCACTGCCTGGTTTCATCCGGAGGAGGATCCGGGCAATACAGGCTATCAGATCCTGCAATCGCTGTATGCCATTGGCTCCGGCGGCGTATTCGGCCTGGGCTTCGGCAAAAGCAGGCAGAAATATCTGTATTTGCCCTTTCAGTATAACGACTATATTTTTGCGGTGGTGTGCGAGGAATTGGGCCTTGCCGGTGCGCTTTTGATCATTTGCCTGTTCGGCGCACTGATCCTGCGGGGCTACTGGATCGCCCTGCGGGCACCGGATCGATTTTCCACGGTGCTGTCCGCCGGACTGATCACGCAAATCGCCGTTCAGACACTTTTAAATATGGGTGTCGTCACCAATTTGCTGCCATCGACCGGTGTGGCGTTGCCGTTTTTCTCCTACGGCGGGACCGCACTGGCGGTCAATCTGGCAGAAATGGGTATTTTACTAAGCGTCTCCCGGGGACGGAACCGGGCAGCACGGCAGGAGGAAATTCTATGAATATCGTATTTACCTGCGGCGGGACCGGCGGTCATATCAATCCGGCCATCGCCGTTGCAAATATCTGGAAGGAACACCACCCGGACAGCAATATCCTTTTTGTGGGTGGCGGCGATGAGCTGGAGCAGGAGCTGGTGCCCAAGGCAGGCTATGCACTTGAATGCGTACCGGCTTACGGTATATGGCGTTCTAAATCCTTTCGTGCCCTTCGGGGCAATATCAAGGCAGTCTGTGCCACAGTGCGGGGCGTTGGAAAATGCAAAAAGCTTTTCCGTCAATTCCGCCCAAATGTGATCGTGGGTACTGGAGGCTATGCCAGCTTTCAGGCACTTTTGGCGGGGCACCAAATGGGGATTCCTACCTGTGTCCACGAAAGCAATGCTATGCCGGGTATGACCACCAGGCTTGCCTCCCGCTTCGTGGATCGCGTACTGGTCTGCTTCCCGGAAAGTAAACAGTATTACCGGGATCCCTCCAAAGTAGAGGTGGTGGGTATGCCTGTACGTCGGGAATTTATCTACACCGAGAAGCAATGCGCAAGGCAGGAGCTGGGGCTGGATGACCGGCCGGTCATCGTTTCCGCCTTCGGCTCCCAGGGAGCAATGGCTATGAATCAGGCTATGGCGGAGCTGTTTCGGCTCGAAAAGGAGCAGGGATTTCCCTATCAGCATATCCACGCCGTAGGCTCTTATGGCTGGGGCTGGATGCCGGATGCGGTCAGAGAAAAGGGAATCGATCTGCAAAAGGATACTTCCATCCGGATGCAGGAGTATATCTATAATATGCCAACGGTTATGGCGGCGGCAGATGTGGTGATCAGCCGGGCGGGAGCCTCCACCTGTAATGAGATCGCCGCCTCCGGCACACCCTGTGTGCTGATCCCGTCTCCCAATGTGACCGATAACCATCAGGAAAAAAATGCCCGTGCGCTGGAGCGTGGCGGCGGTGCCGTAGTGGTTCTGGAGAAAGAATGCACAGCACAGCGGCTGTACGGGGAGATCACCGGTATCTTCCAAAGCAAAGAAAAGGCGGATGCTATGGAAAAGGCACTGCACAGTATGTCCGTTCCGGATTCTGCGGAGCGTGTCTGTACTGTGATGGAAAAATTGATACGAGGATAAGCTATGGAAACAAAAGAACAAAGAAAGGAACAGCGTTCGCGTTCCCGGGCCCGTCAGCGGGCGGAGCAGGATGTGGTGTATACGCAGCCCAAGCCCTTCAACCGCAACCGATTCCTGCTTCAGCTTGGAACGGCGGTGGCCGTGGTGCTGGCCCTGCTTTTTGGTATGTCCATCTTCTTTAAGGTGGAAAATATCACCGTTTCCGGTGTGGAAAAGTATGATACCTGGACAGTGCGGCAGGCCTCCGGCATTGTGGACGGAGAAAACCTGCTGACACTCAGTCAGGGACGGGTCAGCGGTAATATCATTTCGGAGCTTCCTTATATATATTCCGTGCGGGTGGGCATTGAACTGCCCAATACGGTGCATATTCAGGTGCAGGAGCTGGATGTGGTGTATGCTGTTCAGTCTCACGAGGGTGATTGGTGGCTTATGAGCTCAATGGGCAAACTGGTGGATACCTGCACCGCTGCCGATGCGGAGGATTATACCCGTGTGGTCGGCGTGACCTTGTCCTCGCCGAAGCTGGGGGAGAATGCGGTTGCCTATGAGGAGCAGCCTGCCACAGACGAAGAGGGCAACACGGTTCCCATCACCGTCTACGGACGGGAAAGGCTGGAAACCGCTGTGGAGCTCCTGCAGCATATGGAGAAAAAGGGCCTGATTGGTACCGTCTCTACAGTGGATGTGACCTTGCTCGGAGATATTCAGCTATGGTATGGCACCCGTTTCCAAATGCTTTTGGGAGACCGGGAGCAGCTTGCCCGGAAGGTGGATGCACTTTCTCAGGCTGTGGCGATGATGGATGATTATGATACCGGTGTGCTGGATGCCAGCTTCACTTACTGGCCGGATCAGGTAGGTTACAGTCAGTTTTCCTGACACCTGCCACAAAATTTTTACAAAAAATTTGAACAAAACTGAACTTTTCTATTGACCAAACGGGTTTTTAGGGATAGAATATAAAAGTAAAACTGTAAAAGGCACAAAATGGGCACAGCTCATTTTGGAAAAGCATACATAGGAGGATGGCGTAATGGCTGATTTGTTTCAAGAACGCGTTGTGAAGATCAAGGTGATCGGTGTTGGCGGTGCAGGTAATAATGTTATCAACCGTATGATCGATTCCGGTGTGGACGGCGTGGAATTTGTGGTAGTGAATACGGATAAGCAGGATCTGAATAAGTCCGTTTGTAAGAATAAGGTGCAGATCGGTGAGAAGCTCACCGGTGGTATGGGCGCAGGCTCCAAGCCCGAAGTGGGTCAGAAGTCTGCTGAGGAATCTAGAGCTCAGATCGCAAAGATCCTGGAAGGTACCGATATGGTGTTTATCACCGCCGGTATGGGTGGCGGCACCGGTACGGGTGCGGCTCCAATCGTGGCAGACCTTGCCCACGAGGCAGGCATCCTGACCGTTGGCGTGGTGACTAAGCCCTTCAAGTTTGAGGGTGCCAACCGTATGCGTCAGGCGGAGGCCGGTATTGCCGCGCTGTCCGACAAGGTGGACTCTCTGGTCATCATCCCCAACGACCGGCTCAAGTATGTGACCGATCAGAAGATCACCTTTGCCAATGCATTCGGCATTGCCGATGATGTGCTGAAGCAGGCTGTTACCTCCATCTCCGAGCTGGTGGGCGAGGCTGGAAATGTGGTTATTAACCTGGACTTTGCGGATGTTTCCGCCGTAATGAAGAATGCAGGCCGTGCACATATGGGTGTAGGCACTGCTTCCGGCCGGGAAAAGGCTGAGCAGGCTGCACTGGCTGCAGTGGCAAGCCCCCTGCTGGAGACCTCCATCAACGGTGCTACCGGTGTGCTGGTGAATGTGACCGGCTCCTCCGAGCTGACACTGGACGATGTGGAGACAGCCGCTGGTATTGTGCAGGAGGCCGCCAACCCCGAGGCAAATATCATCTTTGGTGCAACCTGGGATGAAAACTTTGAGGACGAGATGCGTGTTACCGTTATTGCTACCGGCTTCGAGCGTAAGGAAAACGAAGTGGAAGCCAAGCCTGAGTCTTCTGGTAAGACCGTTGACAGCAGCGATATCGACGAGATCTTCAGCATCTTCAACCGCTGATTTGGTACTATCACATCCCGGACGGTTCTGTCCGGGATGTTTTTCTTGAGGTAAACTATGGATGCTTATCATGCATTGGCACAAAGCTACGACAGCCTGACATGGGATGTGGACTACGATGGTGTGGTGGTTTTTTATCAGACCTTGATACGCCGGGAGGGGCTGTCTCCCCGGACGGCGGTGGATCTTGCCTGCGGCACAGGCTCCGTTGCCATCCGGCTGGCTCGGCTGGGTTTGCAGGTGACGGCGGTGGATATGTCCGAGGAAATGCTCTGCGCGGCACAGGAAAAGGCTATGGATATGGAAAATGCGCCCCTGTTTGTCTGCCAAAACCTGCAAAGGCTCACCTTGCCCCGGGGCGTTGACCTTGCGGTGTGCGCACTGGATAGCATCGACTATATCACCGACCCTGCGGACTGCCGGGAGGCTTTTCGCCGGATCTACCGGGCGCTGAATCCGGGCGGTTGCTTTATATTCGATGTCAATACGCCGGAAAAATTGCGCGCTATGGACGGCCAGGTGTTCCTGGATGAGACGGAGGACACCTATTGTGTTTGGCGCGGAGAGTTCGACGAGCAGACCAATATTTGCTCCTACGGCATGGATCTGTTCAGCCGCAAAGGGGAATTTTGGAGCAGAAGCTTTGAGGAGCACCGGGAGTATGCCTACAGTGCGCCGGAGCTGAAGGACTATTTGCGCCGGGCCGGCTTTACCCATATTGAGATATTCGGTGACCGTAGCCTGGAGCCTCCTGAGAATGGAGAACAGCGTATCTATTTGAAAGCAAGAAAGGGAAAAATAAAATGAGTGACTATTTGGTAAGAGGTATGAGCATGGACGGCTTTGTGAAGGTCGTGGCCATCCGCTCTACGGAAACCGTTCGCCGGGCGGCACAAATACACAAGACGACCCCCAATGCCACTGCCGCCTTTGGACGGGCACTGACCGCCTGCTCTATGATGGGCAATATGCAGAAGGTAGAGGATTGCTCTATGACCATGCAGATCAAGGGCGACGGCCCGATCGGATCCATTGTCTGCGTGTCCGATCCCCAGGGCAATGTGCGTGGCTATGTGTACGAGTCCAATGTGCCACTGGTGGAAAAGTTTCCGGGTAAGCTGGATGTGGGTGCTACTGTGGGCAAGAACGGCACCCTGACAGTTATCCGGGACTTACAGATGAAAGAGCCGTATGTGGGCTCTATCCAGCTTGTGTCCGGCGAGATCGGTGACGATGTGACCGCCTATTTTGCCCAAAGCGAGCAGATCCCCACAGCCTGTGCACTGGGTGTGCTGGTGGATCGGGATCAAAGCGTTAAGGTCGCAGGCGGCTATATCCTCCAGCTTTTGCCCGGCGCGCCGGATGAGACGATCGACATTTTGGAGCGTGGTATTCAAAAGGCCGGCGCAGTCACTGCCATGCTGGAGCAGGATATGACCCCGGAGGACATTTTGGGACAGGTCTGCGGCGAGCTGGGCGTGGTCTTTATGGAGACAACGCCGGTAGAGTACCGTTGCTATTGTAGCCGGGAGCGTGTGACCGGCGCACTGCTGAGCCTGGGCAAAGAGGAATTGACACAGATCGCCGCAGAGGGAAAGGACTTCCCTGTGGAGTGTCAGTTCTGCGATACGGTCTATACATTTACGCCGCAGGATATTCGTGCCCTGCTAAACGGCCGGTAAAGAGTAATACGCAAACAGCACTACGCAGTTTGTGCTCTTAATATATTTGAAAAAGGTAGTAGAAGGAAATGATATTATTATGGGCTTAAAAGATAAATTAAAAAAATATAATGAAAAACTTGCGAAAAATCCATTCCACCCTATAGATCTAACTGAAGAAAATGTACAAACATATTTCGACAAATGTTTAGCTACGAATGATACGCCAAAGGAGGATATTTCAGGAAGTATTCTCTTTTCAAGAACATTAGGCTACAAGATAGAGGATGAATTTGTTTTTTCATTTGATAAAAACAAACTGCTTGCAAATAAAAAAGTATAAATTATTTGTTTGGACAATTAAAAAGTTTTCACAATAAAAAAGAAAAGATGTCAATTGAGGAAGCATTCTATGATCATTCCGGCAAAAAATGGACAAATCATAAAGCTTATGTGCTTGAGCTTTTATGTTTAGGATGTACCCATGAAACTCTTTTGCTTTCACCATTTAATGCAGAAACAAATTCAGCTGTAATATCTTCTGATATTATACCATCAACTATATCACCTAAAGATCCCAACTTCCCCAAATGGTGGGAAGAACACAAAGCGGAATGGGAAGGAAATAAGGTATAGATACTGAGTAAAACCAGGCAAAGCAAGATAAATAGCACATTGCCATTCCGGCTAAGGGATGGCAATGTGCTATTTTTGCCTTTATCCCTGTACTTTCGTGGCCTTTGGAGCATAATAAGCTGGAAACGACTTGCTTTTTCGATTTTATTTGCATTTTTTGCAAAAAATGCAAAAAATGGAAAAATAAAGCTTGACAAAAGGGGGTAGGGGTGGTAAGATACTCAGGCACTTT
>CAZTNP010000027.1:0-21028 GCA_964615545.1 uncultured Oscillospiraceae bacterium | reverse complement strand
GAAAAAAACAAATGGGGAAATACAAATTCTATACAAGGGATTTACGAAAGGTGTCTCTGCGGGACGATTGAAATTAGTTGCCTTCGGCAACGCAATCCCTCAGTCACGGCTAACGCCGCGACAGCTCCCTTTACACAAGGGAGCCACTGGCGGTGTCCCTGCGGGACGATTATAATAGTTGCCTATCGGCAACGCAAATTTTTATTGCGGAGCACCCAACAGGGGGATTGCCACAACCGTGTCCCACGGCCTCGCAATGACACGAAGATGAGGCAGACCGCACCGCATAATACGAAAAAATAAGGCTGTCTGCATCGTATGATGGCACAAATGTTGGGGCAGGCGGCACCTTATTCCCCAATTTGTGGGGCTTTTTAGTGGGGGGATGGAAACTGCTGAGAGGGGACTCCGTGTGGGGAAAACATACTTTATAAATGTGTACGCCATATGTCGTCTGCTTAAAAATATTTGTCTTTGGCAGGCAGATTTTGGTTGACGAATCCGGGATGGGTGTGTTACTATAATACAGATAATGCGATAAAAGGGCAAAATCTGCATATCAAAAAACATAAGTAAGGAATGAATGCGACATGAAAAACCTGAAAAAAGTACTGTCCCTGCTGGTTGCCGTGGCAACGGTGCTGGCAATGTGCGGTATGCTTTCCGCATGTAAGGATGAAGGCGGGAACGGGGATACCCCCGGCGGTGCCAACACCACCTATACCGTCAAGGTCAAGTCCCAGGGCGGCCTGTGCCTGGATGGCATTTCCGTCGAGGTCTATGAAAAGGATAACCTTTCTGATCTGAAGGGCTTTAACGAGACCAACGAAGATGGTGTTGCCACCATCGAGCTGCCGGAAAAGGACAGCTATGTGGTGAAGCTTTCCTCCGTGCCCAAGGGCTATTCTATGGAGGAAACCTACCCCCTGACAGCCAATACGGTGATCACCCTTTCCTCATCCCTGATCATGGGCGAGGATATTTCCACCGCCACTTTGGGTCTGGGCGATGTGATGTATGACTTTACCGTCACTACCCCCGATGGCACAGAGCTCACTCTGTCCAAGATGCTGGAAGAGAAGAAGATGGTTCTGCTGAACTTCTGGTATATCGGCTGCAGTGCCTGTACCAGCGAGTTCCCCTATATGCAGGAAGCATATGAGATGTATCAGGATGAGGTCGGCATTATTGCCGTCGATCCTCTGCAGCAGGGCAATGAGGCCATTGCCGCTTATCCTGCCAGCTACGGTATGGAGCTGACCTTCCCTATGGCAGAATGCCCCTATAGCTGGAAGGCTGTGTTCCCTGTGGGCGGCGAATACTACCCCACCTCCGTGTTTATCGACCGTTACGGCGTGATCGTGCTGATCGAGGTTGGCGGTATGCCCAGCCTGCGGCCCTTCACATCCATCTTTGAGAAGCTGACCGCTGACGATTACACCCAGGTGCTTTACAACGAGGCACAGGATGCCCTGACCGAGCAGCTGCCGCT
Organism: uncultured Oscillospiraceae bacterium; assembly: GCA_964615545.1. GTDB lineage: Bacteria > Bacillota > Clostridia > Oscillospirales > Oscillospiraceae > Faecousia. The sequence goes on along the minus strand of CAZTNP010000027.1, from coordinate 19,536 downwards.
GTACGAGATGGACACCCCGGAGAATGTCTCCGCCATTATGGGTTCCAGCGATCTGCCCATCGTTTACCATCCCAAGACTGAGGGCACCCGGGTAGAGTATGCCTGGCCCTTCATCGAGGCTGAGAAGAACGGTGTCAAGTGCCTGAAGGCTTCCAACTCCGGCTACGACGATTCCCACGCTATCCTCTATGCAGAGGTGGAGCTGAAGAAGGGTCAGGCATTCGGCTTTGATTACCTAAGCTCCAGCGAGGCCGGCAACGACACCCTGTATGTCAATGTCAACGATGAGTCCATCAACACCATTTCCGGCTATAACGAGGAAGAAAAGTGGGAAAGCTGCTACCCTGTGGTGGCAGATCACGACGGCACCTATGAGGTCGTGTTCATCTACCTGAAGGACTCCTCTGATTCTGCCGGTGACGACACTGTTTACATTAAAAATGCCCGCATCGTGGACGAAAATGATATCGACACGGTGACCTACCTGCCCAAGCACGCGGCTGTCACCGATGATGAGATCAACTACGAATATGTGGATATCTACTACAACAGCAAGGATACTTATTATCACGTAGGCTCCGAGAACGGCCCCCTGCTGCTGGCCAACCTGATGAACGCCAGCCAGTTCAGCGAGGATAACTCCGTGTGGAATATGGCCTCCGACGGCGAGATCGTCGTGGACGGCAAGGACTATCTGGAAGAGCTGACCGTTTACTGTGCCCACGCTGCCAACTCTCAGCTCAACGGCTACTGCACAGTCAACCAGGAGCTGTACGAACTGCTGCAGAAGGTGGACGAGGCTGCCGGCTTCGACGATGCCGACACCAACGAATGGCTGAAGCTGTGCAAGTACTACGCTGCCTACGGCACTGACAAGCAGCTGGAAGACCCCATTGCCGGTCTGGCAAGCTTCTCTGCCTACACCGCCAAGGTGGGCAAGAATGTGGCTTCCAACTACTTCTATTATAACCGCGTGATTATGCCCCGTGGTCTGTTCGCTAAGTTCGTTCCCACCAAGTCCGGCGCTTACCGGATCACCTCTCACAATGAGTCTCAGCAGGGTGTTGACGGCTGGATCTTCGGTGAGGACGAGAACGGCAAGCTGGTGGAGCTGCTGTGCCACGAGCCCGGCGAGAGAATGTACGACAGTCTGACAGAGATCTCTATGGTCTACTATATGGAGGCCGGCAAGCCTTATTATATCAATATCGCATTCTTTGATCTGTATGAGGTCGGTTACATCTACTACGATCTGGAGTATATGGGTGCTACTTACGATTACTTCACCCTGTGCTCTCAGAGCTACTTCACCTACGACACCGATGCCTCCGGTTCTGCTATGTACCACACCATCTCCGGCGGTATTGATGTAGTGCTGGGCGACGATGGTTACTACTACCACGATCTGGGCAACGGCAAGAAGGGCAGCAAGATCTATGCTGACTTCATTGGCACGACCATCTTTGATGATACCATTGCTTCCTACGGCACATACAAGGGCCTGATCGACAAGGGCGCGTTCGACTTCACCAAGGACGAGGGCGACCAGATCGTCCTGACTGCTATGGCACAGAACGACAACGACCCGGATAAGACCACCGAATGGCTGAAGGAATACTGGGCAGAGCATTTTGAAAGCTACTATGAGCTGTACCAGGTGGATGATGTGTACAACGGCATCTACCACGGTGAGGGCAAGGATATGACCGAGGTTGCCCGGAAGTATCTCAATAAGATGATCACCGGCGGCAAGGAAGAGCTGGAAGGCTGCGTAGCAGTCAACGAAGAGCTGGCAGAGATCCTGCAGATGCTGATGGATAAATTCACCTTTGAGGGCGTGGAGAATTCCTGGCTGAAGCTTTGCTACTACTACGACTATATGGGCCGCTAAGAGAATACTGTGTATAAGGGAATAGGAAGACTGCGGTCTTCCTATTCCCAATAAGGAGGATAACATTATGAAACGGACAAACCAGACCAAATCGCTACTTTTGGCGATCCTGATGCTGCTTTCCACTCTTTTGCTGGCTGCCTGCGGCGGCCAGGGCGGCGGACAGTCCGGCACGGATGCGGAGTATACCGTAACCATTGCTGACCCGGCCGGCACCCCCATCACCTCCGGTGTGGTGGTCAAGTTTATGCAAAATGGCACCCAGGCTGCTATGCAGACCATTAACGACAAGGGTCAGGCCATCAAGACTATGCCCAAGGGCGATTACACTGTGGAGCTGCAATTCACCGGCTCCGGCTCCAAGTATACCTGCAGCACCGAGGATATGACCCTCACTGCGGAAAAAACCGCACTGACCGTTACCCTTTACAATGTGCTGGGCGAGGAGACCCGTGAGGTCTATATCGGCGGCGAGCCTCAGAATCTGCACTATGTGGAGCCCGGCTGCACTGCCGTGGAGCTGAGCAAGGACAGCCGCACCTATTTCCTTTTCACCCCCACAACCACCGGCCTGTTTGAGTTCTCCCTGCTGGAAACCGATGCGGCCATCGGCTATTATGGCAATCCCTTTGCCGTGCTGGATCACAGCGGCAAGGAGATCGTGGACAATAAGTTTACCATTTCCGTCCGTGAGGCCAATCTGGGCACTGCGGAATCCGGCACAATGATCGCCGTGATCGGCATCGACCCCTCCGAGACCGACTGCATCCTGTGCATTCAGCGCATCGGTGATCCGGCGTGGGATGTGAGCGACGAGCCCTGGACGGTCTATGAGGCTACCGCAAAGCTGGCTCCCTATACGCTGCCCGCAGGCACAAAGCTGGCCGAGTTTGACCTGACCGCTTCCACCGATACCTACAACCTTGTTTACAATGAAGCAGACGGCTTCTATCACCTGAACTCCGAAAACGGCCCCCTGGTCTATGTCCAGCTTGGCGGCGTGGAGGATGAGAGCGCCGGCTATGCCGCTCCCTTCCAGGTGATTCTGACCCACGAAAATGTTTCCCGCTATTTCTACAACGACGACGGCAAGTTCCTGAAAAAGGAGACCTATTCCAATTGCCTGCGGCAGTATATTGCCAATATGGATGCCGACAGCGGCGTGTATCCCCTGACCGAGGACCTGCGCTACATCATTCAGAACCGGGGTATTCAGAGAGGCTGGTTCGATCCCAATGACGAGGGCTATCTGTTCGTGGATGCTGACGGCGGCAGAGTTGTGGGCATTAACAACGAGATTTCCTGGCTGTTTATGTGCCGTTACGCTGCCTGACCGGCAACACCAATTAGGGAGGGTGTAATATGACACCGAAAGGAAAAATGCTTCGGCGGATCGGCTGCTTCTGCCTGGTGCTCCTGATGTGCTTTAGCCTGGCGGCCTGCCGGGGCAATCAGGGCCAGAATGAAAGCACCGTGGATCCCGGCGCACCGGATGTGACCTATACCATTTCGGTCAAATCCGAGGGCGGCGTGGCAATGCCGAATATTGAGATCTATATTTTCGAAAATGACAAGCTGCAGGATCTTGTGGCGGTGACCGCTACGGATGCGGAAGGCAAGGCTGTCTTTACCGCCAAGGAAGGCGGCAGCTATGCGGCCGTGCTGACCACGGTCCCCAGTGGTTACACTGCGGAGGAATTCTATGCCGTCACCGGCACGGAAACACAGATCGTGCTGAATATGGAGCTGGTGGATGGCGACCTGACCACAGCCGTCTATAAGCTGGGCGATGTGATGCAGGACTTTACCTTCACCGACTGCAACGGCAATTCCTACAAGCTTTCCGAACTGCTGGAAAGCAAGAAGGCTGTTGTGCTGAACTTCTGGAAGATCGACGGCGTGGACAGCAAGGTGGAGCTTCCCTGCCTGCAAAAGGCCTACGGGGAATATGCCGATAGCGTGGCAGTGCTGTGTATGAATCCGGTGGATACAGATAATGCCGCCATTGCCGCCTACGCAAAGGAGCTGGGCGTGACCTTGCCCATAGGCACCTGCGAGGCAGAGTGGGTCAAGGCTATGCAGATCCTGGGCTTCCCCACAACCGTAGTGATCGACCGGTTCGGCACGGTGGCGATGAGCCACGGCCAGCCTGTGAAGAAAACCCACGTATTTACCGATGTGTTTGCCTATTTTACCGCTGATGGCTATGTCCAGAAGACGGTGGGCAGCATCGACGAGCTGATCGTAACAGAGGACGATCCCAACGAGGTGGAAAACCCGGACGAGATCTTCGGCGGAAAGATGGAATTCGATCTGACCCTGGATCCCGGCCAGCTCCACTATGTACGGATCCCCAATGTGGATAATGTCTGGCTGCAGGTAAACAGCAACGATGTGTATGTGGAGTATGGCGGAAAGAAATTCCAGCCCTCCGGCGGCTCCGTCGGTCTGCTGGTGTCCGCACCCAGTACCTTTGAGCCTGCACTGGTGGGCTTCTGCAACCAGGGCGAGGAGCGGGTGACTGTCCATATTACTATGTCCAATCTGCCCGGCAGCTACGATAACCCCTATACCCTGAAGGTTGGCCAGTTCACCGCTTCCGTTTCCGCAGGAAACAATCAGGGCGTTTACTTTACCTATACTGCCACGGAGGACGGCTATTTCTCCCTGCAATGCCTGTCCGTCAGCCCCAATTGCGGGTATGACATCAGCATTATGAATATGAGCACCTCCGTTATGAAGGATATCGAGTCCGACGGCGAGACCGATGCCCAGGGCAACACAGTGCTCAGAGCTCCGGCGAAGAAGGGACAGACCCTGCAGATCGTCATCGGCAGTCTGCCGGATGACAACAATAAGTACCCCGCTGCCAAGTTCCAGATGCTGGCCGGCTTCACCGCCGGTGAGGTGGCGGACATTGAAAAGGAAGAGGTCATTGCCTACGCACTGACCGTTACCGATGAAAACCGCAAGCCTCTGGCCGGTGTGAATGTGGGCTTTACCCCCGATAACCCCACGGACACCAACACCGGTGCCAAGTGGGTCACCGATGAAAACGGCGTGGTCTCCGGCTATCTGCCCAAGGACGGCTACACCGTCAGTGCGGTGGTACCCAGCGGCTACCGCGGCACTACAACGCAGATCCATCTGAGCCCGGAAAATCCTATGGGTGCTCTGAAATTTGAGACCTATGTGATCGTTATGGAAAATTACAGTGTCCATGTCAGCGATCCTGAGGGCAAGCCCGTGGAGAACGCACTGGTGGTGATCGGCTCTGCCTCCGGCTATACCGACAGCTATGGCGTGTTCACCGCAAACCTGGAAAAGGGCGAGTATACCGCCGTGATCCAGAAGTCCGGTTATGCACTGACCGAGCAGGCCTTTACCAAAGGCAGCACGGTGCTCAATGTGAAGCTGGAGCTGGATTCCGGCGATGTGCAGGACGGCATTGATTACACCGTCTATGTGACGGACTATGCGGGCACACCGGTCACCGGTGTCACCGTCAGCCTCTATCGCTACGGCACGCTGGCCGGTATGGAGCAGGTGGATGCCCGTGGCGTGGCAAAGCTGCATATGAAGGCGGGCACCTATACCGTCGGCCTGACCAGTGTCAATGGCATCAAGCTGAAGTTTGAGGAGATCACCCTGACTGCAGCTGAGTCCAGCGGCACCGTGAAGGTGGCTGTCAGCGGCAATGTGGGCAACCACACAGCCGATTTCTGGGGCAGCTATTACACCATCAACACCGGCAGTACCTGGGTGGATATGACCGATATGGTCAACAGCACCGCCACCTCCAGCGTGGAATGTCTGGCAGAGTATCAGGGCTGGGCCTTCGTCTTTATGCCCAAGAATCCCGGCATTTACCGCTTCACCGTCAGCGACGGCGCACTGCTTGCCTACTTCGGCAACCTGGTGTTCCAGAACCTGAACAGAGACACCTCTTCGGAGGAACATTATTTCGATGTGACCGTGCGGGATGGCAATGTGGAAAGCGACAATGGCTATCTGGTGGCCGTCAAGTCCACCTCCGGTAAAAACGATGCGATTATTACCGTGACCAAGGTGGGCGACCCGGAGCCTCCGCTGCCGTCCGTTGCCTATGAAAATAAGGTAGCACCAACGGCCTTCAAGTTGAACCAGTCCGGTACCCGTACCTATATGGATCTGACCGGCACGGCACAGCCGGAACGCCACAGCGATGGCTTCTATTACCTCAATGGTAAGCAGGTTTATATTAATATCGGCAAATCCGCACCCTATATCACCATTGCGGAAATGGTGGGTCTGGAGTATAACGAGACCACTGAGCAGTGGGATCAGACCAGTATGGCCACCGGCCTGAAGGGCTATGTATTTGAAGATGGCGTGGCGGTTGCCGTGGAGCAGTACAACGATGCCATTAAGGAATATATCCGCAAGTGCGATGTTTCCAATGGCCTGTACCCCCTGACCGACGACCTGGTGCATATGCTGCAAAAGGCCGCTGCCTACAAGGGCTGGGGCGACCCGGAGGATCCGGACTATCTGTTCGACACCAAGGTGGTGAACCCGGAGCTTGCCTGGCTGTTTGCCTGCTGCTACTTTGCCTGAGACTCCCCCGGGCATCCGCTCGGGGAACAGAAAACAAGGTGCCTGAGCACCTACGGAGGAATCAACAATGAAGAATATATTTGCAGTGCTCCTGCTGCTGACTCTGGTGCTGAGCCTTTGCGCCTGCGGCGGTCAGAAGCAGGACCCGGAAACCACTACCGCTCCGGAGATCACCACGGAGCCGGAGACCACCGCAGAAGATGTGGATGACGGTATGGTGGATTATAAGGTGACCGTTGTGGACGAGGGCGGCAACCCGGTTCCCAACATTATGCTCCAGCTTTGTAAGGATACTTGTATGCCTGCAATGGCAGATGCCAACGGCGTGGCCGTGTTCCACTGCGTGGAGGATCCGGAATATCATGTTTCCGTGATGGAAGGTATGATGCCCGAGGGATATGACTACACCACCGAGGAGACCGAGTTCTATTTTGCCGAAGGCGAGAAGGAAATGACCATTGTGCTGAAGGCGGTCGCATAAAACGCATTGCTCCCATTAAATGGAAGGAGACATGGCAATTATGAAAAATAAAAAGCTGATCGGTTTGCTGATCGGTTTGGTTTGCGTGGCAGTCATCCTGATTTTGGTACTGGTGCAATGCTCCGGCGGCGAAAAACCTGCTCCCACCACAGAGCCGGAAGTTACCACCACGGAGCCGGAAACCACTGCCCCGGAGACTACGGAAGCGGAGACCACCGTCCCGGAAACCACCGGGGAGGAGACCACGGAACCGGAAACCACTGCCCCGGAGGTCACCCAGCCCAGCAACACCCAAAAGCCCAGCGAGAGCAACGGCACCGGCGGCGGATATGACCCTGGCGATCCGGATGCCACCGAGCCCCCCACCACGGAACCGGCTATTGAGGTTCCTGCGGCCGGCTCTGAGCAGAACCCCTATTATGAGGTCTCAGCCAAAAAGACCGCTTCCTTCAACACCGTGAAGCTCGAAGCCGGAGAGAGCGTGCATTATGTGCTGCAAACTCCCGGTGCCTATCTGTTCGTGGAGGATGGCGACCTGGCACTGACCTTAAATGATTCGATTTATTCCGCACAGGACGGCAGCCTTAAGGTGGAGCTGCCCGGCGATCCGCAGCAGGCGATGAAGCTGGTGCTTACCAACCGTGGCACCGAAGGCAAGAGCTTTGCCGTAAGCATTCAGGATGCGGTCGGCACAGCGGATAACCCCATTGAAGCCAACAATGGCGCCATAGAAGGGGAGCTGGAAAGCGGCGACCCGGATGGCGTGTACTACAGCATCGTCCCCACCCACACGGGTATTTTCAAACTGAACCTGCATTCCGTGGCTCCTGAGGGCGCAGCTGTCAATGTTACGGTGACTGCCTCTGGCGGAGAGGCGGTGCTGGAAAACAGCAGTGGCGGTACGCTGGAAGTTCCTGTCACCAAGCTGACCCCCATTCTCATCGGCGTTGAGGCGGTGAAGGACAGCGAGGGCATTGCTCCGGCAGTTACCTTCGCAATCGATGGCTATGTGGCGCAGATCCTGACCTGGAATGTGGCGCAGATCCCTGAGACGAAGCAGTCTGTGGAGATTCAGGGCGGCCAGAGCGTATACTATGATATCTCCGGTGTCCCCGGCGAGGAGCTGGTGATCGAAGCCGCAGGCTGGGAAGCCGTTTACAACGGTGAGACCTATGCGCCTGTGGATGGCAAGCTTTCCGTTGCCTTCCCGTTTACGGATCTGGATCAGATCGACCGGGTGGAGCTGCGGAATACAGATGCCTCCGCCCGTACGGTGGATATGACTGTCATTCACCCGTTGGGCCACATCCTGAATCCGGAGATTCTGACGGCACTGGATGAGCACATTGCTTACTCCAAGCCCAATATCAGCAGCTACTACCTGCGCTATACCGCTGCGGCGGATGGCTATGTCAATTTTGTGCTGTGGGAGGATCCCACGGTGGCCGGTGCCACGGCGCAGATCGTGCTGACCAATGACACCCAGGATCTGACGGCCAGACTCAGCGACAGCGTGGACGGAAATGTCAGTGTTGCGGTGGCAGCCGGCGATCAGGTCACCATCCACGTATCCGTTGCGGATGCTTCCGGGCAGACCGTTGCCGACACCGTGACTGTTAAGGGCGAGCTTGTCGGCACGGAGAATGCCCCCATTATGGTGCAGGCCCCAGGTTTTACCGCCGATGTGCCCGCAGGCAAGACCCTCTACTACGGCGGCTATACCCTGGCCAATATGTTCCTGGAGGTTACCGGCGAAAATGTGACCGTTATCTACAACGGCAACTCCTATACACCCACAGACGGCAAGCTCCGCTTCCAGCTTGATGATACCTCCGAGCTGATCGTGTTCGCCATCCGCAATGATGCCGTCACACCCGCCTCCTATGAGGCAAAGCTGCAGTATCCGGCAGGTCACGTGAACAATCCGGCAGCCCTGATTTTTGGCGAAAACGCTGTCACACTGAAGGCCGGCGCGGAGGATTACTGCTATGGCTTCACGGCACCCCGGGATGGTATGGTGATTCTGGACTTCCCGGCAGACAGCCAGTGGATCTATACCGCCAGCAACCTGACACAGGATGAATACGGCGATACCCAGTATAGCGATGCAGAGGATGTACAGACAAAGGCATCCCTGAGCGTAAAGGCCGGTGATCAGATCCAGATTCTTGTGAACACCTATGATCCTATGGATCCCTGGAGCACACCGGCAGGCCAGGTCAAGTTCCAGGCGCAGTATGTTTCCGGCCCTATCACTGTGGAGGAACAGACCACTGGTACCTCGGTGGAAATGCTTGCCGGCGAGCGTATGATCTTCAATACGTCGCTTTATAACCACGTGCTGCTGATCAAGAAGGGCCAGGGCTTCTCCGTTACCTACAACGATACGGAGTATACCCCCGGTGCGGATGGCCAGATCCGTGTGGAATTTGCCGCCTCAGGTACAGAGCCGTTTACCTTCGTTATCCACTGCACCGGTACGGAAGATACCACTTGTACCTATGTTATCAGTGAGAATACAGCCGGTACAAAGGGAAATCCCATTATTGCCCAGCTTGGCACCAATCAGGTGACCCAGGTAGCCGGCGGCAGCGACCTGTACTATAGCTTTACCAGCCCCGAGAGAGTCAGAATAACGATTACCAATACTTCTGATTTCTATCTGGTGGTAACAACCAATGGCAGAAAGAATACCCTGGCACCCGGCGCAACCTGCACACTGGTTTGTATGGAGGATGTTGTGATGGAGATCGTTGTCAACACCTATGATCCCAGCAACCCGTCCACTGCCCCCGCCGGAACCGGAAGCTTTACTATGACCAAGAACCAATAAGAGGGTTAAAAGCTTCCAAATTTCAAAAAACCAAGACCCCACAGCTTCTTGTGAGCTGTGGGGTCAAATTCCTTGGTAAATGGATAGGATGGGAATGGGTTACCAATAAAGATATTTCTTCTGTCCCGGGGAAGGGATTTGAACTCTGGCAGACGGCTGTATATCCACATCCATACTGGGTGTACGTTTATGCAGCCGGGAACTCTCCCGCGGCCTTCGAGAGCCAATTCCGGACAAAATAAAAGGGGAGGCTTACGCCTCCCTTTTATTTTGTGAATGGGCTATAAAAAAGATATTTCGGCGTTTGAAAGTTGAGTTTTGAACCCTCGCAGCCGACTGCATATCCACACCCATAATGGGTGCGTCTATGCAGTCGGGGACTCTCCCACGGCCTAAAAACATGCCACTGGCATGTTTTCTTAACGGCCTTTCGAGTCCCTTCCGGGCAAAATAAAAGGGAGGCATAAGCCTCCCTTTTATTTTGTCAGTGGACGATAAAAAAGATATTTTTTGCATTTCGTGTTAGAGATTTGAACTCTTGCAATGATCTGTGATGGGACTTACGCCCCACGTGAATCTCCCATGAGATAAAAACATACCACAGCCATATTTTCTTAAAGTCCTTTCTAACCCTAAACATCTCGAAGACTTTCCTACCCCATGGGCAGGAGAATCTTCGAGATGTAATTTATGATTTGGTATAATACACTTAAAGAGTATGCTTCTGTACAGATTTAGACATTTCTATTAAGTCTGAATCATATTCCGGATTTCACGGGAAATACGATCATAATCCAAAGCGTCGTTTTCATCGAATACAAAAATTCTGATAAATTCACTCTTATAATAAGACAGATGTCCTATTACAGACAGTTTATCTGCCGCTAGATAGGTGATTTTTTGCGTATCTGAATCAAACAGCTTTATTGCGTCACGAAGTTCCTCGGCATGCTCACTGGAATTTTCCGTTAATGGATAATGTCCATGTATCTTCTCTACGGTAATAGGAACTATTTGATAGCCCCAATTATCACTCCCAATGATTTTGGAAAATTGGGAAGGCTCTTGTTTTAACGCCCATTTGAGAACAGAAAATGGTTGTTGAGGAGATACTGAATACAGGTCCTTCATTTCAAAAACAACTTTGGGGCGTTTGCGTTCCAAATACATACGATACAACGACTTATAGTCCTCATCACTTGTGCTTTCGTAATATCTTTTAAACGCAGCCTCCAAATTTGAATCGTTAAAATTCAGAAACTCATAATCATTTACATGTGCGTGAATGTCATGAAGTGAGTTATACATAAAGCCATTGCCCATAAGAAGTTTTATGTACATAGCTTTGACTAGTCCCTCAAATGCTCCATTTGTTTTATGGTAGATAATTTGGGAATAATGAAAGTACCTAGACATCAAGAAATGCTCAACAACATGCTGTCCTTTTTTGTTACATACCAGAACCTTTTTGCTATCCTCCGTGGACAGGTCTGGATCATCGACAACCATTAGCAATCTCACCAAATATTGGAGATCAACCAAGCCATATTTGACACCTGTCTGATAAGAATCACGAAGCAGGTAATCCAGGCGATCCGCATCGAGACTTGAATGTAACAGTTGAGAATAAAGCATATTACGTGAACCAATTTCGCCAGTAAAAATCTCTGCAATTTCATTGGGGTCAAGATTGTACTTTCGGAGGATATTGCCGATTCCATCATGATGCACCACAATATACTTGCCCAATTGTTCATGATCTGCGCTTTTGGAATAAGATGCAACCATCTCATATAAGTGTCTGTTCTCACCGCCTAATCCAGCAATAATCTGCGGGGCGAGATCATCATTATCTAGGCAGTAACTATACACAGATTCCCCTAAATGAGAGAAAGGATAATGTCCAATATCATGAAGCAGAGCCGCTACGCGCATCTTCACAGCGTCTTCATCCGTAATCGAGCCTTGTTTAATTAAATGATCCGTCATCAATCCCATGATGTACAGCACACCAAGGGAATGAACAAAGCGAGAGTGCTCCGCACCAGGAAAAACATAGTTCACACGTGCCAGTTGTCGCAATCCTCTCAGCCGTTGAAAAATCGGAAGGCTAATTAACTCTAGTTCAATTTGTGTGATCGGAATTCCGCCATATACAGGATCATTAATATACTTAACAATTTTTAATTTGGAATCCGTCATTAAAAAGCCCCCTTAATTCATGTATAGCATTTTAGCGCACATAGTTCCTTAACGGCAGCATCAAAATTCTGCTGTGAGTACTGGGGCTTGTATTGCCTAAGGCTAGCAAAAACATCTGTTTTATTCCATTTTTTTCGGATGTAGAGGACAGATGCCAACAGTTCGTACCAAGAAGGAATACTCAAAGAATCAGGTTTTTTACTAGCAAGTGCATTTACTGCATCAATCTTGCCCCGTACTTCCTCCGAAAAACAATACTTAGAAAAATCGTGTTCTTTCAACGCATCTAGGTTATGAAAAATGTATGTTGTTAAATCAGGCGAATACGGGCCACGGACATACCAGTTATAGGAATAGCCAATATTCACGCCTAATTCCTGCAACAAGAAAATTTTCTTTTGGCTCAGCAAACGATCGTTAAATGTGTCCTTGCTTATGTCTAATGCCTGAAAAACCAATCCGTTAGCTATATCAATATTAGTCATCTTGCCCCTCCTAAAGTTACATTTTACAATCAGAACAGAAAGAGTATAGTATATTATACGCCATCTATTGTGAAAATGCAATACTATTTTCAATTTTTACTGCTATTTTTGAGGTTTCATTTACTGTTGCTTAGCCTATTACGATAATCGTATAAATAAAACAACGATTTTCCACATTTGTGTTTAACAAGTATAACACAAATCTTATAAAATGTCATTATGATATAAACACTCAGCACTTCATTCATTAGCTGTCATCTGAAAATCGTTTTTCATTCTTTCCGTTGTTTCCATGCCACCGGCGAAGATGATACGGATCTGCTCTTTGGATTCGACGACGACACACTCTATTATTTGTCGGACAATTCGGTCATCATATTCCATCGGGTGATTTTTCAATCCGTCGAGGATAGTATAAATATCGTCCAGTCGAGACTGGGTATTTTCCCGTTTTTGCTTGGCATCGGAGATCTGCGACAGTTTTTGTTGCAGGTCGCTTTTCTCGTTCATAAGGGATTTGGCTCGGCTTTCATCGAAGCTGTCCACCGAGTCGGACGAGATGTTTTTCAGCATTTCATTGAATTCTGCATCGATTTCAGCGATGCGAATTTGAATAGCCACGCTTTCGTCCTCGCTCTGCTCGGTGGTCAGTGCCATGCCGATGTGCAGTTTCAAGGTATTCAGCACATCCGCATTGGTCTGTGCCGTTCGCAGGATGGCTCTCATAATTGCTTCATGCAGCACATTTTCTTCGATGGTCGGTGACTCATGGCAGTATTTCTTGCCGAAGTCCAATCGGCTGATACACCGCCAGACGATCTTCTTTTTACCTTTGACTGTCCATGTGCATCGGCGATAGGGTGTTTTGCACTCGCCGCAGACCAGTTTTTCCGTCAGTGCGTATTTGCTGGAATATTTGCCCTGCTCGGTTTTCGTGCCCACCTGCTTGACTTTCGGCTTTCCGGCTCGCCGTGCCAGTTCTTCCTGCACTCTGCCAAAGGTCGCTCCGTCGATGATGGCAGGGTGATTATTTTCCACATAGTATTTCGGGCGTTCGCCGTTGTTGACCTTGACCTTTTTGGAGAGGCAGTCGGTAATGTAGGTCTTGTTGATGATGGCATCGCCCTTGTATTTTTCATTGGTCAGAATGGACTGCACCGTGGAATAGCTCCATTTATCCTTTCCGCTGGGGGATTTGACTCCTTTTTCTTCCAGCAACCGGACGATATTTCCGAAGCTGTCGCCTGCGAGGAACTGCTCGTAGATCAAGCGGATCACCGCCGCTTCTTCGGGAACAACCTCTGGCTTGCCGTCAGCTCCTCGTTTGTAGCCGAGAAAATTGCTGTAATTGAAGGATACCTTACCTTCTTTTGCACTTTGGGCTTTGCCCCATTTTATGTTGGCACTGATATTTTCCGACTCACTCTGGGCGATGGAGCCGTAGATGGTGATATAGAATTCCGCACCGTTCTGGTTACTGTGGATACCCTGTTCCTCGAAGTACACATCCACACCGAGGTCTTTCAGCATTCGGGTGTACTTGAGGCAATCAACGGTGTTTCTGGCAAATCGGGAAATGGACTTGCAGATGATCATGTCCACCTTGCCTTGCTTGCAGAGCCGGATCATTTTATTGAATTCATCACGCTTCTTCACGCTGGTGCCGGTTATTCCTCTATCTGCGAAGATGTGAACCAGCGTCCAATCCGGCTCTCGGTGGATCCGTTCAGTGTAGTAATTGACCTGATTTTCATAGCTATTGAGCTGTTCATCCTGTTTGGTGGATACCCGACAGTAGGCAACCACTCGCTTTGGGCGGTATTCATTGGCAACTGTGTCGGCAGTGCTGACCTCACCATAGAACAGGCGGTCAAGAATATCGTCAGTCATTGCAATGCTCCTTTACGCCTCTATGTACACTTCCTCGCAGTCGCAGTTAATCAGCTGCAATCCGCAGGATGGGCATCGTTCCACATCGCACCCCCAATGGTGGAGGTGGCCGTGCAAAGCACCGCAGTCAGTGCATCGGTTGCCAGGATCAACCCAGTCTTCCTCTCCGCACCGAACTCGGCGGTGCTTCTTACCATTGCAGAAAACATAATCCGCAACGCAGCCTTTTGCCTGGTGCATATCCCGTCCGCAGACCTTGCAAAGACCTACTTCGCCAGTGATCTTCCGGCACTGGTCTTCGCCGTAAACGATACCCAAGCCAGAACCGCAATCCCAGGACACGTGGATCATGCCGATATCGTCGATGTGATCCACGGTGCCCTTGCTGCCAGGTTTTAGATCCTTATTGTAGAGATCTTGCATATGCACCAACTCAACCCGTGTGCCTTTGGGGTACAAAGCACGAAGGGAATCCAGCTTTCCCCTTGAGAGTGTCTGCATCACTGCACCCCCTTTGCCGATCCAGCCTTGAAGGCGGAGCTACCGGAAAGATGCTGAAGCAGGATCTTCCGTGCAGGCTTGTACACATCCCCAATGAAGCCCAGGCGGAGGAGGAAGCAGCGGAAGGCGTACTTCTCGTTATCTACTTCCTTTTCCTTTGCGTTGATCCGCTTCTGATTTCCCGCGAAATCGCAAAGCTTGCAAATGAACATTTCATAGGCTTCCAATTCTTCGGGAGTAAGAACTTCATCGAACCAAGGGAAGGTGATCTTCTCGTCGGTGACTATCACCGGAGTATCGTTGATCCCCAGTGCCTTGCAGATCAGGTTCTTCTTGGCTGCGAGGATGCTGTGCAGATTTGCAACCGCCTCGTCGGTGTAAAGGTTGCGAGGCAAGGAAATGGTGAAGGCACCGTCTTCTTCCTGCTCGTCCTCTTCGGCGCTGGTGAAGAACTGGATAATGTCGAAGCCTTCGTTGACCAGGTGCTGGAGCAGCCGGTCGGTTGCCTCATCAGAAAGGGCGTTCCCAATGGAGATGCTTGCATCCTTGTCGATGGTGATCCCGCCAACCTCGTAGTTGAAGGTGGGGGCTCCGGCGTACCGCACCGGCTCGTCCAACCATTTTGCAATGGTCAGTACCATCCGCTTGCGTTCCTTGCCCTGGGCGTTTGTTTGGATTGTCATGTGAATTACCTCCTTGTTTTTTGGTAGTACACATATTCGCTCTAGTGTGCCAATATAGCAAGTTATATCTGCGTTCTTGGATGTAGAATACGGCTCCAAGAATTTGTGCATATTATGACAGTATTGACAAATGCAAAAATGGCTGTTATATTAACGGCACCTATAAAGAGTGCGCGAGAGACAAGCTCGATGACCGCACAGCAACCTGCCCGCCGGGTAAGGTGCTAAAGCTTGGACGATGGGGTTATAGCTTGTTTTGATCCACAGCCCTGTCGTTACCGATAGGGCTGTGTTTTTATGCACTCTTGTAGGAATCAAAATACAGGAGTGTAAAACTATGCGAACCATCAAAGAACTCATTGGTAAAGAAGACAAGGTCTACATCTTACTGCGGACCAAAGCAATCCGGTATCGTTTTATGAGCGATGCCACCCTAGAGGGCATCACCTATGGAGACGGTGTCCCCGCCACGGATCGTGAGGTAGACGACATTATGGCTCTGCGCCCGGACGGCACTATCTGCTTCCTCGGCTGGGCCGGTCGAATGTGCTATCACAACAGTAAAGGCAGTGTCCTCCGGATCGACTACGAACGTTACATCGCCGGATTGGAGGACTACCTCATTCGCATCGGGGAGTAAGTCCATCTGCATAGGCGATACCTGCAATCACGAAGTACACACAGGGCAAGGCTACACCGTTGCCCCACATCTTGTATTCCGCAGCATCGGAATAAGGTGCTTTGATCCACTTGATGATTTGATTCCGGCTCTTGGCTTTGATGCCAGGAGAAACGATCCGACGGTGTGTCTCCCAAACCTCTGTCCAGAAGCAGATCTCCTCCTCAGTGGGATCTTCTACACCTAACCCCTCACACCACCAGTCCGGGAAGCCCTGCAACCGAGCGCATTCGGTAGGTGTAAGTCTGCGGACGGTATAGGTCGCATCCACGACACCATTGTGGTAGCCAGGGCAAGTGCCGTTGACCAGTGTATTTCCGCAGTTGGGCAGAACGTACTGTCCTGCGTCTCTTGCGGTGGACGGATCGAAACCGTGTGGGATCGCAACAGCACCGGGCCCCTTGGCTACGAGGGTAGGCTGGGTTTCTTCCGACATTGTGGGACCAAAGGTGGAGTTCTTGCCGTGGTTGAAGGTGTCCCTGCCGATGCCGTAGCAAACGGCGGTGGGATCTTTGTAGTCACGGGCAAGCACGGTGGGAGCCTTGTCCTCAGAGACCTGGGCGAAGCTACCGGTGGTAAGCGCATACACAGCGTGCCGATCCACTGTATTGAGGGTATACATTACATCGGACTCTTTGAAGCCGTCGCCTTGATGGGAAGGACGGGTGCCGTTGCCTTCGATGACAATCGTGCCGCCTTTTACGCAAACCACCGGTTCACCGCCGTGGGTGCAAGCCAGCGTGGGAGACAGTTCCTCGCTTACGCTGCAAGAGCTTTTCCCAGCACCCTGGTCCACACACACCACAGCGATCCCACCCTGGTTGCAGCCGGGGTTGCCACCGTTGGCATCCAAGGTACGGGAGGTGTCTGCTTCGTAGATCCCGCTGTGGGGATTGGGGGATTTCATAGCGTTGCTATCGTGAGAGCTGATGCCGTAGGCCTTCATTACCAGCGGCACATTGTTACCGCCGGTCCCCATCCGGGAAGTCAGCGTTTGCGAAATGTCCTCGTCCATAATACGGACGCGACCATCCGTGGGGTGGTTTTCCAAAGGTACCAAGTCCGGCTCAAGTACCACCGGAGGGTGGTGTGCTTCTGCACGGAGGGTGCAGGTAACCTCATGGGTCACATCCATTCGGTTGCCACCCTGGTCATTCAGAACGACGCCGTTTCTTCCGGTGGACATTCCACAATTCACTCCAAGGGTAGATGCGACCGGAGAAACGGTGCCGTTGTAGTATAAAATGCGTTATAGTTCTTATAGCCCATACTCATATAGCCATACAAACAAACACGCATCGCCGTGAATAAAGTGGTTTTGCCGGCACCGTTCTTACCGCCAATTAATACGATGTTTTTCCCGGACTGAGCATTGGTATCGAAGATGGTTTCGCCTTCATACGATCCGAACCTCCTTCAAAGCCTTAATAATCCCGTCAACAGCTTCTTTTTTCTGCTTTGCCGGATCTATGGAAAAATGTGCCGCCAGTCGTTCTCGCTCAATTTCTTCCACTTTCTTGATCATATACTGAACAGCTTCGTCTTTAGTCATCCAATTCGGCCTCCTTGCCGTCATCAAATGTAGCAATGTAATCGCTTTCTTCCAGTCCATACTTTGCAGCTAAGGTGTTGATCTGGGAGAGTAGTTCGTCCTTGTTTTCTGCAAGTCTTGCATACTCATAGAAGCGGCGCAATTCGATTTGCTGTATTTGCCTTCAAATTGGGAGGTGTTCTTTAATGGGTCACAAAATTTTTGTTTCCTATAAGTATCAAGATTACGATGTGAAGAAAATTCCAACAGTAATGCAACCCACCTGTCCATGCGACTATGTAGATCAAATTCAAAGCCGCATCCTTTCGAGCGACGATATCTACAAAGGTGAAAAGTCCGGTGAAGATATATCTGCATGGAGCGACGACCGGATTTGGGAGCATCTCAAAACAAAGATCTATGACAGCTCTGTCACTATCGTTCTCATTTCTCCAAATATGAAGGAGCCATACAAGAGTCAGCGATCGCAGTGGATACCGTGGGAGATTTCTTATTCCCTACGTGAGACAACCAGAAACGACCGAACAAGCCATAATAATGCGATCCTCGCTGTCATTCTGCCGGATCAAAATGGATCGTACACATACTACCACAATATGACCCTTTTCCCCATTTTGAAGAGTAATATTGATAATGGCTATATTTATGTTGTGCAGTGGGATACTTTTGAAACGTACCCCCAAGGTTGTATTTCCCTTGCACTTAAGAGTAGGCAAAATACTCCTACTTGGAAAATAGTGAAATCGCTATAACTAGGAAGCGACAATTCTCTACACGCCTGCCCATTGGTTACACGGAGACACTACTTGCTACACGGAGAAGGCAATTCGCTACACGGAGACCTATATTAGTTACACGGAGTCTTCTATTCGCTACACGGAGTTTCCGGAAATCAAACCCAGCTAAATATAAAAAAACGCCACCTTCCGAGCAATTTTCCCGGAAAGTGGCGTTTTTACCCCTTTTAAGGGTAAAGTCCAGTATAATAATAAAAAAAGTCCACGCCAACTCTATCAAAGTTAGCGTGGACATATGGTACACCGGAAGGGACTCGAACCCCCAACCCTCGGAACCGGAATCCGATGCTCTATCCATTGAGCCACCGGTGCATTTCTTGTCAGCCTAATTATTATAGCAGGCTTTTCCTGTTTTGTAAAGAGGAGATTTTCAAAAACCCGGGTCTTTTTTCTGCGAATAAAAAAGAAAAAACATAAAAATTTGCTTGACAAACACACGGGGGCGTGGTATTATATCTTAGCGTGTGGGAAAAGTATGCCCTGCACGCACTGCGATGATGCAGGAGATTGCGCCGAAAGGCGGTAACTTCTGCGGAGTATGTCCGGTCATCGGGCGGCTGAACTGTCCTGGTTACGCTTGCGTATATCGCCGTATCGGGAAAAGGTCGGCCTTGCGTCGGCCATTTTTCATGGTCAGGAGTGATACGCACGGCGGCGTGACAATGCAGTTCGACCGTACCCAGCCAACCCAACTGAGTACGAATTCAAGGAGGAAACCAAACCATGGCAAACCAAATGATCCGCATCCGGCTGAAAGCTTACGATCACCAGCTGATCGATTCCAGCGCAGCCAAAATCGTTGAGACCGCAAAGCGCAACGGCGCTGCTGTTTCTGGTCCCATCCCCCTGCCCACCAAGAAGGAGGTTGTTACCATCCTTCGCGCTGTTCACAAGTACAAGGACAGCCGTGAGCAGTTCGAGCGCAGAACCCACAAGAGACTGATCG
>CAZTNP010000026.1:0-21041 GCA_964615545.1 uncultured Oscillospiraceae bacterium | reverse complement strand
AGATAGGTAATGCGAACACCAAAAGAACGACTCCCTCCGAGCCGTTCTTTTTTACACTTAATCCGGAATTATATAAAGCGGAAGAATCTACGATAGACTCGTTTTTTCTACCGCCTTTTGTTATTTTGGGATATGAGATGCTGCAATTGCTTTTCTTTCAGTCTTTTCAATAGTTTTTTTTCGTTAAATATTTTTGCTATACTGTGTTTTTCTAACCTAAATTCCCCGCAAAATTATTCCTACGCCGAAAAAGTGGACAAAGTTTTGATATAATGAGAAAATATCGTAGAAAAAAGGCAAAAAAGCCTTTTCTTTTTTGCAGAGTAATGTATTATCTTGAAGATTATACCGAGGAACACGAAACTTTACTTCACGGACTTATGGACGATAAAAAGTGCAGCAAAATAATTGCATCAATTCAACCTGAAGACGTTATGTTGTTTTTTAGAGAGTGGATAAAACAAAAGAAAAGTGATGAATACGTTGCTTACGATATCACAAGCATATCATCATACAGCAAGAATATTGCCGAGTGTGAGTGGGGATACAACAGGGATAAAGAAAAACTCCCTCAAATAAATCTCGGAATGTATTACGGTGAAACCTCTCGGTTGCCGTTGTACTATCGAGTTTATCCGGGGAGCATATCCGATAAAGCATACCTTAAATATATGGTTTTCGTCACCGCTGTCCCATGTATCGAAATAGCACCCGTCAGCCACGCACACTACATGGCTATCGAGTGCCAAAATATAAATGCCTTTCGAATGGTCACGGGCGAAATCCGCAACGGTATAGTGCATTTCTTCCACAAGATACCGCCGAAAGCCCAGCGAATAGAGGTAATCACCCCACACGGCGTTAGCTGACGGCATATCTTTGGCAGAGTAGCCAAACGCACAGAGGGAGAGGAAAACAGCGTTCCACGGCTTGCCTGTTGCCTTGCAGATCGCCCGGATGGTGCAATCGCCTACACGGGATTTGTGTGGGTTGGGGTTAAAAAATCTGTACATAATGTTCATTTCTTATGCCTCTTGATTTTTTCCTCAATGGTTGACCGCTTCATTCCTTTTCGAATTCCTTTTATGCCAAGTTCTTTTGCGTACTCGATGAGGGAATTATAGGAGGAAACACCGGCACTAATCCGTGCGGCTCTACTTTTTGCGTTGGCAATTTCTCTTTCCGTGAAAGAAGCGGAAAAACGATTTCCGCCAGCATCTTCCCACACCGCCTCTATGTTCCCAGAGGATCTGCCATAGGAATAGAATTCCTGTGCCTTTTGTCCTGTTATCCACATAGACGGCTTTCCATCTTCTGCCAGTTGAGATTTTGGAACCCACACAGTTCTTGTTCTTGTTTGCTCCAAATCAACATCTGTAACCATTAATTTAAGGGACACTGCTTTTTCAGTTTCTCCAAAATACTCAGGCTTTCGCATTTCCGCTTTACGGGTCAATCCGGATTTTCCTTTTGCCATTTCGCAATTCTCCTTTCTGCCACACTGTCTTGATGTGGCTTAATGTGGATCATATTCCAATCGCATTCATCGGGGATTTTGCCGTAGGCAATCACCCACGATGGATTAAGCCGCTTCATCATTTCCTCATATCCACGGATAAACAACTCCCGTCCCTCTTGGGATTTCATGCAACCTACAGACGAAACGGAAACGATTTGGTTTTTCGGTTCGCCGTCAAAGCACCACTCAAACGACCGTTCATCACTCCAACACACATCCGCTATGACTTTAATACCGTGCTCCTGCCAATAGGCAGCAAGCCAATGCTTGCGGTAATGGTTATAAATCCGCATAGCTTCGGGCATATCGGAGTAGATTGAAAAATCCGGGGAAATGACAAAATCGAACTTTTGCAAGATCGGAATATATCTGTCAGGGTCTTTCCATACCCTTTGGAATTGATAATCATCAATGTAAAAGTGCACCGCCTTACCGTCGCCGTTCTTCTCCGATAGGGCATAATTAAACGGTATGATCTGCGTGTGGCGGATTGCACTTTCGTCTATTTCTTCCGGGAGTATAACGGGAATTTCATACTTTCCTGTGCCGATGTATGCCCCATGATGCAGATTTTCAAAGTTAATACACGGCACTCCGCTCACTCCTTCATAAGATTATTTGTTTCAAAAATACTTGCATTTTTCTTTGTGATGTGGTATAAGATACATAAGTGGAGTACATCGTTGTCGGTTTTATCCCATTTATTTGGGTGTGATGGCGGTAGACTCCACTTTTATGTTCTCTTGAACACATACATAACTTTACCGTTTTTGACGATAATGATTTTGTTGGCAAAGCTCGCTTCCTTATCTTTGAAAGTTTTCGCAATCTGCTTTACAATCTCATTTTCACTCAAATTAGAACTACTTACATCAAATACAGAATTTTTAGACTGTGCTTTCGCCTTTTTTATCCTGTTAAGTAATGGGTTTTTACCTGTTGTCTCGCCTATTGTCTTTAGATCGTAGCCCTCACCCCTGAACAGATAATCGGGTGTAGATACGCCCTGCGGATTATTTACCCGTGGGAGCATCTTGATTTCACCGCCGAATTCTTTTTCTAAGAGTTCGGCAATTTCTTTTTCGTGGGAGCTGTAATCCAAAACCACATTGTGGCCATCGACCTTGTATGTAACGCCTTTTACAGTTACTTCCTGCGCCTCCTCAACAATATGGCTGTTGGGCGTTGCGGTATCTCGCAATTCCTGCGTTACATCGGCATATCGTTGCTTTTCTGCAACTGGTGTGCTTATAACTGTTGCTTTTGGTTTAGGTTGAGCCGAAGTATTGTTAACAGTTGTAGCATTTTGCTTCTGATCAATTGAACCTAAATTATACTTTTTCGCCGCCGCTGTTGCTTTCGCCGCCTGTGACCTGTCCCATTTGGAGATAGTAACACGGTCGGATTGTTTTTTCAGCCCCGTGTCCTCGCAATACTGGTTGTACGCCTTGTTCTGTTGCTGTAACAGGGCGGCTTTTTTCTGATATTTCGCTTCAAAGGCGGCTTTCACTGTTTTGTCCTGGGTATTCTCCATTGCTTCCCGGTACGGCACGATAAGCACGCCTTCGGTGCGTGAAGCGATGCTCTGCATCGTGAAGCTTCTGCGGAAATGGGAGGCACACTTAACTTCACTTTGTGCGTTAGCACAAAGTGATATGGCAAAAGTGTCACAAATGGGATCAAGGGGCTGACTCGGGTTTTGGCGAGTCAGCCCCTTGAAGATCAATTGGTGTAGTTGTCGAAATAGCCCTGAATATGGATGATGGGGGTGCCCTTGTCGCCGGAGCCGGAGGTCAGATCGCACAGAGAACCGATCAGATCCGTCAGGCGGCGGGGGGTGGTGCCCTGAGAGGCCATAGAGCCCATCAGATCGCCGTCCTTTTGTCGGATGGCGTTCTCAATGGCTGCTTTCAGCTCTGCACCGGAAAGACCGGCGTAGTCGTTATCAGCCAGATACTTCAGCTTCAGCTCGTTAGGAGTTCCCTCCAGACCCGAGGTGTAGGCAGGGGAAACCACCGGGTCAGCCAGCTCCCAGATTTTGCCTACCGGATCCCGGAAGGCACCGTCGCCGTAGACCATAACCTCCACGTGCTTTCCGGTCTTATCCAAAAAGCTCTGCTGAATGGCGTTGACAAGAGCGGTGCAGTCTCTGGGGAAAAGCTTCACCTTGTCCTCAGTGGATTTATTGGAGCCCAAGAGGCCGTAGCTGACATTGTAGCCGTTGCCGTCAATGCTTTCTGTTAAAATATCGTCCAGCCCGCAGACACGTTCCGCACCGGCAGCACGAAGCAGGCGCTTGGAGCGGGCACGGGTGTGGATATCGCAGGTAAGCACATTTTTGGTGTAGCTGAGGATCACTCTGGGATCGTTGGCAAAAATAACCTCCACCTCTGCGCCTTCCTCCCGGATCAGATCAGAGTAGTACTGCACATAATCCACCTTTGTAAAGGGGTGCAGGTTTTCACCGAACAGCGCCCGGTATTTTTCCAAAGTCAGCACATCGGAGAAAGGGTTCACCCCGGCCTCATCCAGCTTGTCCAGGGACACCAGCTCGTTGCCCACCTCGTCGGAGGGATAGCTGAGCATCAGCACCACCTTTTTGCAGCCCCGGGCAATGCCCCGCAGGCAGATCGCAAAGCGGTTGCGGGACAGGATCGGAAAAACCACGCCTACCGTCTGCCCGCCCAGCTTGGAGCGAACATCCTTTGCAATGGCATCTACGGATGCATAATTACCCTGCGCCCGGGCAACGATGGATTCGGTCATAGCGACGATATCCCGATCACGCAGTGCGTAGCCCTCACTTTCGGCCGCCTCCAGCACGCTGTCTACGACGATCCGGGAAAGGTCGTCCCCCTCGCGGATAATGGGGCAGCGAATGCCACGGGAAACAGTGCCAACTTTTCTTTCCATAATGCATAACCTCATTTCTTTGGCAGGCGTACCTGCCGGGCAGAATCAAAAAAACAACACATTAGTTATACCGCACACCGACGCATTTTTCAATATTTTTTTGCGAATTTCCGCAAAAAAATCCTGACAGGGGCAGACAAAAAGAAACAGCCCTGCTGAGGGGACAGCAGGGCTTTTTGAGATTATAATTCGCAGTTGCCTACGGTTCTAGGGAAGGGAAGCACATCGCGGATATTTGCCATACCGGTCAGGTACATAACACACCGCTCGAAGCCCAGGCCAAAGCCGGCGTGACGGGCAGAGCCGTATTTCCGCAGATCCATATAGAAGCCGTAATCCTCCGGCTTCATACCCAGCTCCTCAATGCGGTTTTTCAGGATCTCATAGTTATCCTCACGCTGAGAGCCGCCGATGATCTCGCCGATCCCGGGCACCAGGCAGTCCATAGCCGCCACGGTCTTTCCATCGGGATTGAGCTTCATATAGAAAGCCTTGATCTCCTTGGGATAGTCGGTAACAAAGACAGGCTTTTTGAAGATGACCTCCGTCAGGTAACGCTCGTGCTCTGTCTGCAGGTCGGAGCCCCAGTGCACGGGATATTCAAATTCGCTGTTGTGCTGCTCCAGAATTTCCACAGCCTCCGTGTAGGTGATGTGGCCAAAATCGGAGGAGAGCACGTGCTGCAGTCGTTCCAAAAGGCCATTGTCCACGAACTGATTGAAAAAGGCCATTTCCTCCGGCGCTTTTTCCAGCACGAAGGAAATGATGTATTTGATCATATCCTCGGCAAGGCGCATATCGTCGGCAAGATCGGCAAAGGCGATCTCCGGCTCAATCATCCAAAATTCCGCCGCGTGGCGTGTGGTGTTGGAGTTTTCCGCACGGAAGGTGGGGCCAAAGGTATAGATGTTCTTAAAGGCCATAGCAAAGGTCTCGCCGTTGAGCTGGCCGGAGACGGTCAGGTTGGTGGGCTTGCCGTAGAAATCCTTGCTGTAATCCACCTTGCCGTCCTCCGTCACAGGAATGTTGGCAAGATCCATAGTGGTCACCTGGAACATTTCGCCGGCACCCTCGCAGTCTGAGCCGGTGATCAGGGGCGTGTGCACATATACGAAGTCACGCTCCTGGAAGAACTGGTGAATGGCATAGGCGATCAGGCTCCGGACACGGAAAACGGCCTGGAAGGTGTTGGTGCGGGGGCGCAGATGGGTCATTGTCCGCAAAAACTCCAGAGAATGGCGCTTTTTCTGCAGAGGATAATCGGAGGTGGAGGCACCCTCCACGGTGACCTGTGTTGCCTGAATTTCAAAGGGCTGCTTGGCCTCAGGAGTAGCCACCAGCGTGCCGGTGACGATCAAAGCGGCACCCACATTGGTCTTGGAGATCTCCTGGAAATTTTCCATATCGTCGTGATAAACCACCTGCACGGGGGTAAAATAAGTACCGTCGTTCAAAACGATAAAGCCGAATTGCTTGCTGGCACGGATGGAGCGCACCCAGCCGCCAACTTCGATCTGCTGACCCACATAGGCATCCGTATTTTTGAACAGCTCACGGACAGAAATCAGTTCCATAATCTATTTCCTCTCTAATGGTAATATACGATAATAAAAAGTATACGCCAAAAGTTCCTTTTTTACAAGTCCCAAAAGGAAAAAAATAAAAAAATAAGTGATAAAAAAGTGTTGCAAAATGGAAAGTGCCGTGATATAATACGCCGTGTGTCCGATTGCGGGCAGCATTTCATTGGGATGTCGCCAAGCGGTAAGGCACCAGACTTTGACTCTGGCATTCGTAGGTTCAAATCCTGCCATCCCAGCCACTTGACTCGCTAGCTCAGTTGGCAGAGCAATTGCCTTTTAAGCAATGGGTCTGGAGTTCGAATCTCCAGCGAGTCACCAAAAGCACCTGAAAGCGTCTGTTTTCAGGTGCTTTTCTTTTTATCATATACCACAAAGAGATATCTGCCTGTTTGCCCTAATAATAGGAAATTCCCGCAGAAGTCAGGAAAAACCTGCTTTTGCGGGATTTTTTATCGGTAGCGGGGGGCTTGCCTGGTGTCGGCGTAGAGGGGGGTGCCCAGGGCAAAGCCACCGGAGACGGTTAGAAGCTGACCGGTGGTATAGGCACTTTCGTCGCTGGCAAGGTAGACGGCTGCCGCTCCGATTTCCTCCGGAAGACCCATCCGCTTCAGGGGAATGTGCCGGAGAAAAAAGTTGCGAAATTCCTCGCTGAGATTGTTTTCCACCGCCTCCGTAGCGGTCATTCCCGGCAATATGGCGTTGCACCGAATACCGTGCTGAGCTTCCTGCAAGGCGATGAGCTTTGTCAGATGATTGATGGCGGCCTTGCTGGTGCCATAGGCAATCTGAGAGATATCCGGCACGGCACCGCCCACGGAGGAAATATTGATGATGCTGCCGCCACCCTGCTTTGCCATATGCCGGGCTGCTGCCTGACTGGCCATAAAAACGCTTCGCAGGTTAATTCCCACTGTGTCCAGAAAGACCTGGGCATCGGTGCTTGCCAGGTCGCCGTCCTTGCCAGGGGCGGAAATGCCAAAGTTATTCACCAGTGCGTGGAGACATCCTGCCGTGCGGACGGTCTCTTCGACCATAGAGGAGAAGGTCTCCGGCTTGGCGGCATCGTTATAAACGCAGGAGACCTGCTGCCCCTGTGCGTTCAGTGCTTCCGCAATCTTTTCGGCACGCTCTAAATTCCGGGCGGCCATAAACACACGGGCACCTTCCCGGGCACAGGCCTTTACAATGGCAAGGCCGATGCCCTGGGTGGAAGCAGTGACCAGTACGGTTTTTCCTTTTAATCGCATAGCGCTCCTCCTTGCTTGCTTTTGGGCAGACACAGCACGGCGGCCAGACCTGCCCCCACACACAGCAGCTCGATCACACTCAGAAAATGGATACCCTGAACGGCGGCAGCGGCCTCCGGCTGACCGGCGGAGATCAGTGCGGCTGTCCGGTTGGTAAACAGCGGCACCAAAACCGCCACGCCAAAGGGGGCGGCAAGATCCCGAAACAGGCCGAAGGTTCCGGTCTCCGCACCGGCTTGTGCCGGGTCTGTTCGGCTTAGAACGATCTTCATAAAAATCGTGCCGTTAGCACCCAGACCAAAGCCCAGAAGCCCCAGGGAGGCAAAAAGCAGCCCGGCAGCGGCAGAGGCGGAAAAGGTCAGCATCAATCCGCAGCCAACCCCAGTCAGTAGAAAGGATCCCAATAGAACCCGCCGGGGGGAATAACGGTCGGCAAGGGCTCCCAGCAGCACAGCGCCCAAGGACATTCCCAGGTACATCACCGAGATGGCATAGCCGGAAAGCAGCGTGTTGCCGGGCTGAATATAGCGGACAAAGATCACTGTATTTGTCATATTAGCCTGCATAAGCCCCTGTGTAAAAAGCAGGGCGGTCATACTTAGAAGGAAGCTTTTCCGGGTCAGCAGCGCCTTGGGAAGAATGGGATTTTTTGCACGCTTTTCCGCTAAGATCAGGCTGGCGCCGGTAACAGCCGTAAGACACAGCACCATAAAAAAAGGAGCACGGTTCCAGCCGATGTTCTGCCCGAAAGCGGGCAGGCAGAGCAAAAAGCTGAAAAACAGAACGGTAAAAACGGCACCGGCCCAGTCAAAGGCAAGGGAACGGGACTGGGTGACCGGCTCCTTCTGCCCGAAAAACAGGCAGAAAAGAAGTACCGCAGCGCTGATGCCGGCACAGATCAGGCACAGCATCCGCCAGCCCCATAGGGTGAGGCAGAGCCCACCCAGGGTAGGGCCGAAAACCACGGAGGCACTGGATATGAGCATATATTGAGAAAAGCCCTTTGCCACCCGGTCACGGGGGAAATGGGATACGATATAGGCCATAATCAGCGGTGCCATTGCGGCGGTTCCCAGCCCGACGGTAAACCGGGCAGCCAGGATCCAGAGAAAGTCGGGGGCAAGGGCGGTCAGCAGATTGCCCAGTGTGAAGAGAAAAATGCCCAGCAGCAGTGTTCGCCGCCGCCCCAGCCGGTCACCCAGCTTTCCTAAAATGGGGGCACAGGCTGCGGTAGAGATGGCCTGCGCCAGGGCAGACCAGGTGGTGGCATTGTAGGCAATGCCAAGATCACTGACGAAGGCCGGCCCCAGCACGGTGGAAAAGCCGCCAACCAGTCCAATCAAAAATGCGCACAGCGCATAGGGGATAAAACCCCGCCGGTAAGAAAAATCCATCTGTATGCATTGCTCCTTTTTTGCGTAGTATGCCACTTTTCCGGCGTATTATTTATGGCAAAGGGGACAAACTTTGAAAAGAGCGGCATTTTGCCGTATCATTGAAAAAGGAGAATGCAATATGTCGATGATCCATCAGCAGGTGTGTGATTTTCAGGTCAACGCCTATCACGAGGATGCGTTCCGGACGGTTTCCAAAGAGGATATTATGGGGAAATGGAGCGTATTTTTCTTTTATCCGGCGGATTTTACCTTTATCTGTCCCACGGAATTAGAGGATCTTGCCCAGCACTATGACCGCTTTCAGGAAATGGAGTGCCAGATCTACAGCGTTTCCACGGACAGCCATTTTGTCCACAAGGCGTGGCACGATGCCTCCGACCGCATCCGCAAGCTGCCCTTTCCTATGCTGGCCGATCCCACTCACGCGCTTTCAAAGGCCTTTTCTGTGCTGATCGAGGAAGAGGGGATGGCAGAGCGGGGCACCTTTATTATTGACCCGGAGGGAAAGATCGTTGGCTATGAGGTAACTGCGGGCAATGTGGGCAGAAGCGCCGAGGAGCTGCTGCGGAAGGTGCAGGCCTGCCAGTTTGTCTATGCCCACGGCGATCAGGTATGCCCGGCAAAATGGAAGCCCGGCGATGACACCCTGACCCCCAGTCTGGATTTGGTTGGGCGGCTGTAAGGGGCAGAAAATGCAGGAATTATATGATGTGGTGATCATTGGCGGCGGCCCTGCGGGGCTGACGGCGGCGCTGTACCTGGCACGGGCCAAATATCGGGTGCTGGTGCTGGAAAAGGAGCAGTTTGGCGGACAAATCGCCATCACTGACGAGGTGGTCAATTATCCCGGCGTGGAGCGGATCAGCGGCAAGGCACTGACACAGATTATGCGTACTCAGGCGGAAAGCTTTGGAGCGGAGCTGCTGGCGGCGGAGGCGGCCGGGCTGAGCCTGACAGGGCAGACGAAAACCGTGCGGACGAACCGGGGAGATTTTTCCTGCCACGGGGTGCTGTACGCTGCAGGTGCCCATCCGCGAGCCGTTGGCTTTGCGGGAGAGGAGCAGTATAAGGGGCAGGGCGTTGCCTACTGTGCCACCTGCGACGGCGAGTTTTTCACCGGCAAGGAGATCTTTGTGGTGGGCGGCGGCTATGCGGCGGCAGAGGAGAGCGTATTTCTGACGAAATTTGCCCGCCACGTGACGGTTCTGATCCGTAAAGGGGATTTTTCCTGTGCTGCTTCCGTGGGAGAAAAAACCAAAAATCACGAGAAGATCACCGTCCTGCCCTATACCGTTCTGGAAGAGGTGCGGGGAGAAAACGGGCTGACCTATGCCCGCTATCGCAACACTCAAACCGGTCAGGTGCAGGAGTACAGAAGCCGGCCCGGTGACAGCTTCGGTGTATTCGTCTTTGCCGGCTATGCACCGGCCACTGAGCTGCTTCGGGGGCTGGTGGAGCTGGATGAACAGGGGTATGTGGTGACGGACGGAACGGGGAAGACCAATGTGGAGGGAGTCTATGCGGCTGGAGACATCCGGATCAAGCCCCTGCGGCAGGTAGTGACGGCGGTGTCGGACGGCGCCCTTGCCGCCACGGAGCTGGAAAAGTATGTAAGCCGGGCGCAGGAAAAGACCGGCTTATATCCCCAAGGGGCGGCTGCACGGCGGGAAAAACCGGCTGCCGCTGCACCGGAAAACGGGGATCCTTTTTCTACCCAGACCCGTCAGGCACTGGAGGATGTGTTTTCCCGGATGGAAAAACCCCTGCTTTTGAAGCTTTTTCTGGACGACCGGCCGGAGTCCGGTCAGCTTCGGGAATGGGTCGCCGGACTGTGCGGCCTGACGGAAAAGCTGCATTTTTCGGAAGAGCCGGAGGCGGAAGGAGAGGAAGCCCCCTGTGTGCGTATCTGCTATGGGGATGGCTCACCCACCGGGCTGGCCTTTCACGGGGTGCCCGGGGGACACGAGTTTACCTCCTTTATTTTGGGGCTGTATAACGCATCAGGCCCCGGTCAGCCGGTGGAGGAGGCTCTGCGGCAGCAGATCCGGGAGCTTCCCGACGCGCATATACAGATACTGGTCACGCTGTCGTGCTCTATGTGCCCGGAGCTGGTGACGGCGGCACAGCAGATCGCTGCGCTCCATCCGGGGATCCGGGCGGAGGTATACGATGCCCGGCTGTTTGAAAAGCTGAGAGAACGCTATCGGGTAATGAGCGTGCCGTGTATGGTGATCAACGGGCAGGCGGTCTCCTTCGGAAAGCAGACTATGCCCCAAATCATCGAACGCATCCGCCAGGCTGCACACAATTAATTTAAGCCACCGGCAATACCGGTGGCTTAAATTAATTGTGTGCAGCAGAGATCAAAATTCGGGAAAATTTGCACTTAGTGTAAAATAATTGTAGGAGAAATAAAAAGATACAAGGAACAACTCAAAAGTGGTTTAATAAAGCTACCAAACACCAAAAACCAAAGGAGAATTGTTCCCTGTGAAAGAGATTATGGTCTTTTTATAAAAATCATAGCGTACCACATATAGTACGCTATGAAAAAATCTTATTTTGTGCCGAAGATACGGTCGCCGGCATCGCCAAGGCCGGGGATAATGTACTTGTTTTCGCTCAAGCCCTCGTCCATAGAGGCAATGTAGATGTCCACATCCGGATGCATTTCGTGGACGTGAGCCGCACCCTGAGGGGTAGCAATCAGGTTGATCACCCGGATATTCTTGCAGCCCCGCTCCTTCAGTGCGGTAATGCCTGCGGCGGTGCTGCCGCCGGTGGCATTCATAGGCTCTAACATCAGAATGTAGGAGTTGGGAGCCTCTGCAGGCAGCTTACAGTAGTAGGGGACAGGCTGGAAGGTGGCTTCATCCCGATACATACCGATGTGGCCGACCTTTGCGTTGGGCAGAAGCTGTAAGATGGCATCCACCATACCAAGACCGGCACGGAGAATGGGCACCAGGCAGATGGGCTGCTTTTTCAGCATAGGTACATTGGCCTTGCAGATAGGGGTATCGATCTCTACGGTCTCCGTAGGCAGATCGCGGGTGATTTCATAGGTCATCAGCATAGCAATCTCGGAAAGCAGCTCCCGGAATTCCTTGGTGCTGGTCTCCTTGCAGCGCATAATGCTCAGCTTGTGCTGGATCAGAGGATGGTCGAAAATGTAAACTTTACCCATATCGGTTTCTCCTTATTCTGTTATTTGCTTAAATCTCACCAATTATAGCATATTTCTGCATAAAAGCAAGAGAAAAAGTGCTTTCGTTACAAATAATCTCCCCGTACCCGATAAAAAGGGAGACTCCTCCCATCTGCGAACCGGGGTGACAGAAAATGTTCGGCGTTTGTCAAACGGTTTTTTGTTTCCGCTCCGCCGTTCTCCTGATTTCCCTTGAATGTTCCGTAAGCTGATTTTTATACTAATAAAAAAGGCTTCCCGCCGGGGCGGGAAGGAACAAATGGGGGACAAGCAGAATGTATCCGGTATTTTTCAGAAGATCCGCACTGACCGCCGCCGCACTGGCCACCGGCACGCTGATGATTTTTTTGCTCCTTGGCAGCCTGCTTCCAGCCAGGGCAACTCCGATTTTCGGCGTTTCTCAGCCGGAAAGCCCGGGGCAGAGAGTGCAGAAAATGGCGGTAGCCTTTCCTGCGGACATCTCCTGCACGGAGCTGACTGTGGAGCATATTGCCCAGTACTGTGGTACCTTTTATGAGGATGGTTCCACAAGAGAGGTTTTTCAGACGGCGGCTGCGGTGGTAGCCAACCGGGGAGATACGGTGATCCCCTATGCACAGATCACTATGCACACGCAAACGCAGACCTATGTGTTTGAGGGCTTTCTTCTGCCGCCCCAGTCTGTCACCATTATTCCGGAACGCAGCGGAAAAGGCTATCCGGAGGAGCCGGTCATAGCCCTGTTCGGCTGGCATACCGATGCCCCGGAGGATGGGTGCGGCGGGATCCGGGTCACCGAGCCGGATATGGGGACACTGCGTGTGGAGAACCAAACGGAGGATACCCTGGCCGGACTGGTGCTTTACCATAAGATGTATCTGCCCGGGGACGATGTGTATGTGGGCGGCGTGGCATTTTCCACCATTGTGCCCACACTGGCACCGGGGGAGGCGGTCACCGTGCATCCCAGGTGCTATGCAGCCGGCTACAGCCGGATCCTGTTTGTCCGAAAACTCTCATAGCATACCGAAAAAGCGGCGGGGGTCACAAAAATGTGATCCTCGCCGCTTTTTGCAGACAGGGGGGGAATTACCCGGCACGGGTAATGGTGCCGGCGCCGATCACCAGATCGCCGTCATAGAGGACGACTGCCTGCCCCGGTGTGACAGCACGCTGTGGGCTGTCAAATTCTACCCGTATACCGTTCTCCTCCGGATAAACGGTGGCGGGCTGGGGAAGGTGCCGGGAGCGTGCCTTGACGGTGACACGCATAGGTGCCGTCAGATGGTCAAAGGGGATGAAATTGCAGTCATTTGCCCACAGGGTGCGGGAAAACAGCAGTGCCTCCTCTCCCACGGTGACCGTATTGGCGGACATATCCTTGCCGCAGACATAAACCGGGTGCCCCACGGCAATGCCAAGCCCCTTGCGCTGGCCGAGGGTGTAGCCCACCGCACCGCAGTGCTGCCCGATGACCTGCCCCTGGGGATCCAGAAAGCTGCCGCAGGGATACTGCTTTCCGGTATATTGCTCCATAAAGCCCTTGTAATCTCCGTCCGGGATGAAGCAAATGTCCTGGCTGTCCCGCTTACGGGCATTGCCAAAGCCCTGGGCCTGCGCAAGCTGCCGCACCTGCTCCTTATTCATATCTCCCAGCGGAAAAAGGGCGTGGCGAAGCTGCTGCTGTGTTAGCCCGGCCAGGAAATAGGACTGATCCTTCTGCGGATCGGGTGCCCGGTACAGCAGGGCAGTTCCGTCCGGCTCGTGGACGATCCGGGCATAATGCCCGGTGACAACATACTGACACCCCAGCTTTTCTGCCTGCTCCCACAGCCAGCCGAATTTCAGAAACCGGTTGCAGCGGATGCAGGGATTGGGGGTCAGGCCGCTTTCATACGCCTGGATAAAGGGCTCCACCACCTGAGCACGGAAAATATCCGTGCCATCCAGAACATAAAAGGGGATCTGCAGCTTTTCCGCAACGGCCTGTGCATCCCGCACACCGGAAAGGGGATCGCTGCCGCCCTCCCAAAGCCGCATCGTACCGCCCATACAGCGATAGCCGCTTTTGATTGTCAGATACGCGGCAACAGAGCTGTCCACGCCGCCGCTCATGGCGATTAGTGCGTTTTCCATAAAATCGCCTCCTTTTGGCGTTACTTTACCACACAGCCAGAGAAAATGCAATGCAAGTATGTTACAAAATGTCACCGAAAACCGAACAAGGGCGGTGCGAAAATCGACAAAAAGTTGGAAAAACTATCCAATAACATACAAAAAGCGTGTTTTCCACAACTTTTCCACAATGAAAAACGGTAACAAATATGTAATTTTTATCTTTTAGGGCTTGAAAACAGGCACTTTGTCTGTTATAATAGGCAGCAAGATAGATGAATTGCCACCGGAAAGGAGCAAAAATATGAAGCGTGTTATCAGCCTGCTGCTGGCGTTTGTTTTGGTGCTGGGTGCTGCGGTCTGCTCTGTG
This sequence comes from uncultured Oscillospiraceae bacterium, assembly GCA_964615545.1. GTDB lineage: Bacteria > Bacillota > Clostridia > Oscillospirales > Oscillospiraceae > Faecousia. Next base: position 6,710 of record CAZTNP010000026.1, on the reverse strand, counting down.
CAGAGCGTATCTGCCGAGTCGGAAATGACGGTCAGCGACGAGCTTGTTAAGGTTCTGAAGCTGGAGGAGGGCTTTGTCCGCTATCCGGTTTGGGACTACGCCCAGTTTTCCATCGGCTATGGCACCCGGTGCCCCGATGATATGCTGGAATATTATCGGGAGAACGGAATCACTGAATCGGAGGCGGAGCTGCTGCTGCGCAATCACCTGACCAATACGGAAAAGGTGGTCAATACCAAGCTGATCGATAAATACGGTCTGAGCCTGTCGCAGAATCAGTTCGATGCCATTGTTTCCTTCTGCTACAATATGGGCACCGCCTGGATCTCCAATCCCAGTCAGAATATACATAAGCAGATCGTCAGCGGTGCCACCGGCAATGCGCTGATCGATGCCTTCTCCCGCTGGTGCAATGCAGGGGGCGTAGTGCAGGATTTCCTGATCCGCCGCCGCCTGTCCGAGGCCAATATGTACCTCAACGGTGTTTACAGCCGAAGCATTCCCAGCACCTACTGCTATGTTACCTATAATGCCAATGGCGGCAGTGTCAGCCAAAGCGTGCAGGGCTTTGATTCCGCGCTTGCGGCCACCCCGTCTGCCACAGCCACCAACGGAAGCTATACCTTCCTGGGCTGGTATACCGCGATGACCGGCGGCACCGAGGTGGAAAGCCTGACGGCACAGCATAATAAAATGACCCTGTATGCCCACTGGAAGGAGCAGGAAAATGTGGATCCGGGCGAGAGTATGGATCCTATTACCGTGAAGGTCACCACCAACGACCTGCGCCTGCGCAACGGCCCCGGCACCAACTATGGCATTATCGGCTATGCCGATACTGGTGATACCTTTGTGATCACCCAGGTGCAAAAAAATGGCGGCTATACCTGGGGAAAATATGACGGCGGCTGGATCTGCCTGCAATATACCAATTATGATTCGGTCATCAGCGGAAGCCAGGAGCCTGAGCCCACAGTCCCGCCGACCACTGAGGCACCGACCAATCCTCCCACCACTGAGCCTTCCACCACCGTACCGCCCACAACGGAAGCTCCCAAGCCCGCTGCGGTTACCGGTACCGTCAATGCCAATCCCTATCTGTGTGTCCGCAAGGGCCCCGGCACAGGGTATGCAACCGTGGATACCCTCCAGTCCGGCGAAAAGATCACCATCACCGAACAAAAGACCGTTGGCTCTATGATTTGGGGCAAGATCTCTGCCGGCTGGATCAGTATGAGCTATGTTACCCTGGATCAAAGCACCTCTGATTCTGGCTCCGGGAGCACCTCTGCCTCTGCACAAAGCGGCACAGTTACCTGCGGTGTATTGAATGTGCGCAGCGGTGCCGGCATCCACTATGGCATCTCCGGCTATTATTATAAGGGAGACACCGTCTCCGTTACCGAGCAGAAGACCGTTGGCTCCACCGTTTGGGGCAAGACCGCAAAGGGCTGGGTCAGTATGGATTATATCAAGCTGGCAGCCTCCGGCTCCACCTCCAATGGCGTCACCGGTTCCACCGGCTCCACCGGCAGCGCTGCCTCTGCCCAGACGGGCACCGTCAGCTCCAATGATGTGCTGCGGATCCGCAGCGGCGCCGGCACCTCCTATGCCATTGTCGGCTTCCTGAATCCGGGGCAGAGCGTGACTGTTACCGAGCAGAAGACGGTGGGTGCCACAGTTTGGGGCAAAACGGAAAAGGGCTGGGTCAGTATGGACTATATCAAGCTTTCCGGCTCCAACGGAAGCCAGAGCGGCAGCGATAACAGTGCAGCCGCCTCCAAAACCGTGACCGTTACCTGCAGCTGCCTGTGCATCCGCAGCGGCGCCGGCACCGGCTATGGCATCTCCGGCTATCTCTATAAGGGCTCTAAGGTCACTGTTACCGAGGAAAAAACCGTAGACGGCACCCTTTGGGGAAAAACCTCTCAGGGCTGGATTTGTATGGAGTATACAAAATAATACCGGCTGAGGAAACCGTTCCTCAGGGATAAGCCCCGCTTCCAGGCGGGGCTTTTTTCGGGCAAAAGCCGGAGGCAATGCTGTCCTTTGGCAGGGATTGCAGATTGTTTACAAAATGCATATGGAAAAATTGCCAGAATGTGGTATACTGTAGAAAAAGGAAAACAGGGAAGTGAGAAAAATGGCACTGTCGGCAAAAACTGTCCGCAATCAAATGGAGCGGCTCAAGCCACTGCTAAACAGCTGCTCACTGGAAGCGATGCGCAGAGGGCAGGATTTGGCCGGTGAGCTGATGGGCGTGGCCCGTGCCGGGCATTTCGTCCTGCGGGAGCATCCCTTCGGGGAATTTACCGGTGTCTGGGTCATACCGAAGGATGAACGCCGGCAGGGCGTGATCCTCTATCTTCACGGCGGCGGCTATACCTGCGGCACGGTGGAGTATGCCAAGGGCTTTGGCATCCGGCTGGCGGAGCAGTTTGGTGTCAAGGTGTTCTGCCCGGGCTATCGGCTGGCACCGGAGACACCTTTTCCCGGTGCCGTGGAGGATGCACTGACGGCTTACCGCTATTTGCTGGATAAGGGCTACGGGGCAGAGCATATCACGCTGTGCGGTGAAAGCGCCGGCGGCGGACTTTCCTATGCGCTGTGCCTGAAACTGAAGGCGCTTTCTCTGCCCCAGCCCTGCGGGATCATTGCCATTTCCCCCTGGACGGATCTGACTCTTTCCGGCGGCTCCTATGTGCAAAATCAGGATACGGATCCCTCCTTGTCAGTGGAATTTCTCAATTACTGTGCCGAGTGCTATTGTCAAGACCGGCGGGATGGGCTGGTATCTCCCATTTTTGCCGATCTGACCGGGCTGCCTCCGTCCCTGATCTTTGTGGCGGAAAATGAGCTTTTGCTGGATGATGCCCGCACCCTCCATCGTCAGCTTATCAAATTCGGCTGCATCAGTGCACTGAAAATTAAGCCGGAACGCTGGCACGCCTATGTGGTCTACGGTATGAAGGAGGACCGGCCGGATCTGGATGAGATCAACCGCTTCCTGAACCGCTATATGAGCCGGGAAAAGAAGCTGCGCTGGATGCGGCTGGACAATGCAGCCAAGATCTATCCCGCTGCCCGCAATCAAAACTGGACGAATATGTTCCGCCTTTCTGTCACGCTGACAGAGCCGGTGGATGTTCCCGTGCTCCAGTCTGCGCTGGATGTGACCGTCCGCCGTTTTCCATCCATTGCCGCCCGCCTGCGCCGCGGTATTTTCTGGTATTATCTTCAGCAGCTTGAGCAGCCGCCCAAAATTCGGCAGGAAAGCAGCTATCCGCTGATCCGTATGTCCAGGGCAGAGGCACGCAAATGTGCGCTTCGGGTCATTGTTTATCAGAACCGGATCGCGGTGGAGTTTTTTCATTCCCTGACCGATGGCACCGGCGGTCTGATCTTCCTGAAAACACTGGTGGCAGAGTACCTGCAGCAAAAGCACGGTCTGTCCATCCCGGCAGAAAATGGGGTACTGGGTCGGCTGGAGGAGCCCTCCGAGGCAGAATTGGAAGACAGCTTCCAAAAGTATGCCGCGCCGGTCAGTGCCAGCCGCAGGGAGGATAATGCCTGGCGGCTTCGGGGCACACCGGAGCAGGATGGCTTCCTGAATTTGACCTGCTTTACCCTTTCCTCCCGGGCGGTGCTGGAGAAGGCACACGCTTACGGCGTGACGGTGACGGCCTTTTTGTGTGCTGTGATGATGGAGGCGCTGCAGCAGCTTCAAAAGGAACTGGTGCCCAATGTGCGCCGCAGAAAGCCGATCAAGGTGCTGATCCCTGTCAATCTCCGCTCGCTGTTTTCCAGCCGCTCTCTGCGGAATTTTGCACTGTACACTACCCCGCAGATCGATCCCTGTCTGGGAGAGTATGAATTTGGCGAGATCTGCCGTCTGGTGCAGCACTGGATGGGGCTGGATATTACCCCACGGCAAATGGCAACGAAGATCGCCACCAATGTAAATTCCGAGCGGATGTGGGTGGTCAAGCTGATGCCGCTGTTTATCAAGAATTTTGTGATGAAGGCGGTATTTCATTCCGTGGGGGAGAAAAAGTTCTGCCTGAACCTTTCCAATCTTGGTGCGGTGCAGCTTCCGGAGCCTATGCGCCCCTATGTGGAGCGGCTCGATTTTGTTTTGGGCACCCAGGCTACCGGTCCCTATAATTGCGGTGCGGTGTCTTATGGGGATAAGCTTTGTGTGAATTTTATTCGGAATATTCGTGAGCCGGAGCTGGAGGCAGCCTTTTATCAGGTCCTGCGGCAGCTTGAGCTGGTTGCAGAGCTCAGCAGCAACGGCGGACAAATGAGGTGAAAAAATGTACTGTATGCAATGCGGTGTGAAATTAGCAGACTCTGAGGAAAAATGTCCTCTTTGCGGATTGGAGGCATACCATCCCAGGCTTCCCCGGCCGGATGGGGAGCATCTTTATCCCCGCAATCAGTATCCGGTGAAGGAGGTCAGCTCCTGGGGCATCCGGTGTATTATCCTGACGGTATTTGTGCTGCCGGCGATAGTGGTGATACTGTGTGACCTGCTGACAAACGGGTGTATCACCTGGTCGGGCTATGTGATCGGTGCGCTGGTGCTGCTGTACACGATGGCAGTGCTGCCCTTTTGGTTTAAGCGGCCAAATCCGGTGATTTTTGTCCCCATTGATTTTGCCCTTGCCGGGGTGTACCTGCTGTATATCAATTTTGCCGTGGAGGGAAGCTGGTTTTTGTCCTTCGCATTCCCTGTTACCGGCTTTTGTATGCTGGTGGTCACGGCGGTGGTCACCCTCAACCGCTATGTGCGCAGAGGGCGGCTGTATATCTATGGCGGTGCCATTATGGCATTCGGCGCCTTTTTCCCGGTGCTGGAGCTACTGCTGTTTGTTACCTTCTCCACCATACGCTTCACCGGCTGGTCGTTCATTCCAATGACGGCTTTGCTGCTGCTGGGAGGGTTCCTGATTTTCCTCGGGATCTGCCGACCCGCACGGGAAATGATGGAGCGTAAATTCTTTTTGTAATGCCTGCGGGTGGTCGGAAAGCCTCTGACCGCCCGCATATTTTGCTTGCTATTGGGGGATAAATCGTCTATAATGAAGAAAAATACAGCAAGGAGACACACATATGCTGGAAAATAACGGTAGTTTTATTATGACAAGAGAAAATATTCTGCCTGCCCGTATCAAGATTCAGGAAAAAATGGAGAAGGCAGAGGCTCTGCTGATGGAAAAGCCTGCCTGCGTATCCTTTAACAGAGACAATGCGGCCTGCTTCCGGGAAAAGGGCGCGTACATCGTGCTCGATTACGGCCGGGAGCTGTGCGGCAGCCTGCGCTTTATCACAGCGGATACCGGCGGAGAGAGTGCCTTTTTCCGGATCACCCTGGGGGAATCTATGAGCGAGGCCTGCAGCAGCCTGGGGCAAAGCAATGCCACCAACGACCATTCTCCCAGAGATTTCACGGCGCAGCTTTCTGCACTGGCGGATCTGACTGTTGGACAGAGCGGCTTCCGCTTTGCCCGGATCGAGCTGCTCAGCGAAAAGCCTGTTCTAGTCCAAAGCATTTTTGCCTTCAGCACATTGCCCTGCTTTGAAAAGGAGGGATTCCTGCGTACCGAGGATGAGACACTGAACCGGATCATTGACACCGCAGCCTATACACTCAAGCTGACACTGCAAAATGGCTACATATGGGATGGGATCAAGCGGGATCGTCTGGTTTGGGCAGGTGACCTGAATCCGGAGATTCTGGTGGCGACCTATCTTTACGGCGATATTTCCAATGTGACCAATTCTCTGCGCTTTTTGGCCAGTGAGACTCCGGCCACTGCGTGGATCAACTGCATTCCCTCCTATAGTGCCTGGTGGGTCATTAATCTGTGCGACTATTGCCGTATGACCGGCAATCAGGCATTTTATGCCGAGCAGCGGCAGTATGCCCGGGATGTGATCGCCAATTTTGACCACTGCATCAATGAAGTCGGGGAGATGGATTTCTCCGTTGCCACTTATTATATGCCCTATTTCCTGGATTGGCCGACCAACGATACCCCTGATGCCAAAATCGGCACGGCGGCACTGCTTGTCTATATGGCGAAAAAGTACCTGGAAATGGAAGAAAACAGCCATTGCCATTCCATTATTTCCAAGCTCAGCGGATATCTGACAGCGGACTGCGCCTTTAAGCAGACCCGGGCATTCCAGATCCTGGCAGGCCGGGATCCGGCAGGGGAAGCGGCGTTCTTGGAAAAAGACGGTGCAAGGGGAATGTCCACCTTTATGGCCTATTATATTCTCAAGGCGGATGCTATGGCAGACGGCAAACAAATGCTGGATATGGTCCGGGAGTATTTCGGCGGTATGCTGAAGGCCGGTGCCACCACCTTCTGGGAGGATTTTGACCTGAGCTGGCTGGATGGTTGCGGAAGCATCGAGGAGCTGCCCGCACCCGGTCAGGGAGATATCCACGCCGACCACGGCGCTTTCTGCTATATCGGCCTGCGCCATTCCCTGTGCCACGGCTGGGCAAGCGGTGTACTGGCTTTCCTGATCGAATACCTGACCGGGGAAAGCCGGGAGCGGGGCATCCGGGCAGAGATCTATCAAAACGGTACCTTCCGCCGCTATGGCTGCTGAAAAATAAAAAGGCTTTGACACTGTGTTGCAATGTCATTAAGTTAAGAAAAGCTGGACTTCACAGAAAAGTGAGGTCCAGTTTT
>CAZTNP010000025.1:0-22462 GCA_964615545.1 uncultured Oscillospiraceae bacterium | reverse complement strand
TCTGAGGTTACACCGCATTTTCTAAAATACTTCCTTATTCACCCTGAGCATTTGCTTCGCGGCAGTTTTTATCGGTGGATATTTTGCTTTCCCCGGCGATATTCTTTGGGGAAGCGGAAAATTACTTGCTGCACATAGCCTTGGCGGTTTCCACGATGTGCTCTGCGCTCAGGCCAAATTGCTTCAGGAGGGCGGCAGCGGGGCCGGAGTGGCCGTATTCGTCGTTGACACCGATCCGGCGGACAGGTGTGGGCAGCTTTTCACTGAGCAGGCTGCAAACCGCCTCGCCCAGGCCGCCGATCACGGAATGCTCCTCACAGGTGATGACCTTGCCGCAGTCTTTTGCAGCCTGCAGCACCAGCTCCTCATCCAGGGGCTTAATGGTGGCCATATTGATGATCCGGGCGTGGATGCCGGCTTCCTCCAGCAGCTCGCCTGCCTGAATGGCTTCATAGACCATCAGGCCGTTGGCGATAATGGCAATGTCACTGCCGTCCTTGACGACCTCGCCCTTGCCAATTTCAAACTTATAGTCATCTCCGTGGAACACCGGCACGGCCAGACGGCCAAAGCGCAGGTACACAGGGCCCTTGTGCTCGTAGGCAGCCCGAACGGCGGCTCTTGCCTCCACATCGTCGGCGGGGCAGATCACGGTCATACCGGGGATGGAACGCATCAGGGCGAAATCCTCGCAGCACTGGTGGCTTGCGCCGTCCTCGCCCACGGAGATACCGCCGTGGGTGGCACCGATCTTCACATTCAGGTTGGGATAGCCGATGGAGTTACGCACCTGCTCAAAGGCACGGCCAGCGGCGAACATAGCAAAGCTGGAGGCAAAGGGAACCAGCCCGGCAGCGGCCATACCGGCAGCGGCAGAGACCATATTGCCCTCGGCAATGCCGAAATCAAAGTGACGGTCGGGGAATGCCTTCTTGAAAACGCCGGTCTTGGTGGCGCCTGCCAGGTCGGCATCCAGAACCACCAGGTCGGAATGCTCAGCACCCAGCTCTGCCAGGGCTGCACCGTAGCTGTCACGGGTCGCGACTTTCTTCATTTCTGCCATATCAGTTTCCCTCCACTTCTGCAAGCTGAGCCTTCAGCTCATTCATAGCCTGCTCGTACTCTGCATCGTTGGGTGCCTTGCCGTGCCAGCCGGCGTTGTTTTCCATAAAGGAAACGCCCTTGCCCTTAACGGTGGACATCACAATGGCGGTGGGCTGACCCTTTGTCTTCTTTGCGTTCTCGAAAGCCTTTTCCAGCTCCTCAAAATCGTGGCCGTTGACGGCGTGGACATTAAAGCCGAAGGCCAGCAGCTTATCCACGATGGGATAGGGACTCATAACATCTGCCACATTGCCGTCGATCTGCAGGCCGTTGTTATCCACGATGATGCACAGGTTGTCCAGCTTGTAGTGGGCAGCGGCCATACAGGCCTCCCAAACCTGACCCTCCTGGATCTCGCCGTCGCCCAGCAGGCTGTAAACGCGGTTTGCCTTGCCCTGATACTTGGCTGCCATTGCCATACCTACGGCAGCGGAGATGCCCTGCCCCAGAGAACCGGTGGACATATCCACACCGGGGACGGTGTTCATATTGGGGTGACCCTGCAGGTAGCTGTCGATATGCCGCAGCGTGGGCAGATCCTCAACAGGAAAATAGCCACGCAGAGCCAGTGCGGAGTACAGGCCGGGGGCGGTGTGTCCCTTACTCAGAACAAAGCGATCCCGATCCTCCCACTTGGGATTTTTGGGGTCGATGTTCATTTCCTTAAAGTACAGATAAGTAAATACCTCTGCGGCGGACAGGCTGCCGCCGGGGTGACCGGCCTTGGCACCGTGGGTGGACTCGATCACGCCCATACGCACCTTGCAGGCAGTGCTTTGCAATTGCTTTTTTTCGCTGGAAGTCATATTGCTCCTCCTAATCGTTTTTGTATATGGCTATATTATCACGAAAACCGTCCCGTTGCAAGGGCTGCGGGGCTTTTTCTGTGATATTTGTCAATTCTGCTCCGGCGGAGCAGCACGGTTATCCAGGCTGTCCCGGAAAACAACATAGCGCTGATAGAGAAATTCCAGCACAAAGTTCAGCAGCATATTGATGATTTGCACCAGGTAATCGTTCCACAGCAGCTTCTCTGTCAGATATTCGCCCAGAATGCTGGACAGCGGGATAAACACCGCGTAGAACGCCAGTGTCTTCAGCATAGCCACCGGCACATTGGCAGCGGACTGGAAGGTAAAGCGGCGGTTGAGGGTAAAATTCCAGAGCACGCTCAGCAGCACCGAGGGCAGGTAGCACGGCCAGTAGGTCCATTGGGTCAGCTCGGTGAGCAAAGTGAACACAAGAAATTGGATCAGCCCGGCGCTGATGGAGAAAAAGGTGAATTTGATCACCCGCAGAAGCTCTTTCTTTTTTTCTGAATTCATAGGGATCCTCCCAAAGTTTCTCAGTCGATACGGCCTTTTATGTGTATCTTTGTTTTGCGCATCCGTTTGTTCCAGCGAACTACCACGCCCATCAGCCGGCTATAGGCTGCCGCTGCCAGCAGCAAAAGCACAAAAATCAAAACCGAGGCACGCCAGGACGGGGCTTTCTCCAGCAGGGAAAGTATGGGCGAATGCAGCAGATACAGGGCGTAGGAAATGGTGCCCAGAGGGGCAAACAGCCCGAAAATGCGGAGCTTGCGCAGATAGTAGGTGAAAAGTCCAAGCAGCACCGCAAGGGCAGGATAGGCCAGAGCATACAGTGCGGAGGCGGCCATTCCTGTTTGCAGGATGCCGGCCAGCAGGCACAGCCCGCCGCCGGAGATCAGCAGTACCTCGCACAGCAGCATTGCCTTCAGTCCCGGGGCATTCCGCAGAGGGCGCCGCCATTTCCAGGTGGATGCGGCCACGCCGACGGGGAAGGCCAGCACCTGCCCGATGATCTGCGAATGGGGCACCATAAAAAACAGCACGGCGGCACTCAGGAAAAACCAGAGCATTTTCTGCCAGGTGCCCTTCTGAAGCCGGAAAACCAGCCAGAAAATGGCATATTCGGCAATCAGCAGATACAAAAACCAGCCGCTCAGCGCCAGGGGATTTTCCCCCATCCAGCCGAGGGAATTTCCCGCCTCCTGCACCATAGCCGTTACGCACACCACGACCAGGGACGGAAGCCAAATCTTCACTATTTTATTTTCCCAGAAATGGGGCAGGCCCTGCTTGTTTTGAAAGGACTCCGAAAGGCCATAGCCGGAGCAGAAGAGAAAAACAGCACTGGCTGTCCCGATCAGAAAGCGGGCGGCAGAAAATTGAAAAACCGTTTCCAGAAGGTAAGCGGCCAAAACCATAGCAATGGCAAGCCCCTTGAGGATCCAAAAATGCGCCTTGTCCCACAGGGAATACTCCCAGACGAAAAAGCTCTTTTTATCAGACGACATATTGACAGATTCCTTTATCAGTGATCAGCTTTTATCTCTTTTGCAGGTCGAACTTCAGGCCGACCATTTCCAGCTCCCGGGTGTAGGCATCCACATTTTCGTTGTTGATCTTTTTCAGGCTGTCCACCTGGCCGGAAATACGATCCCGCTTGCACACCAGCACCTGCACCCAGCGGACGACCCAGTAGACCGGCAGCAGGATGGGGGCCTTTCCCAAGATGGGGTACTTCTGCTTCATCGAATCGTAGGGCAGGAAAATCAGCGTCAGCAGCTTGTGCCGCCGGGCAGCCTCCGCAGAGTCCTCCTGGGCGGTCAGCCGGGCAACAGTTGCCATTTCGCACTTTTCCCGCAGGCCGTAGGCGCCGCTTTCCAAAATTCGCTGCGTAATATAGGCGGAAAGCTCCGTTTCCTCAGCCCCCTCAAACCAGACACAGATCGCATCCCAAATATGATCGTGGAACCGGTGCAGCTCCAGCTTGTCCAGCTCGCTGCCCACATACGCCATATCCAGCTCCGGATGGCACCGCCGGTAATACCAGATATCAATGATATGCCGCAGGCCAATGCCGCCGTCCCGGTAATGCTTGGTAAGATGGGTGAAAATATAGATGTATTCGTCCTCCGCCGTCATAGCGTAGCGGCTGCCCTCCTGAAGCACGGCCCTTTCCCAGGGGTTCACATAATAGGTGTAGTAATCATCATTATAGGAGGGGATCAGCTTTTTGTGCAGCTCCACCATCACGCCGTCGTCACTTTTCCAGACCAGCTCGTGGTTGGACTCATATTCCTCGTGCAGACCGGTTTGGGGCAGCAGCTCCTGGATTTTGGGATATTGCTCCTCCCGGATCAGGATGTCGATATCGCCCATGATCCGCATTTCCGTTGCGGGATAAAGGCTCTTGATGGAGGAGCCCTTGAGCAGCATATAGTCGATGCCGTTGTCCCCGAAAAGCCGGCAGATCTGCTCCAGACAGCGCATTTGGTTTTGATCGTGGCACATCAGGCTGAAGGTCACATCGTAATACTTTTCGATCCCCGGAAAATCCCCGGTGATGGTGTACAGCCCCTGAAATACCAGGGGTGTGATCTGATGCTTGACACTGAGCTTAAGCAGCGCCTGATAATCCACATCCAGCCCACGGAAGGGCTCCGGATCCACCGCAGTACCGGTCAGCGCGGAGCGGATCACGGAAAACAATATCTTATAGGAATCCTGCATTTTGCACACTCTCCTCGTTACACTGCACTTTTGCCGGAATTTCCCGGCCCTTGCCCCTCTGCAAAAAGCGCACATTTTAAAACTGAAAATGGCGAAAAAGTCCGGTTTCTCCCCAAAGACCCACCATAACAGCATACATTATAAAGCAAAAATATCCTCCTGTCAACAAATCCGCCGCATTTGTGTATTCTCCAAAAAGAAAGCCGGGCCGCAAGGCTCAGCTTTCTTTGCAGGCGTATAAAAACGGTTACGGCGCCTCCTGGAAGGTGATGCTGAGATTGCCCACGCCGCCGTTGACACGCAGGTGGTTTTCTCCGTCGCCCACCGTCTCATTTCCGGAAAGCAGCTTGCCGTCCAGACGAACGCTGCCGATGCCCTTGTGCAGCTCCAGCCGGTACGCTTCCCGGCTGCCCAGCACTGTCAGCTTCAGACTGCCCACGCCGCAGGCACAGCGACTGTTGCCCGGCAGACCGGCGGTGATCTGGGTGCTTCCCACGCCAAGCTCCAGCTCCAGATCCCGCAGTGTGCCGCCGCTGATGGTCACATTCCCCACGCCGCATTCAATATCCGTATGCTCTGTGCCCTCCAGCAGGGAGATGCGGACATCCCCGGCGCCGAATTTCAGCTTCAGGTTTTCTGCGGAAAGCCGCTCCACCGTCACCCGTCCGGCCCCCAGCTCCAGCTCCGCCTGAGCAAAGCGGAGCTCCGCAGGCAGGGTCAGGATCAGGCTGGCGCCGGTATAGTCGAAGGCAAAGCTGTCCTTCTCCTGAATGATCAGTGTGCCGTTCTTTTCCTGAACGGTCAGGTTTTTCAGATTGCTCTCCACGCACAAGCGGTCGCCCTGCCGCACAGTCAGGTCAGCGCCGGGAAGCTCCATTTTCAGGGAGGTGAGCTCCTGGGTAACGGAATAGGCCGTCATCTCTTCCGCCACGGCATCCCCTTCTGTAATATGCCCCATCAGGGACAGCAGCCGGAGGGCGGTGCCGAAAATGGTGACGATCAAAATGGCAGCCAGTGCAATGGCGCCGTACTTTATGAGCCTTTGCAGGTTTGTCATTTTACCTCCACGCCTCCGAAAATGGCAGTGCTGTCGATGTACAGTGTGGGTGCATTGGGGTTGGGCTGTGTTTTGTTGCCGGTGCCGCCGAAAATGCCGGTGGAATGGATCTTCACATTGACATTGCCCGGCACGAAAATGTCCACACCGCCGAAAATGCCGGTGGCCTTGATGGCGCAGTCCTTTTCAATGATGGCCTGCCGCAGGTCGCATTGCACACCGCCGAAAATGGCGGTCAGCTCCGCACCGTGAAATTCCTGGCCGGCGAAGTTCATTTCGCAGTTTGAGAAGGTGGCGCAGCCCACCTGGGGCGCATTGCCTGCCTGCCCGGCCTGATGCAGCAGCTTGTTGGCCTTGCCGCCAAAGAGCCCACCGAAAATCAGCCGCAGACCGATCAGGATCACCACGGCCGGCACGAGCAGCTTCCAGATCGTTTTGAAGCTGAGAATATCCTGGCAGCACAGCAGCAGCACACCGCCGACAGCGATGCCGATCAGGTTGCCGGTTCTGTCGTGGGAGCGGAACAGATCCACGGTGCAGGGCACGATGATAAACAGTGTCCACCAGCCGTCGAAAAACAGATCGATCTCCGCCAGCCCCAGTGCGTTGATCGCCAGCACTGTGCCCACGGCGACAAATACAAGGCCCCATAAAACAGTACTTACCTTTTTCATTTTGATGACCTCTTTTCCTGATAATGAACTTTTTTATTGGATTCAGGATTATTATAGCACACTTTTTCTCTGTTGCAATGCATTTTTGCCCCGTTCCTGAAAAAGGCACAAAAAAGCCCGAAAAAAGGCAGCAATGGGGCTTGCAAAGGGGAGCGGGGTGTGATATGATAGGCAATAATTTGCGGCAGAAAAGAAGATTGCCTCTGCCGCTTTTTCCATACCGAAACGGAGGCTTCCTTATGCCAGAAAATCCCTTCCGCAGGACACGGTTTGCCTGCTTTTTTGCCTATTTGGCAATGTCCTCGGTGTTTGTGCTGCCGCCGATGCTGCTGACCACCTTCCGGCAGCTGTACGGCATCTCCTTTACGCTGCTGGGCACCCTGATCGTGGTGAATTTCTGCACCCAAATGGCCATTGACCTGATCTTCACCTTCTTTGCCAATCGGTTTAACATCCGCCTGACCATCCGGCTGATGCCCCTGCTGACCGCACTGGGGCTGTGCCTGTATGCCCTGATCCCCACGGCCTTTCCGCAATATGCCTTTGCGGGGCTGGTGGCCGGCACGGTGGTCTTTTCCACGGCGGCAGGACTGTGCGAGGTACTGCTCAGCCCGCTGGTGGCGGCCATCCCCTCGGAAAATCCTCAAAAGGATATGAGCCTGCTGCATTCCCTTTACGGCTGGGGCGTGGTCAGCGTGACAGTGCTCAGCTCCGGTTATTTTGCCCTGTTCGGCACGGAAAACTGGGTCTATTTGACCCTGGGGCTGGCGGTGCTGCCGCTGATCGCCTCCATTTTGTTTTTCTTCTCCCCCATTCCGGATATGGGGCTTTCCGGCCCGGAAAAGGCGAAAACCCCTATGGTAAGAAACAAAATGCTCTGGCTGTGCGTGTGCTGCATATTCCTGGGAAGCTGCTCCGAAAATGTGATGACCAACTGGATCTCCGGCTATATGGAGCTGGCACTGCAGATCCCCAAGGAGCTGGGGGATATTCTGGGACTGGCCGGCTTTGCTCTTCTGCTGGCCGTGACCCGGGGCGTATATGCCAAGTATACCCCCAATATTTCCAAGATCCTCCTTTTGGGGATGGCCGGTGCCACCGTCTGCTATCTTGTGGCCGGGCTGGTGCAAAACAGCCTGATCTCCTTTGCCGCCTGTGTGCTGACCGGTGTCTGCACCTCGATGCTCTGGCCGGGCACCCTGATCCTGATGGAGGAGACGATCCCCTCTGCCGGTGTGGCAGCATATGCGCTGATGGCTGCCGGCGGTGACTTCGGTGCCTCCTTTGCACCGCAGCTGATGGGCATTGTGGCTGACCAGGTAGCCGCCCATCCGACCATCGTCACCCTGAGCCAAAGCCTTTCCGTGACCCCGGAGGAGATCGGCTTGAAGGCAGGTATGCTGCTGGCGGCGATTTTCCCCCTGCTGGGCGTTTTTCTTCTTCTCTACATCCGCAGGCAGCTGTCCGCCTCCCGCACCGCCGCTGTCTCCCGAAAATAAGTTCCCAAAAGCAATATGGAAAACCCGGCTGTGTACAAAAGCACTGTACACAGCCGGGTTTTTGATTCTTTGAACGGAAAGCCACCGGCAATGTCAGCCGGACAGCCTTTTCACGCAGTGTCAAAAGCAGGACAGGATTCAGATACGGATGGCTTCTGCCAGCTGGTCGTCGATGTTGTAGCGGCCGTCCTTGATGGATACCACGCAGCCGCTTTTTCTGCGGGCGACCACGGTGATGGGCTCGCCGGAGTAGCAGCCCAGAGAGAACAAAAACGCATTGAGTTCTTCATCGTCGGTCACAATATCCGTAATAATATACTGCTTGCCTTCCTCTGCCTGCAGCAATGTCATAAAAATCGCCTCTTTCCGAGGGTGTTAGCATACCCTAATTTCCTTACTACCAGTTTAGCACGGAGGGGATTTTTTGTCAATACCGCAAACGGCTTTTCCCCCGGCTGCCCGGCCATGGGTCATTCCTCCGGGGCAAACTGGCTGTTATAAAGCCGGGTATAGAAGCCGCCCTGCGCCAGAAGCTCTTCGTGCTTTCCGGTTTCCAGAATCTTGCCGTCCTTCATTACCAGTATCACATCCGCATCCCGGATGGTGGAAAGCCGGTGGGCCACAATAAAGCTGGTGCGGCCACGCATCATTTCGGAAAATGCCTTTTGGATCCGGATCTCCGTGCGGGTATCAATGGAGGAGGTGGCCTCGTCCAGTATGAGCATCGGCGGCAGGCTGAGCATCACCCGGGCAATACACAAAAGCTGCCGCTGTCCCTGACTGACCGTGCCGCCGTTTTCCCCGATCACCGTATCATAGCCCTGGGGCAACCGCTTGATAAAGCTGTGGGCGTGGGCTGCCTTTGCGGCGGCGATCACTTCCTCCAGCGTTGCATCCGGCTTGCCGTAGGCAATGTTTTCCCGGACAGTGCCGTGCTTGAGCCAGGTCTCCTGCAGCACCATACCATAGCTGCCCCGGAGACTTTTCCGTGTCAGCTGCCGGATATCCGTGCCGTCCACCCGGATGGCACCGGAATCCACATCGTAAAACCGCATAAGCAGGTTGATCACCGTGGTCTTGCCACAGCCTGTGGGCCCTACCAGTGCCACACGCTGACCGGGCTCCACACGCAGGTTGAAATTCTCGATCAGGCGCTGACCCGGCTGATAAGCAAAGGCCACATTCTGAATGTCCACCCGGCCATCGGCGTGGCTGAGGGCGATGGCATCCTCCGGCTCCGGGCTTTGGGGGGGTTCCTCGATCAGTGCCAGCACCCGGTCGGCGCAGGCCAGTGCGTTTTGCAGCTCGGTTACCACACCGGAGATCTCATTAAAGGGCTTTGTATACTGATTGGCGTAGCTCAGAAAGCAGGAAAGCTGACCTACGGTAAAGCCGCCGCCGATGACGGAAAAGGCGCCCACGATGCCCACTCCCGTATACACCAGAGAGTTGACGAAGCGGGTGGAGGGGTTGGTGGTGGAGGAGAAGAAAATGGCACGCAGGGAGCATTTTTGCAGCCGGTCATTGATCTCGTCGAACCGCTCCATAGCCTTTTTCTCATAGCCAAAGGCCTGCACCACCTTCTGCTGTCCGACCATTTCCTCAATAAAGCCGGTCTGCTCACCACGCACCTGGGATTGCAGGCGGAACATATCATAGGTCTGCTTGGCGATAAAGGCCGCCGTGATCAGGGACACCGGTGTCACCAGCAGCACCACAAGGGAAATACGCACATTGACGGTGAACATCAGCACCAGAGTGCCCACAATGGTCAGCACACTGGTAAAAAACTGGGTAAAGCCCATCAGCAGGCCGTCGGCAAACTGATCCGCATCCGCCACCACCCGGCTGACCAGGTCGCCGGTGGAATGGCCGTCCAGATAGCGCAGAGGCAGCTCCTCCAGGCGGCGGAAGGCATCGTTGCGGATATCCCGCACCACACAGTAGGTAATGCGGTTGTTGGCAAGGCTCATCACCCATTGGCACAGTGCCGCCGCACCGATCAGCACACCCATTTTCAGCAGGATCTGCCAGATGGCGGAAAGGTTTACCTGTCCTGCCCCGGTCAGCAGATCCACCGCATCACCGGTCAGCAGCGGGATGGCCAGGCTGGCCGCCACCGTAGCGGCTGCCAGAAAGGCGGAAAGTGCCACATAAGACCAATAGGGCCGGACATACCGGAGCACTTTTTTCAGCGTGCCCTTGCCGGCTTTTTTCTCTTTCATCAGGCCTCCTCCTTTCCAAGCTGGGACTGGCAGATCTCCTGATATACCTGACAGCTCTGCATCAGCTGCGTATGGGTGCCAATGCCCACCGCCTGACCGTCATCCAGGACAAGGATCTGATCGGCGTGGCGGATGGAGGATACCCGCTGGGATACGATAAAGGTAGTCGGGCTGTTGGGAAGGTGCCGGATGGCTGTGCGCAGCTTCAGCTCCGTAGCAAGATCCAGCGCGCTGGCACTGTCGTCCAAAATCAGGATCGCCGGCTTGCGCACCAGCGCACGGGCAATGGTCAGCCGCTGCCGCTGGCCACCGGAGAAATTCTTGCCGCCCTGTGCCACAGGGCTGTCCAGCCCCTGGGGCTTCTTTTCCACAAATTCCTTTACCTGTGCCACCTCCAGTGCCTCCCACAGCTCCTGCTCGCTGGCATTTTCATTGCCCCAAAGGAGGTTTTCCCGGATGGTGCCGGAGAAAAGCACCGCCTTTTGCGGAACCACGCCGATGGTGGCCCGGAGCTTGTCCGGCAGCCAGCGGCACACATCCTCATCTCCCACGGTGATGCTGCCTTCGGCGGCATCGTAAAAGCGGGGGATCAGGTTTACCAGGCTGGTTTTTCCACTGCCGGTACCGCCGATAATGCCCACGGTCTGCCCGGGACGGACAGAAAAATGGATATCCGTCAGGGCTTCGCCACCGGCACCGGGATAGGTAAAGGACACGTGATCAAAGGTCACCGCGCCGGTGTTGCGTGCCTGGCTGTTGCCGTCTGCCACGGCCTCCGCCGCAGGCATATCCAGCACATCTGCCACCCGGTTGGCACAGGCCAGGGATTTTGTCATACTGACGATCAGATTGGCCAGCTTGATCAGCTCCACCAGGATCTGCGCCATATAGTTGACCAGTGCGATCACCTGACCCTGGGTCAGCGCACCGGTATTTACCCGGTTGCCGCCGATCCAGAGCAGCGCCACCGTGCCCAAATTGACGATGATATAGGTAAGGGGATTCATCAGGCCGGACACCCGACCCACAAAAATCTGCATTCCGGTCAGCTTTTCATTTTCCGCCGCAAAGCGGTCAATCTCCGCCTGCTCCCTGCCAAAGGCCCGGATGACCCGAACGCCGGTAAGATTTTCTCTTGTAGCCTCTAAAATTCCGTCCAGCCCGGTCTGCACACGGCGATAGCGGGGCATCGTCCAGTACATAATGCCGAAAATCACCACGCACAGCAGCGGGATCACCGCCACAAAGCTCCAGGCTGCCCGGACATCCACCGTAAAGGCCATCACCATTGCGCCCAGCACCACAAAGGGGGAGCGGAGGAACAGACGCAGTGTCATATTCACGCAGTTCTGCACCTGATTGATATCGCTGGTGATCCGGGTGATCAGGGTGGAGGTGCCTGCCTGATCCATTGTGGAAAAGCGCAGGCTCTGAATATGGCGGAACATCGCCTGCCGCAAATTGGTGGCAAAGCCCACCGCCGCCTTTGCCGCGAAGAACTGGGCGGTAATGGAGCAGACCAGCCCCACCACGCCCAGGGTCACCAGGATCAGGCACATTTTTGTAATATAGTCCGTATCGCCGGCAGGAATGCCCTTGTCAATGACGGCTGCCATTACCAGCGGAACGATCAGCTCAAAGGACGCCTCCAAAAGCTTGAACAGCGGCCCTAAAATACATTCTTTTACATAGGCGCGCATATAGCGCAGCAGTTTTTTCATATAACCTCACCTTTTCGTGGGATTAGCGGCAGAAAGCAGCGTGAATGGATTTCACGCTGCTTTCTATGCTATGATAGCCAATGCTTCTCCGGGAAGCTCTGCTGAACATGCAGCAAAGGCTTTTGGCTCGCTGCCCGCACAATGCGGCTTATTCAGCGGATCCCTTGTTTTCCTTTTTGGCTTTCTTGGCAGCCTTGGCCTTGGCTTTTTCCTCAGCAATCCGCTTCTGCTCGGCCTTGGCCTTCTCCTCAGCGGTATCGTTGGTGGAAAGTGCCCACTTGCACAGCTCAATGCGAACCTGATCGGCACCGGACTCCATCACGAACTTGTCGTCCTTAATGCTGACCACGGTGCCTACGATGCCGCCGATGGTGGTAACACGGTCGCCCACGGAAAGGTCACTGCGCATCTGCTCTGCTTCCTTCTTCCGCTTGTTTTCGGGGCGGATCATCAGGAAATAAAACACGGCAATGATCAGGATCAGGGGCAGTAGGGAGGTCAGCATTTCCGCGCCGCCTGCACCGGAAGAGGCACCTGTGCTTGTCAAAAAGTTTAACATGGTGTATGCTCCTTTTTATCATTTATCCCATTCATTATACCATTCCTTCCCTAAAAAGCAAGGGAATTTTAAATGCGGCGGCCTAATTTTTCAGAATATTCACATCTGAACCGGTCGAAGGTGCCCTCATCCAGCGCATTGCGGATCTTTTCCATCAGCTTATTGTAAAAATACAGATTGTGCATTACGCACAGCCGCATAGCCAGCATCTCCTCTGCCACGAACAGATGGCGGATATAGGCACGGGAATAGCGGCGGCAGACCGGGCAGTCGCACTGGGGATCAATGGGGGAAAGGTCTCTGGCGTACTTTGCGTTTTTCAGGTTGATGGAGCCCTCCCAGGTAAACAGTCTTGCGTGGCGGGCATTGCGGGCGGGCATTACGCAGTCGAAAAAGTCCACGCCCCGGGCCACCGCCTCAATGATATTCGAGGGGGTACCCACGCCCATCAGGTAGCGGGTTTTATCGGCGGGCATATAGGGCTCCACTGCTTCAATGATGTCGTACATCTCCTGCGCCGTCTCGCCCACCGCCAGACCGCCAATGGCATAGCCCGGCAGCTCCAGCTCTGCGATCCGCTTCATATGGTCGATCCGGATATCCGCATAGGTGCCGCCCTGATTGATGCCCCAAAGCATCTGCTGGGGGTTGACCGTATCCGGCAGGGCATTTAAGCGGGCATTTTCCGCCTTGCAGCGCACCAGCCAGCGGTAGGTGCGATCCACGCTCTGCTTCACATACTCCCGTGGAGAGGGATTTTCAATGCATTCGTCAAAGGCCATACAGATGTCCGAGCCCAGATTGGACTGGATCTGCATGCTCTTCTCCGGCCCCATAAAGATCTTGTGACCGTCAATGTGGGAGGCGAAGGTCACGCCCTCCTCCCGGATCTTCCGCAGGGAGGCCAGGGAAAATACCTGAAATCCGCCGGAGTCGGTCAGGATCGGGCCGTCCCAGGTCATAAACTTATGCAGACCGCCGCATTCCTTCACCAGGGTATCCCCGGGGCGTAAATGAAGATGGTAAGTATTGGAAAGCTCCACCTGGCAGCCGATGTTTTTCAGATCCTCCGCGCTCAGCGCACCCTTAATGGCACCCTGGGTGCCCACATTCATAAATACAGGGGTCTGCACCGTGCCGTGGGCGCAGGTGAATTCTCCCCGGCGTGCCTTTCCCTGTGTCTTTTTCAGTTCGAACATTTTTCTTCTCCTTTGCGCTTTGCGGACGGCAAAGCTCTCAGCCGTCAGGTATAAATGCAGCGGGCGCCCGGCAGACCTGCCAGCTCTGACGGCCGGACAGTGGCTGTCCCCTCCGGGAAGCTGTGGATCCCGGAGCGCTGCAAAACCTCCGCCACAAAATGGCTGCAGGTGTAATGACCGGAAAAAACCGCAGAAATGCCAAAAAGCCGCAAAAAGCAGCCGGCAAAATCATAGCGGAGCTTCTCCCGTTCCCGGCAAAATTCCTTCAGCACGGTCTCCACGGCGGAAAACTGTGCCTGAGACAGCGGCAGCTCATACACAGTGCACTGTGTTTTCGAAAAATGGGAAAAGAACGGGCCGTCCCAGTTTTCCGTCACAAAGCCGCCGTTGAGAAAATTATGTATGCTGCGGCGGCCAAAGCTGTGAAGCTGTGTCCCATCCCCACGCAGAGAGAGCATTGCGTGGCTGTAGGGATAGCGGGTCACACGCTTGACCACCCACCCGGGAAAGGTCCCGGAATCCGTCAGATATAGATATGCCTTCTGCTCCATCTCTTTTGGCATGCCCTCTCCTTCCGGAGAAAGCCCGTCTGTCTTCTCCTGCCGTCGTATGCGCCGCATTTTCCGTAAGCTGCAGGTTACCGCAGGGCTGTAGAAGCAGCGTCTCTGGGAAATCCTGCACACTGTTCCCTTATCCTAAGCCAAACCCCCGGGAAAGTCAATGTTTTTTTTTCCTGTTTTTTACCCCATTCCCGGCCTTTGCGGTCCCTCCGAATTTTTCATTGAAAATCTCACTGCCGTCTGTTATAATGAAAGCAACAAAACAAGGAGGGTTCCCTATGAAAAAACGAAATTTTTTCGCTCTCATTTTCCCGTTGCTCGCACTTTTTCTGGAATGTCAGCCGGATGGGGTCGTTTTGCTCTTCGGAAATCCTGAGGGGGAGCCGTTTCGCAGAACATGTTCCTATTTCAGCCTGACTCCCTTTGGCTATGCAAATTTTGCACCGCTGCTGACCGCCTCCCTGACGGTAGTCGCACTGGTGCTGCTGACCCTCTTCTGCCTGACCGGGAAAGCCCGGCTGGGGTGCATTGCCCGCTGGGTGACCGGCATTGCCACGGTGCTCTCCCTGGGGCCGCTGCTGCTGGAGCGGAATTATTTCACGCCTGTGGGGCTGTTCGTTACCCTCTCTCTGGCAGCAGGCTTTCTTGTGCTGCAGCTTTTAATTCAAAAGTGCAACGCCTAAATTCAGGTATCCGGCAAAGGTGACCCAAAGCAAATAGGGAAGCAGCAGCTCCGAGGCCAGCCGGTCTGCCCTGCCAAACGCCTGCACCGTCAGTAAGATCAGCACCCAAAGCACCAGCAGCAGGAAAAAGGCGGCAAGATACCAGCCAAACCCGAAAAACAGGATCGGCCAGAGAAAGTTCACTGCAAGCTGACCGGCATACAACCGGAGCCCCCGGCTGCACAGAGCAGCCTTTGCCGGTGCGACCCAAACCCGGTAGGAGGCGTAGCCCATCAGCAGATAAAGCACGCTCCACGCAATGGGGAATACCCACCCCGGCGGAGAAAGGGGCGGCTGCTCCACGGCGCCGTAGCGCTCCATTCCGCCGCTGAGCAGTGCGGCCAGTCCCCCCACCGCCAGAGGCAGTCCCAGAGCCAAAACCAGTGTTTTCCAGTTTTTCTTCATTCTTCATCCCTCCTGTGGGTATTTTATGATGGTTTTTTGGAAAATATCCCAACATAACACAAAGGAAACGAGGTGCCCCCTATGGCCCATTGCAGCGGAGATTGCTCCCATTGCGGCGGCTGCGCCGGAGAATTGGTGCTCAGCCAGCCGGAGATTGATTTTTTGAATGATTTGGCGGAAAACGCCTTTCTGCCGGTGGCACGGACTGCCGGCGACCCTGCCCCTGTTTACCGGGAAAAGCAGGCACAAACGCCGGAAACCTATCGCCTGATCCTGCAGTGCCTGGAGAAAAAAGGCCTGATCAGCCTGGATTTTGACCGGCCACTGGCAGGCGCAGATATGTCCGGCTATGCAGATTGCCCGATCCACGGCAGCATTGCCTTGACCGCCCGCGGCCAAGCCGCCCTGGACATATTGGACAAAACCGGCCCCAAAGAATAACCCCAATATAAGCCAAAAAAATGGGAATGCAGCGTTTGCATTCCCATTTTTACACCTGCGCTTAGCCGCAGATGTATACCAGCTTGTAGGTTGTGCCGTCGGTCAGAACGGTGCTGTCTGCGCCCAGCTCGGCCATCTCGTCGCCCACATACACGGCCCACCAGCCCTGGTCTACATTCCAGTCGGCGGTTTCGCCGTCGGCAGTCAGGATGTACAGGCCGTATTCCGTCTGATTGTCCTCCACAATGCCCTCGTTCACCAGCAGCTTGCCCAAAAATTCTTCCTCTGTCTCAAAGGGGAAATCCTTCTGTGTGCCGTCCTTGTGGATCACGCTGACGGTAACCTTCTTGAGCCCCTCCTGTCCCTGCGGCCGTGTCAGAAAATAAGCGCCCAGCAATACAGCCACCAGCACGGCCAGTGCAATGGCTCCGATCCAAAGCTTCTTGTTTTTCATATTCTCCTCCATTAAAATCTTCCGCTTTTGCGGTTTTTTACCGGATAAATATACCACATTGGATTTTCTGTGTCAACTTTACTTTTTTGGCAAGCTGTGGTATAGTATCTACACATTATTCTTAGGAGATGCACCTATGGAGCCGTTTAACAACTATGTGCAAATTGATTTGGATGCCATTGTGGCCAACTACCGGGCAGTCTGCAAAAAAGCCGGCGTACCGGTGATGGCGGTGGTCAAGGCGGATGCCTATGGTCACGGCGCCGTGGCTGTGGCACGGCTTCTGGCACCGGAATGTCCCTTTTTTGGCGTTTCCTCCCTGTCCGAGGCGATGGAGCTGCGGCAGGCAGGTGTAGCCGTTCCTGTTCTTATTCTGGGGCACACGCCCACGGATGCCTTCCCCCTGATGATCCGTCACGGGATCCGCCCTGCGATCTTCAGCCTCAGCGATGCGCAGGCTTTTTCCCGGGAGGCGCAGCGGCAGGGCGTATCCGCCCCCCTGCATTTGGCGGTGGATACCGGTATGAGCCGGATCGGCTTTCAGCCTACGGAGGAAAGTGCCGCCATATGTGCCCAAATCGCCGGGCTTCCCTGTGTGCAGGTGGAGGGGCTTTTCAGCCACTTTGCCACTGCTGACACCGGGGATCTGACCCGCTCGGAGGCACAGGCACAGCGCTTTGCCTGCTTTTGCCGGCTGCTGGAGGAACGGGGCGTTTCCATTCCCCTGCGGCATTTGGACAATTCCGCCGGCATTATGAATTTCGGTGCCCATTATGAAATGGTGCGTTCCGGTATCGTCACCTACGGTCTGTACCCCAGCCCGGAGGTGGATCCGGCACGGCTGCCCCTGACACCGGCCCTGAGCTGGTACAGCCGGATCGCCCATATCAAATGGCTGGAGCCCGGCCGGGAGATCGGCTACGGCGGCACCTATGTCACCCAGGCCCCTACCCGTGTGGCCACCATTCCCGTCGGCTATGCCGATGGCTACCGGCGGAGCCTTTCCTCCCGCTTTTATGTTTTGATCCGGGGCGAAAAGGCGCCTGTTTTGGGGCGGATCTGTATGGATCAGCTTATGGTGGATGTGACCCACATTCCCCAGTGCGCCGAGGGAGACAAGGTGACCCTGATCGGCACCGACGGAGCACAGACCATCACTATGGGGCAGATCGCCCAGGCCGCCGGCTCCTTTTCCTATGAGTTCACCTGCGGCATCAGCCGCCGCGTCTGCCGCCGCTACCTCCAAAACGGCACCCCAACCTTCCAGGTCGACTTCCTCCTCCCTCCGGAGAAAGCATAACACAATTCTCACCAACAAACGACCCTTCACTTCAGATGCAGGTTATAACTTATAGGAAAAGCAACTTGTGATTGAAAGGGTCTGCCACACAACAATATGCTGATAAAAATGGCAACCTAAATAATACGTACCAACCAGCCAGGTTAAAAGTTATACATTAAAACGCCCACCGGATGTGGCACAGTTCTGTGTTTTGAACCGCCATATTCGGTGGGCATTATCTACCGATGAAATTGCATTATCTTTTGCCATTTTATAAAGCATTTCTTCTTTTTCAATACGATTTCTCAAGTCTTCCTTGCATAGTTTATATGCTTCTTGAGAAACTGTTTCCGTTTCAAACTTATCTTTAACAAAGATATACTCCATTGAGTCCATTGTGACAGAAACCTCTTGAATTGTTATCTCAGGAAGTGTAATTGTAACTATCTTTTCGTCCTCATTAACATCAATGTCTATTTCTGCAAAACGGATACCTGCGGTAATTTCTCCTTCGTACGCAACATAGTATTCTGCATTTTTCGTATCCTTTTCGGCATACTTGGTAGCAATTGCGTTATAAGTATATTTCACTGTGGAAAGATCGTCGATTTCGATAATTTTTTGCAAAGAGGATTTTGAAATGGTTGATAATTGTCCTTCTTTGTTTTTTGAAATCATTATCAATGAGCCAATACCAATGCCAATTACAACTAAGAGTGCCAATGCAATTATGCATTTTACTTTTGCGGATAATCCTTTCATAAATGTCAATAAACCTCCGTTGGTTGCTGTTTTGTTTTCATCCATTACTGGTTCTCTCCTTTGTGTATTTTTTATTCATAAAAAATTTTTGATTTCGACATTTTTTCCATTATAGCATGCCCCTTTACAAATAACAACCTGTATTGCAAATTCGCGAAATTTACAAGCTCTTTTTCGAACAGCTATTTATGTTTGGAAAGGAGTATTTTTATGGGAATTCTGATGTACTACAAAACAGTTTACCAAAAAAGCAGTGACAAAGATAATGACAATGTCATTTGTTATGCCAATTGTGAGATGGTATTATGGCATTAAATAGTTATTTATTGGACAGTCAGGAGGTGGAACTTTTGAAAAAAGACCTTAATGGCCTGAATGATGTGTATAGAGATATAGCAGATGAAATTGGAATCGAAAACACCCTGGCTATATACAAATTGTTCCACGGAACACAGATTTCATTTCCAAACAGGCTTTTTTCAAAAGAATACACACACAAAGCAATTATCAGTGAATATAACGGCAGCAATGTACCTCAATTAGCTCAAAAATACAACTACTCCGAGAGAAGTATATGGCGTATTTTGAAAACATCAAAATTATAGGAGGAAGTTTGAAACACTGCAACTTAAGTACCATCCCCAAAAGGGCGCACGAAAACAGACAACCTTGCGGTAGCCAAAAAAATTATGGTGATACAGCCTATCCAGGGGCGCTGGGGGTAACAAGATAGCCCTGACGCTGCAAAATGAAGATAGCCTCCTCCACGGAAACTGCCCTGTGCTCCGGCGGAGTGTTGTTACAACGGAGATAAAGCTCCGGATTGTATGGCTCGTTCTTCTTGAGAATGTTGTAGATGGCAGTAAGTAACATTCTTGCGATAGCGATAATCGCTTTCTTGTGCCCCCTGCGTTTGTAAAGCGGAACTGGAAACCCGGGAATATACCGCCGAATTAACTGTAAGTCAGAAAAATGCAGCTATTCGTGCTTACGATGAAATAAACTTTTGGCATTGTGGCCCGGATTTCTTAATACATATGGTGTTGGTTGATTTTCAGGGTTTTCCTGTTGCAGATGCAAAATTTGTTGTTGCACATATGTCGGTGGACTGGGATGAGCAGGCAATCTTATATGCGAAAGAATATGCCGACGGTTCTTCAAGAGCAAACTTGGTAGAAGAGATGACCGATTATGGATTTACAAAAGACCAGATTGATATGGCCTTAAAAGAGGTTGGGTATTAATTGGAAATCATAAAGCAACCATTCGGAACAATGTCAAGCAGTTTGGGAATAATAGCGTTACATTTGGAACAATAGAAGATCGACTTCCTCCTCCCTCCGGAGAAAACGAATTGAAAAAGTGGTGCAGGCTCATTTTTGAGGCTGCACCACTTTTGCTTTTTGGGGAGGGATTATACGCCCAGCAGGAGCTTGGCGAACATAAAGTACACCAGCAGGGACAAGGCATCGACGATGGAGGTGATGAAGGGGCTTGCCATAACGGCGGGGTCCAGCTTCAGCGCCTTTGCGCCGATGGGCAGGACGGAGCCCACGATCTTGGCAAAAAGCACCGTGGCAAACAGGGTCAGGCACACCACCAGATTGACCATCACGGTGATATTCTCATTACCCAGCAGCAGCCCGTCGATGAGCCAGATCTTAAAGAAGCATACAACGGCCAGCGCCAGTCCGCACAGCACAGCGGTGCGGATCTCCTTCCAGAGCACCCGTGCCAGATCGGAAATATGCAGCTCATCCAGGCTCAGGGCACGGATGATGGTAATGGAGGACTGGGAGCCGGAGTTGCCGCCGGTATCCATCAGCATAGGGATAAAGGCGGTCAGTGCCACCTGTGCCGCCAGGGCATCCTCAAAGGAGGTAATGATCATCCCGGTAAAGGTGGCGGAGACCATCAGCAGCAGCAGCCAGGGGATCCGGTTTTTGAACAGCTCCCAGGCGGAGGAGCGCAGATAGGTCTTTTTGGAGGGGATCATACCGCCCATCCGCTCCATATCCTCCGTGGCCTCGTCTTCCAGGACATCAATGGCATCGTCAACGGTGACGATACCCACCATCCGGTTTTCCAGATCCACCACCGGCAGGGCAAGGAAATCGTACTTGGAGAACATCCGCGCCACTTCCTCCTGGTCGGTGTGGGTGGTGACGGAGATCAGGTGGGTCTCCATCAGCTCCCGGATGGTGGCCTCGTCATCCTCCGCCAGAAGCAGATCCTTGACGGTGATAATGCCGATGAGCTTTCTGCCCTCGGTAACATAGCAGGTATAAATGGTCTCCTTGTCCACGCCCTGACGGCGGATCCGCAGAATACTTTCCTCTACGGTCATATCCGGGCGCAGGGAGACATATTCGGTGGTCATAATGGAGCCTGCGGAATTTTCCGGATAGCGCAGGATCTGGTTGATGGATTTGCGCATTTCCGGGTCCGCCTGCTTCAGAATCCGCTGCACCACATTGGCGGGCATTTCGTCCACAATGGCGGCGGCATCGTCCACATACAGCTCGCTGACGATCTCCTTCAGCTCGTTATCGGAGAAGCTCTTGATCAGCAGCTCCTGCTCCTCCGGCTCCATTTCCACAAAGGTCTCCGCTGCCAGCTCCTTCGGCAGCAGCCGAAACAGCAGCGGAAGCCGGCTTTCCTCCGTGGAGGTCAGCAGTGCCGCCAGATCTGCCGGGTTCATTGTGATCAGAATATCCCGGAGGGTGGCGTACTTTTTCTCTTCCAGCATTTTCAGGAGCGCCTGCTCCATAATTTCGTATCGTTCAGACATTTCCTGTGTCCTCCTTCATTTTTTAAATGAAGCAATTACACCGGTTTTCAGGATCCCCGCCGACGGCAGGCACACAACTTCGACCGGGTATATTGCCACTACTGCCAGCGTCCACGGTATTCCCTCCTTTATTGTCATATATGCATAGCTTGCAGTTTCCTTTGTTATTTTATACCCGAATGGGAAAACTGTCAAGGAAAGACCGCACAAAAAACACAGAAAATGGGACGGCTGGGTTAGCAGCCGTCCCGTGGGAAGGATCAGGTTTTTTTAATGAAGCGTTCCTTGCATTTGGGGCAGGTGATGGCGATTTTGCCCTTGCCCCGGGGGACACGCACCTGCTGGCGGCAGCGGGGGCAATCGTAATACCGGTGCTGCCAATCCCGGAACCGCTCCGTCCATTGGAGAAATTTCCGGTTTTCCTGGTAACGCTTATAGGTGTTGCGGGACATCATCCGGAAGATCGACCAGCCCCACAGCACATAGTAAAGCACCGTCAGCACAAGCCGCACGGCATTCACCGGGATCAGCATAGAGATCAGCCAAAGCCCCAGTGCTGTCAGCAGCATGGCAATATTCAGCTTGTCGCTGCCGTACCGCCCGGCCATAAAATTCCGCAGGGCGGCCTTTATTTTGTAAAAAAATCCGTTCATAGGATCACCTTCGTGTTTGTGTTTTCTCTTATTATATTGCAAAAACAGCGGATTGCAACCGCATACAGCCATTGTTTACGGAATATTTACAGCAAACAGCCGGTGAAAAAATAATTTTGCGGCAGCGAAAAAAGCAGTTGACAAAGGCGTATCCATGTGCTATATTATAGATGTAAATGATAATTATTCTTATTTAGGAGGGAGCCGGCTTGCAGACCTGTCAAAAGCAATTTAAAAAGCGAAATGCGATCCTGACCTATCTACAGCAGAGCAAGGCACACCCTTCTGCGGATATGGTTTACGATCACCTGAAAAAGGAGATCCCCGATCTGTCCCTGGGCACGGTCTACCGCAATTTGTCACTGTTTCGGCAGCAGGGTGCCGTGGCCAGCCTGGGCACCGTGGGCGGCGTGGAGCGCTTCGATGGCAACACTTCCCCCCACGTACACTTTATCTGCACCGGCTGCCACGCGGTGGTGGATATGCCAGCGCTGCAGGTGCCTGCCGTGCTGGCCGATGAGGCGCAGGCGCAGATCGGTGGCCGGGTAAACCAGTGCACTCTGACCTTTACCGGCCTGTGTCATACCTGCTGCGTGGAAAAGCTCCACCCGGCAACAGAGGAAATTCAGGGGTAAATCAGCCCCAATTATAATTTTGGAGGAAATCAGTATGAAAAAGTTTGTATGTCCCGTTTGCGGCTATGTCCACGAGGCAGAGGAAATGCCCGCCGACTTCAAGTGCCCCCTTTGCGGTGTTCCCGGCTCCAAGTTCAAGGTGATGGAAGAGGGCGTTCTGGCCGCTGAGCACAAGTTCGG
>CAZTNP010000024.1:5682-22920 GCA_964615545.1 uncultured Oscillospiraceae bacterium | reverse complement strand
AAAAAACATTTTAAGGACGGATACATTGATGCTCTGTCACTCCACCCTAAAGCATGGTGGATATATACATAACTGAATATTCGCCGGTTGTTGTTCAGCATCCGTTTACTTCAAGCGGAATTGCAGCGACTCCGTCTGCTGAAGGACTCAGGCTGCTTGATATTACAAAAAGTAAAGAAGATTTGAGATCTTGGCAAAGCTACATGAAAGGACTGATTGACAATTCAAAAAGCGCCTATGAAATCTACATGATGGTAGAGAGATTTCCATTGGTGGCAACATCATTGTTGCTGCTCACTGCGGCATGTAAAGTCCGTTGGGTGGAGATCTCTTTCATTTTTCTGCTGCAAAACTGTAGAAAAAATGACCGTCAACCGTTTCTTTCACATTTATAGACACCCCTATACGGTGCAATTTTATCGCTTTATATTCCGCAAAATATATGTCGTTTATAAAATAGTGCCACACCCGAACACATTTGTGCTTTTCGGTTTCTTTTCCAATCTCACCTTTCAAATATTTGTATGTTGACCCTGTTGCTATCTAATAATCATTCACCTAATCAAGCGTAGCTCTTTGCTCAGAACTTGTTCCGTGTATATTTTCTCCCATAAGCTTGTTTGCATTGGTTCCAAAAACACGTTGATCATATAAAGATTTCTTTCTCTACACTGTATCGCAACTGAATTTTTTTGCTTGACAATCTACCATTATCGCGTATACTCCTTTTTGAGATTGGTGTACCATCGCAATTCGGCAGTGCGTACAGTAGTTTTGACTGCTGGCCGTCGTCGTGGATGGAGCCAATCTCTTTTTTCATTCCGGAGGAAGGGATTGCCACGGCCGTGGCAAGGATACAGAGACGGAGCTGGCTGCACCGTATGATGCCCCGAATATTGAGGGCATCACCATATAATGACCGAAGACGGGGCATGGAGCAGCTTTTTATAAATATCGGCGAAGCCGATACCTCCAGTGGCTCTCCCTGACGGGGGTAAGCGAAGCGCAGTCGCGGGAGTGAATGACAGCCCGGTGGGCTGTCAGAGCCGCGACCGGATTGCCCGCAGGCAATTGTCAGCCAAACAGGCTGACTGAAGTAGAGAGGTTGCCGCAAGGCAACCGTCACCGTCCAAGCGGTGACAAAGGGCAGTGTGTTCCTTGCATAGGTATAACAAACCGGGAAAGCAGAATATACAAAGCATTTACAGAAGGTGTCCCTGCGGGATGATTTATAATAGTTGCCTATCGGCAACGCAATCCCTCAGTCACGGCTAACGCCGTGCCAGCTCCCTCGACAGAGGGAGCCACTGGCGATGTCCCCGACGGGACGATTGAAAACCTTGCCTGCGGCAACGCAATCCCTCAGTCACGGATAGGGGTGGGGAAAGGCATGGGTGGGGGAGGAAAAATGGAGGTTGCAATTCGGGGGGGTATGATATATAATGTAAGCGTAATAATGGGCTTTTTGGGGGATGACAGCTTATAGCAAGCTGGGGGGATCCTGCAAAAGCATTGGGTTTCGAGGCGCGGCGAGAGGCGACACTCAAATCGCGGGTTCTATCCTGCGGCGGCGAAAAAGTATAAAACAGATCAACTTTATTAAGGAGAGTATTCATATGGGAACATTTACTGGCAAGACCTTAATGATCACCGGCGGCACCGGTTCGTTTGGCAATGCGGTGCTGAATCGTTTTTTGCAGACGGACATCGGAGAGATCCGCATTTTCTCCCGTGACGAAAAGAAGCAGGACGATATGCGCCACGAATTCCAGGCGAAAATGCCGGAATGTGCAGAAAAAATCAAATTTTACATCGGTGATGTGCGGGACCTTTCCTCTGTGAAGAATGCTATGCACGGAGTGGACTATATTTTCCACGCTGCCGCGCTGAAGCAGGTGCCCTC
The DNA here is from genome assembly GCA_964615545.1 of uncultured Oscillospiraceae bacterium. Classification (GTDB taxonomy): domain Bacteria; phylum Bacillota; class Clostridia; order Oscillospirales; family Oscillospiraceae; genus Faecousia. The sequence goes on along the minus strand of CAZTNP010000024.1, from coordinate 21,017 downwards.
CTGCGAATTCTTCCCTATGGAGGCGGTTAAGACCAATGTCTGCGGCACTGACAATGTGCTGACGGCGGCCATTGAGGCGGGGGTTCAGAATGTGGTATGCCTTTCCACCGACAAGGCGGCTTATCCCGTCAATGCTATGGGCACCTCCAAGGCGATGATGGAAAAGGTGATCGTTGCCAAGAGCCGCACCGTTTCCCCGGAAAAGACCAAAATCTGCTGCACCCGTTACGGCAATGTAATGTGCAGCCGCGGCTCCGTCATTCCCCTTTGGATCGATCAGATCAAGGCCGGCAACCCCATCACCATCACAGAGCCGTCTATGACCCGGTTCATTATGAGCCTGGACGAGGCGGTGGATCTGGTGCTGTTTGCCTTCCAAAACGGCGTATCCGGTGACATTCTGGTGCAAAAGGCACCGGCGTGCACCATCGAGACACTAGCAAAGGCCGTCACCGGCCTGTTTGCCCCCGGCCACGAGATCAAGGTAATTGGTATCCGCCACGGCGAAAAAATGTACGAAACGCTGCTGACCAACGAGGAATGCGCCCATGCCATCGACCTGGGCAATTTCTACCGTGTACCCTGCGACAAGCGCGGCCTGAACTACGACAAGTACTTCAAGGACGGCGATATGGAGCGCAACCCCCTGACCGAGTTCAATTCCAGCAACACAGAGCTTCTCAATGTGGAGCAGGTAAAGGAAAAGCTGCTTTCTCTGCAGCTGATCCGGGACGAGCTGGCAGCGTGGGAGGCAAAATAATATGAATATTCTTGTCACCGGTGCGGCGGGCTTTGTTGGGAAAAACCTGACCCAGGCGCTGCAATGCATCGCCGACGGCAGGGATAAGACCCATCCCTCCCTGTCTGTTGGGCAGCTATACCTTTACGACATAGACTCTCCGGCTTCTCTTTTGGAGGAGGCCTGCGAAAAGGCGGATTTTGTATTTCACCTGGCCGGCGTGAACCGTCCTCAGAACCAGGAGGACTTTATGCGGGGCAACTTCGGCTTTACCAGCACCCTTCTGGATACCCTGAAAAAATATCACAACACCTGCCCGGTGATGATCTCCTCCTCCATTCAGGCCACCTGCATCGGCCGCTATGACGGCGAATACGGTAGAAGCAAGAAGGCCGGCGAGGAGCTGATGTTCGCCTACAGCCGGGAGACCGGTGCACCGGTGCTTGTCTATCGCTTTCCCAATCTGTTCGGCAAGTGGTGCCGCCCCAACTATAACAGCGCGGTGGCTACCTTCTGCAACAATATTGCCAACGATCTGCCGATCACCGTCAATGACCCCGGCGTGGAGCTGGAGCTGCTGTACATAGACGATTTGGTGGAGGAAATGCTCTGCGCCCTGTCCGGGCAGGCGCACCGCTGCGAATTTGATGGCATCCGGACGGTCCTGAAGGAGGATGGCGTATACTGCGCCGCTCCGGTGACCCACCGGGTCACACTGGGGCAAATCGTGGAGCTGCTGCAGGCTTTCCACGCCCAGCCGGACACCCTGCTGATGCCGCCTATTCCTGCCGGCTCCTTTGCAAAAAAGCTCTACAGCACCTATCTTTCCTATTTGCCGGCGGAAAAGGCAGCCTTTCCTCTGAAGATGAACCGGGATGACCGGGGCAGCTTCACCGAGCTGCTCAGGACGGAAAATTGCGGCCAGTTTTCCGTGAATATTTCCAAGCCCGGCATTACCAAAGGTCAGCACTGGCACCACACCAAATGGGAATTTTTCATTGTGGTCAGCGGCAAGGGTCTGATCCAAATGCGGAAGATCGGCACGGACGAGGTGCTGAATTATGAGGTCAGCGGTGAAAACATTCAGGCGGTGCATATGCTCCCGGGGTATACCCATAACATTATCAATCTGTCTGAGACGGAGGATCTGGTCACGGTCATGTGGGCAAATGAGTGCTTTGACCCCCAGCATCCCGACACTTTCTTTGAGGTGGTTTAAGTATGGAAATCAAGCTGGATTATTCCGATGTTTCCTTTCAAAATAACGGCAAGCTGAAGCTGCTGATCATTGTGGGTACCCGCCCGGAGATCATCCGGCTGGCCGCCGTGATCAACAAATGCCGCACCTATTTTGACACGGTGTTGGCACACACCGGTCAGAACTACGACTACAATCTGAACGGCGTTTTCTTCCGGGACCTGAAATTGGCTGACCCGGAGGTCTATATGGATGCTGTGGGCGACGATCTGGGCGCCACCGTGGGCAATATTATCAATTGCTCCTATAAGCTGATGGCGCAGATCCAGCCCGATGCATTGCTCATTTTGGGCGATACCAACTCCTGCCTGTCCGCCATTGCCGCCAAGCGGCTGCATATCCCTATTTTCCATATGGAGGCAGGTAACCGCTGCAAGGATGAATGCCTGCCGGAGGAGACGAACCGCCGGATCGTGGACATTATTTCCGATGTGAATTTGGCCTATTCCGAGCACGCCCGGAAGTATCTGCACGAGTGCGGCCTGCCCAAGGAGCGGGTGTATGTGACCGGCTCGCCTATGGCCGAGGTGCTCCACAGCAATTTGGCAGAGATCGAAAAAAGCGATGTGCACGCCCGCCTGGGACTGACAAAGGGGAAATACATCCTGCTTTCTGCCCATCGGGAGGAAAATATTGACACGGAAAAGAATTTCCTGTCCTTGTTTAATGCTATAAACAAAATGGCGCAGACCTATGATATGCCCATTCTGTACTCCTGCCATCCCCGCTCCCGGAAGCGGCTGGAGGCCACGGGCTTCCAACTGGATCCCCGGGTGCGGATGAACGAGCCTCTGGGCTTCCATGATTACAATTGCCTGCAAATGCACGCATTCTGTTGCGTGTCCGACTCCGGCACACTGCCGGAGGAAAGCAGTTTCTTCACCAGCGTAGGACATCCGTTCCCGGCTGTGTGCATCCGTACCTCCACCGAGCGGCCGGAGGCACTGGACAAGGCCTGCTTCGTGCTGGCCGGAATCGACGAAAAGAGTCTGCTTCAAGCGGTGGATACGGCCGTGCAGATGAATCTTGCCGGTGACTACGGTATCCCCGTGCCCGACTATGTGGAGGAAAATGTCTCCACCAAGGTGGTCAAGCTCATCCAGTCCTACACCGGCGTAGTCAACAAAATGGTGTGGAGAAAATCCTGATTTTCATCCGTCCAAAAAGCACAGTAGCTGAAGAAAAAGCAACGCGTGCCCGGCACCACAGGCGCTTTGCAGAAAGGGGTATCATTTGGAACCGGATCATGATCAAAATCTTCTGGATATTTTCCGGATCATTGCCACCGTACAGGTATTCTTAGGCCATATGGTCACCCATTTTTCTGCAAAGGAAAGCATAGTGAATGCGGTCTATTTTGTGCGTGGTGTCCCCATTTTATTTTTGCTGTGCGGTTTTTTGGCGGCAAAATCTTTGGAAACCCGTAGTACGAAAAAATGGCTATGGGGTCGCATCACCCGGATATTTCCCGGGTTTTGGGCGTGCATTGCTATAAATACCATTCTGATACTGCTGGTGTATGAGAAAAAGCCCACCGTTTTAGAAGGGATCGTATATGCCGTCACGCAGTTTCTTGGCTTGAATTTCTATACCGGCGCTTGGTTGCGCGGATACGGTTCCGGCGTGCCGAACGGCGTACTGTGGACGATCCCGGTGCAGATCCAATTCTTTCTGCTGGCGCCGATTTTTGCCAAAGTACTGAAGGTGTCCGGAAAGCGCAAGAGTGGGATGCTTGTACTTGGTTTGGCTGTAGCCAGTGTGCTTTTGCAAAAAAGCACACAGTTTTTTCCGGAAATAGCCGGGAAGCTGATCCAGGTGACGGTCGTTCCCTATTTATACTTCCTTGTCGCCGGCATGGCGGTATGGTATTACAGAGCTTCCCTGATCCCGGCTTTGCAAAAGCGTAAATGGCTATTGCTGCTATCGTATATCATTTGGAAGCTGATGGAGGATCACCTGGGCTTTCCCCATGTGTTTGACGGCGTGCTCTATAATACGGTCACCACACTTCTGCTGGGAGCCGCCCTGTTTGCCTTCTGTGGGAGCTGGCGAATGCGCACGGATCTGACATTTGGCTTTTATTTATACCATATGGTATTTATCAATTTGGCACTGCATTTGGGTGTAACGACCTTGACCCCACTGTGGAAGGGGCTCCTTGTGACCGGTTGCATTGTGCTTGTCACCCTTTTGTGTGCCTGGCTCGCTCTGCGTTATGTGGAGATCCCGGCAGCGAAGTTTTTGAAAAAGAAAGAAGGACGATCGTATGGCTGAATGGAGCCGCTATATCAAAAAGCGGGCAATGCGGGTAATGCTCAGTCCGCTTACTCTGTTTCCCATCAAGAAAAACAGAGTGCTTCTGATCAACAATTTGTCCGGAAAATATGCAGATAATCCCAAATATGTGGCGGAGTATCTGCAAAAGGCATATCCGGGACAGCTGGAGATCGTATTTTCCGTAAAAGAGCCCGATAAATACGACTATCTGCGTGAAAACGGGATAAAGGTAGTAAGATTCAATTCCCTGCCCTACTTTTACAACGCGCTGACGGCCGCTGTTTTTTTGACGAACAGTGGCGGCTTCTCATATCTGCCGATCCGAAAAAGGCAGTATGTGATCAACACCTGGCATGGCGGTGGCGCTTATAAAAAATGCGGTACCGACATGTACAACAATACGAAGGTATTCCGCAAGGATCTACGCCTGCAGGGGGATCACACCAGTGCATTCCTGTCCACCTGTGAGCGGTTTACGGAGGTCGTTTCCAAATCCATGCTGGTCCCGAAAAAGGTATTTTGGCAGATCGGCATGCCCAGAAACGATATGCTGATCCATCCGGATGGGCAAAAGCGGCAGACGATCCGTACGGAATTGGGGCTATCTGAGGAGGAAAGGCTGATCCTTTTTGCCCCTACCTATCGCAAAATAAACGACGATTATTTCAAGGACTCTGTGGCCATTGCCTATGGCGTGGATGCAGGGAGAGTTTGCACCGCCATGGAAAAACGCTTCGGCGGGAAATGGCGCTTTGCCATGCGCTACCATCCCTGCGTGGTCAACCGTGGGGATATGGCGGATATGGGCGTTTTGGATCTGACGGACTATGAGGATATGCAGGAGCTTCTGCTGGCCGCAGACGCCATGATCAACGACTTTTCCTCCTCCATGTGGGACTTTATGCTGACCGGCCGTCCCAGCTTCCTGTTTGCGGTGGATCTTGACCACTATGTGGAGACCACAGAGGTATACACACCGGTCGATCAGTGGCCATTCCCGTGCTCGGTCAATAACGACGAGCTGGAGCGGAATATTTTGGAATTTGACGAAAAGAAATACGCTTTGGCCTGCAAAAAGCATTACGAGGCCTTGGGCGGATGTGAGTCCGGCAAGGCAACAGAGCTTGTCTGCCAGCGGATATATGCGCAATGCACATCCGGCTTGCACAAATAAGGAGGAAACCAGGATGAATGTGGCGGTTATTTTTGCCGGTGGCGTGGGTAGGAGAATGAACAATAGCTCTACACCAAAGCAATTTCTAAAGCTGCACAACAAACCGATCATTATTTATACATTGGAAGCCTTTCAAAACTGTCCGGAAGTGGATGGGATCTGTATATCCTGCCTGCCCTCCCATATGGAATATATGGAACAGCTATGCAAAAAATTTGAGATCACAAAGGTGAGATGGATCGTAGCCGGCGGTTCCACCGGCCAGGAGTCCATATTCAATGGCTTGGAGGCCGTCCACGCCCACTGCCCGGAGGATACGGTGGTCATGATCCATGACGGTGTTCGTCCCCTGATCTCTTCCAAGCTGATTTGTGACAACATTGCCTGTGTTCAGAAAAAAGGAAACGCCATTTCCTGCACCTCGATGATAGAAACGCCTGTGCAGATCGCGGTAGACGGCACGATCACTGCGGTGTATGACCGGAAAAATACGGTGATCGCGAAAGCCCCCCAAAGTTTTTTCCTGCGGGATATTTACAGAGCCCATCTACAGGCCCGTCAGGAGGGGCGGGACGATTTTGTCGACTCGGCCTCCATGCTCACCCACTACGGTGCAACGCTCCATATGGTAGAATGTCCCTGGGATAATATCAAGATTACTACACCTGGCGATTACTATATTTTCAAGGCAATCGTGGAAGCAAAGGAAAATGCACAGATTTTTGGAATATAGTGAGGAAATTGCTATGAAAGAAGCAGAAGCAGAAGCAGGGTTCAGTGCCTGTAAATGGTTAAATATGGAGCAGCTCTGGGAAACTACGATTCTGGTGACTGGAGGCACAGGATTGGTAGGGTATAATGTGCTCAGGGAACTTGCAGCAGTCAGTGGGAATTTGAAACTGAGAATCATAGCACTGATACGAGACAGAGAAAAAGCACAGCGGATGTTTGCCCCATTTCTTGACCAGGTGGAGTTGGTTTGCGGAGATGTGCTGCAGATGCCGGAAATTCTGGAGCCTATAGACTATATCCTCCATGGCGCCAGCATTACATCCAGCAAAACCTTTGTAGAAAAGCCTGTGGAAACGATTATGACAGCCGTGACCGGTACCCGGAATATGCTTGAACTGGGGCGAAAAAAGAATGTGCGTTCTATGGTATATCTTTCCAGTATGGAAGCGTACGGCACAGTACGACAGGAAAAACTGTTGTCAGAGGTGGACGTGGGCTATGTGAATCCGCTAAGCCTGCGAAGCAGTTATCCGGAAAGTAAACGACTTTGCGAAAATCTGTGCGTGGCGTATGCGGCAGAATACGGCGTACCGGTGAAAATCGCCCGGTTGGCGCAGACCTTTGGCCCAGGTATGCCGAAGAATGACAATCGCGCTGTTGTTCAGTTCACACGCAATGCGTTAGCCAATGCAGATATTCAGATAAAAGCTTCCGGTGAAAGTGCACGAATGTATCTGCACACCTTTGATGCTGTGACCGGACTGCTCACATTGCTTCTGTCCGGGGAAAATGCTACGGCATACAATATTGCCAATAAAGAGACCTATTGCTCTGTTCGCGGATTGGCGGAGATGATTGTCAAAACTGCCGGAAGTATGAGCCGGGTCCTGGTAAATACGGGTACAGAGGAAGAACGACTGGTTTATCCGCCGGATAGCTTTCTGCGCCTGCATACGGCAAAAATAGAAGATTTGGGATGGAAGCCCTGCTATGACTTAAAGCGTAGCATTCAGTCTGTAATACAGTATTTGGAGGAGAATCGGTGAAAATCATATTCTGCAGTTCCGTTTACAATATGGCGGACTATGACCGACTTGTCGAAAAAAGCAAGGTACCCCTGTCCCTTGCTGACCACAATTTGAATCGAAATATCGTGCGGGGCCTGGACGAATGCATCGGTCAATCGCTGGATCTTATTAATAATGTACCGATTCCCAGCTTCCCGAATTATCCGAAAGTTCTGTTCAAAAAACAGGCGTGGCAGCACACGGAAGGGGCATCGGATATCAACTGTGGCTTTATCAATTTGCCGGTATTAAAGCACATTTCCCGTGCTTTTACTACCTATCGGGAAATCAAAAGGGCAATCAAAGCGACTTCGGACAAGGACATCTGCATTATGACTTATGATGTTCATATAGGCACAGCTTTAGCTATCGCTGCCGCTAAGCGGAGATATCCGCAGGTCAGAAGCTGTCTGATTATGCCGGATGTGCCTACTCAGGTGCTGGCGGCCAGTACCGGCGGAAATATTACCTGGTCGGCAAAACTGCGGGCAAAGATCAAGCTTTCCTTTATTAAGCCATATGACTGCTATGTGTTTCTAACTGAGGCAATGAAAGAACTGATAGATGTTACGGGAAAAAACTACGCGGTCGTGGAGGGTATATACAATAATCACCTGCCGCCGTTGGCAGAAAAGATCACCCAGCAAAAGGTGATCTTCTACTCCGGGCAGCTAAATCCCTGCTATAATATGGAGGGACTGCTGGATGCATTCCTGGAGATATACGAGCGCGATCCCTCCTATGCATTTTGGATCTGCGGTCACGGTCGTCTGTCGGAACGGATCACGGAATTGGCAAAGCAGTGTCCCGGCATCCGATATTATGGCTATGTGAGCGGAGAAAGGGTACGCCAGCTACAGGCGGAGGCTACGGTGCTGGTCAATCCCCGGCAAAACACCGGGAATTTGACACGGTACTCCTTCCCCTCCAAGACGATGGAATATGTGGCCTCTGGCCGGCCGGTGGTCGGCTATAAGCTGGATGGGATCCCGGAGGAATACGACCGGTATATCCAGTATGTTCCGGATAATTCCGTTGCGGCTCTGCGGGATAAGCTGATGGAGGTCTGCGAGCTTCCGGCACAGACCCGTGCAGAATTGGGACAGCGTTCCCGGGCGTTTATTTTGGAGAATAAAACGCCGAAAAAACAATGTGAGAAAATCAAAGCGATGGTAGACACGCTGTTTTGACCCAAAAAGAGATCGGTCTGTAGCTGTCTGCATACTACCGAGGTGAGACCCATGCCCAATATACAAAAGAATAAAGTGTTTTCTGCAGTGAATATCGGACTGCTCCTATACATTGGTATTTTGTCCTTTTTTCTTTCCAGATACATATGGCCGACCCTGAATCTTCCCCAAATCGTCAGTCAGATCGCAACTGTGTTGCAATATCTCCCTTTTGCAATATTTGCTCTGTGGAAGCTGATTTTGGACATTCAAAAGAAAAAAATAGATTTATTTTCCAAGTTTTACTACCTTTTTGTTGGCTATTACGCTGTATTGACCGCCTACCGGTTTTTCTCCGGCATGGAGGTCAAGGACAATCTGTATATCGCACTCATTTGCATTGGCACGCTGGCACTATATTCTATGAGTGCCTCGCAAACAGAGCCCCAAAGCCGTGTGCAGATGTTTCACGCAGTATTGACCTTTGCACTGGCTTTGGCAGTTTATTGGATCATTTATAAAATTGCAATTTGGCCGGTACTGTATTTTTCACCATTGAATGAAATATCCTATGGCACATGCTGTGCTCTGCTCATTCCTGCTCTTGCAACCGAACTTTCCAATCGCGAGAAGTGGGATGTGACAAAGTGCCTGACCACGGTTGCATTGGTTGCGATGGCTGTGATTTGCACAGTTTCAGGATCGCGTGTCCTGTTTGCTGTGTTCCTGTTTGAACTTGTAGCATTGGTTTTGATATTTTTCCGCCGCAAGGGCTTTTTAAAAGCGTTTTTAAGTGCAGTTGGTATAACCGTGCTGATTGTGACATTACTTTTTGCACTGAATGTGCAGAATACGCGTTATTATATGTATAGAGAAATGGAGTTTCTGCGCGTTTTTGATGATTCCTCTGCTGACGACTATTTTGCAGACGAAGGACTGAATGAGAATAATTCACAAAAATCAGATGCAATACAGCAAACTGTCAGAAGCGATACTATGCGAAACTATCTATATAAGGCAGGTTTGGAGGAGGTAAAGAAAAATATACTTTTTGGAACTGGAACGGTTTTTTTTGAATATAAGACCCAGCAACAGACCTACTATGTACCGGCACATAATGTAATTGTTGTTACACTCAATTGCTTTGGAGTTGTGGGCCTATGTATGCTGGTGTGCATAGCTGTGGCTCTGGTTATACAAATGAAATTGTTTCAGCGGGATCATATCAGGGAAAAAATGGCCGTGATCCTAATTTTGGTAAGTTATTTATCAATTAGTATGGTGCAGGCATCTTTCTACGATATTATGATTATGCCCGCTGTGTTTATGATTTTGTCCATGTTTTCCCTTCCGAAAAATGTGGCAAGCGACAGAGGAAGGATCGAATAAATTGTTGAAAAAAAATCAGAGCAGAGGCAAGCTCAGCCTCTTAAATGCGATCTCGGCCATGGCTATGACATTGGCCAACGGCCTGTTCGGTATTGTGGTCACCCGTTTTGTGATCGAGGCATTCGGATCGGATTTTAACGGGCTCAATTCCACCGCCAATCAGATCGTCAATGTATTGCTGGTGCTGGAGGGCGGCTTCACCGTAGCCTCCAATGTGGCACTGTTTGCGCCCCTGACACAGCAAGATTATGATACGGTCAACGGTATTTTGGCGGCCACACGCGGAAAATTCCGCCGGCTCGGCCTGCTTTTTTTTGCGCTCGGTATAGCCGTATCGGTCGGCTACGGCTGGATCGTCAACAGTGCACTGCCCTGGGAATTTATCACCACGGTGATCGTCATGACGGTGGCACCTGCCGCGTTCAATCTGTTTTATGCCACCACATACCGGGTACTGTTGCAGACCCAACAAAAGGAATATGTGATCAACCTGATCACCACCTGCACCATTTCCCTGGGGCATGTGAGCAATATCGTGATGATCCGTGCCGGCGGCCCTATGTGGATGGTGCGGTTCAACACTATGGTATTCAGCTTTTTGAACAGCTTGCTGATCGCTTTTTATGTGAAGCGGAAAACACCCTTTTTGAATTTGAAGGTAACGCCCCACCCGGAGCAGATAAAGGGCACGAACGATGTGATGGTGCAGAAGATTACCGGCGTGATCTATAATTCCGCTCCCATCGTCTTTTTGACCATCTCTCCCACAGGCGGCACTATGCTGGCAAGCGTTTATGCGGTGTATAACAATGTGTTCACCATGCTCAAAAGCCTGCTGCACAGCGTGATCGATGCCCCCCGGCTGGGATTTGGGCAAATGCTCACGGAGAAAAAGCGGGAGGAAGTATGGACAGTGTTCGCCCAGTACGAGTTTGCGGCCTTTTCTGCGATCTTCGTATTGCTGACCACCTGCTGTACCCTGATCATACCCTTTGTGGGTCTGTACACCGACGGGATCACGGATGCCAATTATATGGACAGTGGGATCGCCATTTTGATGGTGCTGATCACCGTTGTGGAAATGATCCATATTCCCAGTGGTCATCTGATCAACATGGCCGGTCACTTCCGGGTAAGCAAAAATTTCCAGCTCATATCCTGTACCGTTCTGCTGATCGGTATGGCCTTTGGCGGGACAATATGGGGCGTTTACGGTATGCTCGGCGCACTGCTGTTGGTGGCAGTCCTGCTGGCCGTGCTGGAAGCCGGTTATGTGCATACCCGTTTCTTCACGGGAAAGCTTCCGGCGCTGTTGCGCTTGATTCTTCCGCTTGGAATAACCGGTATGGTTCTTTGCGCCTTTGAAATGCGACTGAAGCTTTCTATCAGCGGCTATCTTGCGTTTTTTGCCTATGGTGTGGTTTTTGTATGTATTCACACTATTGTAGCTTTGCTTGTTGGCTTTGTCTTCAATAGAAGAGAATTAAAAAATTTACTGTCTCGTGCAAAAAAATTGATAAAGCACTGAGTCAAGTCACATTTAACCGGAGCTGCGGTTTTACCGGTATTGAGTATTCCATTTTTGTATGCGCTTAGAGGGGAGGTATTTTCTTGAAAAAACGCACTTTTTACTCGGAAATTGCATATTTTCTTGGACTTGCCTTGCTGGCCTTCTCCACTGCGCTGATGGCCTGGGGGAATTTTGGGATGTCTATGGTGGTGGCGCCGGCGTATATTCTTTACCTGAAGCTTTCCCAGACCCTGAGCTGGTTTTCCTTTGGCATTGCGGAATATGTGCTGCAGGCCTGCGTTCTTCTGCTGATGGTCATTGTGCTGCGAAAGGTGCGCCTTTCCTATCTGCTGTCCTTCCTGGCCGCCTTGCTTTACGGCCTGATTCTCGATGGCAGCACTGCGTTGCTTTCCCATTTGGCTCCCGGTGGGGTGATTCCCCGGCTGCTTGTGTATATTCTTGGGGATGTGGGGTGCAGCGCCGGCATTGCACTGCTGCTGCGTTCCTATCTGCCGCCGGAGGTTTACGAGCTGTTTATCAAGGAGATCTCCGCCCATTTCGGCTGGAAATTCTCCGCCGTAAAGACTGTGTATGACTGTGCCAGCCTGACCCTGGCAACCCTGATGTCCCTGCTTTTGCTGGGGAGCATTCAGGGCGTGGGCGTGGGGACCGTTGCCTGCGCACTGCTCAATGGCACGCTGATCCAGCTGATTTCCCGATTGTATGATAAAGTGTTTACCTTCCGTGACCGGTTTTCCTGCCGTTCAAAATTTGAAGAAAGTGAGGACCCTGTATGAGCAGAAAATACCGCCTTTCCACTGCGCTGGACATTGACGACCTTTTGATGGAGTGCTCCGCATACGCCATCCGTCTTGCCAACGAAAAATACGGCTTCGACCCCCCAATGACCATTTACGAAAAAGAGGCGTGGGGCAAGCTGGGCACCCGGGTGGATACCATTTACCAGTATTTCAGCGACCCGGAGTTCTACCGGACACAGCCGGTGTACGAGGGGGCAAAGGAGTTTGTCCGCAAGCTTTCTCAAATGACGGAGGTCTATGTGTCCACCGCCGTGCCCCCGGAATTTATGGGCATCCGCGCGCAGCGGATCCTGTCGGAGTTCCCGGAGATCCCTGCCGACCATATTTATATGGGCGCTGGCAAGGACAAGATCCACACGGATATCCTCTTTGACGATGCGATGCATAATATTCTGGCCTCGGAGGCCAAGTATCCCATTTTGATGCGCCGCCCCTGGAATCAGGAGGCCACCGGTATGCTGGCCGTGAATACCTACGATGAATTCCTGAAACTGGTGGAGGTCATTGCGGAAAGCTACAGCACACAGCACGGCCCTGTTTCGCAGGACGAGCCCGGAGTCGTGGTACTGGTAGGCCCTTCCGGCAGCGGAAAATCCAAGATTGCCACCCGCATTCTGGAAAAGACGGATCGCTTCCAAAAGCTGGTCAGCTATACCACCTCCGACCCCACCGCCGTGGAGGAAAACAAGTGGTATAACTATGTGACCGTAGAGCAGTTCCGCCAGATGGTGGACAGCGGCGAGATGTTCCAGTCCACTATGTACGCCGGCCATTGCTACGGCTCCCGGAAAAGTGATGTGCAGGCCATTCTGGACAGCGGCCGCCACGTGCTGACCACTATGGATATCTGCGGCGCTATGTCCCTGAAAACCAATTTTAAGAATGTGACCACCATTTATATCAAGCGGCAGAAAAAGGCGCTGATGGCCAACATTCTGCGGAAGAATTCTTCCATTGACGATAAAGTGAACCGGCTGATCGCCATCGAATCGGAGACCCAAAATGCGGAGATCTGCGATTATGTGGTTCGCTTCGATACCTACGACCAGGCCATCACCCAGCTTTGCGATATTCTGAACATTCCAGGCAGCGTATAATGAAAACAGGAGGCGCTTTTTTATGTACTATCAAGCTGCGCAGGATCGATATGACCGGATGACTTACCGCCGGTGCGGCCTGAGCGGTCTGCTGCTTCCGGCGATTTCCCTTGGCCTTTGGCACAATTTTGGCAATATCACCCCATTTGGCACCCAGCAGAGCATTCTCCGTAAGGCCTTTGACCTGGGGATCACTCATTTTGACCTGGCCAACAATTATGGCCCACCCTATGGAGAGGCAGAGCGGAACTTCGGTATCCATATGGACAGAGATTGGCACACCCATCGGGATGAGCGGATCATTTCCAGCAAGGCCGGCTATGATATGTGGCCGGGACCTTATGGCAATTTTGGCAGCCGGAAATACCTGATCGCCAGCCTGGATGCTTCCTTGAAGAGAATGCACCTGGACTATGTGGATATTTTTTATCACCACCGTCCCGATCCGGATACGCCCATTGAGGAGACAATGGGTGCGCTGGATCAGATCGTGCGCAGCGGAAAGGCACTGTATGTGGGCATTTCCAACTATAATGCCGAGCAGGCGCAGGTTGCGATCCGCACGCTGCGGGAAATGGGAACCCCGATGCTGATCCATCAGCCCAATTATTCTATGCTTAACCGTACCATTGAGCAGGGGCTGACCGATGTGCTCCGGGCGGAGGGCATTGGCTGCATTGCCTTTGCGCCTCTGGCCAATGGCATCCTGACCAATCGCTATCTCAATGGCATTCCCGCCGATTCCAGAGCGGCGCACGATCCCAGATATCTGCACGCCTCGGATATCACGGAAAATAAGCTGCGGATCGTCCGCAAACTGGCCACATTGGCAGAGCAACGCGGCCAAACCGTGGCGCAGCTTGCGTTGCAGTGGACACTTCGTGACCCGGTGGTCACCAGTGCGCTGATCGGCGCAAGCCGGCCGGAGCAGGTGGAGGAAAATGTCCGTGCCGTTTCCTTCCCGGAGCTGACTGCCGACGAGCAGGCACAGATTCAGGAGATCCTCAGCGGAAAAGAATAAGAACGCAAAAAGACCCTCTGCACCGCAACAAAAGCGGATGCAGAGGGTCTTTGCTATGTTTCCTGACGGCAGTAGAGCAGCATTTGGTATGCAATGCCGTTTTCTTCGCCGGCCTGCAGCAGTATTGGCGCCTGCCAGCCGGGCTCCTGGTCCAAATCAGGGAAAAAGGTGTCGCTTTCCGGGCAGCAACCCAGCCGGGTCACATAGGCCTTTTGGCACAGCGGCAGCAATTGCCGGTAGATGTGTCCGCCGCCGATGACCACGACCCGCTCCTCCGACTGCGTGGCCTCCTGCGCTTCCTCCACGCTTTTGCAGACTGTAAAGCCGGGCAGGGAGGGGGTGCTTCGGCTGAGGACGATGTTTTTCCGGCCGGGGAGAGGCTTGCGACCGGGGAAATCCTCCACTGTCCGCCGCCCCACGATCACGGCCGCACCCTTTGTTATTTCCCGGAAAAATTTCCGGTCAGCGGAAAGTGTCACCGGCTGGGTGCCGTCCTTTCCAATGCCCCAGTCCTCGTATACAGCAACGATCAGCTCCATATGCCACCTCAGATCGCCATTGGGATCTCGAAATCAAAGGGATGATACTTATAATCCTCCACCCGGAAGCTATCCTTGGTAAAGGCGTAAAAATCCGTAACAGAGGGGTCCAGGGTGACCCTGGGGGCAGGGAAGCCCTCTTTTTCCAGCATCGCCCTGACGGCAGGAATGTGCCGGTCATAAATGTGGCAGTCCGCGATCACGTGGACAAGCTCGCCGGGCTTCAGGCCGGCCACCTGCGCCAGCATCATTGTCAGCATAGCGTACTGGCATACATTCCAGTTGTTGGCGGTGAGCATATCCTGACTGCGCTGGTTCAAAATGGCGTTGAGGGTGTCGCCGGTCACATTAAAGGTCATAGAATAGGCGCAGGGGTAGAGGTTCATTTCGTGCAGATCCTCAAAATTGTAAATATTGGTCAGGATCCGCCGGGAGGCGGGGTTGTTTTTCAGGTCATAGATCACCCGATCCACCTGATCGAATTCTCCCTCCGGGTAGGTGTGCCGGATCCCAAGCTGGTAGCCGTAGGCCTTGCCGATGGT
>CAZTNP010000024.1:0-5672 GCA_964615545.1 uncultured Oscillospiraceae bacterium | reverse complement strand
CGGCCCATTCGTCCCAGACGTGACTGCCCAGGTCGGCAATGCGGTTGGACTTTTTCTGCCAGATCCATAGCAGTTCATCCAGCGCGGATTTCCAGTAGGTGCGCCGCAGGGTCATCAGGGGGAATTCCTCCCGCAGGTCGTAGCGGTTGACCACGCCAAATTTTTTGACGGTATGCGCCGGGGTGCCGTCTGCCCAGTGGGGGCGGACGGGAAGCTCTGTGTCGTAAAAGCCGTTTTCCAAAATATCCAGGCAGGTGGCCCGGTAAAGCTCATCCGCTTTGCTCATAGGAAAGCCTCCTTCTGTATGGTGTAGCCGGGGAAATACTCCTGCACAAAGTCCACCTGCTCCACCTGAAAGCTTTTGCCGTTCAGGTGCTCCAGGGAACCGGCATCGGTGGTAAAGGTAAAGCTGAGCCGGTAGGAATACAGAGCCTGATAGGTGCGGTCAAAATTCTGGTTCAGCTTGCCGTACTTGCCGTCGCCCAGCAGAGGGTGACCGGCGTGGGCAAATTGGGCACGGATCTGATGAGTGCGGCCGGTGATCAGCTTGCATTCCACCAGGGACAGCCCGCCCCGGGAGGTCAGCACCCGGTAATCTGTCCGGCAGGATTTGGCACCGGGCTGGGGAGTGTCGGTGACGAAAACCCGGTTCTTTTTGGCATCCTTGAACAGATATCCGGTCAGGCTGCCCTGCTGCGGCCGGGGAATCCCCTCTACAATGGCAAGGTATCGCTTGTCCAGCTCCCGGTCCTTGATTTTCTGATTCATCACCCGCAGCGCCTCGGCTGTTTTGGCGGCGATGACAATGCCGCCGGTGTTCCGGTCGATCCGGTTGCAAAGCGCCGGTGTGAAGGCGTTTTCTTCCCGGGGGCGCCATTCCCGCTTTTGATAAAGATATGCCTGAATGTGGTCGATGAGGGTGCGGCCGTATTCCGCACCGTCGTGGGGATGGACGGCCAGCCCCGGCCGCTTGTCCACCAAAAGAAGCTGGTCATCCTCGTAGACGATATTCAGCTTCGGCACCGCCACAGTGAGAAAGGCATTGTCCTCCCGGGGGGTGTCGAAAAATTCATCGTTGATATATAGCTGCAGCACATCTCCGGCCTTCAGCCGGGTGTCCCGCTCGGCACGGCTGCCGTTGCATTTGATGCGCTTGATGCGAATGTACTTCTGCGCCAGGGAGGCAGGCAGCAGGGGCACCGCCTTGGAAAGAAAGCGATCCAGCCGCTGACCGGCATCGTTGGCGCCAATGGTCAGCTCCTTCATACCTTGCCCACCGTTTCTTCAAAGTGGCGGTCGATCTGCTGCGTGAATTCCAGCGCCGGGTTGTAACCCATTTTCCGCTGGCGGTTGTTCATAGCCGCAACCTCCAAAATTACAGCCAGATTTCGCCCCGGGGTGATGGGAATGGTGTTTACCGGCACCTTTACGCCCAAAATATCCATATACTGATCCTCCAGCCCCAGCCGATCATAGACCTCCTGAGTATTCCAGGGCACAACATTGACCACCAGGTCGATGTTGTTCTCCGAACGGATAGCACTCATACCGTAAAGCTTGGCCACATTGATAATGCCGATGCCCCGGATCTCCACATAGTTGCGGATCAGCTCCGGCGCAGTGCCTACCAGCGTGTTGTCAGAGACCTTGCGGATCTCCACCGCATCGTCCGCGATCAGCCGGTGTCCCCGCTTGAGCAGCTCCACTGCCGCCTCACTTTTGCCGATGCCGCTTTCTCCGATCAGCAGCAGACCCTCGCCGTAAACCTCCATCAAAACGCCGTGGCGGGTAATAGAGGGGGCCAGCGCATCCCGCAGATAGATCATAACGCTGTTGATCAGAGAGCCGGTGGGCTTTGGGGTGCGCAGGACCGTGACATTGTATTTGCTGGCCATTTCCAGGCATTCCGGATCCACAGGCAGATCCCGTGCCACGATCATAGCCGGGAATTTATAGGAGAAGATACGGTCGTAGCTGATGCGCCGTTCCTCCGGGGTCAGGGCGGAAAGATAGGCCACCTCAGCATTGCCCATCACCTGCAGGCGCAGGGGCTCAAAGTGCTCCAGATAACCGGCAAGCTGCAGACCGGGACGGGAAAGATCCTCCACGCTCAGGCGCACGGTCTCATAGTCGGAAGATTGAAAGGCAATCTCCAGATTCAGTTTCTTTACTAAGGTGCTGAGCAAAACACCGTTCGAATCGGACATTTTGGATTTCCTCCCAAAGATATTTGCTTTTATTATAGCGGCAGGCGGCAGGAATAGCAATGTTTTTTTCATTTTTCCAAAGTTTTTTTGAAAAAGGACTTGCATTTTTATCTTTTGTCTGCTATTATATCTAAGCGTCTTGAAATAGGCGTGATTTTGTGAGCCATCTACGGATAGGAGGTGCAGAGAATGGCGAAGTGTGATTACTGTGGCAAGGGTGTTACCTTTGGTATCAAAGTTTCCCACTCCCACAGACGTTCCAATCGGGCATGGAAGCCCAATGTGAAGCGGGTCAAGGCCATTGTGAACGGTACGCCGTGCCACGTGTATGCCTGTACCAGATGCCTGCGTTCCAACAAGGTTGAGCGTGCTGTCTGATTTATCCTGCAATAATAGAGCGGTGCCAATCCGGCACCGCTTTTTTTATATCGTCACAGCCGATGCCACCATTGGCTTCTCCTGATGAAAGCCAATGGATGTGTCCCTGTGGGACGATTATAGTAGTTGCCTAACGGCAACACTCTCCTTCAGTCACGGCATACGCCGTGCCAGCTCCCTCGACAGAGGGAGCCGCTGAAGGTGTCCCTGCGGGACAATTGAAATCGTTGCCGTGTGCTTGAGAGGCAACCGGTCTGAATCTATGTGCCATTTTCAGTGATTGCCGTCACTGGTGTGGCAATCCCCCCCAAGGAAAGGCACTGCACCCCGTTTTTTTAATAATCATCGGCAAAGCCGATACCACCAGTGGCTTCTCCTGATGGGGAAGCTGGCAAAAATCTCTGATTTTTGACTGAAGGAGAGAGGTTGCCGCCAGGCAACCGTCACCGCCAAAGCGGTGACTAAAAAGCACTGCGTTCCTTGCATAGGTATAGCTAACCGGGAAAGCAGAATATACAAAGCATTTACGGAAGGTGTCCCTGATGGGACGATTATAATAGTTGCCTGCGGCAACGCAATTTTTCATCCCGGAGCACCCAACAGGGGGGTTGCCACGCCAGTGTTCGCACTGGCTCGCAAGGACATAAATATTGAGGCAGACCGCACCGTATAATACGAAAAAATAAGGCTGTCTGCATTGTATGATGGCAATTACCGGAGCTGGCTGCACCGTATATGGATACGAATGTTGGGTCTGGGCGCACTTTATATGTACTTTCGCATACTGCACAAATGGGAGATTTTTGGGAAAAAGCAGTTGCGGGGGAGGGGGAAGTGTGATATGATGGTTGGTGCAAATCAGGGTGGCTTCCGCAAGGTGGGGCGTGGCTTTTGCTGCGGAACAGGGAGCGGCGGTTACCGGAATACGGGAGGAAAAATATGAAAACACAGATCAAGCAAGTGCTTGCGCTGGTGCTGATTGTCGTTATGCTGGCGGGCTTTTTGCCAGCCACCGCATTCACAGCCAGTGCGGCCAGCTACACCTACAACTGGGGCTACCGCGGTGAAGCCGCCACAGAGCTTTCTGATGCGGCCATTGCATTTTATGAAAAATACAATGTATCGCTGGACAGCCTGATGACTTACAGTGGCTCCAGCAACACAAGCAGTGTTCCCAGCAGTGCTCTGTACGCAGAACTGAAAACGCTGATGACCACGGCGCATAGCCACAATACAAGCTATGATGAAACAAAGAGCGAGTACCAGTACACCGACTGTCAGGGCGGTGGCGGCAAGATCTCCAGCTTCTACTCCGGCACCGCGATCGGCCCGGCCTGGGGCCAGGGCAGCTGGAACCGGGAACACACCTGGCCCAACAGCAAGGGCTTGGACGGTCAGGATGAAAACGACATCATGATGCTTCGCCCCACGGCTACCTCCGAAAACAGTTCCCGTGGCAATACGGCCTACGGCCAAAGCTCCGGCTACTACCATCCTAACAGCGCATCGGACGGCAAGTACGATCTGCGTGGTGATGTGGCCCGGATCTGCCTGTATGTGTACACCCGTTGGGGCAATACCGGAAAAATGTGGGGTTCCTCCGGCGTTATGGAGAGCAAGGCTGTCCTGCTTCAGTGGATGGAGGAAGACCCAGTGGATACCTGGGAGCTGGGGCGTAACGATGCCGTCCAGTCCATTACCGGCACCCGGAATGTGTTCGTCGACTTCCCAGAATTGGGATTTGCTCTGTTTAATGAGGAGGTTCCGGCTGGCTATCAGTCCCCCTCCGGCGGCACGGAATCCTATACCATCACCGCTCAGTCCGGCAACGATGCCTACGGTGCCGTTTCCCTGAACAAAAATGTGATCACAGCCTATCCCTATGAGGGCTATGCGGTCAGCGGATATGAGATCGTCAGTGGCACGGCCACTGTGACCCAGAACGGCAATGTTTTCACCGTGAAGGCCACCAGCGACTGCACCGTGAAGATCAACTTTGTGGAAAAGACTAAGGTGACCCTGCGCTTTATGGATCAGGGCACACTTCTGTCTGAAAATACACTCTATGCCGGTGAGTCCACCACCTTGCCTGCCTACACCGGCACTGCACCGGAGGGCTTCCAATTCCGGGGCTGGGTCACGGCACAGGTTGAAAATGCCGAGACCGTTCCCACCGGCATTTTGAAGGAGTCTGCCGCCTATACGGCCGGCAGCTCCCAGACCTTCTATGCTCTGTTTGCCGCCGTGGGTGAGGGCGGCGAGCTTGCCTACACCCTCGTTACCAATGCTAGCCAGCTTTCTGTCGGCAAAAACATTGTGATCGCCGGTGCGACGAAAGCTGTTGCCATGAAGCAGACCGGCGGCGATAACAACCGGTATGCCACCTCCGTGACAAAGAATAGCGACGGCACCCTTTCCTTTGCAGATTCCGATCTGATCGATGTGCTCACCTTAGGGGAAGGCACGGTCAGCGGCACCTACAGCCTGTACAGTGCCATCAACGGGAAGTACCTGGCCGCCGGTACCGGCTCCAGCAACCAGCTCATTGTGCAGAACAGTGTGGATGTTGCGGCCTCCTTCGCTATTACGATCAATTCCGATGGCAGTGCGACCGCTATTTCCCAAACCTCCGGCAGTCGCAAAAATCTGCGGTACAATTCCAGTGCCAATTGCTTTGCCTGTTACGAAAGCGGCCAAAATGCCATTGCTCTCTATGTGCAGTCCGGCAGTGGCGATATCTATTACACCACTTCTCCCATTGCCTGCGAGCATACCCACACGGAGGAAGTGGCGGCGGTGGCGGCCACCTGTACGGAAAGCGGCTTTACCGCCGGTGTGTACTGCACCGATTGCAACAGCTACATCAGCGGCCACACAGTCGTTCCATCCAGCGGCCACAGCTATGATGCCGGTGTGGTGACCACCCCTGCCGGCTGCGAAAGCAAGGGCGTAAAGACCTTCACCTGCGCCCGGTGTGCCGACAGCTACACGGAAAGCATTCCTGCCACCGGCCATAGCTACGGCGACTGGATACAGACCCAGGCACCTGGCTGCACCACCTCCGGCAAAGAGGCCCACACCTGCGGC
>CAZTNP010000023.1:0-24103 GCA_964615545.1 uncultured Oscillospiraceae bacterium | reverse complement strand
CTTCTATGTGCGGCAGCGGAAGTATGACCTGAACGATATTCGGCTTCTGGCTGAGTGCGTGTATTCCTCCAAGTTCATCTCTCAGGGACAGGCCGAACGCCTTGCCGATGTGGTCTGCGAGTTCGTCAGCGAACATCAAGCCGATAAAATCAGACATAATGCGTTCCTGACCGACAGAGTGAAAACCAACAACCGCCAAGTGCTTGCGAACATTGCCACCATCAACGAGGCTATGAGCCGCAAGATAGACGGCGAGCCGCACACCCCTGAGAAAATCACCTTTAAGTACCTGAAGTATTCCGTGGGTGACATGAGCAAGCAGGTGGAACGCCGCAAGGGTGCAAAGTACATCGTCAGCCCCTTCCAGCTTCTTATCAACGACGGCAACTACTACCTTCTGGCATTCGATGACTACTCCAAGGAGATGCGAACCTACCGAGTTGACCGCATGAAGGATGTTGACCCCATGGGCGAGCCAAGAGAGGGAGAAGAAGATTTCAAGAAGATAGACCTGCGGACATACACCCAGCGTGTCTTTTCCATGTACGGCGGCGAGCAGAAATTGGTGGAAATTCGCTTCATCAATCCGCTTCTGGATGCAGTCGTTGACCGCTTCGGCACGAAGGATGTGCAGTACGCCAAGGTGGACGAAACCCACTTCAGCGTGACCGCAAAGGTGGAAATCAGCGACCAGTTCTTTGGCTGGCTTCTGGGCTTCGGCAGAAAAGCAAAACTTCTGTACCCCGACGATGTTCTGGAACAGTTCAGAACCTACTTGGACAGGATTAGGGAAATGTACTGACTACAAGAGCGGCAACCGCAAAAGTGCGGCTGCCGCTCCTTTTTATAATTTGTCGAGGTTTCCTTGCAGAATCTCAATGCCGCTTTTGGAAATGGCAATGTAGTATTTCTGCGTAACATGGATGTTGCCATGTCCCATCTGATTGCAGAGCAGATGTGTGGGCGTGTTCATTTCAGCCATAAGCGTTCCGTAAGTATGCCGGAGATAATGGAACTTGAACTGAATGCCCAACTTCTTCTTGATTTCCCTTGTGGGGTACTTCATGGAGTTTACGGTCTGAACCTTGCCATTGGGCAGACAGTTGACCAAATCCGTGGAGTAGATTTTGTTGCCGTCCACATCTTCGATGACCCGCCTGTTTTGCTCCCTGAGAGCGGCGAACCGCACTTCATCCTCCGCTCGCTGCCTTGCTTTTTCCTGAAGGTGGACTTTCAGAACATGGCTCATGTAGACCACTCTATTGGAATTGCGTGTTTTGGGTGCCACCAGCTTGATAAGACTTTCCTGATACTGCATCTGTCGGTCAATGGTGATTGTGCCATTTTCCAAATCAACATTTTCCCATTTCAGCCCGAAGCATTCATTGATACGCAAGCCGCAGTACCTACCCAGCAGATACGCCGTTTCTGCGTTGGTTCCCTTGAAATATTCATCCAAGAGGTCAAGCTGGTCATGGGTAAAGGCCACGATGTCGGTATCATCCTCCGACTTCATTTTGGGCATTCGGATTCGGGTATCTTTGTTCACGCACAGTCTGTTGTAGTCATCCACTTCCAGATAATTGCGGGAGTACGCCTGACCGAAAATGAGGTAAAACATCTTCAGGAAGGATTCTGTGTACTGGTAGGAAAAATTGTGAATGTAGTAAAGCTCTGCGAGATAGTCCGTGACCTCCGCAACGCTGATTTCATCCACATACCTGCTGCCAAAACTGGCGAGCAGGTGGTTCTCCCAAATGCTGTCCTGCTTGCGGATGGTTTGGTAGGCTCTGTCTTTGCGGCCCTTCTCGCAGTATTCTTCAAAAACCTCCCTGAATGTGCGGCGGCTGACTTTTGGCTTTTCTTCCCTGCCGGAACGGGCCGCCGCCATAGCTGCCTCCCTTGCCTTGATTGCCTCTCTTTTGGTTTTCAGTTTGTTGCCAAAGGCATCGGTGGATTTCTTCTTGTTCACCTGCTTGCCGTCCACCATCATCACAAAGCGGTACTCCCACAGTCCATTGTCCTTCTGGTACACGCCTGTACTATTGTTTGCCATAACTACCTCCAAATCTTGTACTAAAATTGTACGAAAGATGTTAGAAAGATGTTAGGAGATGTACAAGATTTGTACCAAAGTTGCATGGAAGTTTCTTAATTTCCAAAAGAAAATAGTTGCGAAAACCCATGCGAAATGATAGAATATCAGTACAAATCCATCCACGACACCGTCGTTCCCATTCACGAGCGAAGCGAAGTGAATGATGAAATGGCTCGTGACGAAGCCCGTCACGGCAAAGCATTTGCAGGTCTTTTAAAGAGATATTTCGGCAAATAAAAGCCTTAAATACCGACATATTATAAGAGGGAATGGCTGCTGCCGTTCCCTCTCTTTTCATGCCTGTGTCTTTTGCGTGTCCTGCTGCCGTTTTCGGCTAACCAAAAGTAGGGGAAATGTGTCTTGCAAAAATGTGTCCTTAATTTAGTTGTTTTCGGTCATGTTGACGAGCTTGTAGAAGCTCGTTCTTTTTGTGCCTGTCTGCTCCATAGCTGTCTTTGCTGTGATTTCTCCTGCTTTCCAAGAGGTATAAACGCTGTCCCAATTCGCAGGAAAGACGAGAGACGGTCTGCCAAGCTTCTTGCCGTTCTGCTTTGCTGCTTCAATGCCCTCTGCCTGTCTCTTGCGAATGTTTTCGCGTTCCTGCTCTGCGATAGTTCCCAATACTTCAATCAGAATGTTGTTTACCATTTCAAACACCCATTCCTGTCCCTCGGGCAAGTCCATCATTGTTGTAGGCAAATCAATGACCTTTAGCCGAATGCCGTTCTCTTTGAAGTATTGCAGTTCGTTGTGAATGTCGTATTTGTTGCGGCTCAATCTGTCGAGCGATTTCACAACGAGCGTATCGCCACGGCGCAGCATTGCGTTTTTAAGTGCTTGATAGCCTTTTCTGTCTAAATCCTTGCCGCTTTCCTTGTCTGTGATAATGTCTCGGTCTGTTGCACCAAGAGCCATAAAAGCGGCTATCTGTCGGTCTAAATTCTGTTCCTTGCTTGATACTCTTGCGTAGTAGTAAGTTCTGCTGTTCATGTTCGCGCCCTCCCTGTTCTCTATGTTCGTATTATAGCATAAGCGTTCGTAAATGCCAATAACTTTGCGAATATATTTGTAAATTATTTTTCGTAGTTTGCGAACACTTATTAAGGCTTATTTTGCCATGTTTGTAAAGGTATACTTTTGCAAACACCAAGAGAGGGAAAAGAATGGAGCGAGCTTGCGCCCGCTCCTTTCTCGCTGGGAAATCTATTGTTCTGCTGTCAAATAAAGTGTTCCTTGTATTCGAAGCATTTCCACATCATCATAATATCTTACTTCCTGCGTTCCGGGGTCGTATGAGGTGATACCAAAAGGGTTGGTGAAAAATCTACCATTATGGTCATAGAATTTGTCAGTTATATTAGTTGTGGTTTCTGTTCGGAGGCGTTCACCTAATTCGTATGTAAGATTTTCAAAATCAACTTTGCATGGTTTTTTTCCATAGCTATAAGAAATTTCAATTACAATATTTGAAGCCTCTGCATTCAGCCGAGGATAATACTCTTCCTTTAGGCGGAACTCATATTCTAAATTAAAACTATCAATTTCCCCAAAAGCATTTTCTTCCCACACAGGAACTTCTACAACTTCAAAATAATCCTGCCAATTATCAAGCGTGATTTCAACAGGTTCATAGTCTATGTTGTCTGTTGTGCTATTTTCGTTCTCTTGGCTTGTATTGTTCGCGTTGTTATCGTTAGTAGACGGTGTATCGTTTCCGCCGCCGCAAGCAACAAGAGACAGGCACATAACCGCCGCCAAGAGCAGCGCAAGTATTTTCTTCATTGTCTATTCCTCCGTTGGTTTATTCTGTGCTTCAACAACAACGCGCACCGCGTTTATTGAAGCTTCGCGTTCGTGAACATAGCGGGAGACTGTGCCGCGCCCACGCCCCATAATATTGGCGACTTTTGTAAAACTGCCGTATTTTTTATACAGTTCCCACATCAAGTCTTTTTCTACTTGTGTAACATTTGCCATTACTTGTTACCCGCTTTGGCTGCTTCCGCCTCCAACATCTTCTTTGCTTCCTCGGGGGTCATAGCTTTTTTGCCGCGAGTAGAAGTCTTTGCGTTGCTCTGTGTCAGCAAGCGGTTGTCGGTGTCTGCCATAGCTTTTTCGTAAGAGTGCTTGATACGGTCAAGGGCTTTCACAGGCTCTGCACCATACTTTTGCAGCTTCTCGTTTTCCTCTGCAATCTTCTTAAAAAAGTTGTCGGGAATGATGATAATGTCTCTGTCAAGGTCAATCGTAACGCGCATTTGGTTATCCTCCGTAAATTAAAAAATGTGCGGCTCGCATCGTAAAAACGCGAAATCGCACACTTAATTATATATATATATTCTGTCAATAGTTTCCGCGAAATTTATTAAAATAAATCCAATTAAGGCTTATTCTGCCAAAAGCAAGGCTTAATTTGTTGGAATAAGAGCAAATACGCCTTATCCGCCACAAATAAGGCAAAATAAGACTTAATAAGGTTTAACAGGACGGAGACGGTGAAATTAAAATGCAATTTAGCGGGAGTTTTGCTCACGCATAAGGCGCGCCGCCCGCTCAAAAATATTTTTTCCCGAAATAGGGGGCGGGGGGGTATGTTTCCGCCAATAGTCCAGAGCCAGCCTATCGGCGGGCTTATTTTATTTTTATAAAAAATTTTTGTATAATATATGTGTAAGGAAAAAGAAAAAACTTACAAATAGACCACAGAAAGGAGGTAAACCTATGGCACGATATAAGGGCGTAATGGAACGCTTTTTAGAAGCGTCGGAGCGCACAGGAGATATAATGCTGCGATACATCTACCAAAAGGATATGATGAAGCAGAATTGGCTATCAAGTGAAGAACATAACCGCATAGTCCAAGAGGCAGCAGATTTAGCCCTGTCGCGTATTTCATTGACGGTTGACGCGTCGGAAGTCTTTGACGCGATTGACGGATTGAATGAAAAGATAGACAGCCTCGGTAGACCATAAATTATCGGCGGGAGGGGCTTCCCTCCCTGCCGTTCCAATAGATAAGGAGAAAACGGAGAATGCCATACACAGTTCCAAACCAACGGCTTGTAGCTATTCACAGAGAGCGCGTCGCGTCTGACTTCCTCGGGATAACGCCGCGACAGCTCCCTTTACACAAGGGAGCCACTGGTGGTATCGGCTTCGCCGATAATTTGAAATTTGGGTGCGGGGCCGATCATTGGGGATTATGGGGAGTTGGTTTTTTCGGGATAATTTATGGAGATGGGGGGATATTATGGGGGAAGGATGTGAAGGGGTATGGTTGATTGGCGAGTTGGGCGGCAGAGCTTTGTACTTTCGGAGCCGCCGGTGATTACGGCCTGGGCCAGTGTTGCGGGGAAGCGGGAATCGGAGGGGCCGCTGGCACACTGGTTCGATGAATGCTGCCGGGATCCCTATTTCGGGCAAGCCACCTGGGAACAGGGGGAGAAGAAAATGCAGCAGAAGGTGCTTTCCATTCTTATGAGCAAGGCAGGCTTACAGCCCGGGGAGCTGGGGACGGTGTTTTCCGGCGATCTGCTGAATCAGTGCATTGGCTCCTCCTTTTCTCTGCGGAATATGGGCATTCCCCATTTGGGGCTGTACGGCGCCTGCTCCACGATGGCGGAGAGCTTGCTACTGGGCGCTATGGCGGTGGGCGGCGGCTTTTCTGACAGGGTGGTGGCGATGACCTCCTCCCACTTTGCCTCCTCCGAGCGGCAGTACCGCTTCCCCTTGAACTATGGCGGGCAGCGGCCGCCTACGGCCCAGTGGACGGTCACCGGCTCCGGGGCAGCACTGCTGTGCCGGCAGGGAGATGGCCCCCGGATCACTGGCTGCACGGTGGGCACCGTGACGGATCTGGGGATCCAGGATGCCAACAATATGGGGGCGGCTATGGCACCGGCGGCACTGAGCACCATTGCCGCCCATTTCCGGGATTTTTCCGTGGATGCGGACCGGTATGATCTGATCGTTACCGGCGATCTGGGGCAGCTTGGGAAGGATATTCTGCTTGCCCTGTGTGCCCGGGAGGGCATTGCCATTGGCGGCAAGCTCACCGACTGCGGCACGCTGATCTTCGATACCCTCCGGCAGGATGTTCACGCCGGGGGCTCCGGCTGCGGCTGCAGCGCGGTGACACTGTGCGGGTATCTGCTGGGCAAGCTGCAGCGGGGTGACCTGAAAAGGATCCTTTTCTGCGGCACCGGGGCACTGCTTTCCCCCACATCCACGCAGCAGGGGCTGCCCATTCCGGGGATTTGCCACGCCGTCGTTATTGAAGGAGGGAACACGCAATGCAATACCTGATAGCATTTTTGGTGGGAGGCGCCATCTGCACGGTGGGGCAGCTTTTGATCGACAAAACCAGGCTGACCCCGGCACGGATCCTGGTGGGCTATGTGGTGGCAGGTGTGATTTTGGGGGCAGTGGGGCTGTATGAGCCACTGCTGAAATTTGCCGGGGCGGGTGCCTCCGTGCCTCTGTCCGGCTTCGGCAATCTGCTGGCGAAGGGAGTTCGTCAAGCGGTGCAGGAGCAGGGCTTTTTGGGAATTTTCACCGGCGGACTGCGTTCGGCGGCCGGTGGCATTACAGCGGCAATGCTGGCAGGACTGCTGGCGGCCATCTTTTTTCAGGCAAAGGACAAATCCTGATTGAAACACGCAAGAGAAAAGCCGGGGATCGCCGCACCGGTGACACCGACTTTCCGCACGCAAAAGCGGCAGGAACCAAAAGGCTCCTGCCGCAGGCAGATACTTATTTTTCTTCCGGGAAGGTGTAGCGGGCGCGGTATTTCTGGAACCGCTCGGAGTACTGGGCACTTTCCTGAAGCTGGCCGCCCTTGAGGGCGTTCAGGTATTCGTGGGCTTCCAGCTTGCCCTCGGACACCTGCAGCATTTCCACGGCCACATTGGAGCAGTGATCCGCGCTGCGCTCGTAGTCCGTCAGCAGATCCTCCAGCACAAAGCCGTATTCCACGGTGCACAGGCCGTCCCGCAGACGGCGCACGTGGCGGGATTTGACCTCCTTGACCAGCGCATCCACCACCTGCTCCTGCGGCTCCACCTTCATCGCCTGGTAAAGATCCTGCTTTTCAAAGGCATCCACCGTATTGGAGATCACATCCATCACGGCCTTTTCCAGAACGGAAAGCTCTTCCAGCGCCTGGGTGGAGAAGTGGATATTCTTTTCGGACATTTCCTTGCCGGCCTTGGCAACGGAGACGGCGTGGTCCGCAATCCGCTCCAGGTCGCTGATGGTGTAAAGCAGAACATTCAGGGTGCGGTTGTCCTCCACGGACAGGGTCTTGCCGGTGAGCTGCACCAGGTAGGAGCCCAGCGCATCCTCGTATACATCGGTCTTGTCCTCCATATCCTGCACCCGCTCCAGACCCTCGTCGGTATAGCTGCGGGTTAGGCCAATGGCGGTCTGCATCGCATCCCGGGCGGTGCGGGCCATCTCGGTGGCCACATCCCGGGCTCTTTGAATGGCAACGGCGGGGGTGGCCAGCAGCCGGTTATCCAGCAGCACAGGCGCCTGATGGACGGCCTGCTGAGGAATGGTCAGGTATGCCAGCTTTTCCAAGACCTGATTCATCGGCAGCAGCAGGGCGGTGGCGATCAGGTTGAAGCCGGTGTGGATCACGGCAATGTCCCTGGGGCCGGCCACGCTGCTCATAAAAGAGAAATCCAGCAGCGCATTGAGGGCATAGAAAATAATGCCCAAAACCACCACGCCGACAATATTAAAATAAAGGTGCACCAGCGCCGTCCGGCGGGCGTTCCGGTTTGCGCCGACGGTAGACAGCATTGCGGTCACGCAGGTGCCGATATTCTGACCCAGAATGATGGGCAACGCAGTGCCGACGGTAACTGCACCGGTGGCACACAGACCCTGCAAAATACCCACGGAGGCGGAGGAGGACTGGATGATGGCGGTCAGCGCCGCACCTGCCAAAATGCCCAGAATGGGGTTGGAGAAGGAGACCATCAGGTTGGCAAACCACTGCTCGTCCTTCAAAAATTCCATAGCGCCGCTCATAATGTCCATACCGGTCATCAGTGCCATAAAGCCCAGCAAAATGGTGCCGATGCCCTGCTTTTTCTCCGACTTGGTGAACATAAACAGGGCAATGCCCACGGTGCCCAGCAGGGGCGCCAGGGTGGTGGGCTTAAAAAGCTGGATCAGGAAGCTGTCGCCCTCCAGCGCGGTCAGGGACAGCAGCCAGGAGGTGACCGTGGTGCCCACATTGGAGCCCATAATCACGCCGATGGCCTGCTTCAGTGTCATAATACCGGAGTTGACGAAGCCGACGACCATAACGGTGGTAGCGGAGGAGGACTGGATCACCGCAGTAACGGCCAGTCCGAGGAAAAAACCCTTAAAAACGGTGGAGCTCATTTTTGCCAGCACGGTTTGCAGCTTGCCGCCGGCCAGCCGCTCCAGCGCCTTGCCCATAACATCCATACCAAACAGGAACAGGGCGAGTCCACCCAAAAGGGTGATGATTTTCAGCATATAATCCACAGCAGTCATGATATGTTTCCTTTCTGTAGCATACGGCTTTTCCGGGGAAAATCCAAGGGGCAAAGCCATATCAGCGTGGTTGCGAACACTACTATGGTATATGATTTTTCCGCAAAAAGCAAGCACAATTTCACGGCGAAGGCGGCGGTTCTGCCGCCGGATATAAAAATACCCCGGCACCTGCGGAAAAAGCCGCAAATGCCGGGGAAAATTTGCTTTCAGGGGAGGCGGTACAGGCGCCTGGCGTTTTGGGTGGTGATACGGTGGATCTCCTCGACGGGCATTTGGCGAAGCTGCGCCAACACCTCCGCCATACGGTACAGATAGCCCGGATGGTTCCGCCTGCCCCGGAAGGGCTCCGGCGCCATATAGGGGCAATCCGTCTCCAGCACGATCCGCTCCAGGGGGAGCTGACTGGCTGTTTCCACTGCCCGGCGGGCATTTTTGAAGGTCAGCACCCCGGTAAAGCCGATATACCAGCCCTGCGCCACAAGCTGCTGTGCCATCTCCGGGGAGCCGGAGTAGCAATGGAAAACGCCGGTGACCTCGGGAAATTCCCGGAGGATATCCAAAGCATCGCCGTGAGCCTCCCGCTCGTGGACGATCACCGGCAGCTTTTGCTCCCGTGCCAGTGCCATTTGCAGCCGGAAGGCCTGCTGCTGGACAGCCCGGGGAATGGTCTCATAATGATAGTCCAGCCCGATCTCCCCAATGGCCAGCACCTTTTCGTGACGGCACAGGGTGCGATAGACCTCTGTCAGGGCTTCGTCCACGCTGTCGGCATCGTCCGGATGGCTGCCCACAGCGGCATATATAAAGGGGTATTTTTCCGCAAGGGCAATGGCACGCCGGGAGCTTTCCAGATCGCAGCCCGGATTGAGCACAAGCCCGGTGCCCTGGGCGGCGAGGCTTTCAATCAAACTTTCCCGATCCGGGTCAAAGGCACGGTCGTCCAGATGGGCGTGGGTGTCAAACAGCATAGCTTTCTCCTTGTTCTTCGATCACGGCCACATAGCAGCCGTCCAAAAGTGTGAGCCGGGGGTCATCCAGGGAAAAATCCGTTTGATTGGGGTACCCCTGCAGGCCGGTGCCTGCACATTTGGCGGCGGCCTCCTTCAAAACCCAGAATTTCAGCAGCGCCGCCCGCTTGTCCCCGGCGGCATCGTACTGCCGCTTTTCCCCGGGGGAAAGGATCTTTTCCGCCAGCTCCGGGCGGATGGGTCTGTCCTGCGCCTCCGCATCAAGCCCCACCGGCCGGAGAGAGAGAACGCAGAAAACCTGCCGGCGGGTATGGGAGATGGAAAAATGCACCGGACTATCCACAAAATAGGGCTTTCCCCGTTCCGTTACGGCGATGGGGGGCGGCTGGGTACCAAAGTATTTCCGGTACAGCTGCAGCAAAAGCCGCCTGCCTGCGGCGTGGCCGCCCTCGCTGCCGATGTTTGCCCAGCCCAGCATCCATTCTTTCTTCATAGCGGCTTACTCACCGGCAATGCGGGCTTCGATACGGGTCAGGGCATAGGCCATAGCATCGTAGAGCTCCTTGCTTACCGCATTGTGATAGCCTGCCTCGTAGGCGGCCATCGCCTCCCGGATCCGCAGTACCCGGATGGGCTTGCCATCCTTCACGGCGGTGAAAATTGGAGTGTAGCTGTAGCCGGTGATGGAAGCTTCTCCCGTTTCGTTATTTTTGGTGATCTCCAGATCCAAAAGGACGGAATACTCCGAGCCGGCCCGGGCGGCATCTCCCAGGAAATCCCCCAGGGAGTAGGCGGCCAGGAAGCCGGTCTCCGGATCAAAGGTGATCTTGTGGACATAATGGGGATGGGTGCCGATGATGGCATCCACGCCGTTATCCCGGAGCAGCGAACAGATCGTCTCCTGGGATTTGCTGATGGTGTCGTTATACTCGCTGCCCCAGTGGAGCAGGGCAATGGTTACATCCGGCTTTTCCGCCTCCACGGCCTGCAAAATGGTCTGGATCTTTTCCCGGTTGATCTTCTGATAAACGCTGTCGTAATCGGAATAGAGAATGTTGACACAGTCCTCACTGCCGGGGGGCAGAGTGGTGCCGTCCATACCCTTGGTGAAGGCCACCACGGCCACACGAACGCCCTGCACCTCGAACATAGTAAAGCCGTGCTTCTGCCGGTATTCCTCCGCATCCCGGAAAACGCCCACGCTTTCCATACCGGCCTGCCGGACGGCATCCATAGTGGTCAGCAGACCGGAGACACCCCGGTTGATGGAATAGGAATTGGCAAGCTGGATCATATCCACGCCGGCACGGCGCAAAGCTTCCAAAAGCCCCTGAGGTGCGGAGGCGGTGCTGCCATAGGGGGCACCGCACAGGTTGCCCTCCAAATTGACCGTGGAAAGATCCGCATCTGCCAGCAGATAGGCAACATCCAGCAGCACATCGGAATAATCATAGGCTTCTCCGCCGGAGTCCACCACCCGCTGCGTAACATTCAGGTCGCCGGTGGCGGCAAAATGGATCACCGTTGTGGGGGCGGTGGTCTCAGGCACTGCCTCCTGCGGCGTATCCGGCACCGTCTCCTGCGGGGCGGAGGTGGAGGGCACGGTGGTATCCGGCTGACCGGTGCGGCCCCGGAGGGCAAAGCTGAGGATCCCAATGCCGCAAAGCACCAGCACGGCGACAGCAATTCCCAGCCGAATCAGAAACGCCTGCTCCCGGGCGGCCTGCTGCTTTTTCTGCTGCCTCTGCTGTCTGCGTTTTTCCGGATCCATTTCCATATCTGCCGCCTCCTTTGTAAAAATAGTACTTTATTATACAACAAATCCCGCCGTTTCACAAGCCCCGGCGGGATTTTTTTCTTATTTGCGGTGTAGCCGTTATATCAGTGCCGCTTCCAGGAGCGGGGGAGAACAGGATCAGAATGGGGAATATCTCCAGCCGCACCCCGGGGACATTGACACCGTTTAATATGGTTTTCGTCTGCGGGAAGGTGACGGCTCTGTTTTCCATCTTCATTCCGCAGTATACATTTTCATCCCATTTCTTTTTCGCAAGAAACAGACTCTGCTCCGGGGTTAATTGATATTTGTCTGCAAATTTCATTTGCATAGCTCCCACCCGTTTGTTTCTCTTATGATATTTCCGACGGTGTCAAAAATCAAGACAAATGAAAGCCGGAAACGCTCAGACCGGAAAAAGTGCGTCGATGGAGGCAAATGTGTAGCCCATTTCCTTCCAGCGGGTGATCAGCTCCTCCAAGATGGCGGCGTTGGTTTTGGAGGTGGCGTGGAGCAGCACCACTGCCCCGTTGTGGGTGCGGGGCAAAAGCTTTTGGAAGGCATACTCCGCCGTAGGCTGAGACTGGTTGTTCCAGTCCACATAGGCCAGGCTCCAGAAAACCGTCCGGTAGCCAAGCTGCTGCGCCATTTTCAGATTCTCCTCACTGTAGACCCCCTGGGGTGGCCGATAGAATTTCGGCAGCTCCTTGCCGGTGATCTCCGTAAAGAGAGCTTCCACCCCGGCAAGCTCTTTTTGAAAGCTCTCCAGAGTCTGTATTTTGCTCATATCCGGATGATGGGTGGTGTGATTGCCCACAATGTGTCCCTCATCCACCATCCGCCGGACAAGATCCGCATTCTTTTCCAAATAGTTCCCCACAAGGAAAAAGGCTGCCGGCACCTGCTGCTTTTGCAGCACATCCAGAATCTGTGCCGTGCAGCCGTTTTCGTAACCGGCATCGAAGGTCAGATACAGCACCTTTTCCTCCGGAGCTCCCACATAAACGCCGTCATACCTTTTCAGGGCAGCCGTACTGGCCGGTCCAGAGGGCTGACTGCCCTGCTCCGAAAAGCTCAGCCCCCAGGCGCCGGTCTGCACCGCCGGCCGGGCAAGCTGAGAAGCCGCCAGCAGCAGTGCCCCCACCACCGCCCCAGCAATGATGGCAATATCCTTTTTCCGCATAACATCCCCTCCCAAAACCACTCTATGCGCCGCCGCCCCCAATATACCCCGCGCCCCCAAAACCGCCACCGGGAAATTGCCGGGTTGACAGGGGCAAGGGGGCGTGGTAGAATACTTCAAAAATGAACTATTCAAAAAAGGAGGAAATTTTTGTGCATTTCAGTATTGCCATTCCCCGGAAGATCGCACTGGCTTACGGCAATGCCTGCAAGCCCCTTTGCCGGGAGCTGGAGCTGCCCCAAACCGCCTTTGATATTCTGATGTTTTTGGGCAACAACCCGGAGCACCGGACGGCAAGCGAGATCGTGGAACTGCGGCATATCAAGGCCAATCTGGTATCTGTCCACGTGGAGCGGCTGGTGCAGGAGGGGTATCTGCTTCGCCGGAGCGTGGCAGGTGACCGGCGGAAAACGCAGCTGCTGTGCACGGAAAAGGCGCAGCAGATCATTGCCCGGGGGCGGCAGCTTCAGGAGGCCTTTTCCCAGCGGTTGCTTGCCAATATGGAGCTCCAGGCAAGGGAGGCCTTTGCTGTGGCTATGGAGCAGATCGAAGCAAACTTAAATACCATGTTGGAGGAAGAAAACCCGCTATGAACATTTTACCTACCCTGATCGTCACCTTTTTTGCCGGTATGGGTGCCGGACTTGGCACCGGCTTTGCCGGTATGAGCGCAGCCGCCGTCATCAGTCCGATGCTCATCACCTTTTTGAACATTGACCCCTATATGGCCGTGGGCATCGCACTGGCCTCGGATGTACTGGCCAGCGCCGTTTCGGCCTATACCTACCATAAAAATAAAAACCTGGATATTAAAAACGGCCTGATTATGATGCTCACCGTGCTGGTTTTCACTGCGTTGGGCAGCTATGTGGCAAGTCTTGTACCCTCGGCCACTATGGGCGGATTCTCCGTCGTTATGACCTTCCTGCTGGGCATCAAATTCATCGTCCGGCCGGTTATGACCACCAAGGAGGCTATGGCACAGACCTCCGCCGGAAAGCGGGCGCTCCAGTCGGTGCTTTGCGGTGCGGTCATCGGCTCCATCTGTGGCTTTATCGGTGCAGGCGGCGGAATGATGATGCTGCTGATCCTGACCAGCGTGATGGGCTACGAGCTGAAAACTGCCGTGGGCACCAGTGTATTTATTATGACCTTCACTGCTTTGACCGGTGCTCTTTCTCACTTTGCCATTGGCGGGATGCCGGATGTGCTGACCCTGGTGCTGTGCGTGGTGTTCACCCTGCTGTGGGCACGGATCGCCGCCGTGCTTGCCAATAAGGCTCAGCCCAGGACATTGAACCGTGCCACAGGCGTTATTTTGGTGATCCTGGGCGCCGTGATTATGGGCTTCCAGCTTCTGACCTGATGCATTCTTCTCCCAGCAGGGCTCCGCCGGAAAAGGGCGCAGCTGCTGGGAGAAGAATGCTTTGTGTTCACATTTTACCGGAGAAGTATTCACAAAAAGTTCACCCCATAGAGCGGATATGCGGTATAATAAGGGAAAATGAGAAGTTTTTAAGGAGGAGCATACTATGGCAACATCCGTTTTGGTCGTTGAGGACGACAAGAATATTCAGGAGCTTTTGCAGCTTTATCTGGAAAAGGAGGGCTATGCCGTCACGGTGGCCGGCGACGGCGCACAGGGACTGGCAAAATTTCGCTCCATTAAGCCCGATCTGGTGCTGCTGGATGTGATGATGCCCGTTATGGACGGCCTGACCGTCTGCAAGACCGTTCGCGGTGAAAGCCGCACCCCGGTGATCATGCTCACCGCCAAGGGCGAGCTGGACGACAAGGTGGCCGGCCTGAAGGTGGGCGCCGATGACTATATCACCAAGCCCTTCGAGATGAAGGAGGTGCTTGCCCGGATCGAGGCCGTTCTGCGCCGCTCCGAGGGAGACACCGCAGAGATAAAGGCACGCCGGCTGGTATTTGACAAGCTGGTGATCGATATGGATGCTTTCGAGCTGCAGGTGAATGGCAAAAAGGTGGATGCACCGCCCAAGGAAATGGAGCTGCTGTTTTATCTGGCATCTTCCCCCAACCGGGTCTATACCCGCAATCAGCTTTTGGACGAGGTTTGGGGCTTCGACTATTTCGGTGACAGCCGCACGGTGGATGTCCACGTAAAGCGGCTGCGTGAAAAGCTGGAGGGCGTTTCCGACCGCTGGTGCCTGCGCACCGTTTGGGGCGTGGGGTATAAGTTCGAGGTCAACTAAATGAAGACCCTGTTCAGCCGGACCTTTTTTCCGGCAGCCATCGTTTTGCTGCTGGCACTGAGCAGTGTGGGCACCTTCTTTGGCTTTCATATTGAGAAGGTAATGGAGGAGCGTGCCGTGGAGCGGCTGCAAAAGGAAGCCAAAACCGTCTCCACCCTGGCCACCGCCTACCGGGCGGCGGAGGACGATGTGCAGGATTTTTATATCAATCTGATGGTCGCCTCCCGTGCCTCCGGTGCGGATACGGTGATCTGTGATGCCACCGGGGAGCTGATCCTCTGCTCCGATGCCCCTATGGGCTGCGAGCATCAGGGGCTCATCATCAGCAGCGACTATCTGCAAAAGGTATTTTCCGCGGAATATACCGCCGATACCGGCATAATCGAGGGACTTTACACGGACATCCGCTATGTGGTGTCCGTTCCGATTCTGGACAGCAGCAGTCAGCCTATCGGCATTGTCATTGCCTCCACCCCCATCAGCGACAATCAGGTCATTCTTAAGGCCGTCAGCCGCAATTATATGGTGGTGGCAGTGACAGCGGTGCTGCTTTCTATGGCTGTAATGCTTTTGGTGGTTCGGCAGAATACCCGTTCCCTGCGCCGGTTCCGGGATGCGGCCGTTTCCTTTGGCCACGGTGACCTGAATGCCCGGGTGGAGGTGGATCCCCGTTCCCCGGAGGAGGTGCAGGAGCTTTCCCTTGCTTTCAATAATATGGCCGACTCTCTGAAAAAGAGCGAGTATCAGCGGCAGCAGTTTGTTGCCAATGTCTCCCACGAGCTGAAGACCCCAATGACCACCATTGCCGGCTTTGCCGATGGCATTATGGATGGCACCATCCCGCCGGAAAAGCAGGATCACTATCTGAAGCTGATCTCCACGGAGACAAAGCGGCTCAACCGTCTGGTGCGCAGTATGCTGGATATTTCCCGCCTGCAGGACACCGGCGGCATTCCCGATGAGCAGAAGACCCGCTTTGAGGTACAGGAATGTGCCGGGCAGGTGCTGCTGAGCTTTGAGCAGAAGATCAACAGTAAGGCCCTGGATGTGCAGGTGGATATGCCGGAGCTTCCGGTGTTCACCCGTGCCCATCAGGATTATATCGTGCAGGTCATTTACAACCTGCTGGACAATGCGGTGAAGTTCTGCCCCCAAAACGGCAGACTGGGTCTGACTGTCCGCACCGGCGGCGGAAAGATCTATGTATCCGTGACCAATTCCGGCCCCACCGTGCCGCCGGAGGAGCTGCCGCTGCTGTTCGACCGCTTCCACAAGCTGGATAAGAGCCGGTCGGAAAGCCGGGATAGCTGGGGGCTGGGGCTTTACATCGTCAAGACCATCGTCTGCGCCCACGGGGAGGATATTTCCGTGGACAGCCGGAACGGGGTGACGGAGTTTACCTTTACCCTCCCTTTGATCAATTAAGTTTTCGAGGTACCCTATGAAGAAATTCCAGCCGGATCATTCCGGAGAACACGGCAGCTACCGCACCGGCAGCACCCGCCCACCCAAAAGCCATCAGGGCACCATCGCGCTGCTGCTGGCGCTGGTCATCTTTTTGGGCGGCACCGTAAGTGCGCTGGGTATGCTCAATATTCGCCTGTTCCGTATGCTCAAGGCGAAGGAGGCACAGGATCAGCAGTCCTCTGCCCGTTTTTCTGCCGATACACAAGCTGCCCAGGCACAATCCCTGCCCGGCGATGAGGTGGAAAATGCCACCCTGGGCATTTCCGGTCAGGTCGTCAGCGAGCTTTACCGCTGCTATAACGGCTGGCCCCAGGGTATTTATATCAGCCGGGTAACACCGGGCAGCCCTGCCGCGCAGGCAAAGCTTTCCCCCGGAGATATCCTGATCTCCCTGGATGGAAACGCCATTGCCAATGAGGAGCATTTCCGCAGCGTGCTCAGTGCCCTTTCCGCCGGGCGTGTCCACGCCGTTACCATCTATCGCAATGGCAGCCGGATCACCCTGCCCCTGTCCCTGGGGGTGTAAGTATGCCTTATCAGAAAAGCTGCACCATCCGGCCGGAGGAGACCGACCACCGGGGGGAGCTGAAGCTTTCCGCATTGCTGCACCTTGTGCAGCAGGTCTCCGGTGACCACTGCGATGCCCTTGGCCTGAGCTGGGATCGCCTGGCAGAAAAAGGGCTGTTTTGGGCGGTTATACGCCATCGGGCGGAGATCGTTCGCCTGCCCCGGGTGGGGGAGACCGTTACACTGCAAACCTGGCCTGTGGCGCAGACCCGCACTGCCTATCCCAGAGCCGTCCGTGTACTGGACGGGAATGGAAATATGCTGTTTCAGGTGGCCTCCCTTTGGGTGCTGATGGATATGCAAAGCCGCAGTATGGTGCTGCCCGGCAAAAGCGGCATCACCGTGCCGGGAGAAACGATGGAAAATTCTCCCGCAATGCCCCAGTCCCTGCACCCCTGTCAGGGGCAGCACAGTGTCCTCTGGACAGTGGGCAGGGAG
This sequence comes from uncultured Oscillospiraceae bacterium, assembly GCA_964615545.1. GTDB lineage: Bacteria > Bacillota > Clostridia > Oscillospirales > Oscillospiraceae > Faecousia. The sequence goes on along the minus strand of CAZTNP010000023.1, from coordinate 6,852 downwards.
GATCTGGATATCAACGGCCATGTAAACAATGCAATGTATCTGGAGCACACAGAGGCACTGCTGGGAAAGGAGCCGCTTCGTCCGGCACCCCGGGAGCTGACCGTCTGCTATCTGGCAGAAAACCGCCTGGGGCAGATCGTCAGCCTGGAGTACAACCTCTCCCCGGAGGGCGTTCTGACGGTGGACGGATTTCGCCAGCGGACAGATGTTCCCGACGGAAAAGAGCGTGTCTACGCCGCCCGTATCGTGTTCTGTTAACCATCTTTTGTGGAAAAGTTTTCCACAAATTTTCGCCTATAAATAGCGTGACCCCCTGCAAACCCACGGTTTGCAGGGGGTTTTTCCATTCTTCGACTGTGGAAAAGCCTGTGGATAATGTGGAAAACTTCTCCCCAAAATTAAAAAAATCCCACCACCCACCAGACTTATGTCAACCACCACTTCCTCCGCTTCCCGGCATAGCATCCGCACCCCATTTTCATAATCATCGGCGGAGCCGATACCACCAGTGGCTTCTCCTGATGGGGAAGCCACTGGCGGTGTCCGTGCGGGACGATTGGAATCGTTGCCTGCGGCATCGCAATCCCTCAGTCACGGCTAACGCCGCGACTGCGCTTCGCTTACCCTTTACACAAGGGAGCCGCTGGATGTGTCCCTGACGGGAGATTGCCACGCCAGTGTTCGCACTGGCTCGCAAGGACACGAAGACGAGACAGACCGCACCGTATAAGGACACGAATGTTGGGGGCAGGTCATCGTATATGGATACGAATGCCGAGGCTGGTTGCATCTTATTTATGGTTATTGGATTTACGGCTGCTTTGGAAAATGGGATGGGTATATTTTTGGAGGATGGGGCGATAATAGGGGTAAGGGGAGAGGATTGGATGGGCAGCTTGATTTTTCGGACGGCTTTTTTATATCTGGTTTTGATTGGGGTTATGCGGGTGCTGGGGAAGCGGCAGCTGGGGCAGATGGAGGCCTCGGAGGTGGTGGTCACGATGCTGGCGGCGGATTTGGCGGCCACGGCTATGCAGGACAGCACAACGCCCCTTCCGGCGGCATTGATCCCCATTTTTACCGTTCTTGCCACGGAATTTTCCCTGGCTATCCTCTCGCTGCACAGCATTCGGTTTCGGAAGCTTTTGTGCGGGAAACCGGTGATTTTGATAGAAAATGGCAGGATCCTGCAAAAAAATCTGCGAAAGACACGGGTAACGCTGGATGAGCTGCTCAGTCAGCTTCGGGGCAAGGATGTGCTGGATCCGTCCACGGTTCAGTATGCCATACTGGAAACCGGCGGGGAGCTTTCGGTGTTCCCCTACCCCCGGGAAAAGCCTGCCAGTGCAAAGGCGGCGGGGATATCCGTGGAGAAGCAGTATATTCCCATTACGGTGGTCTCCGATGGCAAGGTTCTCAGCGAAAACCTCCGTGTGGCAGGCAAGGATCTGCGCTGGCTGCAAAAAACGCTGGTGCAGAACAAGGTCACGCTGGGGCAGACCTTCCTGCTGACGGTGGACGGAGAAAACCGGGTGAACCTGTGCAAACGGGAGCAATAGAACGCTTTTACAGTTTTTTCTTGCAAATGACAGGCAGTTGCGGTATGATATGGGTATTCAACAGAAATGAGGAATCCCTATGGAATGGATTGAAATGCTCAAGGCTGTCCTGTTCGGCATCGTTGAGGGTATTACCGAATGGCTGCCTGTCTCCTCCACCGGCCATCTGATCCTGCTGGATCAGTTTATCGGCCTGCAGGTGTCCGCCGACCCGGCGGCCAACAAGGCGTTTATGGAAATGTTCGATGTGGTGATCCAGCTTGGCGCCATTTTGGCGGTGATCGTGCTGTTTTTCCACAAGCTGAACCCCTTTTCGCCCCAAAAGACACCCCAGCAGAAAAGTAGCACCTGGCAGCTTTGGTTCAAAGTGGTGGTGGCGGTGCTGCCCTCGGCGGTCATCGGCCTGCTGCTGGATGACTGGATGGAGACACATTTTTATAATTACATCGTGGTATCCATTGCCTTGATCGTTTACGGCATCGCCTTTTTGTTTATGGAAAAGGGCAATGCCCGCCGTCAGGGGCAGATCACCGATGTCTATGCCATCGACTACCGGACGGCACTGCTGATCGGTGCCTTCCAGTGCCTTGCCCTGATCCCCGGCACCTCCCGCTCCGGTTCCACCATTTTGGGTGCCATCTTGCTGGGTGTCAGCCGCAGTGCCGGTGCGGAGTTCTCCTTCTTCCTGGCCATTCCCACTATGCTGGGCGCCAGCGGCCTGAAGGTGGTCAAGTATCTCCTGGAGGGTGTCCGCGTGGGCTCCACCGGTGTGGTCGTACTGCTGATCGGCTGTGCGGTCAGCTTCCTGGTCAGCCTGCTGGTGATCCGCGGCCTGATGGAATATGTCCGCAAGCACAGCTTCCGCGCCTTCGGCATCTACCGGATCGCCCTCGGCACGCTGGTGCTGCTGTATTTCCTGTGCCTCGCCGGATAAGAAAGCCGGTTTTGCAGAGGGAAACAAATTATGGAAAAATGTGGTGTAACCTTATAAAAAAGGGTTACACCCTTTTTGTAACGACAATCTATTATCCAAAATTGAAAAAAATTTGATTTTGGATAATAGATATGATATAATGATTTCGCGAGGTGATGCTTTATGAAGCTGATTGAAAGAAAACAGTACTTGGATAAGCTAATAAATGTTATCGGTACGCCGGATATTAAAGTCATTACCGGCGTTCGCCGTTCCGGAAAATCAAAATTACTGGATGCCTTCAAAGAATATATCGAGGAGAATATTCCAAACTATAATATCGTTCATATCAATTTTAACTTGCCTGAATACGACCATCTGCTTGGGGCTCGTCTTTTATATGATTACATTGATTCCCGGTATATTAAGGGTAAGGAGAACTTTGTTTTTATAGACGAGGTTCAAATGTGCAACAATTTTGAGAAGGCAATTAACTGGCTGCACGCCACGGAAAAATACGATATTTATATTACCGGTTCCAATGCTTTTCTTTTAAGCTCCGATCTTGCTACATTATTTACAGGAAGAACTTTTGAAATAAAAGTGTATCCGTTTTCCTTTGGCGAGTATTTGCAGTATTTCGGTTATACAAATCCATATGATGCCTTCGATAAATATGTATTGGAAGGCGGTATGTCTGGTTCTTATCTTTACAAAGATCAGGAATCAAAATACGATTATATCAGTGAAATCTTTGATACACTGATCGTTCGGGATATACGCAAAAAATATAAAATCCGCAATATTCCGCTGATGGACAGAATTGTGGATTATTTGATGGATAACATTTCCAATCTTTCCTCTGCCAGAAGTATAACAAACACATTGAAGGTGGCTATGGAAACAATACACCATAAAACCGTCAGCTCCTATATACAGTATCTTTGTAATGCTTTTGCTTTTTATAAGGTTCGCAGATATGATATTAAAGGAAAAAAATACCTTGCTTCTAACGATAAATATTATTTAAGTGACCATACTTTCCGCTATGCGAAGCTCGGAACAAAGAATATGGATTACGGCAGAGTGATTGAAAATATTGTTGCAATAGAATTGCTGCGCAGAGGCTATGAGGTTTATGCCGGTGTTCTTTACAAAAAAGAAATTGACTTTGTAGCAATTAAGCGCAACGAAAAAATCTATATTCAGGTATCGGATAATATCAGTGACGGAAAAACTTTTGAGCGGGAAGTGTCCCCCCTCCAGCAAATTAAAGATGCATATCCCAAAATGGTGCTTGCCCGCACCCGACACGGCGAGTATCAATACGAGGGCATCAGAATTATGGATGTGGCAGATTGGCTGGTAAGCAAATAACTTTTTTCAGAATGAAATGGTTTTTACTTTTGGCGAATAACTGTGTATTCCACAAGTATACTTTCCGTAGCTTTTATGGCATTTTTAACGAATGCAATACGATAAAAACTGTCCTACAAATTTTGATTTTTGCAAGCTATCATATAGTCAGAAAATCAAAGGGGGTCATTCTATGACGAAAGCACAGCGTATTGAAGCATATATAAAAGAATGTTTTGACACATACTGCATTAACATCAAGGAATTCTTTTCAACTACTTATGAAGGTAAGGCATATGATATATGCTGGACTGGCAAGAATGGAAAGATTGATATGGAAATCGTATCCTACGCAAGTGAATTGCTTGGAATGCGTGTGGATGACATTTTGACCAGAAACGATGAAGCACAGGCCAAATGGTGGCGAAAATATCCGTATATTTGGCACAAAAAAGCTTTTGATCAAGCATACAGGAGAACATTCTATGGAGATGGCTACGATGTTATGCATCTGTATGAAGTCGTCTTTGACACAAAGCTTGATACGCCATATCCGACCAGATATGATTATCAGGATATTACAAAGCGAATGCTTGATGAATTGAAAGAGATCGACAAGTCACTACCCGGTACATACCACGCAGGAGCGCATATCACCAATTTAATGATTAATACAGATAATTTCTGTGAATTCGATGAAATTGAAGATATGACACTTTCGTTTATCGAAATGATATCCGTCACAAGAAGAATTCGCTTTTGAATACGGCGCTGATCTCAGAACAATTAACAGATATGTCAATATAGGTATAACTAAGGTTCCGACAATTCAATCCTTTGCTATGCATTTCCGTGTGAGCATAAAGGAATTTTTTCCAGACTAATACGACAAAACCTGTCCTACAACTTTTAAGGCCCAACCTGTATCATATACTCAAGAACAAAAAGGAGTGTGTGATATGGGTTGGGCAAAGTATTATGAGGACAATGTAGAGATTATGTACGAAAGAAAGCCTGACATTCCGTTCTACAGGCAAGAAACGGAAAAAAGGGTTGTTTGTACAGGCCTTCTTCCTGTGGCAAATATCCTTGTTGAAATTAAGGAAGAAGTCACTGTATCACAGCAAATTTTATACAAGGATAAATACATCGTCTGCAAAGACTGCGGCCGTAAATTTCTGTTTTCTGCAAAATCGCAAAAGTATTTTGGAAGGATGGCTTGGAATCCCCCTAAACGCTGTAAATGTTGCAGAAACTACCGTAACACACGCTACCTTATGTGCTCATCATATTAAGGAGGTACAGATATGTACGAGACGGTGCATTCTACAGCAGAGAACCTGTATGAGCAATACGAAAAGCAGTGCCGTTCAAAATTTGAAAGATGCTGCATTGACAATACGGTAACCGGGTGTAATAAATGCGTTGGCTACTGCCGGTACGAAGAGCACCCCGGCTTTCTGACAAAGGAGCTGCGGAAGGAACATAACTGCATTGGCAAGCAGTGCTTTCATTACGTTGCAAAGGTAAAAAAGAACAGTACACCACAGGGTGTTGCAGACCTTACATCCTCCATACTTTCTATGGTTCACCAGACTATGTGTCAAAATGAATATGCCCGTGTGCTTCGAGTAGAAAACGCAGAATTCAAAAGATATAATGCGTATTATATTTCGATTTCAAATGAGTGCAATTTTGATAGGTATTCGTCGCAGATTAAAAATAAGTTTGGCGTGGATGTCGATTTTATAAAATTGAATTATGATTTTGACAAGTGTGTAGCCTTGTTATGTACGAACTGAGGAGAATATTGTAATGTTAGATTTTTTAGGAATTGTTGTGATCATCAGCACACTGGTTCTTGCCGGCCGTCAAGGCGAATATGAAATAGCCAAAATAATAACAATAATACTTTGCGGCTTTATGCTCCTCTCACTGTTGGCAAAAATAAAGTATTAATTATTAAAGTGGGATTTGTGAAAAAGAAATCAGGCTCTGACCTTTTTTCGTCAAAACCTGATTCCTTTTTACATTATCCAAAAATGCAATTCATTTTCCATACAGCCGCATCCGTATGCAGCCGTTCGGCTCTTTCGTTGCTTACTGCCCGGTTAAATAACGCCCTGGGCGAGCATGGCATCGACTACTTTTTGGAAGCCGGCAATATTGGCACCGGCTACATAATTGCCGGGCATACCGTATTCCCTGGCGGCATTGTCCAGATTTCGGAAAATATCCGCCATAATCTGCCTGAGCTTGCCGTCCACTTCTTCAAAACTCCAGCTCAGCCGCTGGGAATTTTGGCTCATTTCCAGTCCGGAGACGGCAACGCCGCCGGCATTGGCCGCCTTGCCGGGGACAAACCAGATCCCCTGCTCCTGCAGATATTTGGTTGCCTCCAAGGTGGTGGGCATATTGGCACCCTCGCAGACGGCAATGCAGCCGTTTGCTGCCAATTGCTTCGCATCCTCCAGAAGCAGCTCATTTTGGGTGGCACAGGGCAGGGCGATGTCGCATTTTACCGTCCAGACACCCTTGCCCTCGTGATATACACTGCCGGGGCGTGCCTTTGCGTACTCGGTCAGCCGGGCACGCTTTACCTGCTTGACCTGGATCAGGGTGTCCACATCAATGCCCTCCGGGTCATAGATCCAGCCGGTGGAATCGGAGCAGGTGACGGGCTTTGCCCCAAGCTGCCACGCCTTTTGGATGGCATAGGTGGCCACATTGCCTGCGCCGGACACGGCAACGGTCTTCCCTGCCAGGCTCTGCCCGTTAGCACGGAGCATTTCCTGTGTCATATACAGCAGGCCGTAGCCGGTGGCCTGCGGCCGGGCCAGAGAGCCGCCGTAGCTGAGCCCCTTGCCGGTCAGCACACCGGCCTCAAAGCTGCCACGCAGGCGGCGGTACTGGCCGAAGAGGTAGCCGATCTCCCGGGCACCTACGCCGATATCGCCGGCGGGCACATCCGTATCCGCGCCGATGTACTTGGAAAGCTCTGTCATAAAGCTCTGGCAGAAGGCC
>CAZTNP010000022.1:0-25087 GCA_964615545.1 uncultured Oscillospiraceae bacterium | reverse complement strand
ACTTGGGCTTATCCTCCATGGAGTAATCCAGGAAGCTCAGCTCCAGCTTGCCGGAGAAATCGGTAATCACGCCAACATCCTTAAAGACCTCACGGAGGCCTTCATCCAGGAACCACTGATAGGAATCCTTCTGGATCTTCAGCATATTGGGGATCTCCAGGATCTCCTTGTACTTTGCGTAGCTCTTACGCATGGTCTTGCCAAACTGTTGGTCTCTGACCATTGCCATATGGATCATCACAGCCTTTCTTTCGGCTTTCGCCGGAATGATGTGTTGCTTACACGGATAGAAATTGCGAATGAGGTACATTTTTCCGGCCGGTATCGAATTTGATACGCCCGGAGCAGTTGTCAGTTTGTCTTTTTTCTCTTCGTCTGACACTTGACAATTGCCATCTTCTGTGGTATTATGCTGGTGTAAATGGTAAAAGTCAAAAATTGGCATAGTACCACAGTATGGACAACCATTGTAACACACCTTGTCTTTTTTGTCAATGGTGTTTGGGAATATTTTCCGGGGTTTTCCCGGATTTTTTTGTTTCTTTTTTCTGCTGCAGCAGAAAAAGTGCGCCGTCAGGGGGTGCTGCTTCCTGTGGGAAGTCAGTGCCTCGGGCGGCGCTTTTATAGAAAGGAAATCAGGTAGTTACTTTTCTCCGCCGGAGCAATGGCCGGAGCAGCCGGCGCAGTTTCCGGAGCAGGTCTTCGCATCGGGGCAGCCGATACATTTTACGCCGTTCTTTTTGGAGCGGTGGATATACCACACGACCAGCCCAACGATGACGGCGATCACCGCGATCACGATCCAGTCAATGGCTTTCATAGGCCATTACTTGCCGCTGAGGGCATACTCCGCAGCCAGGTTCTTGTTGGTCTTGTGGATCATACCGGCGATCACGGCGGCAATTGCCACGACCACGGCCAGGCCGATCAGGGCAGCGGTGATATTCAGGCTGGCAGGAGCAGTGATCAGGGTGCCAATGGTGTACACCAGATAAGCCAGTGTATAGCCGGTGGCAAACTGCAGACCCACACCGCCCCAGAACCACTTGCGGTCGTTGATCTCAGAGTTCATAGCACCCAGTGCGGCAAAGCAGGGCGGCGTGAACAGATTGAACATCAGGTAGGCCAATGCGGCAACCTTGGTAATGCCGAAAATCACGGCCACCTCTGTGCCGGCACCTTCCACCAGCTCCAAAGCATCGGTATCGATCAGGTTGGAGATGCCGAAGCACACGGCCAGGGTGCCAACCACATTTTCCTTCGCAATAAAGCCGGTGACGGCAGCGGCAGCCAGCTGCCACGCCTGCACGCCGATAATGGGGATCAGCAGAGCGGCAATGGGATGGGCAATGGAAGCCAGGATGGAGGTATTCTCCATTCCCTCCTCCACCAGCTGGAAGCTCCAGTTGAAGGACTGCATAATGTACACCACTGCGTTGCACAGCAGGATGATGGTACCGGCCTTGACGATGTACGCCCAGCCACGGTTCAGCATATCCATACAGGCGCGCTTCAGAGAGGGCGCCTTATATTCCGGCAGTTCAATGATGAAGAAGGACTTGCGGTTTTTGTGGCCGGCGATCTTGTTGACCAGCAGTGCACCCAGCAAAATCAGAGCAATGCCCACGAAGTACATCAAAGTACCCACCCAGGAGGCATCTGCAAAGAATGCACCGGCAAACAGGCTGATGACCGGCAGCTTGGCGCCGCAGGGCATAAAGGGGGTCAGCATAGCGGTGGCACGGCGTTCCCGCTCATTGCGGATGGTACGGCAGGCCATAACGCCGGGGATGGCGCAGCCGGTGCCGATGATGAACGGAATGACGGACTTACCGGACAGGCCAACCTTCTTGAAAATGGGATCGAGTACCACGGTGGCGCGTGCCATATAGCCGCAGTCCTCCAGCAGAGAGATCAGGAAATACATAACCATAACCAGCGGCAGGAAGCCCACAACGGCAGACACACCGCCGATAATGCCTTCCGTCAGCAGAGCCGTCAGGAATGCATTGGCATTGGCACCCTCCAGCAGGCTGGTAACCCAATCCTTGAACATATCGATCAAAGTGACCAGGCCGGGGATCACGGTGCCGTTTTCGAACTCATAGCCCTCTGCAATCCAGGGACCGACCCAAGCCTGGGAGATCTGGAACACCAGGAACATAACCGCTGCAAAGATAACCAGTCCCAGCACCGGGTGGGTCAGGACGGAGTCGATCTGATCCTGCGTGTTTTTATTGCGGGTCAGCACCTTGCGGGTCTCCACGGAGGAAACGATCTTGTTGACAAATTCGAACCGCTTCCGGTCCGCCTGTTCCACAGCCGCCTTGCTGCTCAGGTCGATATTGCCCTGAACATAGGGAGCCTTCTGGGTCTGGCCGTTAAGGGCAGCCGCCGCGTGGACAAGCTCCTTCAGGCCATCGCCGGTGGTGGAGGTGGTGTCAAACACCGGGCAGCCCAGCTTTTTGGAAAGGGCGGCCACATCAATCTTCGTCTGCTTTTTCTCGTTGATATCGTGCTTGTTCAGCGCGACCACCACCGGTATGCCCAGTTCAAGAAGCTGCGTGGTGAAGAACAGTGAGCGGCTCAGATTGGTGGCATCCACGATGTTGATAATGGCATCAGGATGTTCGTTTTTCACATAAGAGCTGGTGATGCTCTCCTCGGATGTGAACGGGGACATGGAATAGGCGCCAGGAAGATCCACCGCGATCAGCTCCATATCACCTGCGTAGGCCTTTTTAATGGCGGCCTCCTTCTTGTCAACGGTAACACCTGCCCAGTTGCCGACCTTTTCATTGCGGCCGGTCAGGGCATTATACATAGTGGTCTTACCGGAGTTTGGATTGCCTGCAAAAGCAATTCTCATATTGTTTCCTCCTTCTTAGAGATTCCTCTCCTGTCTAACAATATATCGGATTTGGTTCCAAAAATGTTAGCAAAAGCTAACAGATGGGCAAAAATTAAATCAGGATCGCCCGGGCAAGCTGATCATCAATATTGTACCGGCCATCCTTGATCGAGACTGTGCAACCGCCTTTTCGCCGGGAGACCACTGTGACCGGCTCGCCACTGTAGCATCCAAGAGAAAACAAAAAGGCATCCAGCTCCTCGTCATCCGTATCGATCTGCCGGACAGTATACTGCCTGCCCTCCTCCGCAACGGATAGGTTCATACTCGGTATCCCCTTTCTTTTAGAGTTTGCACAGGCTAACCGCTGTGCCGGAAAAGGCGTTAGCACTCGCTAACGACGAACATATAATAGCCGTTCCCCACCTGTTTGTCAACCCCTTTTTTGAAAATTCAGGAAATTTTTTACCATTTTTTATCCGCCGGGAGCTTACCGGAGCTCCTTGGTGTAAAAACGGTCCATTGCCGAATGTACAGCCCAGGCAGGCTGGGGAATTTGGGTGAAGCTGGCTGCCTCGTAAAGGTGCAGCGCTGCGCGAAGGGCACTGTGAGTCTCCAGATAGAGGATGCGATAGCCCATTTGCCTTGCCTGCTCCTCTACCGCCCGAAGCAGCCTTCTGCCCTGCCCCTGTCCCCAAATGATCTATCAAACAAGCCACCCCCTCATCCCCCTGTACAAACGCACAACCCAGTCACTCTGAGATTGGTTTGCAATGACACATAGGTTTTGTTGTATTCTTTCTCCCATAGAGTAGCATAATTTTATGTTTTTGAATAGCCTTTTTAAGCGGATTTTTTAATCCGCTAATTTGTCATGCCAATTTTGCAGAAAAAGTGCATCCCTCACAGGATGCACTCGTTCGTTATAGGGATTCATTGCAATCCAATGTCGCTAACTTAGTGACATTGGCATAATGCGAGGTTCAGTCTTTTTTTGCCTTCTGCCGGCATTTATCCGTTGGTGGTGGTATAACAGAGGCAGGTGTCGGCGTTATCGCAGCCCCGGGGAGCGAAGCGCTCTGCAGGGAACGGGATCCGGGCAAACATCTCGCAGGGATCCTCACCGGTGCCCGGGTCGTCGCAGCACTCTTTTGTGGGAATGCTGTACTCCAAAACCGGAACCACAAGCTGCGCATCCCGCTCCAGCCGGATGATGGAGAACTGCCCCAGGCTGACAAACAGCCGCCGGGTGTCGCCGCTGAGGACAAGATTTTCGTCAAAGGCTGCAACGATCCCCTTGGGGATCTGCACCACGGCTCCATCCTGGCACTGGCAGCTTTCCCGCACCCTGGAGGAAAGCACCATCGGATCCAACACCTCCACCACGGCAGTGGGCAGATTGCGGCTTTGCAGGGACAGGCCATCCGGTGCCCCAATGCGGGTATCACTGGTAAAGATCTTGGCTCTGCTTTCCTCTCCGCACAGAACCACCCGCTTGGAAAACACCGCCAGCCCGGAAAGGGCGGCCGGGCGGACACTTCCCACCACCGCATCCGCCAGGATCCGGTAGAAGAAGGTCACATCAATGCAGTAGTGGTTGCGGTCAAAGGCCACCGGCTCCACATCCATATAGGTGTCGATCAGCTCAGCACAACGCACCTTAACAGAGGCAGCCGTATCCAGAATGGCCTGCGAGGTGCTTGTCAGGTAGACCCGCAGCTCCTCAATACAATCCTTATCCCGGCAGCTGTCGGTAATCTTCCTTGTATGGATAGAAAGGGCGCGCTGCAGCTCTTCCGGCCTGCAGCTTCGGTAATCGTTTACACATTCGGACATAAAGAAATACCTCCCGGTCATGTTCATGCTGTGGCAGCATTGCCCACTGGCTTATAGGACAGTTTATGCAGTTTTTTCCGTAGGGTGCGGCAATCATTCACAATTGTGTCACGGCTTTGTTCAGGAAAGCTTCAGCATAATGGTGTATGCTCTATCCATTACCGTTGCAAGGAGGAACACTATGATTTCCGTTACCCATTTAACGAAATACTACGGTGATCGGCTGGCTGTGGATGACATTTCCTTCACCATCACCCAGGGACATGTTTACGGCTTCCTGGGCCCCAACGGTGTAAGATACATACTGAAAATATCCACTACCTAACCTCCTATAAATACTGGAATAGAAATATAGATCTCTATGTGCAGTTAGTAGCATAAATTTTATATAAGGGGTATCTAAAATTATATACCTCCTGTGATTAAGTTAAGTATCAAGATCACAGGAGGTATATTTTTTATGGTAACAGTTGAAAAGCTGGATAAAGGTACTTATTTTGATGATGCCTTTAAGGTATCTTTTAAGTATGATCCTACTACGGTAGCTAAGATAAAAGAGCTGGCGGAAAGGAGATACTTACCCGATGATAGAGCGTGGGAGATCCCAGCCTATGAGCTCCCTAACTTAGTAGAAAAGCTGGGGATCAATAATATTAACAGTAATAGCGGTGTACTGGATGCACTCAAGACTAAGGAAATTGAGGATAAAAGAGAGGCTACCCAGCAGAGGCTAAAGGATATTAAGCCTGTAGTGGATTTTGATTTTACTACCACTCCCCTCCCACACCAGATAGAGGCTTTTAACTACGGTATGGAAAGGGATGAGCTCCTTATAGGAGATGAGCAGGGTTTAGGAAAGACAAAGGAAAGTATAGATATTACCGTAGCCCGAAAGAAAGAGCTTTGTAAATGCCTTATAGTGTGCGGAGTAAACTCTGTTAAGTATAACTGGGAGGCTGAAATTAAAACTCATTCTAAGGAAAAAAGCGTTATGCTGGATCAAAAAACAATGCCTCTAAGAGTAAAGGCTCTTAATGAGTGGCTTAGAGGATCTGAATACTACGCTATTATCAATATTGAGAGCCTCCGTAATGAGGCGGTACAGGATGCTATTTATCTGGGGATTAAAGATGGCTTTATAGAGGATATTGCAGAAATTGATAGAGTGCTGGATAACATAGATGAGGAGATAGCTACCTATCTGGATGAAAATAACCAGCTTAAGGTAGATTTTATCTTAGAGCACTTAGAAAGCGTGGAGATATTCCCAGATAAGGTAGTAGTTATGATACCGCTATTTAGTGAGGGGATGGTAGTATATAAATCTCAGTATGTATCTGGGGAGCAATGGCGCGGGAAAATCCACCACTATGAACATCATCACCGGCTGTCTGTCCCCATCCGGTGGCACTGTGGTCATTGATGGTCACGACATTTTTGAGGAACCGGATGCGGCCAAGCGCTGCATTGGCTACCTTCCGGAACAGCCGCCCCTTTATATGAGCGACTCCCCGGAGGACTACCTGACCTTTGTGGGGCAGGCAAAGGGATTGCGGGGCAGTCAGCTTCAGGAGCAGGTGGAGCAGGCGATCCTCCGCACCGGGATCGACCCTGTCCGGCACCGCCGGATCAGCCAGCTTTCCAAGGGCTACCGCCAGCGTGTAGGCATCGCACAGGCGTTGCTGGGAAACCCTAAAGTGATCATTCTGGACGAACCCACCGTGGGACTGGATCCCATTCAGATTCTGGAGATCCGGGAGCTGATCCGGGAGCTGGGCAAGACCCACACGGTGATCTTCAGCTCCCATATTCTCACCGAGGTGCAGGCGATCTGCGACCGGATCCTGATGATCGCCGGCGGTCGGATCGTGGCCTTCGGAGAGCCGGAAAGCCTGCAGGAAAAGCTGCGTGGGAACTGCCGGCTGCAGGCTGTCACGGATATGCCGGAGGCACAGATGCAGGCTCTTTTGGCACAAATTTCCCAACTGGATACGGTAACCGTGCAGACCGAAAACGGCCGTGTTCGCCTCACCGCAACGATCCGGCAGGGGCATTCCGACCTGGCCACAGAGGCTCTTTTCCGTGGCGTAGCCGAAAGCGGTTATGTGCTCTACGAGCTGACGGTGCAGCGAGGCAGCCTGGAGGATGTATTTTTGGAGCTGTCTGAGGAAAATACACCGGAAAACAATCCGGAAAAGGAGGATGAGGAAAGTGACAGCCATTTGGAAGCATGAATTAAAGCAGTATTTTCACAGTATGACCGCCTATGTATTCGGGGCATTCCTGCTGGCCTTCGTCGGTATCGGCGCTATGTACTATAATATCAATGCCGCCATCAGTAATTTCGAGTATGTGCTTGGCTTTTCCGGCATTATTTTTGTGGTGATCGTCCCGGTGCTGACTATGCGCGTAATTGCAGAGGAGCGGAAGCAGAAAACGGATCAGCTTCTGTATTCCCTGCCCGTCTCCACGGCAAAAATCATTCTCGGTAAGTATCTGGCACTGCTGGTGCTTTACCTTGTGCCTCTGGCAGTGATCGCCGTCTATCCGCTGCTGTTTTCCATATTCGGCGAGGTATATCTGCTGACCTCCTACGGAAGTCTTTTGGCATTCTTCCTGATGGGCGCGGCGCTGATCGCCATTGGCGTGTTCATTTCCTCCCTAACGGAAAATCAGGGGCTGGCCGCCGGCATTGGCATCGCAGCTATGCTGCTCAATTACTACAGCGTTACACTGGCCGAATATGCCACTGCCACCGCCTTCGGCTCCCTGCTGGCCCTCTTCGTGGCCGCTGCGGTGCTGGGCTGGCTGATCTGGCACCTGACGAAAAACAGCACAGCCGGCTATGCGGTCAGCCTTGTGCTCATGGCTGGCCTGACAGTTGCCTACCTTCTTAACAGCGATGCCTTTGAGGGACTGATCCCCGGTGTTATGGAAAAGCTTTCCCTTTTCGACCGGCTCACCACCTTTGTCAACGGCGTATTCGATGTGACGGCCATCGTGTACTATCTGTCCGTGATCGGATTTTTCCTTTTCCTTTCCGTCCAGTCTATGGAGAAGCGGAGGTATAACTGATGAAAAAGCATACAGCCTTTCGCACACTGGCATTCCGGGGCGGCTCCTACAGCCTGATCCTGATTGCCGTGGTGCTGGCCATCCTGATTGTTTTGAATGTTTTTACAGCAAACCTGCCTGCCACAGCGACAAAGCTGGACATCAGTGCCACAAAACTCTATTCCATCACCAGCAATACAAAAGCGGTGGTGCATTCTCTGCAGCAGGATGTGACGGTCTACTGGATCGTCCAGTCGGAGCAGGAGGACACCATTCTGGAAAACCTGCTGGCAAAATATGAGAGCCTGTCCTCCCACATTCAGGTGATCAAGAAAAATCCGGATGTATTTCCCACCTTCACTCAGCAGTATACGCAGGAAACTGTGCCCAACAACTCCCTGATCGTGGTCTCCGGGGAACGGTACCGCTATATCAGCTATTCAGACCTGTACGAAACAGAGCTGAACTACTACACCTATAGCTATGTGGCTACCGGCTTTGCCGGAGAAGCTATGCTCACCTCTGCCATTGACTATGTGGTAACGCAGGAGCTGCCTGTGCTCTACACGGTGGAGGGACACGGCGAGGGAGCTCTGCCGGAGACCTTTGCCGATGCCGTGGAAAAGGCCAATATCCAAACAGAGTCTCTTTCCCTGCTGACTGTGGATGCGGTTCCCGCCGACGGAGATGCGGTGCTGATCTATGCGCCTGAGACAGATATTTCCGAGGCAGAGCGGGATATGCTGCTGAGCTATGCGGAAAGCGGCGGCAAGCTGCTGGTGATCTCCGGCCCGGTAAAGGAGGGCAGCCTGACCAATCTGAACAGTCTGCTCACGCATTACGGCGTTACCGTTGTGGATGGCATTGTGATCGAAGCGGACCGCAGCAGCTATGCCGCCGGGTATCCCTATGCGCTGCTGCCGGAGCGGGAAAGCACCACCATCACCGATCCGCTGATCGAGGAGGGCTATTATCCCGTTATGGCCATTGCCCAGGGTCTGCAGCTGGGCGCCGGTACCACCGGAACCGTCACTGCACTTTTGACCACCTCCGGCACCTCCTTCAGCAAATCCGCCGGCTACAATCTGACCACCTATGAGCAGGAGGAGGGCGACACCGCAGGTCCCTTTGCCCTGGCCGTCTCCGTGGAGACCGCAGGCAGCGGACAGCTTCTGTGGTTCGCCTCGGATCAGTTCCTCAACGAGGGCTATAACACCTATTCCTCCGGTGCCAATGTAAATCTCGTTATGAACGGTCTTTCCTCCCTGCTCGGAGAACGGGAGGCTATTGCCATCCGCAGCCGTTCCCTGGACTACAACTATCTGACCATTGACGAGGAAACAGCCTCCACCCTGAAGGCCCTGATGATCGGCATTCTGCCTCTGGGCTATTTGGGCATTGGTGTGGCTGTCACCCTTTGCAGAAGGAGGAAGCAGAATGAAACGGTATAAGCGACTGGGCTTTTTGCTGGGCATTTTGGCAGTACTGTGCACAGCAACGCTGCTGCTTTCCCATTATGAGGAGCAGCAGGAGCAAATCAAAGCCAGCAATGCAGTAATTATGCAGATCCCGGTGGACAGCGTGACCCAGGTGGCCTGGAGCTACGAAAGCGGCGACGGACTGACCTTTTTACGGGAGGACACCGGCTGGCAGTACACCGATGACAGCAATTTCCCGGTCAGCACGGAGAAAATTGAAAAGCTGCTATCCCATTTTGAAAGCTATGGCGTGACCTTTGCCATTGAAAATGTGGACGATTACGGCCAGTACGGACTGGAGCAGCCGGAATGCACCCTGTCCCTGACTACGGAAACGGAGACTGTCACCCTGAAAATGGGTGACCTGAGCCAAATGGATCAGCAGCGCTACATTGATATTGGGGACGGCAATGTGTACCTGGTGGCAGAAGATCCCACGGAATATGTTTCCCCGGAGCTTTCCTCTATGATCCTCCACGATACCGTGCCCGGCTTTGAAAAGGTGGAAAGCGTGACCTTCACCGGCAGGGAGAATTATAGCTTTACCCGGGTGGAGGACAGCACCGACACCTATGCCCCGGAAACAGATATTTACTTTACCCGGCAGTCCGGCAAATCGGTACCCCTGGATACCGCAGCTGTCCGCACCTATCTGAATACCCTGACCGGCCTGAGTCTGCTGGATTATGCCACCTACTGCGCCACTGCGGAAGAATTGGAAGCCTTCGGTATGAATGCTCCGATCCTGACAGTTGCTGTGGATTACTCGGAAACGGACGAAGACGGCAGCTCCCGATCTGCCCAGTGCCTGATCACGCTTGGTGAAAACCAGGCACAGCGGGCTGCCGCCGATCAGGCCGTAGCCGCAGGCGAGACTGCAACCGCCGTGACAAAATATGTCCGGGTAGGACAATCCGGTATTCTTTATGTGATCAGCGATACCGAATACGGCATTTTGGAAAAGGCCGGTTATAACGATCTGCGGCATAACCAGCTCTTTTGGGCAGATTTTGATATGGTAACCGGCATCACTGCAACGCTGGAGGGCAAGACCCACACCCTGACCCGGCAGGATGCGGATGAGGAAGCCCTTTGGTATTACGGGCAAACAGAAATCTCCATTTCCTCCCTGAAATCCGCGCTGTATGCTCTATCCATCAACCAGTTTACGGAGGAAACACCGGATAAGGTGCAGGAGCTTCAGCTTGTCCTTCATCTGAACAGCGAAAGCTGCCCCACAGTGACACTGAGCCTGTACCGCTATGATGGGGTGCATTGCCTGGCTATGGCAGACGGAACTCCCGTCGGACTTCTCCCCCGCGCCGATGTCATAGCCTTAACCGAAGCCCTCCAGGCCATCCTCCTGAACAACGATTCTTAAACAAAAATCCCCCAAAAAGCACCAGCCCCCGGCTTACCGTACAGCACAGTACGGCAGCCGGGGGCTTTACATAGGATCTTTAATAAATTCTGACCTTCATAAAGAGGTTTTCTACGAAGCGGGTGATATCTTCCGGGAGGTAGGCATAGCTGGTGCCGTTGCTGAGCACCTTTTCATCCGGGTAGACAGCCGGGTGATTGGCCAGCTCCTGGTCCATATAGTCCCGGGCGCCCTCGATGGGGGAGCCATAGCAGATATAATCCATATTGGCGCCGGAGATCTCCGGGCGGCAAAGAAAGTCGATAAACAGCTCTGCCTCCGTTTTATGCTCCGCGCAGGTAGGTATGCACATCGCATCGATAAACAGGTTGAAGCCCTGAGCCTCCGGCAGATAGAACCGCAGGTCGGGATTGTTCTGCATCATCATCATACAGTCGCCGGCGTAATAGGTGGCGATCCAGGCGTTTTCGCCCTCCATAGCGGCGTAGATCTGATCCATCACATACTGGCGGACCAGGGGCCGCTGCAGGGCAAGCTCATCGGCGCAGCGCTGCAATGCTTCCTTATCGGTGGTGTTTACATCGATCCCCAGCTTATACTGCGCAATGCCGAAGGCATCCCGGGAGTTATCGAACATCAGGATCTTGCCTGCATACTTTTCGTTCCAGAGCAGCTCCCAGCCGGTCACATCCGCCTCGTCCACATATTTGGAATTGTAGATAATGCCCACAGTGCCCCAGGTGTAGGGAACGGAATACTGATTATCCGGGTCATAGGAGGTATTTTTGAAATTCTCCTGAACCAGCCCATAATTGGGGATATTTTCAAAATTCAGGGGCAGGAGCATATCCTCCGCGATCAGCCGGGCGATCATATAGTCCGAGGGGATGATCACATCCACCGTCAGTCCGCCGCCGGACAGCTTGGAATACAGGGACTCATTGGACTCAAAGGTGGAATAATTTACATCAATGTAGTCATATTCCGCCTCAAAGGCGGCAATGATATCCAGCGTACCGTCACTGCCATCGGCAATATTCTGCCCCCAGTTCATCACATTGAGGGTGACCTTTTTCTTCTGATTGCCCAGCAGGAAGCCGCAGCCCGCCAGCACCGCCACCGCCAGCACCGCGGCACATACCCGGCGGAACACCCGCAGGGCTTTGCTTTCCGCCTTGACCCGCTTTTCTTCCTTCTTCTTTTCGCCCCGGATCTGCAGCAGGTTCATCCCCACCATCAGCACCAGTATCAGCAAAAACAGCAGGGTGAACATTGCATAGATCTTGGGGTGAATGGGCTTTTTCGTGTAGGAGTAGATCTCCACCGGCAAGGTGATAAAGCCGGAGCCGGTGACAAAATAGCTGATGACGAAATCGTCCAGGCTCATCGTGAAGGCCATAATCGCACCGGCGATCATACCGGGCATAATTTCGTGGATGGTCACCTTGAAGAAGGATTGCAGGGGCGTGCACCCCAGATCCATCGCGGCATCCTGAAGCGCCGGATCCATCTGCTGAAGCTTGGGCATCACATTCAGGATCACATAGGGCAAGCCGAAGGTGATGTGGGCGATCAGCAGTGTCCAGAAGTTCAGGCTGTCCTTCTGCCCCAGCAGATTTGTGCCCACAAACACAAACAGCAGGGAAAGAGAAATACCGGTGACAATATCGGGGTTGGTCATAGGAATGTTGGTCAGCCCCATCACCAGCCTGCGCATTTTGGGCTTCAGGTTATAAATACCCACAGCCGCAAAGGTGCCGAAAACCGTAGCGACAAGGGTGGCCGCCACCGAGACCAGCAGAGAATTCCCCAGCAGCCCCAAAAGGTCCTTATCCTGAAAGAGCTGGACATACTGCTGCAGGGTGAAGCCCTCGAACACGGAGAGATTTTTCCCCGTATTGAAGGAGGCCACCATCAGCACCAGCATAGGGATATAGAGGAAAATAAAAATCACAATGGTGAGAATGCGGTTTGTCTTTTTCATACCACCACACCGCCTTCCTCATCGGAGCCCAGCCGGTTCATCAGCCCGGTGCAGGCCAGCACCAGGATCATCAGCACCAGGCTCAGTGCCGCGCCCAAATTGGGGTTTTTGGCGGATTTGAACTGCCGCTCGATCACATCACCGATGAGCATAGTATCCGCACCGCCCAGCTTTTGGGAGATATAAAAGGTAGAAACCGCCGGCACAAACACCATCGTAAAGCCGGAGAGAATGCCGGGCATAGAAAGGGGCAGCACCACTTTGGAAAACACCTTGACACTGTTGCAGCCCAGATCCTCCGCCGCCTCGATCAGCCGGTGGTCGATCTTCACAATGATGGAATACAGCGGCAGGATCATATACGGCAGGTAGTTATACACCATACCCAGAATCACCGCACCGGGGGTTCCGATCATATCAATGGGCCCGATCTGCAAATAGCCCAAAAGGGTATTGACAATGCCATTGGTCTCCAAAATGCCCACCCACGCCAGCGTGCGCAGCAAAAAGCTCATACACATAGGCAGCATAACCAGCATATACAGGAGCTTCTGTGCGATGGGCCCCCGATGGGCAATGTAGTAAGCCACAGGGTAACCCAGGATCAGGCAGATCACCGTGGAGCAAAAAGCATAGCCGATGGATGAGCCGAACACCGGCAGGAAAAGCCGGATATCCAGCAGATTTTGCAGGGTGAAGGCCCCGGTGTCCGGATCGGTCAGGGCATAATAGCACACCACGCCCAGGGGGATCAGGGTAAACACCAGCATCCACAGGATGTAAGGCGTGCTCAGCAGCAGCGATTTATTCTTCTTCATCTCCGGCATCCTCCGTAAGCTCGTCGTACTCCGCAGAGTAAGAACTGTAATCTCCGAACATACCGGAATATTCGCTCTTATGCATAATGTGGATATCCTCCGGATTCAGCCGGATACCCACAGTGGAGCCCACGCCCTGATAATCGGTGGTCTGGATGAGCCACTTGAAGCCCTTGAAATCCACAATGATATCGTAGTTGAGCCCCTTGAAGGTCACAGAGGTGACCGTGCCGGTCAGGTGCCCCTCCTCCGGGGGAACAAAGTCGATATCCTCCGGCCGGATGACCACATCCACCGGCTCATTGGGGGCAAAGCCCGCATCCAGGCACTGGAAGGTGCGGCCGAAGAATTTGACCTTATAGTCGCTAAGCATTACGCCGTCCACGATATTACTCTCTCCAATAAAATCCGCCACGAAGGCGTTCTTCGGCTCATTGTAAATATCCTCCGGCCGGCCGATCTGCTGAATGCGGCCCTTATCCATAACCACCACCGTGTCGGACATGGAAAGTGCCTCCTCCTGATCGTGGGTCACATAGATAAAGGTAATACCCATTGCCTGCTGGATGCGCTTAAGCTCATTTTGCATATCCTTGCGCAGCCGCAGATCCAGCGCCGCCAACGGCTCGTCCAAAAGCAGCACCTTCGGACGGTTGACAAGGGCCCGGGCTATGGCAACACGCTGCTGCTGACCGCCGGACAGGGACTCTACCCGGCGCCGCTCGTAGCCCTTCAGGCCGACAACGCCCAGCATCTCCTGCACCCGCTCGTGGATCTCCTCCTTGGGGAGCTTTGCCACCTTCAGGCCGAACGCGATGTTATCATACACATCCAAATGGGGAAACAGCGCATACCGCTGAAACACCGTGTTGATCTGCCGCTCATAGGGCGGGACATCGTTGATTCGTTTGCCGTCGAAAAGCACATCTCCGGATGTGGGGTTCAAGAAGCCGCCAATGATCCGCAGAGTGGTGGTCTTTCCGCAGCCGGAAGGGCCAAGCAGCGTGAGAAATTCATGGTCATTAAAATAGAGATTGATCCCATCAAGGATCTTTTCACCGTCGAACTCCATAACAAGATTTTGGAGCCTGATGAGTTCTTTGGACATTATCCTCCCCCGTTTCTTTACATACATAGGCAAGTATAGATATACCCCAAAATTCCCCTTTTGTCAACGAATTTTTCATATTTTCGACCCGTTTTTTTCACGTCTCTCCCCTGCCCCCTCCCAGTGCCATTTTCCCCGGCTTTTCTTCCCTGCCCGCAGCCGCTCCCGGGCCAAATACAGTATGCGCAAAAGGGCGGCAACGGATTCTGCTCCGTCGCCGCCCTGCGGGGGTATGCATTATTCACCTGCCAGTGGCTTACTTGGCAAAGCGCCTTTTCTTTTCAAGCAGCATCTGTGCAAACAGCACGATATTTGCGATAAAGGATACTCCGGCAATGCCAAGACCTATGTACGAAACCGTCCGCAGTACTTGCACATTATCCTCCTGTGTGTCATCCACAGAGGCAAGTGTCGCAACGGTCGTATCCGTCTCTGCTTTGTTGTCGTTTACCAGGTTTTTCAGTGCGGCAAGCTCTGCTCTGAGATCGGAAATATCCTCATCCTTTTCCTTGCGCAGGGCACTGATCTCGTCGTCCTTTTCCTTGCGCAGAGCGCTGATCTGCTCGTCTTTTTCCTTGCGCAGAGCTTCCATATCTGCATCGTGTTTTTTGCGCAGTTCGTTCAGCTTCTTTTGCAGGTCTGCAGCGTTGCCTGCAAGGGCATTTTCCAGATCCTCTTTTGCCGCATCCAGATTTTCCTGAACCTTTTCGATGGCCGCTTGCAATGCCGTCTGTGCCTCGTTGATTTTGCCTTCCAGATCGGCTTTATTGGCGGTATCGGCCGTTTCCAATATCTCATTGGCAGTGGCAATTGCCTCATTCAAGTCGTCAACGGCCTGGGTCAGGGCGATGGTGTCGGCTTTTTGGTCGATGGCTTCATTCAGCTCTTTCTTTGCATTTTCCACAAGCTCCGTGGCTGCTGAAATAGCTGTGTCCTTTGCATTGGAAATCGCCTGCTCCAGTGCGGTTTTCAGTGTGTCATCCGCACTCTTATAGGCATCCTTGACCGCTTCCAGTGCGGCAATGGCACTGCGCAATTCCTCAAGTGCAGCGGTCATTGCCTGTGCATCGGCCTTATTGGCTTGCAGACTCTCGATCGCATTCTCAGCAGCAGTCACCCGCTCCGTCATCCCGTCAATAAGCTCCTTGACCTCTTTGTAGGAAGCAACTAGGAAGCAGATCGCCTCATTGGATTCCTGACTGTTGATACCGTCAATTGCAGTTGTTATGCCAACAACAACAAAAGCTCCATAATTATCGGTATAATCGCCGGCATCTATCGTGAAGCTGTGGACCTTATCCGCGCCCAAGCTCGACACGGTTCCAAGCTTTTCATATTCGCCATCGGAATGTATCCGGTATACTTCAAAAGCTGTGGGAAGCGTTCGCTTGTAGTCCGCCGCCGGCGAAGTCCAGGTCAGTTCAATGGTTTCCTTGCCCAGGGTGCTGTCAAGCGTATATTCCGCCTGCAAGTCGCTGACTGGTTTAATGGGCGCCGATATTCCCTGCACAGCGTAACCTACGAACAATACATCCTTGAACAGATCCCCTGTGCTCTTCCAGCCGATCAGCTTCCAGTTAAAGCGGTAGTCCGATTCGCTCTTGTTTAGATTTTGCACACTGCCGCCTGTATTGGTTCCTGTCATTTTGGCGGAGGAAAATGTCTTGCTGTTCAGCGATTCGATACTTGTGGTAACTCCGCCATACGCCTTGAAGCTGCCGATTCCGCCGCCTGCCATAAGGGTAAGGTTGAAGAAGCCGCCGTCACTTCTTGTCTTTGACTGCTCTGTGGTAAGAGAGGTGCTGTATTCCAGCTGAGAGGTACCGCCCGAGTGAGAAAGCTCCATCCAGGTGGAACCGCTCAGTTCCATACCGTTTGCGTAATCGTTGTGGGTGCTGGCATAGGCAAAGGGATTGCCCTCGTTGCTTGCTATAAAGTATTTTTCTGCCTTATCACCGATGATATCCAGCTTGTAGGGCTTTGCGCCGTCTATTTTGTTTGCCTCTTCTGTTGTGGATATTCCGAACCGCTGGTTGTAGGCTTTGGCAAATTCATCGTACTGCTCGATAGAAAGAGAAGTCATCACAGGGTACTGGGGAACGGTCACCACAAGGCCGTAATCCTCCCAATCGTGTTCATATGTCATCGTTCCGTTCCAGATATCGAGCTTCATACCATATCCTGTGGATATCTCGTAATCGTAAAGGTAAACCAGCGTTCTGCGCAGGATTACCTGATTTTCGCCGTTGGCCTCAAAGGTGGTGGTATAGGTTTGTTCACGGGATTCGGTGTACTCTTTAATGATCTCTGTGGCGTATCCGCCCTCGATTGCGGCTTTTACAGGGCCGTATTCCAGTTCTAACGAAGCGCCTACGCTTGCCGAAAATTCCGAGCCGTGCCCTTCACTTGTGACATAGCTTTCGGTATAACCGTAAGTAGTGGAGCTGTTACCCTCTCCCAATTCTTCAAAATAGGGAGCGGCTTGAAGTACCGCCACCACACTGGGGTCTGTGTAAGCAAAGGTTTTTCCCTTGTAACGGGCAATCAGGCTGTCGTTATCATAATCGCAGGCGACAACAATGCAGTTGAGCCTGTCCCACGACGGGTGGTCGTATTTGGCGGAAAGGATAGCGGATGCTTGGGATGTGAAGACATTCTTTTTCGCATTCGCATCATATCCATAGTGGATCCATATCTTCATAAAACTATACTTATTTTCGTTGTTTGCCTTGAAGCCTACGGTCATAGCAATGCTTTCTCCGCCATTGGAGCTGTTCTTAAAGCTGCCCACAGCGGCACTGTGAATAAAAATCTCTTTGGCACCCATAGCAAGCAAACCGAATGTGTCCGTGGGTATGAAAGAAGGCGTTTGAAATATGGTCAGATCGTCCGCCCGAACCAGATCTCCGTCGTCGTTCAGCTTGTAAATATAGCCGTTGAGGAACATATATTCGGGGGTGTTGATACCGTCAAAGGCTACACATTCCACAGAAAACTGCTGCCAGATATGCTCGTGCTCACGCATTCTTTCGCCGTAGCATATAAAAGAAAGGTCAGTAATATCTCGCATACTGCCTGCCTGCTTAGGCCCTTTGTTGTCCTCGCAGTTAAAGTAAGTAAATGCAAATTTTCCGCTGTTTTGGATGATCACGCCATCATTCTTTTTTGTAAAGTTTTCAAAGCCTGCTGTGACCACCTCGTTATATCCGTCACCGTCAATATCGCCGATGGAAACGCCGGGGGCTGCCATTGTGTAAAATTCCTCGGAATTTCCCGTTGTGCGGTAGATATAAGAGCCTTTTCCATTAAAATTGTAAAGCACGCCGTTGTCGTTGGAGCCGTAGCATACTGTCAAATAGGGTGAATAGGTAAAGTGCGAAGAAATGCCGGATTTATAAGCTGCATCGTTGTGGTAGCTTAAAACCGCAAGGTCGTCAATACCGTCGCCGTTGACATCGCCTGTTTCCAGGGCAACGCCTAATTGATCGTTGGGGCTGGTGGAAGTTTCGTATTGCTCCCGGAAAGACGGATGCAGCAGATTATTGGAAATATCTCCGGACAGCACTGTATATTTGTTTCTTGATTCGTCAACAATCATCTCAATTTCGGTAAGTGCGCCCATTGTGCCCGTGGCATTGGAGGAGGATCTTGCGCCACCATAGCCGCAGTATACAACATATGGTATCATAGCCATCGTTATTATAGTCGCCTGCGGTTATCTGGAAAAAGTTTTTGGAATCCACGGTGTCTATGCCGTAGTTGTTGGCGTTTTTGAACCAACTGCAATCCCATAGCTTTACCTTTAAGGGAACCCGTCCTTCCGTAGTTGTAAAGTCTTGATACAATACCGTTCCCTGTGAATCGGCTTTGGAAAACCAAACCTCCGCACATCCGGAATCGTAATTGTAGCCAACAAAGGCGATATAATTCCGTAAGCCGCAACCGGTGGGGTCAAAGGCAACCGCTTGCGTATAGGAAAGAATATTGCCGTTACTTTCCATATAATAGGAGGTGTTGGAGGATGAAAAATCGGTATCGTCGGAAATGGTACCGTCTTTATAGTTTTCATATTTAAAGCTTTTCATCGTGCCGTCCACATTTATGTTTGCGGTCGTATAGGTAAAAAGCTCGGAATTCTCCATAAGAGTAAATACCTCGCCTACCTTCGTGCCGTAGGGGCTGAGATTATCTGTATCAAAGCCCTGTGGCGCAGTGGAGTTTTGGGCGATCATTGCATCCAAAGTGCTGGAACCCGAGGCAGTGTCTGTGCTGCCTGCGCTCGCCGCAAGAACCGTTGCGGGCACAAGGCCTATCACTGTCAAAAGCGCCAAAATTGCCGATAGAATTCTTTTTTTCATATTTTTCCTCTCTTTCTTCCCCGCGCAAAGCCGTGCGGTCATTTTACAGCTGCCAGAAATCCTTCGCCGCATAAGCAGCTTGTGCTTTCTGAACATTTATTACACGAAAAGTATAGCATACCCTCCACCAAAAAACAATCCCCTTTCGCGGAAAAACAGCTTTCTTTCGCAAAAAAACAGCTTTTTCTCCCCCGGCAAAAAAGCCTGCCCAGCCCGGTTTCCTTCAAAGGTCGCAAAGGAAGCCGGAACAGACAGACTTTTCTTTTTTCACACAGGTGCCTCCGGCGGTTTGTTGCCGGAGGCACCTGTATGCTTCATCCGTTATCTTGCCGTGAATCTTTTCTTTCTGCCGCAAACCGCAGCAGTTGCCAGTGCAGCACTGCTGAGCAGCAGTGCAAGCCACAGCACCATCTGACTGCCGTCACCGGTCTGGGGCGAATCTGCAGCCTTGTTTTCGGTATAGATGTTCTCAAAGCTCATCTTTTCCGCAGGTGTCTCCCCAGGAGTATAGAAAATGCCGTCATCACTTTCTTCCACTGTAACAGGATAAATTGCATAGACCTTCTTCTGCTGCTCGTCATAACCGGGCATTACGCACCAGACGGCATTGCTGTAGCTCCAGCCGGCAGCCGTACCCTGCTTTTCCCGGACGAAGAGGCCCTCGCACAGCATCGCATCGATCTGCTCGGCAGGGCCGGTAAAGACCAGCTTTCCGTCAAATGAGCCTGTGCCCTTGGTCTTGACCTCGGCGGTACAGGAAACATCCGCATAGTCCTCAGCATTGCCATTGCCGATATTGAAAATCTCCAACTGGAAGGTTTCCTCACCGGGGGCCACATTGCCACCCAGGGTAACATTTTTCTCAAAGGGGATCTCCACAGAAACGGAATGCTCGGTGTAGGTGTTGGTGAAGGACATCTGGGTCGCCGGAATGTTGCTGTCAGCCAAAAATTCGTACTCCACGATTCTGCCCTTAAAGAAATCCAGGGCAAGAGTTATAGCGGGTGCTTCCTCATCCAGGGCATTGACTTCCGCATCGTGATGGAGCATCACACACCATACGGAATCATCGTACTCCCAGCCGGTGCAGCCCTTATCCTTTTCCCGGATAAGCAGGCCCTCCTCCAGCAGGTATAAAATAGCACCGTAGTCCATATAGGTAATAGTAAAATACTTCTGAGCCGTCCCAGCACCTTCCATGGAGAAACGGAGGCCATCAAAATTGAGGGGCATCATCTGGTCACCGATATAGAGCCTGTTGACCTCCAGTTCGAAGTCGTTGGACTTCGGTGCAAGATCGCCGCCCAATTCCACAGTCTTTGTGAAGGGAATAACCACCGGAATGGCCTCCAGCACGGGAAGCTTGTAATAGGCGGTATAAAACTCTTCTCCTGTTATATTGTTCTCCCGATAGTATTCGGCAAGCTCACAGGGCTCACCGTTGAGCAGCAGTGGAGTTTCTTCCGGCTTAAAAGCATTGGCAAAGCCGGCGGTGTCCTCGGGATGGGCATTGTATCTGATCATAAAATAATACTGTTTTCCCGCCTGGAGATAACGGTCAGCGGTCAAAAGTCCATTCATCACATCGCGAACGCCCTGCTCATAAATGTAAACCTCTGAGGCGGCACCCGACTTTGCGGAAATCACCCTGCAGGCTGCTGTGTCCCGACCATAGCCATAGCCGCTCAGGGTAAACTCGGTGGAAATCACCTCATAATCATCATTGATCGTGGCCAGTGCCGCCATCGGCAGAACTGTCAGCAGCATACACAGAGTGAGTGCTATGCTTAAAAATCGTTTTTTCATAAACTTTCCTCGCTTTCCTTCGTGCACGAAGCGTGCGGTCATTTTACAGCTGCCAGAAATCCTTCGCCGCATAAGCAGCTTGTGCTTTCTGAACATTTATTACACGAAAAGTATAGCATACCCTCCACAAAAAAACAATCCCCTTTTGCGGAAAAACAGCTTTTTCTCCCCCGGCAAAAAGCCTGCCCAGCCCGTTTTCCTTCAGAGGTCACAAAGGAAGCCGGAACAGACAGGCTTTTCTTTTTTCACACAGGTGCCTCCGGCGGTTTGTTGCCGGAGACCTCTGTATGCTTCATCCGTTATCTTGCCGTGAACCTTTTCTTTCTGCCGCAAGCTACTGCGGCTGCCAGTGCGGTGCTGCTGAGCAGTAGCAGGGCCAGCCACAGCATCATCTGGCTGCCATCACCGGTCTTGGGCACTTTGCTCTCCTCCGGCAGGCGGGCAATTTCCTCCTCATAGGAATGTCCACAGTTTTTGCAGGTATAGGTTCTCGTTCCTGTGCTTGTTGTGGTAGGCTCTTTTGTTACCTTGCTTTCATAAGCGTGGCCGGTTTTGGCAACGGCGCTTCCGTCAGACAGCTTTGCTTCGCAGCCCTTGCAGTAGGTATCTCCCGTGTAGCCGTCCTCCGTGCAGGTGGCTTCCCTCACCTCCCGGATTTCCGTTTCTCCGGTATGGTTGCTGCCGTCCACATTGCCGTAGGTCTTGCCGCAGTAATCGCAAATAGCTTTATCCTTACAGGTGGCTGTACCGCCGCTACAGGAGGAAATGGTTGCTTTGCAAGTCTCTGCATCGCAGATGTGGTCCTTGTTTGTGTCCGTATGTCCGGCCGGGATCACCGTTCCTGTCGCAAGCCTTGTATTGCAGCCCTTGCAGCAGGTATCTCCCGTGTAGCCGTCCTCCGTGCAGGTGGCTTCCCTCACCTCCCGGATTTCCGTTTCTCCGGTATGGTTGCTGCTGTCCACATTGCCGTAGGGCTTGCCGCAGTAATCGCAGACAGCTTTATTCTTACAGGTGGCTGTGCCGCCGCTGCAGGAGGAAATGGTTGCTTTGCAGCTTTCCCGGTCACACACGTGGTTCTTATCTGCATCTGTGTGACCCAGTTTGGTAACCGTTCTTCCGTCGGACAGCTTTGTGCCGCAGCCCTTGCAATAGGTATCTCCGGTGTAGCCGTCCTCGGTGCAGGTGGCATTCTTCACATTGCGGATCTCCGTGCCGCCGGTGTGATTGCTCCTGTTCACTTCGCCATAGGACTCGCCGCAGTTCTCGCAAACTGCCGGATCCTTACAGGTGGCCGTGCCGCCGCTATGAGAGGTACACTGGCTTGGCAGCTTGGCAATGTCTTCTTCATAGGAATGCCCGCAGGTTTTGCAGGTATAGGTTCTCGTTCCTGTGCTTGTTGTGGTAGGCTCTTTTGTTACCTTGCTTTCATAATCGTGGCCGTTTTTGGTAACCGTTCTTCCGTCGGACAGCTTTGTGCCGCAGCCCTTGCAGTAGGTATCTCCGGTGTAGCCGTCCTCCGTGCAAGTGGCAGCCTTCGAATTGCGGATCTCCGTGCCGCCGGTGTGATTGGTCTTGTTCACTTCGCCGTAGGGCTTGCCGCAGTAATCGCAGACAGCTTTATCCTTGCAGGTGGCTGTACCGCCGCTACAGTGTGCATAAACGGCTGTCAGTGTGGCGTTGCCGGAAGGCATCGTGCCGGTATATGTTGTGTTGGTGCCAACATTGGTGGCAGCGTCGCTGCCTACCTTCAGCTCCCAGTGATCAAAATGCTGCTTGTCAGGTGCATCGGCTGCCGTGTAGGAGAGGCTTTCTCCCTCCAGATGGGTGGCA
Organism: uncultured Oscillospiraceae bacterium; assembly: GCA_964615545.1. Taxonomy (GTDB): domain Bacteria; phylum Bacillota; class Clostridia; order Oscillospirales; family Oscillospiraceae; genus Faecousia. Next base: position 2,583 of record CAZTNP010000022.1, on the reverse strand, counting down.
GAGCTTGCGCCCCGGACATTGACAAGGGTCAGGGTGTAGGAGCGTACCGCCTTGATCAGCACATAGGTATTCTTGGTAAAGGTTTCCTCTGTGGGAGAGGGTTCATATGGTGCGTACCCTTCGCCGGTGCCGGCATAGACCTTATAGTCTTCTCCCAAAGAGGAATATATGGCATTGGCTGCGCCATTGCCGCCTCCCTGGAATACCACTGTACCGCCGGTGACACTGTAGCTTGCACCAGACACGCCATACCACCCTGCGGCTGTGCCGCCGATGTTGGCATTGGTTCCGGAAAAGCTGGTTGCCACACCACTAACGATCATACCGATTGTGGTGCCGCTGGTATTCAGGGTGCCGCCGGTAAGCTCCAGATTTTTTGAGTACAGCAATGCAGGCAGGTGAGTTGCTTCCACTTTTTTGTATGTCGCGGATATTCATCGTGCCCCCGGATTGCTTCAGGGTGCCCTGCACCACGATTCCATAGTTTTGTGTATCCCGGACATTCATCGTGCCACCGGTGACATTCAAGATGCCGTTGAGCAGGATACCATAGGTTTTGGTGCCGCTAATGGTCAATGCGCCCCCGGAGACATTCAGGGTGCCGTTGAGCTTATTCATTGCACCGCCCGATAATGTCACATTGGCATTCCCGCTGATGCTCAGGGTATCATCGGATGCATCGTCTATATAGCATACACCGCTATCAGAAGTGTTCAGCGTATGTGTACCGCCGGAAAAGCTGACGGCGCCGAGATTTTGGATCGCAGAGTATATTCCCGTAGTGATCAGGCTGCCGCCGCTAACGGTTACCGTACCGCAGTTGTAGATGCCTATGGGCTTGGCAGCACCCGCCTTGGGGCTCATATTCACGGTGCCGCTGTTAATTGCCACCGAGGCAGCAGCGGTTTTTACCTTAATGCCCACGCTGTCCACAGCCAAAGTAACATTGGTGGAATCCGCAAATACCAGCTTACTTGCATTTTTCAGATAGAATCCGTAGGCGCCGGAACCGGTCGACTTCAGATTCACGGTGCCGCCGGAGATGGTAAGATTGTTGTTCAGATTGATGGCGTAATAATTGTCGGTGGTCAGCGTAAGGTTGCTGTTTTTCAGCTCCGTTTCCCCATCCACATAAAGGGGAATTTGCGCGGTAATGCTGCCAGAGCAACCCGTAATGGTATTTTTTCCGCTTGCAGGCTTCATCATATGCACACCGATGGCCACCGTCGTGGGATCGTCAATATCAAAGCTCTGATTTGCAGTACAGCTGACCTGAAACTCCACATTTGTCAATGTGGATGTACAATTTGCATCAAAATCAATGGCAGCCAGAACACCGGTTGCCGTATATTTCACATTGGTCATACTCAGGTTGCCACTGGACAAAATGCCAAGCATATAGCCCTTTGAGGCGGCAGCCGTCGTTTTATCCACGATTGTAAGGCTTGTTCCGGAGATTGTCAGGGCAGCCGCTGCCCGGATGCCTTTGTTATTCTTTCCGGTGGACTCGATGGTCAGCTTACTGTTGCTGTCTGCACCGCTGATCGTCGCGTTGCTCAAAAGATAGAGGGCCGCCATAGATTCGTTGGTTATGGTGATCTTGCTCTCACCCTTAAGCACGATCTTAAGATTGGGGATTTGCTGTTGATCGCAGCCGTTCCCTTTTTGCTGCTTGTTATGGTGACCTTGTCAAGGGTCAGGGTTACATTTTTCGGATCGTAGGTGGCCGTGCCAGAGCCGATGGAATAGGAGGTCGTCGATGTAACATTTTCAAATGTCTTGTCTCCAACATTCAGATATGTATCCGCAAGAACATACGGTATTTCCGCGCCCTCCATACCGTCCAGTGCATTCAAAGCAGCAACAGCCGCACTGTACTTTGAGAAGTCCAGGGTATCCCGCACCTCGTCGTCCAGGAAGAATGCCGCTTCGTCAATGGCAGTAAGCTGGTTTTCCACATTCTCACGGTTTCCGGCAGTGATTATTCCTGCATTGGGCAGGTCATTGATCAGCGCCTGAACCTTTTCCGCCGCTGCCTGCTGTGTTTCTGCCGCAGAAGCCTCTGGCCCGCCCGTGCCTGTGTAAGCCGGGCTCCCAACGGCAAATACCGCCGCAGGTACAATGGTCAGCACCATACAAAAGCTCAGCAATATGCTCAACACTCGTTTTTTCATAGTTTTTCCTCACTTTCCTCCGCACGCAAAGCCGTGCAGTCAGTTCACAGATGCCAGAACCCCGCCGCCCCAAAAGCCGCCTGTGTATTCTGAACATTCGTTATGAACAAAGTATGGCATACGCTCCCACAAAAAACAATCCCTTTTTTTCGCAGAAACCCACTTTTTGCGAATGCTACACACGCTAAAAAAGATATTGACAACGGCGTTTCGCTGTGCTATAATGTTCAGGCACTCAGGAAAGTGTCGCGCACCCTTAAAGCGCTGTCACCCCCTGTTTGCTTTCTATCGCGGAGTAGAGCAGTTGGAAGCTCGTCGGGCTCATAACCCGGAGGTCGTAGGTTCGAGTCCTGCCTCCGCAACCATAACGTAGCACCGAAAAAGATATCGGTGCCAAAAACCCAGTAAC
>CAZTNP010000021.1:0-25191 GCA_964615545.1 uncultured Oscillospiraceae bacterium | reverse complement strand
TATGCCCAAGCTGAAAACCCATAGCGGTGCAAAGAAGAGATTCAACCTGACCAAGTCCGGCAAGGTAAAGAGAGCCCGTGCTTTTAAGAGCCATATCCTCACCAAGAAGGACACCAAGCGTACCCGTCGTCTGCGTACGACCGCTTACGCCGATGTGACCAATGTCGCGGCCGTCAAAAAGATGATCCCGTACAAATAAGGATAGGAGGATACAGTAATGGCAAGAGTTAAAGGCGCAATGATGACGCGCAAGAGAAGAAATGCTACCCTGAAGCTGGCTAAGGGCTATTGGGGTTCCAAGTCCAAGCACTTTAAGATGGCCAAGCAGGCCGTAATGAAGTCCGGCAACTATGCTTTCGTTGGCCGTAAGCTGAAAAAGCGTGACTACCGCAGACTGTGGATCACCCGTATCAGCGCTGCCGTGAAGCCCTACGGTCTGAACTATTCCACCTTTATGAACGGTGTGAAGAAGGCCGGCATCGAGCTTAACCGCAAGAGCCTGTCTGAGATGGCTATTCAGGACAGCATCGCTTTCGCCGCTCTGGTGGAGAAGGCAAAGGCCGCTCTGTAATTTTACAGTAAAGCAATATCGAGCCGAAGTTTGCTTCGGCTCGATTTTTTGTAGAAATGTATAGTTTTCCTTGCATATTTTCCTTTTGTTTAGTATAATAATCAGGCTAAACAGAAAATAGATAAACGGAGGGATCTCCTATGGGAAAGCTCTATTACAAATATGGTGCAATGGGCTCCAGCAAAACCGCGCAGGCGCTGATCACCAAGTATAACTACGAGGAAAACGGCCTGCAGGTGTGGCTGCTCAAGCCTGGCGCCGACACCCGGGACGGTGCGGATATTCTCCGGAGCCGGATCGGGCTGTATGCTCAGGTGGAGGTAGCTCACGACGGGTGCGATATTTACGCCCGCTTTGTGCAGGGCAAAAAGGATTGCTGCGATGTGATCATCGTGGATGAATGTCAGTTTCTCACCCCTGAGCAGATCGATCAGCTTCGCGCTATCGTGGACGATTTCGATGTACCGGTGATTTGCTTCGGTCTGCGCACTGATTTCCAAACCAAGCTCTTCCCCGGCAGCCGCCGCCTGATGGAGGTAGCGGATACCATTCAGGAGATCAAAACCATCTGCGACTGCGGCAACAAGGCTACCGTCAATGCCCGGATCGACGGCCAGGGACACATTGTCACCCAGGGTGCCCAGGTGGTGCTGGGCGGCAACGATTCCTATATTGCTATGTGCCACCGCTGCTACGAAAGCGGCATTCGGGAGCATAAGATCATCAAGCTTCACGGGCAAAAACCGTAAACAAATTCTGAAAAGGAGTTATTTATATGGAACTTTCTGAAATTCTCGCAAAATGCGACCACACACTCTTGGCGCAGACCGCTACCTGGAAGGATATTCAGGGCATCTGCGATGACGGTATGCACTATCACACCGCATCCGTCTGCATCCCCGCCTCCTTTGTCAAGCAGGCAAAGGAATATGTGGGCGACAAGCTGGCTATCTGCACTGTCATCGGCTTCCCCAACGGCTACGCCACCACCGCCGCCAAGTGCTTTATGGCCTCCGATGCCGTGGATAACGGTGCGGACGAGGTGGATATGGTCATTAACATTGGCTGGGCTAAAGAAGGCAAGTGGGAGCAGATCACTCAGGAGATCGCCGCCATCAAGGCCGCCTGCAAGGGTAAGCTGCTGAAGGTCATCATTGAGACCTGCCTGCTCACCGACGAGGAGAAGATCGCCCTGTGCCACTGCGTGACCGATGCTGGGGCCGACTATATCAAGACCTCTACCGGCTTCTCCAAGGCCGGTGCTACCTTCGACGATGTGGCACTGTTTGCCAAGCATATCGGGCCGGATGTAAAAATCAAGGCAGCCGGCGGCATCTCCAGCCTGGAGGATGCGGAAAAATTCATCCAGCTCGGTGCCTCCCGTCTGGGCACCTCCCGGATCGTCAAGATCGCCAAGGGACTGGAAAACGACGGAACATACTGATCAACAGGAGGATACAAATATGTCTGACTTCCCTGCTACCCCCCATATCAATGTACAAAATGAGATTGGCTTCGGCAAGACCGTTCTGATGCCCGGCGACCCCCTGCGCGCCAAGTTTATTGCCGACAATTTCTTTGAAAACCCCGTGCTGGTGAACAATGTCCGTGGCGTTCATGGCTACACCGGCTACTATAAGGGCGTAAAGGTGTCCGTAATGGCCTCCGGTATGGGTATGCCTGCCATCGGCATCTACTCCCACGAGCTGTTTAACTTCTTCGGTGTGGAAAATATCATCCGTGTTGGCTCTGCCGGTGCCATTCAGGAGAATATCAACCTGTATGACATCGTTTTGGGTCAGGGTGCCTGCACCGATTCCAACTTTGCTCATCAGTTCCATCTGCCCGGTACCTTTGCCCCCATCGCCTCCTTTGAGCTGCTGTCCGCCGCTGTGGAGGCCGCCAAGGCAAACGGTGCTGTCTACCACGTGGGCAACATCAATTCCTCCGATGTATTCTACGGCGACCACGCCGGTGTGCCGGAGGGGCTGGACAGTGTATACGCCCTGAAGAAGATGGGCGTTATGGCACTGGAAATGGAAGCAGCCGCGCTTTATATGAATGCCGCCCGGTACGGCAAGCGTGCGCTTTGCATCTGCACCATCTCCGACCACATCCTCAAGGGTGTGGAAACCACCGCCGAGGAGCGGCAGACCGCCTTCACACAGATGATGAAGGTTGCACTGGATGTGGCAGTTGCCATGGAAGGTAAGTGAGCTGTATGAAACGGGTATTTTTGATCGTTTTGGACTCCTGCGGCATCGGTCAAATGCCGGACTGCCAAAAGTTCGGTGATATCGGTGTCAATACGCTGGCCGCCTGTGCCACCTCCTCCAAGCTTCACATTCCCAATATGCTCAGCGCCGGACTGGGCAACATCGACGGCGTTTCCTGTGTCCCCGGCACCCAGGTGCCCACCGGTGCCGTCACACGGCTGACGGAAGCCTCTATGGGCAAGGATACCACCATCGGCCACTGGGAGCTGGCCGGCATCGTTTCTCCGGATCCCCTGCCCACCTATCCCAACGGCTTTCCCGATGAGATCCTCCGGCCCTTTATGGAGCAGACCGGCCGGGGCGTTCTGGCCAATGCTCCCTGGTCAGGCACCGAGGTGATCAATGCCTATGGCGAGGAGCATATGAAGACCGGCGACCTGATCGTCTACACCTCTGCCGACTCCGTCTTCCAGATCGCTGCCCACGAGGATATCGTTCCCCCGGAGCAGCTTTACGAATACTGCCGGATCGCCCGGAAGCTGCTCAAGGGCAAGCACGGCGTTGGCCGGGTCATCGCCCGCCCCTTTGTCGGTGCCCCCGGCAGCTTCAAGCGCACGGCAAACCGGCACGATTTCTCCCTGGAGCCCCCGAAGCAGACACTTCTGGATGCGGTAAAGGCAGCCGGGCTTGCCTCCATCGGCGTAGGCAAGATCCACGATATTTTCGCCGGCATCGGCCTGACCGACTATGTTTACAATAAATCCAACGCCGACGGTATGGCCCACACCGATCACTATGCGCAGCAAAGCTTCCACGGCCTGTGCTTTGTCAACCTGGTGGATTTTGATATGCAGTTTGGCCACCGCCGGGATATTGACGGCTATGCCAATGCCCTGACGGAATTTGACACCTGGCTTGGTCAGTTCCTGCCGAAGCTGAATGAGGACGATGTGCTGATGATCACCGCCGACCACGGCTGTGATCCCGCCTACACCGCCACCACCGACCACACCCGGGAATATGTACCGCTGCTGATCCTCGGTAAGGGCATTGCCCCGGTCAATCTGGGCACCCGGACAAGCTTTGCGGATGTGGCAGCCACTGTGGCTGAGCTGCTCGGCGTTGCGTATGAAACCCCCGGCAAGAGCTTTGCAAAAGAAATACTGAAATAAAGGAGTGTTCCTATGACTCCCGAATCTCTGATGGAGCTGGCTATAGAAGCTATGCACCATTCCTACAGTCCCTATTCCGGCGTATCGGTGGGAGCGGCACTGCTGTGCCGGGACGGCACAGTCTATCAGGGCTGCAATATTGAAAATGCCGCCTTCGGCCCCTCCGTCTGTGCGGAACGCACCGCCATTTTCAAGGCCATTTATGACGGTCACCGGGATTTGAAGGCCATTGCCGTCTGTGGCGGTAAGGGTGGTGTGATCACCGGTGCATTCCCTCCCTGTGGCGTTTGCCGGCAGGTTATGCGGGAATTCTGCCCGGACAGCTTTGAAATTTACCTGACCGGCACGGATGGCCACTGCAAGGTCTACACCCTTGCCCAACTGCTGCCCCAAAGCTTCTCCGCACAGGAGCATATGCAGTAAACACAAAACTGAAAAATGGTATGAACACTACCAAAAAAGAGGTCGGCACCCCAGGGTACCGACCTCTTTACATTATATTTCAGGGACAGTCGTTGCATTGATTTTCTTTTGGTTTCCGGCGCCGATAAAAGCGACAATCGTTGTCGCCAAACTGAGAAACAGATACAGCGGAAAGCATATCGTGCCAATCAAATAGAATACGGCTGAAAAATTCGCGGCACTACTGTCCCTTCTGAAATAGGCGATCCATCCAACGATACAACCACTGATAAAGGTAATAAAATGCACACAGAGCATTGCCAAAATAACGTAAAAGATGTTTGCTACAGGGGTGACCATACCAAGAATATCAAAAATCAACGCAAAGGATGTTCCCAATAACTCCATATAGGCACCCATTGCGTTTGCAAGCTCCGTTCCGCCCATTTCTGCAAATGCACTGAGGAGCACAGCAATCATACCGCCGTGTAGCCAAAGCAAATAGATCAAATAAAAGGTTGCCAACAAGTTGGAAGCCAATAGTGTTTTGCTTCTTTTCATATCTTATACTCCTTACTGTGCCACTTCCAGCAGCTTCTTGCTCACTCTGGACTGCACCTCAATATAATAGGCAAGCTCGTCAGCATTCAAATCTTCGGATTCCCACTTTTCAAATGCCTCCATACACTCTGCGTATTCACTCATATAGTTTGTATAGTCCAAAAGCAGACTCAAGTCACTGGGATTCTCCATATATCTCTTCATAAAAGCAACATATTCATCCATAAACTTCTCGTAGCTATCCATAGCGGCCTTGAACTCCTTTCCAAGACCGGAATTACCACTGGGCTTTGTCGTTTCGACCGGCTTGGGAGCTTCTGTGACGGGAATCTCCGGATCAGGCTTTGCAGTCGTGAGAATATTCTCCTCGGTTTCCGGTTCTTCCTCGTCCGGGCCATCGATTTTGATCGTCATAATGGAATTGCCCTCATATCGCAGAGAAATATGCCAGCCTTCCTCATTATCAGCGTAATAAAAGGTGTCTCCTTTATTGTAATCCACCTTGAATCCACTATCCATGCAGGCATTTACATAAGCTGCATAATCATCCTTAGAGGTTTCGCTGATATAGACAAAAAAGCTGTCATCATACTCAAAGGAAAATTTGCCGGTAGTGGAATTGGGCGCGGGAAGCAAGCGTCCGGCAGTACTGGATGGCCACTGAATCGTGCCGAAGCTCATAGGTGCTTTCAGTGTAATGGACAATTTATCACTGTAATGGTACATATCCAGATAATACCCGGATTCATTGTAGGCCTTATAGCTACCGTTTTCCTTATCAACATCAACGGTAAATCCCTCATCGGTACATTCTTTTACATAGCTGTTATACTGCGAATCGGAAACCTTTTTCAAAGAAATATTGAGTTCTTTGTCGGAATTCGTGTAGACCTTTCCGTTTTTTGACGGAGGTTCAGGGATGACACTGCTCAGTGCCATATCCTCCCAAACGATTTTGTTGCCGCCGCCAAGCTTGCCAATGCCGACAATGCAAGCAATGATGACAAGCAAAATAAACCACCATCTCAGAAAAAACGGCTTTTTCTTTTTCTGTGGCTTTCCATTGGACGGGGTGGCTTGGTAAACATTCCCCTGCTGTGCTTGGGTAACCGGCGGCACAAGGGGGGAAGCTATCCCTGCCTGAGTGCCGCATTCCGGACAGAATTTACCCTCAAACTCTGCCCCACATTGATTACATCTCATAAAAAACCTCCTCATCTTTTTTGCTGTGCTATTATGTAGCCATTCATTTTCTAACTACAGAATACACTACATAATTCACTACAAAATTATAACATACTAAAATCCGTCGTGTCAAGGTAAAATAGAAATATAATTTCAAAAAAGGTGGGAATTGCATGCCGGAAATCAAAATCAAGAAAAAATCAGCGAAATATGGGGACGACGGATATAAAATCGTGTCCGTTCGTATGAAAGATGAATTGGTTACCCGCTTGGATGCTCTGTCTGCCGAAACAAACCGTTCCCGGAATGAGCTGATCAATCTGCTGCTGGATGCGGCGATGGATATTGTAAAAATTGAAGAATAAATAGAAGCAAAAAGCTCTGAACAAGCTGCCACGATAAGGCGGTTCGTTCAGAGCTTTCTGTCATAAGAATAACGCCGCTCCGAGAGCGGCGTTTTCTTGCGGGGATTAAAAAGAAGAGAGGTAGAAAAGAGGATTTGCTCGCGGACAGGTTGGGGAACCTGCCCCGAAGCATTGCGGCTCACGGCTTCCGCGCTGCTTCTTGTCTATAAAATACCGTTTGCATTTGAACACGGCGTGTAGAAAAACAAAACAATCCGTAAACAAAATATGAAGCGTTTTTCCGGGATTTTCTTCGAAAGCAGCCACAGCCCTCGCTTACTGGATCTGCTCCACCTTAATGGTATTGGTGTTGCCGGACTGGCCGTTGATGGGGCCAGCGGTCAGCACCACATTGTCCCCGGGCTTCAGGTCAAAGGCGGTCTTGGCACAGGCCAGCGCCTTATAGAACATCACATCCACAGAGCTGAACTTTTCCGACAGCATCGGTGTAACGCCCCAGCTCAGTGCCAGCTTGCGCCAGGCCTTTTCGTCGGTGGTCATACCCACGATATCCACCGGGCTGCGGAAGCGGCTGACCATACGGGCCGTGGTGCCGGTAACGGAGCAGACCACAATGGCCTTTGCATCCACATCCACAGACATAGCGCAGGTGGCGTGGGAGATGGCATCCAAAATATTGTGGATCCGGAAATCCGCCGTCAGGAATCGCTTCTTATAGCTGGTATGCTGCTCGGTATACTCACAGATCTGTGCCATATTCCGCACCGCCTCCACGGGATATTTTCCCGCGGCAGACTCGCCGGAGAGCATAACCGCAGAGCTGCCGTCATAGACCGCATTGGCCACATCGGAGATCTCCGCACGGGTGGGGCGGGGATTCTGGATCATAGATTCCAGCATTTCCGTGGCAGTGATGACCCGCTTACCCAGCATACGGCACTTGCTGATCAGCAGCTTCTGGACGGAGGGCACCTCCACAAAGGGGATCTCCACGCCCAAATCGCCACGGGCAATCATAATTCCCTCGCAGGCCTCGCAGATCTGCTCAATGTTATCCACGCCGGCACGGTTTTCAATTTTGGCAATAATATCGATCTTTGAACCGCCGTTTTCATTCAGGAAGCTGCGCAGTGCCACGGCATCGGCCTTATTGGACACAAAGGAAGCGGCAACAAAGTCCACATCGTTTTCAATGCCGAACAGCAGATCCGCCTTGTCCTGCTCGGAAAGATAGGGGCCGGACATGACCTTGTTGGGGAAGGACATACTCTTGCGGTCGCTGAGCGTGCCGCCTACCAGTGTCCGGCACAGGGCATTGCTGCCCTCCAGTTTCTCCACCTGGAAGACCACAAGGCCGTTATTGACCAGGATCCGGTCGCCTACAGAAAGATCCCGGATCAGCCCGGCATAATTCACGGAGACCCGCGTTTCATCGCCCTCCACATCCTCTGTGGTAAAGGTGAACAGTGATCCCTCCGGAATCTCTGCCTTGCCGTCCCGGAAGGTTTTGATCCGGTATTCCGGCCCTTTGGTATCCAGCATAATGGGGATCGGCAGGTTCAGCTTTTCCCGAACCATTTTGATCAGGTCAATTTTTTCCTTTTGCTCTGCGTGGTCGCCGTGGGAAAAATTCAACCTTGCCACATTCATACCAGCCTGGCACATCTTCGTCAGCGTGGCTTCGTTGGCACTGGCGGGGCCAATGGTGCAGATGATTTTTGTCTTTCTCATAATTTATCCTCCAGATCCTGAAACGCTTAGCATAAAAACATCCCTGAAATACTATCACGCACAGGGAAAAAAGTCAAAAGGTTTTTACAGACCGGGCATTTTATAATAGCCCGACTGTGCCAGAGACACATAGTCCCCATCGGTAAACACCAGGTGGTCGATCAGCGTAATATCCACCGCCTGCATAGCCTGTGCCAGCCGGGCCGTGGTCTGAATGTCGTCCGAGGAGGGCAGTGCCAGCCCGCTGGGGTGATTGTGTGCCAGCACCACGCTGGTGGCATTGGCGGCCAGGCAGATCTCCACGATCCGCCGCACGGAGATTTGGGCAGAGTTTACACTTCCCTCTCCCACCAGCATACAGGCCAGCTCCTTGCACTTCCCATCCAGGCACAGCACATAGACCATCTCATTGCGCCGGTTTTCAAAAACAGCGTGGAGCCGCCGGCCGTATTTTTCCGTGGTAGTCAGAGGCTCGGACACCTGATCCCGCCGGACCCGGTAGTACCGATCCGCCTCCCGGCAGAGCCGCAGGAAGGTGGAAATCCCCTCCCCTACACCGGGCACACGCTGCAATTCCTCCTCCGTGGCCTCCATCACCCGGACAAAGGATCCAAAATGCTCCAGCAGACGAACAGCCAGCTCCTTGGTATCCTTGCGGGGCACGCAGTAAAACAGAAGCAGCTCCAAAGCATACCGCTCCTCCATATTTTCCAGCCCTTCCTTCCGGAAACGCTCCTTCAGCCGCTGTCTGTGACCATCCTGAAAATTCATTGTATCACCGCCAATACATTTTTCTTGCTATTTTCGAAAAAAACGCTACAATAAAGGTGTCGAAATCCGTCGATATCTTTTTGAAAGAATGCTTCTATTCCGGACATTCTATAGGTGGGAGGTGACCCCGTGGAACAAACCGATGATCTCCAGTCCATTCTGGACGAGCTCACAAAGCCGGCATTTTTGGTATGGGACGGCGCCATCAGGCTGCTCAACACCAGTGCACGGCAGCATATGCTTACCCCGGGTATGGATATCCGGGAGCTGATCTGCGTGGGGCAGGAGGAATACAGCGCTTTTTCCGGCGGCTGTATGTATTTGACGGTTGCCATAAATGCTGTGCAGTACCGCTGTGCCGTCACCCAACTCAGCCACGGCCAACTTTTTACCCTGGAGGGAGACTCCGGCGGGCAGGAGCTGCAGGTGCTCTCTCTGGCCGCCCAGCAGCTAAACCGGCCCCTTACGGAGCTGCTGCTGCGTATGGATCAGCTTACGCAGATCCCGCAGGCGGAGCGGGGGCAGCTGAACCGCAGCTTTATGCAGCTTCAGCGGATCCTTGGAAATATGGCCGATGCCTCGCAGCTGGTTTCCTGCACCCCCCGAATGCAGACACAGGAGCTTTCCTCACTGATAGGAGAAATACTGGAAAAGGCGGAAGCTATGCTGGCCCACACCCACGTTCGCATAGCCTGCTCCCTCCCCCGGGAGGCGATCTACGGCCTTGCCAATGAGGAGCTGCTGCGCCGGGGCATTTACAATATGCTCTCCAACGCTGTGAAATTCACGCCTGCCGGTGGCACGGTTCAGGTTTGCCTGCGCCGAAACGGCAGCCGTCTTCAGCTTTCCGTCACCGACGGCAGCCAAAGCAAGAGCACCTGCCCGCCGGCAACGATGTTCAGCCGCTACACCCGGCAGCCCGGGCTGGAGGACACACGCTTCGGTCTTGGGCTCGGTATGACCATTCTCCACGCAGCAGCCGCCGCCCACGGCGGCACCGTTTTGGTACAGCGGGAGGGGCAGCGCACCTGTGTCACTATGACAATGGAGCTTCGTCAGCCCACCGATGCCGTTGTTCGGGCACCCATCCTTACGCCGGATGTTTACGGCGGCCAGGATCAGGCTATGATCGAGCTTTCCGAGGTGCTTCCCCCGGAATTATACCAAAAATAAGGAGCTCTGCTCCCCAGATTGTCCGCTTCCTCCGGGTGCAGCCGCACCCGGAGTTTTTTGTTACAAATAATTTTTCAGATACCTTCCTGTATAGCTTCCCGGCACCTGGCAAACCTGCTCCGGGGTACCGCTGGCAACCACATAGCCGCCTTCGTCGCCGCCCTCCGGCCCCAGGTCGATCATATAATCCGCCACCTTGATCACATCCAGATTATGCTCGATGACAAGGACGGTGTTGCCGCCATCCACCAGCTTTTGCAGCACCTCGATCAGCTTGTGCACATCTGCCGTGTGCAAGCCGGTGGTGGGCTCATCCAAAATATAAACGGTGCGGCCGGTGGCGGCACGGGAAAGCTCCGTAGCCAGCTTCACACGCTGGGCTTCACCGCCAGACAATGTGGTGCTGGATTGACCAAGCTTAACATATCCCAGTCCCACATCCACCAGTGTCTGTACCTTATTGCAGATCTTCGGCAGGTTTTCGAAGAAAACAGCCGCCTCCTCTGCCGTCATATCCAGCACCTGGGCAATGTTCTTTCCCTTGTAAAGAACCTCCAGGGTTTCCCGGTTATATCGCTGCCCCCTGCACACCTCACAGGGGACATACACATCCGCCAAAAAGTGCATTTCGATCTTCACAAGGCCGTCACCGCTGCAGGCCTCGCAGCGGCCGCCCTTCATATTAAAGGAAAATCTGCCCGGCCCATAGCCGCGCATCCGGGCATCCGCCGTGGAGGCAAAAAAATCCCGAATATCATTGAACAGCCCCGTATAGGTGGCCGGATTGGACCGGGGCGAACGGCCGATGGGGCTCTGATCAATGTCGATCACCTTGTCCAGATGCTCCAACCCCTCCACACACCGGCAGGCACCGGGACGGACACGGGCGTGGTTAAGCTTGCCCAAAAGGGTCTTATTGAGCACCTGCCCCACCAGACTGGATTTGCCGGAGCCGGATACACCGGTCACGCAGGTCAGCGTTCCCAGAGGAATGGATACATCGATGTTTTTCAGGTTGTTCTCCGTTGCCCCCCGGACGGTCAGATACTTGCCGTTCCCTGCCCGGCGGGTGGCAGGCACCGGAATTTTCTTTGCACCGGACAGATACTGCCCGGTAATGGATCTGGGTTCCCGGATGATGTCCTCCACGGTGCCGGCCGCAATGACCTGCCCGCCGTGGGAGCCGGCGCCGGGGCCGATATCCACCACATAATCCGCCGCCCGGATGGTGTCCTCATCGTGCTCCACCACGATCAGGGAATTTCCGATATCCCGCAGGCGGCACAGCGTGCCCAGCAGCTTGTTGTTATCCCGCTGGTGCAGGCCGATGGAGGGCTCATCCAGAATATACAGCACCCCCATCAGGGAGGAGCCGATCTGCGTCGCCAGCCGGATCCGCTGGCTCTCGCCGCCGGACAGCGTGGCCGCCGAACGGGACAAAGTCAGATATTGCAGACCCACATCCACAAGAAACTGCAGCCTCGACCGGATCTCCCGGAGGATCTGCTCCGCGATCAGTGCCATATTTCCCGTCAGCTTCAGGCCGTCCAAAAACGCCAGCTCCTGACGGATGCTCATACGGCAGAAATCCATAATGCTGATACCACCCACGGTCACTGCCCGGGCAATATCCGAAAGCCGCTCGCCGTGACAATGGGGACAGGGGGCGGAGGACATACATTCCTCCAGCTCCTTTCTTGCCGCATCGGACTGTGTCTCCCGGAAGCGGCGGCTGATATTATTCACAATGCCCTCAAAGGGCTGCTCCAGCACACCCATCCCGGTGCCCCGGTTATAGGTCATACGCAGCTTCTCGCCCTTTGTGCCGTAAAGGATCACATCCAGCGCGCTTTCCGGCAGAGTTTCCACCGGGTCGGTCAGGGAGAAGCGGTACTTCTGCGCCAGTGCCTCAAAATACATCCGGAAAATGGAATCGGTCTTGGCGGACTTCCAGCCGGTGACCTGAATGGCCCCGTCAAAAATGGATTTTTTTCGGTCGGGAATGATCAGATCCACATCCGGCACCAGCAGTGTTCCCAGTCCTGTACAGGAGGGGCAGGCACCGGCAGGGTTATTAAAGGAAAACATTCTCGGCTCCAGCTCTGTCAGGCTGATACCGCAGTCCTCGCAGGCATAGTTTTGGGAAAAGGTAAGCTCCTGCCCGCTGTCCGGCAGCTCCACGGTCACCAGACCACCGGAATGGCTGCAGGCTGTCTCCACAGAGTCGGTCAGCCTCCGGCGCTGATTTTCCCGGATCACCAGCCGGTCAATGACGATCTCCACATTGTGCTTCTTGTTTTTATCCAAAGAAATGGTCTCGTTCAGGTCGTACAGATTGCCATCCACCCGGACACGGACAAAGCCGGAACGGCGGGCATCCTCAAACACCTTCAAATGCTCTCCCTTTTTGCCCCGGATGACGGGAGAAAGCACCAAAAAGCGTGTTCCCTCCCCCAACGCCTCGATCCGGTCCACGATCTGATCCACGGTCTGCCGGCTGATCTGCCTGCCGCATTTGGGGCAATGGGGAATGCCCACTCGGGCCCACAAAAGCCGCAGATAGTCATAGATCTCCGTCACCGTGCCCACCGTGGAGCGGGGGTTTTTGGAGGTAGTCTTCTGATCAATGGAGATGGCTGGGGAAAGGCCGTCAATGGAATCCACATCCGGCTTGTCCATCTGCCCCAAAAACTGCCGGGCATAGGAGCTCAGGCTTTCCACATACCGGCGCTGCCCCTCCGCAAAAATGGTATCAAAGGCCAGGCTGGACTTACCGGAGCCGGACAGTCCGGTAAAGACCACCAGCTTATCTCTCGGAATGGTCAAATCAATGTTTTTCAGGTTATTTTCTCTCGCTCCGCGAATTTTGATCTCATCTATCATAATCGTGGCTCCCGTGCTCAAATTCTACCTTATATTATATCACAGCCCCCAGTATTAAACAAGAATTTTTTCAAACAGAATTTCGTATTCATAAAACAGGGTTTTTGCCTTTTAGGGCTTTACGGATGGGGGAAAATATGATAAAATTGCTATATATACGTAATTTTATCACCGTTTTAGGAGAGCATATTATGAAACATCAACCTGCAAATACGCTGAAATCCTCGGCGCAGAAGATGTGCTGGCTGAAAAAGCCTGCCGCTTCGCTGCTTTTGGCCTTTCTGATTCCCTTCCTCGGTGTAGGTCTCACCGTCCTGATCCGGGCGTGGATCAGCAAAAGCGGCAATGCCACCTTTGTCTTCTCTATGCTCAATTCCGATGCATACCACCAGTATTTCCCCTTCTTCAAGGAGTACCGCCGGGCCATCCTTGCCGGAGAAAACCTGCTTTTTTCCTGGAGCGTGGGTATGGGCGTGGACTATTTGGGGCTGATCGCCTATTATTTGGGCTCTCCTCTCAATCTGCTGAGTGTGCTGGTTCCGGAAGCTCAGCTTGTGAATTATTTCACCTTGCTTAATCCCATCCGGCTGGGGCTGGCCGGTCTGTTCTTCGCCCTGATGCTGCGACGAATCTTCGGCAAAACCGATTTTTCCATTGCCATTTTCGGTGCCTTCTATGCCACCTGTGCCTGGAGCTTCGGCTATATGTGGTGTTCTATGTGGGTGGATACCTTCGCCCTGCTGCCGCTGGTGGTTATGGGCACCTACAGCCTGCTCAAAGACCGGAAATTCGTTTTGTACACTGTCTCTCTGTTCTTCTCCGTAGCCATTAACTACTACATTGGCTTCTTCACCTGCATTTTCACACTTCTGGTGTTCATCTGCTATGAGATCTGCCGCTGGGCAGGCTTCCGGCGTTTTGCCGCCGACCTTGGTCTGATGGCACTGTTTACCGTGCTGGCCATCGGTATGACCGCCTTTATCACCCTGCCCACCCTGGCCTCCCTGCAAACCACCAGCTCCTCCGTCAACGAGTTCCCCACCAGCTTCCGGCTGAATATTACCGAGGAAAACACCTTCCTGGGGCTGCTGGATGCTATGCGGCAGGTTGCCACCAACACCTTTGCTTTGGTCACCCCCAATAAGGTTGCCTCCGAGGGGCTCCCCAATATCTACTGCGGCGTTTTCGCCAACATCTTCATTTTCCTGTTTCTCACCGGACGGCGCACACACTGGCGTGACCGGGTCTGTGCCGTGGTGCTACTGCTGTTTTTGAATGTAAGCTTCATACTCCGGCAGCTGGATTATATTTGGCACGGCTTCCATTTCACCAATATGATCCCCTACCGCTTCAGCTTCCTTTACAGCTTTGTTATGCTGTACCTTGCCTATCGGGCGTGGATTATGCGCCGGTATTTCCGTCCCTGGCAGATCTGGACAGCTATGGGACTGACCGTCCTGATGCTGCTGTTCTCCAAGCCCTGCGAAAGTGCAATTGAGACGTTGTCTGACCCCGCCTTCTGGCAGGCTGTGGGTATGCTGTTCACCGACACCGGTGCCGCCGTCTCTGCCCTTTCCGAATACAGCACAGCGGATATGCTGATGCCCTTTGCCAACGGCATTCTGCTGATTGCCTACCTAATCGGTCTTTTGTGCTGCATCCGGAAAAAGCCCGCAAAGAGCGAAAAGCCTGCCCAACTGCGGAAGTGGCATCAGCAGACGAAGCAGCGCCGTGCCACCGCCTCCCTTTTCCTGCTGGGTGTTATGGGCGTGGAGCTGCTGCTGAATATGGCGTATTTCGCCACCTACTGTCCTGTGGTCAATCTTTCCTCCTATCCCCGGGGTATGAAAAATATGCAGACCATCGTCTCCGTTATGCAGGAGCTGGAGGAGGACACCCTCTTTTACCGGGCGGAAACCACCCGCACCCAAACCCACAACGATGGTGCCCTGAACGGCTATCACGGCGTTTCCATTTTCTCCAGCTCTGCTAATGCCTCCGTCACCACCTTTATGAAGGCTTTGGGCTATTCTGCCCAGCCCTCCTGGAACAAGCACGTCTTTGAGGAAAGCTCCCCGGTTTCCAATCTGTTTCTCAACCTGAAATATATGATTGAGCAGCAGGGCAAAAGCAAGGATAATCCCTATTTTACGGATATCCACCAGTCCGGCACGGTACACCTTTTGGAAAACAACTATTATCTGCCCTTAGGCTTTATGGTGGATCCGGCTATGGCAGAGGTCTCCGTCAGCGATTGGAATGAGACCTTTGATTTCCAGACGCAGCTTCTTTCCGCCGCTTTGGGCGAACCGGTGGAGGTCTGGCATTATGTGGAGGATCAGCAGCTTTCCATTGCCTCCACCGATGATGTGACTCTGACCAGCACCTCTCCCACAGGTGTAGCCTCCTATTCCTCCAACGCCAATGGCGGCAGTGTGTTCTATACCTACACCTTCCAGGAGGAAGGGCTGTTCTGCCTGTACTACAATATGCCCAAGCGGAATAAGATCACCCTTTCCTACGACGGCGGTGACGGCTATGAGACGGTGCAGACCGGCTCATACTCTGTTCCCTTCTCTATGTCCGTGTGTCAGGTGAAGCCCGGTGACCGGGTGCAGCTCACCCTCCAGTGCGGTGCCAACGAAAGCAGTACTCTGCGGGTTTGGGGCGCCGTATGTGATCAGGCCGTTATGGATCAGGCTTACGAGACCTTCTCCCGCTCCACATTGGAGCTGACCTCCTTCTCCAACACGCAGATCGAGGGCACCGTCACCTGTCTGGAGGACGGTTTGCTCTACACCTCCATCCCCCAGAGCAGTGACAACTGGAAGGTCTATGTGGACGGACAGCCTGCGCAGGTCACCCTGATTGGGGAAGCTATGGTGGGTGTTCTGCTGGAAAAGGGTGACCACACCGTCACCTTCCGGTATGAAAGCCGCTCCTTTGCCATCGGCCTGGGTGCCAGCATCACCTGCGCAGTATGCTTTGCCGCTCTGAGCTGGTTTGTGTATGTATACCTGAAAAAGCACCCCGGAAAATTCACAAAGAAATAATCCTTTTACCAAAAAAGCTGTGGCACACCCCCGTGCCACAGCTTTTTTATTGTAATATCCTATTCCTGCCGGGTGAAGATTGGCCAGGGTGGGAGCTTTTCGAAGTGCATTTCCTCTTTCCCGTGAAAGTGCAGGCAGCAGCACCAGAGCATAGGCGCCGTTTCCTTTGCCCGGGAGCCATACTTGTGATCCCCCACCAGCGGATAGCCCCGGCTGGCAAACTGCACCCGAATCTGATGGCTTCTGCCGGTATCCAGGCAGATCCGCACGGCGGAGGTCTCCCCGCCTTCCAGACGACGATAGGTCAAATGCGCCTGCTTGACACCGGCGCGTTCCTTTTTTACAACAAACACCTTGTTCTTCCGGCTGTCCTTAAACAGCAGATCCGTCCAGTCTCCAGCCTCCGGCGGTGTTCCGTGCACCAGCGCCACATACTCCTTTTTCAGTGCCCCGGTCTGCATTTGACGGCTCAGCTCTGCTGCGGCTTTTCCGCTGCGGGCATATACCATCACACCGCCCACATTCTGATCCAGCCGGTGCACCGGGTAAAACCGGCCGCCAAGCTCCTGTGCAAGCAGCTGGGGCAGCTGCTTTTCCGATTCCACCCCCACGGGCTTGATCACCACAGCCAAATGCCTGTCCTGATAAAGAATTTCCATACTTCCACCTCCTCACAAGTATAGCACATCCCAAAGAAAAGTCAAAACCTCTCTTGCCTATTTTTCCCGGCTTATGCTATAATAAGGTATATCGCAGATAATGAGAGGTTTTCCTATGACAGAAAAAGATTTCCAGACCCGATCCCCCCTGCGGATCTTTCTCAGCTATTTCAAAAACCACCGTCGGCTTTTTGCGGTGGATCTGCTTTGTGCTTGCCTGATTGCCGCCATTGACCTGATCTTTCCGCTGGTGACCCGCAGTGCGCTGTACAGTATGCTGCCCAACCGGCTTTACGGCACCTTTTTCACCGTTATGCTGGTGATGCTGGGCTGCTATGTTCTGCGAACCCTCCTCAATTACATTGTAGCCTACTACGGCCACACCTTCGGCATTCGGGTGGAGGCGGATATCCGCTGGGATCTGTTTCGCCATATGCAGGAAATGAGCTTTGATTTTTACGACAGCAACCGCACCGGTCAGCTTATGAGCCGGCTCACCTCCGACCTGTTTGACCTGACCGAGCTGGCGCACCACGGTCCGGAGGACCTGCTGACCTCCACCGTGACCATTTTGGGCGCGCTGGTGGTTATGGCCACCATTCGCTGGGAGCTGGCGCTGATTGTGGGGCTGATGATCCCCGTAGCCCTTTTTCTCATTATGCTCACCCGAAAAAGTATGCGCCGGGCCTCTGCTGCCGTCAAGCAAAAAACCGGCCATATCAACACGGAGATCGAATCCAGCCTTTCCGGCATCCGCACTGCCAAAGCCTTTGGCAATGAGGCAATGGAAAATGCCCGCTTTGACCGGGCAAATGAGCAGTTCAAGGGCTCCAAGCGGGAGTTTCATAAGGCAATGGGTCGTTTTCACAGTGCTATGGAATTCTTCCTTTGCAGCCTGAATGTGGTGATCATTGGCGTAGGCGGCCTGTTTATTATGCAGGGGAATATGGATTCCCGTGACCTGATCACCTTTACCCTTTATATTGCCTCCTTCATCAACCCTATGCGTAAGCTTGCCAATTTTTCCGAGATGTTTGCCAACGGCTTTGCTGGGCTAAACCGCTTTGTCGCCCTGATGCGCACAGAGCCTACCATGAAGGATCTGCCCGATGCCCATGTGCTTTCGGATGTGAAGGGCAGCATCACCGTTGAGGATGTCTCCTTTGCCTATGATGGTACGCTGGATGTACTGCACCACGTGGATCTGTCTGTCCGTCCCGGTGAAACCGTGGCCATTGTCGGCCCCTCCGGCGGCGGCAAAAGCACGCTGTGTCAGCTTATTCCCCGCTTTTACGATGTCACGGAGGGCTCCATTTCCATTGACGGCTACGATGTCCGGCAGGTGACCCAGCAGTCGCTCCACCGAAGCATCGGCATTGTCCAGCAGGATGTATTTCTCTTTGCCGATACGATTTTGGAAAACATCCGCTACGGCCGCCCTGATGCCACCGAGGAAGAGGTCATCGAAGCTGCCAAAAAGTCGGAGATCTACGAGGACATTCTGGCTATGCCCAAGGGTCTGCAAACCTATGTGGGGGAACGGGGTACCCTTCTCTCCGGCGGACAGAAGCAGCGCATCGCCATTGCCCGTATTTTCCTGAAAAACCCGCCCATTTTGATTTTGGATGAAGCCACCTCCGCACTGGACTCCGTAACGGAAGCCCGGATCCAGCGTGCCTTCGATAACCTTGCCAAGGGACGGACTACACTGATCATTGCCCACCGTCTCTCCACCATACGCTCCGCCGACCGGATCGTCTCCATCTCCGACGGACAAATCACCGAGTGCGGCAGCCACCAGGAGCTTCTCGCTGCCGGCGGCATCTATGCTGACCTCTACCACACACAAATTTCTCTTTAAGAAATCTGCTTGTGCGGTTGTAAAAACACCACCGGTAAAATGCATCTTCGGGTGCATTTTACCGGTGGTGTTTGTTATGCCAGGTAGGTTTTCAGCTCGGAAATGAGAATATCGCCGGCCACTACCCGATCTTCGGCGGCAAAGCCGTCGGCGAAGTTGTCTGAGTAGAGCACCTGGGCATTGGGGGCAAATTCCTCGTCTCCTGCCCAAACCAGCAGCTCCATTTCATAATCTCCGATCAGGCGGAAGCGGTAGCCCGCATCGCCGTGGGACAGCTTTTCGCCGCCCATTTTTTCCGCCGCAGCGGAAAAGGCCGCCACACGGGTACCAAAGGTAAACGCCGCACGGGTCAGCACCCGGCCGGTATAGGGCTTGATATACAGCTCTCCCCAGGGCATTTCCCGGAAGGTCAGCCAATTGCCGGCAGATGCAAGCTGCTTTCCCTCCAAAAGAAAACGCAGCAGGAAGGTTTGGGTGGGCAGGGCAGGAAGCCTGCCTCCATCCAGACTGCGGATGGCGTAATCCGGATGGGCAATGGCATATTCTCTGCCCAACAGGTTTACATAAAACTCTTTTCCGTCCCACCGCAGGCAGGGCAGCCGTTCGGCTGTCTCCCGGGGGTCCAACTTGCGGAACAGACCCTCATAGTAGGAAAAAGGGACTTCTTCTTTGTTGTTTTCCACTTGCATACTCAATACTCCTGAATGGAATTGGGGAACAGCCGGCTGTCCGTATGGGGCAGGAAGCAGGCCGCTACAAAATTATCCATATATCCCGGATGGGTGGAAAGCTCCAGATAGGTCATATTTCCGCCCAGCTCGGCACATTTTGCAATGGCATCCTCGCTCATCACCATAGCATAAGCGCCGGTCAGGGAGGAATTGCCGATATATGTGTATTTCTCCAGCTCCACATCCGGTAGCATACCAATGTTGACGGAGTTTTTCATATTGATGCCAGAGCCGATACCGCCGGCCACATAGACCTTGTCGATGCATTCCGGGGTCATATCCACCGCACTGAGCAGGGTGTCAATGGCGGAGAAAATGGCGCCCTTTGCCCGGATGAAATTATCAATATCCACCTCGTTGATAGAGATCTCCCGGCCGGTCTCGGACTGCTGCGCCGAGGCCAGTACATAGCGACCCATACCGTGCTGATCCCGCTTGACCCGTTCCCCCTCCCGGGAGAACTGACCACGGGCGTTGATAATGCCGCAGCGGAACAGCTCGGAAATAATGTCGATAATGCCGGAGCCGCAGATGCCTACGGGCTTCTGTCCGTCCTCACCCACAATGCTCAGGGTAGGCTCCATAGTCTTGCCGTCGATGGTGCAGGCTTCAATGGCACCGTCTGTGGCACGCATACCGCAGGAAATATCGCCGCCCTCAAAGGCCGGGCCGGCAGAGCAGGCGCAGCTCATCATAAAGTCCCGGTTGCCGAATACGATCTCGCCGTTGGTACCCAGGTCAATGAACAGGCTCATCTCATCCGAATCCCAGAAGCCGGCCGCCAGAGTACCGGCGGTAATATCGCCGCCCACATAGGAGCCGATATTGGGCGCAATGACCACCGGTGCCAGGGGATTTGCCGGCAGCTTCAAATCGCCGGCCAGCAGTCCTTCCCAACCAAAAAAGCTGGGAATATAGGGCTCCATACGAACGCTTTCCGCATCCACGCCTACAAACAGGTGATTCATAGTGGTATTGGCTGCCACGCACAGCCGCAGGATGGAGCGGGCAGAGATTCCCGCACTGTGGCAAAGATTGGCGATAATGGGGTTCAATGTCTCTTTAATAATGGCATCCTGCAATTTCTTCCGGCCGCCCTCTTTTCCCTGCTCAATGATCCGGTTGATCACATCCGCGCCGTAGCGGATCTGTCCGTTACCGGAGGATCCCTTGGCCAGCAGCTTGCCGGTGGTCAGGTCAGTCAGCACCATAGTGACAGTGGTGGTGCCAATATCAATGGCACAGCCCACCAGCACGGTATCTGCCGGGTCGCAGATCTCCATACACCGGAAGCAGTCGTCCTTCACTTCACCCTTGACTGCCACTGTCCAGTTGTATTTCCGCAGGGTGGCTGCCAGCTTGACCATAACCGTATAGGGAATCTGCACCTGAGAAACGCCCAGCTCCGCCTGCAGGGCCCAGGTAAGTCGTTCATTGTCCGGCATAGTATCGTCCAGTGTGGGTTCTTCCATAGACACCACCGCACAACGGAATGGGTTTTCAAAGCGGATGCCGCTTTCCTTCAGATTATTCTGGGCATCCTCGAAGATCGCCACCTCCTTGGGGGAGGAAAGATCCGCTGTTTTCATCCGAGACTGGTAGGCCGAGGCAATATCCGGCACGAACACCGTGCAATCTCCCATCACCTTACTGTTGCAGGAAAGCCGCCAGCCGGAAGCATATTCTTCGTCCGTGATATGTCGGGAGGGCAGGCTTTCCAGCATTCCCTCCACCAGCTTCACCCGGCATTTGCCGCAGGAGCCGTTGCCGGAGCAGGGTGCATCAATGGCCACATTGGCACGGCGTGCCAGCTCCAGCAGATTATCACCGGCGTTACATTCGATTTGAATTGGGCTTGCGCCCTCGATTTGGAAGGTTACTTTCATAATCTTTATCCTTTATCATAGCTTGCCGGGGTCGAAATTGCTTCGACCCCGGCTTGTGTATTACATCAGGGGATCCATTCCCAAAACGGGGTGGTTCTTTTCCGTGAGCCAGCCGTACAGCTCCTCACAATCGCAGGTGACAGTCTCATCTGCGATCATATCGGTAAAGTTTTCAATGCCCAGCAATTCCTTTGCGGTGGCATTCAGGCGCTCTGCCACATCGTCCTTCAGCTCCTTGGGCATCCAGACGATCCGGCCTACGCCGCCCTCTGCTGCCACGAACTTCTTGGAGCTGATGAAGTGACGGCCGTGACCCATATAGCCGGGTGTCTGCACACCGCCGCCAGTGCAGGAGGCCAACTCGCCAAAGGTCATACCCGCAGGGGTCATACCCTTATATTCCCGGTTAACCACGATCACACCGTTGGACACCGGCTCGATGCCGCAGATGCACTCGAAGCAGCCGCAGGAGGTCATAGGATCCTCCAAAATGGAATACAAAGTAACGGTTTCCACTGCGCCGTGGGTGGCATCGTGGATTGCCTTATCTACGGTTGCAAAACGGCCGGTACGCTCATCGGTGCAGCCCTCCTTCAGGATAGGCTGGCAGGGGCCGTTGGGATCCAGCTCGTTGGTAGCCTTGGCATCCAGCCAGGAAACGGCACCGCAAAGACCCAGCCGCTCAGGGGTAACCACGCAGCAGTGTGCCGGAGCAAAGGACTGGCACAGAATGCAGGTATAGTAGCGGTCAACGGACTCATCGGTCATAGAGGCCAGACGGTCATCTCTCTGGGCATAACGGGGCATAGCGATCTCATCCCGGAACTTGCCCGCCTCAACCGGATCGGTGATCAGCGTGATCTGGCACTTATCCACGACTGCATCGAACTCGTCCATAATCATCACATACAGCACCTCAGCAAAGTGCTTCACGGTCAGGCCGCTTTCGAAGGCCGCATTGCTCACACGCACACGCACCTGATTGCGCTGGCCGGTGTGCATAACGCCCTCCATATAGTTAAACCAGGAGTGGAACTTCCGCTCAATAACAGACTCAAAGTCCACCTGCATCTTCTTGCCGGCGACCTCCACATAAGTAGCCAGTGCCAGATCCTTTTCGTCCGCGAAATCCGGGCCGATCACGGTGATCTTATGATCCTCGATCTGATCCAGCTCCCGCATCACCACCAGCTCAGCGGTGGGATTCTTGGAGGACCAGCACTCATTGTGCATATCAGCCTTGCGGATAATTTCGCCCTCAAAGGCAGCAGCAAAGGCCACAGGAATGGGCAGCTCCTTGATCTTGATCTTAATATTACGCAGCTCCAGGGACTTCTTCACAGTCTGGCTGTGATCGCAGACGGATTCCAGAGCGCCGGGCACCTGGTTTTCGCCCAGATCCACATCCACCACCACGGGGAAGCCCAGTGCAATGGCACCGGCACCGGCAGACACCACCACTTCATTGAGTGCGCCAAAGGTATTGACGAAGGCGGGAACACGGTTCTTGGTGTACTCCAGCAGGCCGGCCAGGTCACCGGGCTGGACATTGCCGAAGATCAGTGCCGCACGGATGGCAACGGTGACCACGTGGATCACGGAGGTGACATCGTGACCCAGCGGGATCACACGCAGCTCCAGACCCATTTTCACGCCGCCTTCCATACACTGCTCGATCACATCGCCGATCAGGAAGGTCATAATACCCTTGGACTGATAGTCCTTGACCACGCTGACCACATTGGCAGCATCCTCTGCTTTGCCCAGCACAACGGCAACGCCGGGGATATCGCCGGTAACAAGGGGAACACCCAGGGAGCGGATGATGGGATCGGGAACGAAGCCGATGCCGGATTCATTGGCGTAGGGGTCTGTGCCCTCCACATATTTCAGTCCCTCAATGATCTCCGCGCCAACGGCTGTTGCCAGGCCAGCATTGAGTGCCTGACCCAAATCCTCCTGGCCGGTGATCAGACTCTTGAGCACACCGACACAGGCGGGCAGATCGCCCAGAGTTTTGACCTTCACACCGGTGGCTGCGTATATGGTGGGGAAGCAATAGGCAGTATCGGGGAAGGCAATTTCTTTGTCCGCGCCGTACTTGGCAATGGCTTCGTTGACAGCACCCTCAGTCAGGCCGGCAACCGCGTTGGAGCCGGCGTAAATCAAATCGGTTAATACGCTCATAGTGATTCCTCCAAATTTTTAGTAATTGGTTTGCGAAATCTCCGGATTCTCCCGGCTGCGTGGGAAAAGCGGCGGCAAAGAAGCACGCTTTCTTTCCGCATTGAAATTATCCGGACTTTCTTATATTAAGCCCTGAGGCTGAATATACAAAATCAAGCTTCCGGCTGAGATAGATAGAAGGTGGCAAAACCACTTTGCGTGCCGGAATAATAGACGGTCTGCAGCTGCCAAAGGCTGCCATCGTCCAGAGTGAGCTGATAGACGGTCTGCTCTTCCCTGCCGGTGTATTTGCCCAGCAACTTATAGCCGGTGTAGGCCTGTGTCTGCTGAAGTTCCGTAACATATCTGCCGTCCAAAAGCGACACGATCTGCTGAAGCTGCCCCTGAGGGTCAGAAAGCTCCGCCACCACTGTGGGGTGCAGAAGCAGCATAGCCTGATGGGTATCTCCCGCGGAAAGTGCCTGAAGCATTTTCCCTGCCTGCTCATCGGAGGTCTCATTGCAGCCGGCCAGTGTCACCACCAGCAGCAGACACACGGTCAGCACCGCCAAAAATCTTTTCACTGCAAATTTGCTCCTTCCCGCAAGCATATTTTCAGCCATTTTTTCAGTGCATCCGCCAGATAATAAACCGTCTCATAGCGGATAAAGGACAAAATATTTTCATCCCAGAGCAATGTAACGGACGGGGGAAATTCTCCGTCCCCCCAATAGCTTTTTATTCGCATAAAAAGCCCGGGAAATACCGGAATTTCGCCACCCAGGTCACCCAGTGGAAGCACCCGGCCGCCCATAGAAACAATGCCCTGCCGAAACCGCTCCGGCTGCGCTTGTATTTCCATTGCCAGCTCTGCCCAGTCCATATACAGACCGTTGCCCCGGACGAAAACACCGGGCAGACTGCTCACCGGGCAATAGATGCCTGCGGCCACAGCCTCCGGCAAGCCATCACACAGCCAGTCCAGCACGACGAGGGTTTCGCTGAAATCTGCCGGCTGCGAAAGCAGGGTGACCTGACCGTTTTCCCGGCTGATTTGGGTGTCCATTCCCAGAAAATGGGTAAAAACAGTCTTTTCCGTTACCCGGACACCGGGCTTATGCCGGTAGCTTTCCGGGTCATACCCGCAAAAGCGTGTCATTGCGGCCTGCCGCATAATGTCATAATTGTTGATCGTTCTCATAAAAAAGCAAAATCCGGGAGGGAGGTTTTTCTCCCTCCCGGATCAAAAGCTACGGGATACGGTTTTCTGTACGCTTCTTACAGCTCCAGGTAGGAGTCGGAGTACAGAACGTGGTTCTTAAAGATGTCGCAGGACTTGATGGTCTCCATCAGCCGCAGGTCGTTGGGGTTAACGATTGCGGAGGTCAGACCCTGCATCATACACATAGCGACCAGAGCGGAGTCCATAATGGGACGGACGTGCTTGGGTGCGCCGTTGGAGTTGTTGGACAGACCGCCGGTGGACTTGAGGCCCTTCTCGGAGAACATCTTGATGGCCTCCAGGACTTCCATCTGCTTATCCTGCATACCCTTTACCACCAGGAACAGCGGGTCAAACCACAGGTCGGTGGCTTCCATACCCAAGCTCAGGCCACGCTCCAGCATATTGTCGCAGTGGACCATACGCTCGTCGTTGTCCTTGGCAATGCCGTCGGCAGAGCACAGAGCGATACAGATGGCATCGTTGGCAGCGGCCAGGTCAATGTAGCCGATACGGGAGCCGGCATCGGCAGAGTTGACGATGGGCTTGCCGTTGGTACGGTTGTAAACCTTGATACCGGCTT
>CAZTNP010000020.1:0-25605 GCA_964615545.1 uncultured Oscillospiraceae bacterium | reverse complement strand
ATTGAGGCCGGTGTGGTAGGCTACCGCGAGGCGATCATGGAAACCTTTTCTTATGACCGCCGCCTGTTCTACCGCTTCAAGCTGCTTATCAAGCATTTCCACGGAAGCCTTTGGAGCAACGAACAGCATGAGCGCAGGATGCACTTTGAGCGCGCCATCCAGAAGTATCGCCGCTCCCGTGATACCAATGCCTACCATGCGGCGATGTATCTGCTGACTGCCAATGATGATATTCACCACCGCACGGCGAACTGCTTCTGCAAACACGGTATTGAGTTTGGCTATGCCGTACTCCGCAATATATCTCCCCATAACTACGCCCTGTTCATGGCGGCGCGTGACCTGTACTCCAAAACGGAATCCGTCACCGTGGAGGACTTGTCAGACCCGGAGATCATCGACCCGGAGGCACTGCGCCTGATCGTCAACGCCACCCTTATCGCCAGATATTAAGCTGGCGGCGCAGAATCAGCAGACCGAAGAATTTGAACATAGAAAGGCGGGTTAAGCATGGCAAGAAAAAGCAGAAAAGAAACGATTGCCGTTATCGCACCGGAAGTCGATAACACTTGTCGCGCCGCTATCTATGTCCGTCTTTCGGTAGAAGATTCCCATACCCGCAGCGCATCCATTGAAACACAGCAGTTGATTATCGCCCGGTTTCTGGAACAGAACCCAGAGATTACAGTTTACAATACCTACATCGACAACGGAGCTACGGGAACGAATTTCCACCGTCCCGGCTTCCAGCAGATGCTCTCCGATATTGAAGCCGGTTACGCAAACTGCGTGATTGTTAAAGACCTTTCCCGTTTGGGACGGAACACCATCGACACCGGCTATTATATCGAGCAGTATTTCCGTATCAGAAACATCCGCTTTATCGCGGTCAATGAGAACTACGACACCGCCGCCCCGGAAGATGCCCATTCCGGTATCATCATCCCTCTGCGCAACATGATAAACGAAGCCTATGCTTTGGATATTGGGCGCAAGATCAGGGCGCAGCAGCGGCAGGCCATGAAGGACGGAAAGTTTATCGGGGCGCGTACTCCTTACGGTTATCTGAAAGCCAAGGACGATTGCCACCAGCTTATCATCGACCCAATTGCCGCCGTTGTGGTGCAGAAGATGTTCCAATGGGCGTATGAGGGCGCAGGGCTGAATACCATCGCCGTGCGGCTGAATGAGGAAGGTTTCTTACCTCCGAGCCACTACAAGAAAACTCAGGGTACGATTACCCACGAAAACCTGCTGGGCAACGGCAAATGGCAGACCCGGACAGTCGGCGCAATTCTCCGCTCCGAAGTTTACACCGGAGATCTCGTCCAGGGGCAGACCAAAACCGTAGACCACAGACAAGTCAAGGTAGATGCCGATGAATGGACGATTGTTCGCGGCACTCACGAAGCAATCATCAGCCGGGAACAGTTTGACGCGGTACAGAAAATTCTCGACCAGACCGCACAGCGCGCTAAGGCACGGGAAGTCAAATCCTACACTCCGAACATTCTGAAAGGTAAGGTGTTCTGTTCCCATTGCGGCGGCAGCTTGCACAGACAGAGAAACATCCGCAAGAAATCCGATGATGTGTACCTGTACCATTGTCTGAGCAGAAGCAGAATCAGTAAAGATTCCTGCCCCGGCGCAACCATCCGTGAGGATGTGCTGCTGGATATGCTGGCAGATATGCTTCAGGAAGCACTCAATACTGCATTGGGTAAATACAGCCTAGCTGCTATTTTTGATTTTCTATATTACAATGCAACTCTTAGCAAAACAACATCTTATCTTTATGGTATGCCGATTTTATTCTGTAGGAAGTGTTTGGTGCAGACTTTTCTAATATTCTTTACTTGTTCTATAAACTTAGTGTAAAAAATTGTAGGAGAAATAAAAAGATACACGGAACAACTCAAATGTGGTTTAATAACCTCCCCTCTGTTTCACCTGAGCCCCAAGTATAATAATTTGACCGACAGCATTCCACAGAATACCGTCGGTCTTTTCTTTGTTTGCAGCGGCAAATGTTTCGTTATTTATAAGGTTGGGCAATTGAAATGGGTTGCGTTTGTGGATGGGTATGGGAAAGGGCGGCACGATCGTGCCGCCCTTGTTTTGGGTATACGATTTTAAGAAACCGGTTTTACTCTGCGAAGGTGATGGTCATATCCTGAATGCGGATCTGCTGATTGGGAGCTTCCAACTTCAAGTACTTATAAGCTGTGCCTTCAGGCATATCCACTGTGTAGCTTTTATAGCTTGTAGCAGTAATGTCAACAGCTTTGATCAGCGTATAGGTTTCACCGTCCACGGAACCGTAGACATTCAGTATATCCACTTTATTGCCAGCGGTCAGATCAATGGATTTGATAACCTTTGCAGACTGAATAATAGCATGGCAGTTTTCAACATTCTTATCAGTCAGGGAGTAAATACGAAGCTGCGATGTAAAATGAGCACCGTTGGAAATCACAGTCACTGTTTCATCCAGTTTATGCTCTTCACCCTTGGCAAACTGCGTACCTGCTGTATAGTTTGCGAAGGTATACTTCACACCGGTAGCAGGGTCAACGGGGGTGGTGGGAGCTGTGGTTGTGGATGTGGGGGGTTCGGTGGAACCGGAGGTTACCACACCAATTTCCGCTGCAATAGTATTGCGAAGCTGGTACTTGTTGAAGTATCCAACTGCTGCATACACATTGATCACATCGCCAACCTTAACATTCCAGGCTCCGTCAACCTTGTCAACAACAGCCTTATAAAGCTGAATGCTGTTTCCATCGTTGTCCTGAACAGTAATGTTCGGAGCAGAGTACGCACCGTTGTTGTCATAGACTTCGGTAACGGTCAGACCAGTAAGCTTGACATAAGCGCAGATATCAGCAGTGGTCAGAGCACCAATGGTGGTTTCCTTCGGCTGCAGAGTCATACCCTCAGACTTCTCATAGGTAGCACTTCCCAACTGGGTCAGGCCGTTGTATACGCTCTTGCTACCGGTACCGATGATGGTGTTGCCCAGGGAAATATCGGTAGGTGCAGAAGTCATACGGAGGCAGATAGCGCCGGTATTATCCTGAACATAGATGTTTTGGCCGTCAACCAGGGTAACAACGCCCTTTACCTTGAAGGTCTCGCCATTCTCACCGGCCAAAGCCGTTGCAATGGAAACAGTGCCGTCGTCCGGCTCCGGTTCCTCAGTTTCCGTCAACTTGTACAGATAAACCGGATAAGAATCATTCAAATACTTTGTAGCCAGGAATACAAAACGATTCTTGTTTTTGTAATTATCTACGCAGAATACTGCACCGCCTTCACCAGTAATTTTTACATTGCCGTTCTCCCAAGCAATGCTGACGATGCCGGCAGAGGCTTTATCCTCTGTAATCTCAATACCAGTAAAATTTGAAGATCTGGACAAATATCTGCCATCGACTGTCCGCAGGAGATAACCGCCCTCTACTTTTTCGATGATCACAGCAATTGCCTTCATTGCATCGGATGCCTCAATGGCACCGTTTGCAATCGTAATTGCCTTACCATTTGCAGCATTGTCAGACAAAGTGGACAATGCACTATCCATTGCCTGATTCAGATCTTCACAAACAAACAGATATGTGCCGGAATAATCAGTCTGCTCTTCTGTCACCTTTACAAATCCGGAAGCCACAGGCCTATCAGGAGCAGATGTTGCAGGAGGCTCCGTAGAACCAGCAGATTGAGCATACAGCCGTGCCGGGAACTGAGTTACATCCACATTGCCTGCATTATCACCAGTGATGTAGTAGGTACTGCTGCCGCTGATGCATTCTTCTGTGTTGGAATACTTGCTATTGTAGTAAGTGCCAAGGAAGTAGCTGTTATCACCAATTGCAGTAACAAGCGTATTCACTGCTTCATTCAAAGTGTAAACATCTGTAGGCTTTGTGGTAGTCAGTTCCAATGTTCCGCTGGGATAGCTGGAGGTGGCGGACTGATACTCAAATGCGTGGATATAAGTCTTGGTATCGCCATCCATAAAGTACAGCAGATAGCCGCCATCGGCAGACTCCAACTTTACATCCACTGCCTTGGTGGCATCCTCAGTCACATTTAGCTTGTAAGCCTTACCATTGTAGTTGGTGCCATCGAAGTACAGAGTCTTTGTGCCGATGTTGACACCGAGCTTGTATGCTGTTTCAGGTGCAATGTCGGTCACGACTACATATTCATCGCTGGGAACACTGGGTGCAGTAGGCGCGGTGGTAGTAGGCTCTGTTGTAGTGGGCTCCGGATCGGGCTCAACAGACTGGGTATACAGTCGAGCCGGGAACTGAGTTACATCCACATTGGTGGCATTCATATAAGACAGACTGGATGCACTCAAAGTTTCATAAGTGATTCCATTCTTATTGGTATATGTGCCAACATAATAGGAATTGGTTTCGCTTGCCACATAGACCAGCGTGTTATACACCTCATTCAGTGTGTAAACATCAGTGGGCTTTGTGGTTGTCAGTTCCAATGTACCGCTCAGATTTCCTTTATCATTTGTATACTGATAGACATGGAGATAGGTCTTGGTCTCGCCATCCATAAAGTACAGCAGGTAGCCGCCGTCAGCAGACTCCAGCTTCACATCCACGGCTTCATTGACATTTTCAGTTGTTGTCAGGTACCAGCTTTGACCGTCCTTCGTCTTACCATCGAAGTACAGAGTCTTTGTGCCGATGTTAACGCCGAGCTTGTATGCTGTTTCAGGTGCAATGTCGGTCACGACTACATATTCATCGCTGGGAACACTGGGTGCAGTAGGTGTGGTGGTAGTAGGCTCCGTTGTAGTGGGCTCTTCGGTCTCGATATCGGCCGGGTACAGACGAGCCGGGAACTGGCTTACATCCACATTGCCTGCATTTTCACCGGTAACATAGTAGCTCTTTTGGCCGGAAATGTTGGTATAGGTGCCGTAGGTACCCAAGTAATAGAAATTCTCGCCAACATAGACAACGAAGGTGTTGAGCACGCTGTTATAGGTGTAAACCTCAGCAGGAGCAGAGGTCACCAGCTCCAAAGAGCCGCTCTTAACATCCTCGCCATTATCATTTTTAGAAGTGCGCTCATAGGTACGGATGTAGGTCTTGGTGGTGCCGTCCATAAAGTACAGATGGTAACCGCCGCTGACCTGCTCGACATAGACATCAATTGCCTTGGAGGAGTCCTGTGTGGTAGCCAAACGGTAGGACGCATTATCCGTCTTGCCGGTGAACAGGTAAATGCCCTTGCCATTGTAGATGCCCAGCTTATAGGCAACACCGGCTTCCGGATTCTTCACATATTCGCCGTTGGGAACGGTGGGTGTGGTGGGGGTTACGCCGCCGCCACTGACACGATTTGTCATCATACAGCCGGCCTCATACTCCACTTCGGTATCGCCGGATTCGTGCTGATAATTGATAATATAGCCGCTAACAGTGATGGTATCGCCTACAGCGATCTTACTGATATCGGTGCCCTTCATACGGAAGCACTTAATGGGCATATCTTCTGCGCCGGGTACTTCGATGATGACAGTAATGTTATTGTAGGAAGGATCGTAAGCATTTGCGATCTTGGTAACCTTACCGGTCAGGACTGCCTTATAGGGCAGAGATTCGCCACCCTTCAGTGCATAAGCAGCCTTAACGATCTCCACGGGATCGGAGGGTGCCTTATTGGGGTTCTTTGTGTAGCTGAGGAGGACAGGTCTATTGTACTCGATGGTGCTATAGCCCTTATCGCCCACATAATTTTCGATATAACCCTTAACAGTGATGGTATCACCAATATCAATATTGGCAATGCCGTTGCCGGTCATATTGTAGCAAACGATGGGCTTATCCTCACGGCCTGCGATAACGATCTGAACAGAGACATTACCGTAAGCAGGATCATATGCACGGGTGACCTTGGTGATCCTACCGGTCAGAGTTGCCTCATACGGCAGAGACTTATTGGCGCCCAGCGCATAAGCCTGGTCAACGATCTCCTTGGGATCGGAGGGAACGACCGGACCCGGCTTGTCGATCCAGGAGACCAGCTTACAACCATTGGTATACTCAATGGTGCTCTTGCCATTCTCGCCCACATAGTTGATAATGTAGCCGGTAACGGTGATGATATCATTGACACCAATGGACTCCACGCCGCTGCCCTTCAAACGATAGCAGAGAATGGGGTAATTCTCGCGACCCTCTACAACCATTTCCACGGTGATATTGCCGTAAGCAGCATCGTAGGCCTGCTTGACCATAGTGATCTTACCGGTCAAAGTGGCCTCGTACGGCAGAGACTTATTGGCGCCCAGCTTATAGGCCTGGTCAACGATCTCCTTCATATCCTCGGGAGCCTTGATCCGGTCGCCGGGAACAACGGCAACCAGCACACAGCCGGAGTCGAATTCGACGGTGCCATTGTAGTTCTTGATGGTGCCGGTAACAGTGATGGTATCGCCCACGCACAGCTCCTCGGCGCCCTCGCCCTTCAGGCGGTAGCACTTAATGGGCATATCCTCTGCGCCCTCGATCTCGATGGTACAGGTGATATTCTTATAATCGGGGTCATAAGCGGTGTCGATGGAGATGATCTTACCGGTCAGGGTGACCTCGTGATCCATACTTTCGCCGCTCTTCAGGGCATAGGCCTCCTTAACGATGGAAACCTGATCAACCGCTGCGGGAATGACCATATTCCAGCTATGGGACACGGAATTACCAACAGCATCGGTAATGGTAGCTGTCAGCGTATAGGGAGTATCCTCCTCGCCGGCCTTAACGATATGGATGGTAACGGTGCCATCATCATTGACAATGATCTCAACGAATTCTTCGCTGACATCCACACTCCAAACGACCTCATAGGGCACACCGGCAATACGGACAACGCCGTAACGGGTATAGTCCACAGCGGTCTTTTGGGCTTCCTCTGTGTTCTTGTAGATGGCCTTCAGGTAGTCCATCGCGGCATTGATACCGTCAATGTCGCCCTCGGAAATGGTTCCCTGAGGCTCGGTCGTGACATCATTCTGCGTATTCCGGCAGCCGGCGAACAAGCCCAGCACCAGGGTCAGCAGAAGGATCCATGATAATACCTTTTTCATAGCAAGCTCCTTCTTTTATTTTTGGATGTTCCCTTGACGATAAGGAACGTTTATCTCCGTGCAGGCTCAGCCTACGACGGTAATATCACTTGCAGAGAATACTTTCACCTGATAGCTGCCGTTGTAGTAATCGACAATGCCTTTGACATTGATCGTCTTGCCCTCATAGGCAGCGGAGGTGATCAAATCGCCGTTTACATCCTTGAGAACGACGGTGCGGACAGCAATGGTCTGCCCTGCGACTGTACAGGTCAGGGTCATTGCGCCCTTGGAGGAACTCTCCTCGTTGGTGGTGGTATACACACGGGTAACCTTCATATTCTCAAAGGATACGGAGGTTCCCAGGGTCAGGTGTGCAAAATCAAAGGTCTTTTCCTCTGTCTCGTCGCTGTCCAGAGAGGTCAGGCAATCCACTGTCACCTTACCGGTAGCAAAGTCCTGCGGGTCATAGGAAGCGTAGGCCGGAGCCTGATCGGAGGAAATGAGCTGAATGTTATTGGGATCATTGGGGCGCATATCCACATACTTAATGTCGGAAACCTGCCAGGTACCGGCAGTTGCATAGTACTGGACGGAGCCCACAAATTTTACCCGATTGCCCACCTGAAGGATATCCAAGCCGGTGCCCGTGAGGTTATAACCATAGTAGACGGTCATACCGTAGTACATACCAGTCTCTTCGTCATAATCCTCAGCATAGACCGTTTGGCTGTTTTCATAGGTGATGGTGCCTTCAAAGGCAACCTGCAGTCCCTCATACAGCTCAATATTGGTACGCAGACCCTTAAGCGTAACAGGGATGGCATCTCCATAATAGAAATCCGGATCCTTTTCCTTGGAATTCATATGAAGCTGCTCTGCCTTGGCCTGTGCAATGGCGGCCATACAGGTCTCGCCATAGCGGTTGGAGGCGGAGTTGGAGGCGATGGACAGGCCCTCCTGCAGCAGCTCGATATTCAAATTCCTATAGGTATCGCTGCCCTCAGGCTGATACCAAACCCAGACAAGGTAACGGGAACCGGTGGAGTCCAAATTCCAGCTATCGGTATCGGATTCGATCATAATAGACTGGGCAGAGGAAAGCTTTTCCTTGGTAAAATTGCTGGCGCACTTGCCCCATTCCTCGATCTTACCGGTAGATTCCGGGGTATTGACTGCCAGGTAGCGGGCTTTAAGCACACCGCCGGGAGCAACAGAGGAAGGAACATAAAAATGCGTGGTGTCACCGTCAACAAAATTCTTGACGGTGACTTCCTGCTTCAGAGTAGGCGCCGCTTTATCGAGGGAAACGGAGGCTGCATAGTCGATATGCTCAGTCACCGGTTCGGTGGAGGTATCCGGGGCGGTGGTGGTATCTCCGCTGCCGGAGCAGCCTGCCAGGCAGCCCAATGCAATGCAAAGGGCCACCAGCAGGGCGAATACTCTTTTTTTCATATGACTGCCTCGCAGGGCTTAGCCGCCCAGGAACACGCACTCGTCGTAGGCATCTTCGAATGCAGTGTTGATCAGACTGTCCACATCATCGGTCTTTTCGCTGAGGCACTTAGCCAGCAGAGCACCGACCTGAGTTCTTGCAGCGGAGGAGCCATTGAATGCGGGAGAGGTGAAGTAGGCATCTGCCTGCTCCAGGCCGACCTTAACAACATATGCGGTCAGGAAGGAGTAGCCGTCAGCCTTGCCCAGCCACTGTGCATAGGTCTCCTGATCCTGAGCGGACTTCAGCACGGGCATATAGCCGGAGGTGGAGGAAAACTCAGTCTGGAAAGCCATATTGGTGGTCAGGTACTTGACAAACAGCCAGGAAGCGACAACCTGCTGATCGGTGGTCTTGCCACCCTTGAGGATGCAGAGGCTGGGGCCCTGAGAAATGACCTTCTTGTTGCTGGCGTTCACCTGAGGAACAGGAGCAATGCCAACCTCGAAAGCACGGTCATCGGGAATCTGATAGCTGGCACCGCCGGAGGAGCCGATGCACATATAGCAGTGCAGCACGCTCTTGTCGGTCTCGGTGAACAGGCCGGAGGTGTAAGCGCCGTAGATTTCCTGAGTTGTCATCAGGCCGTCCTGATGCCACTGACGGAGCATCTTGACGAAGGACTTGTTGTTGTCGTTATTGAACAGGTAGTGGTCGCCGGTAGCAGAGGTGTAGTCGTAGCCGTTCTGCTCAGCGAAGGTGATGAACATATTCTCCTCGGAGTCATAGCCCAGAGGCACGCAGGTGGGATCCAGTGCAAGGATCTGACGGCAGACAGCTTCCATCTCCTCCCAAGTGGTGGGAACAGTCAGGTTGTTCTGCTCGAAGAAGGTCTTATTATAGTACATAACCTCGGTGGACTTGCTCATAGGCATAGTGTACATCAGGCCGTCGCCGTAAGCGGCACCCTCATTGTAGAAGCCTTCGATGTAGTCAGCGATCTGCTCATCGGTCAGACCCAGAACCTCGGTGGTACCATCCTCGTGGGTAACAGTGATATCGCTGCCGATCAGATCGTCCAGGATCACAACTGCCTTTGCCATATTGTAGGTAGCAACGTGGTCGGGGTAGCAGTAAGCGATGTTGGGAGCATTGTCGCCGGCGATTTCGGTGTTGATCAGGCCGGAAATGTCGCTCCAGCCGCCGTAGCTGCTGTGCTCAATGTGGATGTTGGGATACAGCTTGTTGAACTCACCGATGTGGTAGTTCAGCACTTCCTGAAGCTTTGCACCCATAGTGTGCGCAAACTTGATGGTAACCTCGCTTCCGTCGTAGCCGCCTTCGGGAATTGCGAAGTTGCCCACGATGGTGTTGCCGGAGGGGTCGGTCTGTGGCTCGGTGTTTGTGCTGCCGGTGCCGCCGCAGGCTACCATAGATACCAGCAGGGCAGCCAGCATCAAAAGTGCGATCAGTTTTTTGGTCATAATTTCTTTTCCTTTCTCATGTCCAAATTTTTACTGTTTTCCTATTCAAAACAGGAAGCCGTCTATTCCCCTCCCCTGAGCCGATGTTCCCATCGGACCAGCGGTGCATTTGCCTTCCCGGGTCTCCCCGGAATGCTGCCGCTGGGCTGATGCGGACACCGGCTCGGCAAAGGGTCACAGACCGTCCGCCCGTTTCTCATACAACATTAACCCTTGATACCACTGCGGCTGACGCCGGCCATGATATACTTACGCAGGAACAGGAACACCATAAACAGCGGTGCGGATACGATGGCAACAGCTGCCATCTGCACCGGGTAATTGGTCTGACCGGAGGTGGAGGTAAAGGCGTTACGCAAGCCATTGGTAATAAGCTGGTGCGCATCGTCATTGGCCACCAGTTTCGGCCAGATGTAGGTATTCCAGGCACCCATCATCTTCAGGATGGTGATAGAGATCAGGGTGGGCAGTGCCAGCGGCACCATAACCTTCCACAGGTACTTTAGATCGGAGGTGCCGTCCACCTTGGCTGCCAGATACAACTCATTGGGGATCTGCAGGAAGTTCTGCCGCAGCAGGTAAATATAGAACACACTGACGAGGAACGGAACGATCAGTGCCTTGAAGCTGTTCATCCAGCCGAGGTTATTGATCGTGATATAGTTGGTGATAGTAAACAGCTCGCCGGGGATCATCATCGTTGCCAGCAGAGCGGCAAACATAGCATCCTTACCCTTGAACTCCAGACGGGCAAAGGCAAAGGCGGACAGCACGGTGATAACCAGCGACAGCAATGTGGAAACCACGCCGACGAACAGGGTGTTCAAAAACAGACGGCCCAGGCTGGCAGCAGAGAAAGCCTCGGCATAGTTGCCAAAAACAATGACCTTCGGCCAGAAAGTAGGCATCGCCTGCCGGTACTCCGCTTCTGTCTTCAGAGAGGAAATGATCATCCAGTAGAATGGGAACAGCACGATCAGTGCCATAATCAGCAGGAATGCATAGGTGCCGATCTTGACCAGCGTGCCCATAACCCGCTGGGTGGCAGTGGTCTGCTGCAGGTCCCTTGCGTGCATAGTAGACATTGTATTCTTTTCCATAAGCTCTGCCTCCTTAATAATGCACGCGCTTCTTGCTGACCTGCATATTGATCATAGTAACAACCATAATAATAGCAAACAGGATCAGGGCGGCAGCACTGGCAGTACCGTGCTGGTTGGTACCCAAAGCGTCATAGATGAAGCCAACCATAGTATTGAGCCGGCCGGCATCGTGAACAGGACCCATAGTATCGCCGAAAATACCGATGATGCTGGAATACTCCTTGAAGCCGCCGATAAAGCCGGTAATGACCACATAGGCAATCATAGGAGAAAGCAGCGGGACAGTGATCTTAGTAAACACTCTTCTGCGGGGAGTGCCATCCACCTTGGCCGCATCATAATACTGCTTATTGATGCTCTGCAGGCCGCCCAGCAGGATCAGGATTTTGAAGGGCAGTGCGTTCCATACGATATAGATCACCATAACCACGATGTTTGCCCAGTATGTAGAACCTGCATTGATCCAGTTGATCGGCTGGCCGCCAAAGGCCATAATCACATTATTGATAATACCCCAGGTATCTGCCATCTGGCTGCCGTCTGCGCCGTTACGCAGGCCGATGATATTGAACATAGCCGCAAACACCATACCGATGGCGATGGAGTTGGTCACATAAGGCAGGAAGAAGATGGTTTGCAAGGTCTTCTGCAGACCCTTGATGGAATTAAGTGCGACAGCGACAAGCAGTGCCAGAATCGTGGAGATGGGCACAGTCGCCACGCAGAGAATCATCGTATTAACAAGGCAGTTCTTAAACCGCTTGTAGCCAATGACCTTTTGGAAGTTCTGAATACCGAATTCAAAGACCTGACCGCCCTTGGCAAGGTTTGCGCTGTAGCCATTCTGGAAGGCCATAACCAGCGTATTGATAATCGGCCACACAGTAAACACCAGCAGCAGAATGATTGCCGGGGACAGGTAAAGCCAAGCTTTCCATTGATGCTTATTTTCTACCATAGCGCATCACCTCAAAAATAGATACGCTCTTCGGTCTCCTTGTTGAATACAAAGAGCTTATGGGGCTTGATAGCAAACCGGACAGTCTCGCCGGTGACAGCGGCACGGTTATCCGCATCGATGATGGAGCGGATCACAGGATTTACGGAGTTGGGATGGGTGGAGACAACACTCACATCGCGACCCATAACCTCCACATTGGACACATTGCATTCCAGTGCACCATTCTCATCCAGCTCGAAGCCCTCGGGACGGATGCCCACATAGACATCCTGATCGGCAACGCCGGGAGTCTCCAGTACGGCTGCTCCGCCGATATACAGCTTTCCATCGGCAATATTGCCCTCCAGCACATTGATGGGAGGTGTGCCCAGGAACTTGGCAACAAACAGGTTGACCGGATCATCATACACATCCTGAGGCTTGCCAATCTGCTGCAGCACGCCCAGCTTCATCACCACGATCATATCGGAGATGGACATAGCCTCCTCCTGGTCGTGGGTGACGAACACAGTGGTAATACCGGTTTCCTTCTGAATGCGGCGGATCTCCTCACGGGTCTGCAAGCGCAGACGGGCATCCAAGTTGGAAAGAGGCTCGTCGAGCAACAAAACGCGGGGCATTTTGACCAGAGCACGGGCGATGGCGACACGCTGCTGCTGACCGCCGGACAGCTCACTGGGCTTCCGGTCCAGCAGCTCGTCGATCTGCACCAGCTTTGCCACTTCATAGGCACGGTTGTGCATCTCTTCTTTGCTCAGCTTGTCGGCACCCTTCAGGTTTTCCAGCGGGAAGAGGATGTTCTGTTTAACTGTCATATGGGGATAAAGCGCATAGTTCTGGAACACCAGGCCAATGCCGCGGTTCTCCGTGGACAGCTCCGTCACATCGTCATCACCGAAGAAGATCTTGCCAGAGGTGGGCTTTTGCAGACCGCTGATCATATACAGCGTGGTGCTCTTGCCGCAGCCGGAGGGGCCAAGCAGGCCGATCAGCTTACCATCGGGAATCTCAAAGGTGAAGTCGTTGACGGCGACCACCTCTTTGCCGGACTTTTTGTCACGGCTGGGGAAGATTTTTGTCAGATTTTGCAGTACTACCTTCATACAAATATCCTTCCTGTTTCTATATTGTTTTTTATTTATTCAATTGTATATCCATCGGAGCGGGCAAGCCGTTCCGCAGAGTTTAATAGGGCTGGCGGGCAGCACGGTCCGCCGCAACCTGCTTTTTATGGGCGATGAGATCCTCCGTGGTGCGGAAGATACGCTGGGAACCGAAATCCACAACCACCGTACCGGCCATCAGGTCGTGCAGCAGGCTGTTGGTTTTGGTCGTCGCCATACAGACACACTGGGCAATCAACAGAACTGCCACCAAAAGCAGGCCGAAAATATCCACTGTTCCCCAAAATACCATAAACGCCACATAGACAGGGATCATAGTCTCCACAGCAAACTGCCCCAGGATCACCCGCGCAAACAGCTGCAGATTGTTGACCTTTACCCCATCCGTGCGCATCAGGCACAGAGCAAAAATTTTCTTGCCCACAGTCTGACCGTTACCCAAAATCAGGGGCACCACAAAGCACATACACAGGATCGCCAGCAGGATACTCGCTGTAGTGATGACCAGCATCAGGTTCACCGCCATAGAATAGGCGTGCATAGCCTCCTGATCGGCGGTAAGTGCCTCGTAGGCCGCATCGTAATTCTGCTTTTGGCTGTCTTCCAGTGCCAGGTATTCCTCCTGTGTGATCTGAAAGGTCACACCGTACTGGCTTTCATAGCGGGCATAGGCCGCCTCCAGGGTGTCATTGTAGCCGTCGTAATTCAGGACGGTGGAAAGCAACCAACCGAAGCCGGTAGCCAGCACCGCAATCAGGATCAGATCAAAGATCCCCGCTGCGATCCGCTTCCACAAGCTTGCCTTCTGTAATTCCTGCTCCATTGGTATCCGCTCCACTTCCCGATATTTTACCATTAATCAGTATAGCATAGGCTTTGGCAAATTGCTACCCCTAATTTTTGCGTTTTTTAATTTTGTGCGAATTTTTAGCGGCTTTTGTTCATCGGTGGCATACATCTGTGTGAATTTCATCCGCCAATCCGCTGACGAAGGGCTGTCAGCAAGGTAAGGGGGATGCACAGTTCCCCGGTGCCGGTTCCAAGAGAAATATCCGGCTTGTTGCCGCCGTGAAAATCGCTGCCGCCACTATCCAGCAGGCCAAACCGCTCCGCAACAGTCTCTGCCTGCCGGGTCGTCTCCGGGCTGTAGCGGGAATAATAGACCTCCATACCGTCCAGCCCCGCAGGCACTGCCCTTTGAAGAAAAGCACACAGCCGCTGCTCATCCAGGTTTAGGAATGGATGGGCAAGCACAGCCACAGCACCTATGGACTTGATAAAGCGGATGACCTGAAAGGCATCCGGCCGCAGCGGCGGCACATAATATCCCTTGCTTTGGGACAGCCACAGGTCAAACGCCTCTTTTACACTCTGGCAGTAACCCAGGCGCACCATCTCCGCACCGATCACCGCCCGGTTGATCCGACCGG
Organism: uncultured Oscillospiraceae bacterium; assembly: GCA_964615545.1. Classification (GTDB taxonomy): domain Bacteria; phylum Bacillota; class Clostridia; order Oscillospirales; family Oscillospiraceae; genus Faecousia. Next base: position 10,975 of record CAZTNP010000020.1, on the reverse strand, counting down.
CGGCACTTTGGGCAATAGCATCATAGCTCAGTGCCATCCCCTGCTCATTGAGCTTATGAATAAGGCGGCGATTGCTTTCCTCCTTGCGTTGCAGGAATTCTCCCAGCAGCGCCTCCACACGGGTGTAATGCGATGGCTGGATGAAAAGTCCAAGGATGTGCAGCTCTGTACCCTCATACTCCGTGGAAAACTCCACACCGGGGACGGCCTCCACCGGGCTTTTGGCCCCGGCGGCAATAAATTCAGGAAGTCCGGCCACGGTATTATGGTCGGACAGTACAATGGCTGACAGCCCCGCTGCCTCCGCCCCAGAAATCAGCTGGGTGGGAGACAGGGTGCCGTCAGAATAATAGGAATGGGTATGCAGATCGCAGGTTTTCATTTTTCTCCTCCGGGGGGCGTTTTCCCCATCTTTTGTGGTTCGTTTGGCCACCGATCATTTCTTTCTGCGTTTTTTCATCAGGCTGGTAAGAATCTCCTCCGCTGCCCGGTCACAGTCGTCACCGGATACCTGATAATCGCAAATCTCCGCATTCTTCTGCTCTGCCTCCAGCGACAGGATCCGCCGGATCTTTTCATCCTTATTCAGGGGCTTATCCAGCAGGTTTTCCAGCAGTGCCCGCTTATCTCTCTGAACATACACGGTCGTCACATTGGAAAAATGGGTCTTCAGAGACATAGCGCCGCATATATCCATAACGGTCAGCACGTGCTTGCCACTGTCCAAAATGGACTGCACATCCTCTTTCCGGGAGCCATAGTTGTGACCGGCATACATAGTGGACTCAAACATCTCCCCGTTTTCGCACATCTTCCGGAATGCATCCACAGAAATATAGTGATACCATTGGCCGTCCTGCATACCGGCTGTGGCATCGGTGGTGTAGCTGGTCAGCTTACAGAAGGAGCGGGATTTTTTCAGCAGCTTCTGCGCCAGCTCTGTCTTACCGCCGCCGGAGGGGCCAACCAGTACCAGCACTCCGGGTTCATCGCTGAACCGATGGTCCGGATGAGGATTATAGCTGTCGGCAATAACCTCCACCAGCTTCAAAAATTCATCATAGGTATTCACCGCCAATATGCCGGAGGCATCCTGATTCCAGGGGCGGCGCATCAAAATGGGATAGGAGGCATTGGAGCGCATCACATTGTGCAGTCCGTCGTCGAACAGGATATCTACATCAATCCGGTCCTTTCCGGAGCCAAGGTAAATGTGATCCTGGGGGATCTCTGGAAATTCCTCCATAATCCGCTGAGCACGGATGGACATATACTCCGGGTACACCGAGGTGGAAACATACACCTCTGTCAGCTTGGAGAGCTTGCGGACAAATTCCTTTGCTCCCTTGATCACCGGCTGATTGCGGAAAAACTCAGGATCGTGGAAAAATTCAAAAATCACATCCGCACGGGTGCCCAGACTTCCCCAGCGATCCACCTCATAAATGGACAGCAGGGGATCGAATTTATACTTTTCATTTGCGAGCCGGATGGCGTAGGGCACGCATTCCATCAAAAGATCGTCTATATCCAGCGCCGTGGATAACCGAAATTTTCTGTTCATTGCATTTTTCTCCGTTATATCCGTTATATCTGTTTTGGAAACGGGCTAACGCCCTATGATTACTAATAGAAGCTCAGCGGTTTTGCTCCAGATAGATCAGCAGAACCGCAATATCTGCCGGACTTACGCCAGAGATCCGTCCTGCCTGACCAATGGACACCGGGCGGATGGCACTGAGCTTCTGCCGAGCCTCCAGCCGCAATCCCTGAATACTCTCGTAGTCGATATTTTCCGGCAGACGGCGGGCTTCCTCCTTTTGGAACGCCTCCACCTGCTTTTCCTGCCGGGCAAGATAGCCGGCATACTTGATCTGGATCTGCACTTCCTCTGTGACCGCCGGCGAAAGCTCCGGACGGTTGGGATCAAAGGGCTTGAGATCCTCATAGCTTACCTGCGGCCGGCGCAGCAGATCCGCCAGCCGGGCAGAATTGGAAACAGGCTGCTCTCCCCTGCTCAGCAGCATAGCATTGAGTGCATTGCTTGCCGGGGTGCCGGTGCTCTCCAGCCGGGTCATCTCCCGGCGAACACTGGCATACTTTTCCTCCACCTGCCGCAGCCGTTCCTGGGGTACCAGCCCAACAGCTGCACCGATGGCAGTCAGCCGTGCATCCGCATTGTCCTGCCGATGCAGCAGCCGGTATTCCGACCGGCTGGTCATAATCCGGTAGGGTTCCTCGGTTCCCTTGGTCACCAGATCATCGATCAGGGTGCCAATATAGCTGGTATCCCGGGTCAGGATCATAGGCTCCTTCCCCTGAATTTTCAGTGCCGCATTGATACCCGCCACCAGTCCCTGCACTGCCGCTTCCTCATAGCCAGAAGAGCCGTTGAACTGCCCCGCACCGTACAGGCCGGGCACCTTCTTATGTTCCAGAGTGGGCTTAAGCTCTGTGGGATCCACACATTCATATTCAATGGCATACGCCGGACGCATCATTTCCGCGTGCTCCAGGCCGGCCACCGTATGGAGCATTTGAAGCTGCACATCCTCCGGCAGTGAGGAGGAAAAGCCCTGAATGTACATTTCCTCCGTATCCATACCGCAGGGCTCAATGAAAAGCTGATGGCGGGGCTTATCCGCAAACCGCTCCACCTTCGTCTCAATGCTGGGGCAATACCGGGGGCCTACACCGGAGATAGTGCCGTTAAACATAGGACTGCGGTGAAAATTTTCCCGAATAATGGCGTGTGTCTTTTCGTTGGTATAGGTCAGGTAGCACACGGCACGGTTTTCCAGCGGATGCTCCGTGCGGAAGGAAAAGGGCTCCGGGTCTTCATCTCCGGGCTGGAGCTCCATTTTGGAAAAATCAATGCTGCGGCGATTGATCCGGGGCGGCGTTCCGGTCTTAAAGCGGCGTAGTGTCAACCCCAGCCGCCGCAGGTCGTCGGAAAGCCCTACCGCCGGGTGCATTCCATCCGGACCGGAGGCTACCACCGATTCGCCGGTGATCACCGTGCTGTCCAAATAAGTGCCTGTGGCAAGGATCACCGCCTGCGCCCGATAAATGGCTCCCAAATGGGTCTGCACGCCGCAAACTGCACCATTTTCTGTCAGCACACGGACGATCATTGCCTGCTTAAGCTGGAGATTTTCCTGCTGCTCCAGCGTATGCTTCATCACCTGCTGATATTTCCGCCGGTCAGCCTGTGCCCGCAGAGAATGAACCGCCGGCCCCTTGCCCCGGTTGAGCATCCGGTATTGGATACAGGCAGTATCCGCCGCCACACCCATTTGACCGCCCAGTGCATCCAGCTCCCGCACAAGGTGCCCCTTGCCGGTGCCGCCAATGGCAGGATTACAGGGCATATTCCCCACCGCATCCAGATTGATGGTAAACAGGACTGTGGAAAGCCCCAGACGGGCAGCGGCCAACGCCGCCTCGATCCCGGCATGGCCGGCACCGATCACTGCGACCTGAAACTGCCCTGCGGCATATTCGGTCATACCGTTTCCTCCTGCGCCTGCTTATTTTCATCCGGCGGCAGCACGAAGGGCTTGCACACCACCTCGCAGCGGTGAATGGGGGTACCCTGTGCGTGGAACTTTTCCTCGTAGCCGGTCATAATGCCCTGAATGCCGTCCTTATGGAGGTTATGGGTCAGGTTGTTGACCTGCAGACCGCAGGCAGCAAATTCTTCTTCGCTGAAAGCAAAAAGCGGTGCGTTATCCGTTTTGAAATGCAGATCGCCGCCGGTGCGTACCACACGGCAATACTTATCCAAAAAGCCCCGATGGGTCAGGCGGCGCTTGGCATTTTTCTTTCTCGGCCAGGGATCGGGAAAATTGATAAAGAGCCGGTCGATCTCCTGCCCGGCAAATATCTCTTCAATCTTCTCAACATCCATATCAATATAGAATACATTTTTCAGCCCCATCTGCTGTGCCTTTTCCATAGCAACCACCATAGCCTCTCGGCAGCGCTCCACGGCAATCAGCAGCACATCCGGATTGGTCTGTGCCGTCTCTGCGGTGAATTTTCCCTTTCCGCAGCCAACCTCTACCCAAAGGGTAGTACAGTCCGGCTTCAAACTTCTCCAATTGCCCTGTAAGGTGGCTGGCTCGGTGATCCGGTAGGCGGCGCACTTCTCCGTTCTGGGCTCCAAATTCTTCATTCTTCTCATTCTCATAGGATATTTCCTCCTGAACGCATACTTATGATCATATTATAGCAGAAACAGGGCTTGCCGTCAATTTGGAAATATCCCCCACAGGGGCTTGCAAGTTCCAAAAAAATCGGGTATGATAAACAAAAACGAAAAGGAGGGCGGCAAATGTCTGATTTGCAGCACGAAAACGAACACGCCCATGACCACGCTTATTTGCACGCCCACGGCATTGCCCACAGCCATGGTCATGTCCACGAAAATCAAAAAGCCGTGATCAATCGGCTGGCACGCGCCCTGGGGCATTTGGAAAAAGTCAAAAAAATGGTGGAAGAGGGCTACGATTGCTCCGAGGTGCTGGTGCAGCTTGCCGCCGTGCGTTCCGCACTGGATAATACCGGCAAGGTGATCCTGATGGATCATATGCGCCATTGTATGGTGGATGCCGTCTCTGCCGGTGACACAGAAGCCATTGATGATCTGTGTCAGGCTATTGACAAATTTATGAAATAGCCCCTCCCCTATCCCTATATAAGCCAAAAAGCAGCGGAAGCAGCCACGCCAGTGGCCTCCCAGCTGCTTTTACATTGCCCCAAAAATAAAAAACCGCCCCGAGTATTCCCAGGACGGTAGAAAACATATTTCAAAAAGCGTTACATCAAAAAGCCAGCAACAGAAGAACGGAACGCGGAAAACTCTGCCGGAGAGCATTTGACCCGCACACGAACAGGATTGGAATAATCCAGACTGAACATTCCCATCAAATCCTTGCCGTTGATATTCTGCCGTTCGTTGCCCACCAGAACTTCAAAGGGTTGCACCATAGCGAGATCCACAAACTCCTGCACCTGCTTCAGAGAGCGGAGGACAATATCAAATTCCAACATTTTTATTCCCTCCATGCTGTACAAACAGGTTTTTATCGTTTATAATAGAGCCTATCCAGGAGTGTGCTGCTACGGGGAAAGTACGCTCATTATAGCAGGATTTTTGTGAATTCTCAATAGACGAAACGGACGATTTTCCCTGTACAGACGTATGGAATTTGGTGGTTTTTACTATGATATTTGGTTTTTACACATTAGGCTGCAAGGTCAATCAATATGAAACACAGGCTATGGAGCAGCTTTTGAGCGGTATGGGACACACCGTTGCACCCTTTGACGGTGCGTGCGATTGCTATGTGATCAACACCTGCTCCGTCACCGCCGTGGCAGACAAGAAAAACCGGGCAGTGATCCGCCGCTGCCGGAAGCTGAATCCGGAAGCGGTGATCGGCGTATGCGGCTGCTACTGTCAGCACGCGGCGGACACAGTAAATGCTCTGGGAGTAGATGTGATCGGCGGAAGCGGACAGCGGGAAGCCTTTTTGCAGTCCCTGCTTGCCACTTTAAACGACCGGCAGAGCCGTGGGCAGGTGGACAACGCACTGCGGCGACGGAAATTTGAAATTCTGCCCGCAGGCGGTCTGGAGGGGCGTACCCGTGCAATGCTCAAGGTACAGGACGGCTGTGTGAACTTCTGCTCCTACTGTATCATTCCCTACACCCGTGGCCCCGTCCGCTCTGCCCCGGTGGAGGTAGCCGTGGCGCAAGCCTGCCAGCTTCGGGATATGGGCTATCGGGAGATCGTCATTACCGGTATTGAAATTGCCTCCTGGGGTACAGATCTGCCGGGCAAGCCGGTACCGGAGGAAATGATTGAAGCGATCTGCCACGCTGTTCCCTCCCTGCGGATCCGCTTAGGCTCACTGGAACCCCGGATCGTCACCGAGGATTTTTGCCGCCGGCTGCAGGCACTGCCGAACCTGTGCCCGCAATTTCACCTTTCTCTTCAATCCGGCTGTGACAGCGTGCTTTCCCGTATGAAGCGCAAGTACGATACCGCCCGTTATATGGAAAGTGTTCTGCTTTTACGCCGTTTTTTTCCGGGCTGTGCCATCACAACAGATATGATCGTTGCCTTTCCTGGTGAGACGGAGGAGGAATTTCAGGCCAGCCTTTCCTTCATTCGTGCCTGTGCCTTTGCGGATATGCACATCTTCCCTTATTCCCGCCGGCCGGGCACCCCGGCTGACAGGATGCCTGAACAGCACTCCAACGCAGTCAAGGAGGAGCGGAGCCGCCGTGCCATCGCCGTGGCAGAGGAAATGTCTCTGGCCTACCGGCAAAGTATGATCGGTACCTGCGTGCCGGTTCTGTTCGAAGAGCCGGAGGAAGGGCTGTTTATTGGCCATACACCGAATTATATCAAGGTGTATGCCCCCGGACAGGGGCTGCACAACACCTTGCACACCCTGCAAATCACCGGCCTTTATCGAGACGGCGTTATGGGAGAATTTACAGAGGAACCGTAAGGAGGAACGGCTTTATGACAAAAAGCAACCATCCCGTGGGGCGTTTTGCCCCCACCCCCTCCGGCCGGATGCATCTTGGTAATGTTTTTGCCGCCCTGATCGCCTGGCTGTCTGTCCGCAGTCAGGACGGTACGATGATTCTGCGTATGGAGGACATTGACACACAGCGTGCCCGGCCGGAATATGCCGACACCTTACGGAAGGATCTGCGCTGGCTGGGGTTATCCTGGGATCAGGAAACGGCACCCCAAAGCAGTCGGGCAGAGGTATATGAGACCTATTTTCAAAAGCTGATGGAAATGGGGCTTCTCTACCCCTGCTATTGCACCCGGGCACAGCTTCACAGTGTCAATGCGCCCCATCTTTCCGATGGCACCTATATTTACCCCGGCACCTGCCGGGGACTGCCCCCGGCGCAGCAGGCCGCCTTCCATCGCCCTCCCGCGTGGCGAATCCGGGTGCCTGACCGGCGTATTACCCTAACCGACCGATTGCAGGGAGACTACTCGGAAAATTTGGTCACTGACTGCGGCGACTTTGTGGTGCGCCGTGGGGACGGTGCCTTCGTCTACCAGCTTGCCGTCACCGTGGACGATGGTCTCAGCGGCGTGACTGAGGTGGTACGGGGTGCGGATCTGCTCAGTTCCTGCCCCCGGCAGATGTATCTGCAGACTCTCTTTGACTTCCCCCATCCGGACTACGCCCATGTACCGCTGCTGGTGGCCCCTGACGGGCGGCGGCTGAGTAAGCGTGACCGGGATATGGATCTCGGCTTTCTCCGGGAGCAAATGACCGCCCCGACACTATTGGGGTGGCTATCCAGCTCCGCCGGGCTGATTGACCAGAACGAGCCCATCTCCGCCCGGGAGCTGATCGGGGAGTTTTCCTGGAGTAAGCTGCAAAAGGAGCCCATCTGCCTGGATATTTCCCAAAAACTGTAGTTTTTTTATCAAATAAGGGGATTTTTCCCCTTTTGACTTGCCTTTTTTACAAAAGGGGATTATAATATCCACACCAAAAGAATAAAGGAGATTTCCGGTTATGAAGAAACCTGTATTAGTTGTTATGGCCGCCGGTATGGGCAGCCGTTACGGCGGGCTGAAGCAGATCGACCCGGTTGGCAGCCACGGAGAGGCCATTTTGGACTATTCCCTGTTCGATGCCCATGAGGCCGGCTTTGAAATCGCTGTGATCATCATCAAGAAAGCCATTGAAAAGGACTTTATGGAAACGGTTGGCCAGCGGCTGAAAAAGTGCCCTATGGAGATCCGCTATGCCTATCAGGAGATTGACAAGCAGCTCCCGGCAGATTTTTCCATTCCTGCGGAAAGAGCAAAGCCCTGGGGCACCAGCCACGCTGTGCTTTGTGCCCGGGAGGAAATCGGAGATGCGCCCTTTGCGGTGATCAATGCCGACGATTACTACGGAAAATCCGCCTATAAGGTTATTTTCGAGTACTTATCCCACGCTTCTCAGAGCGAACCATATGATTTCTGTATGGTCGGCTACCGTCTGGGCAACACCGTCACCGAAAACGGCTCTGTTGCCCGGGGCATCTGTGCCACCGATGATAACGGCTACCTGACTCAGGTGGACGAGCGCACGAAAATTGAAAAATACGACGGTGGCATTCATTTTACCGAGGACGACGGCAAGACCTGGACGGATGTGGATGCCAATGTGAATGTCTCTATGAATCTTTGGGGCTTTACTCCCGACTTCCTGGATGAAATTGCCGCCCGTTTCCCGGCATTCCTGAAAAACGATGTGCCGAAGAATCCCGCAAAAGCTGAGTACTACCTGCCCTGGACAGTCAGCCAGCTTTTGAATGACAAGAAGGCAACGGTAAAGGTGCTGGAATCTGCCGATAAGTGGTACGGCGTAACCTATGCCGCCGACAAGCCCACCGTGGTAGCCGCACTGCAAGCCTTCACCGACGAAGGCAAATACCCCAACGGCCTTTGGGGCTAAATAAACAGCAAAGTCCCGTGTTGTATAAACGCAACACGGGATTTTTTCGCATTTCCGAGAATTTCAATTATAATCTAAAATTTGTGTGCAGGGAGTGTTCTATGGAATACAGGGTCAGGAAGAGGGTAACCAGCTGGGCTGTGCAAAGCAGGAGGGCGATTGTTGCAACTGTGGCTTCCTGGCTGTGCAGGAAAAGCAGGAGCACCAGCGCAGTTGGGAGCATACACCAGCCCGTTTTCCACCAAAGCTTTCCACACTTATGATTGGCAAATACCCAGGTTTCCTCGTTTTTCATCGAACGGGTCGTACGGTAACCGATAAAGGAATTGATCTTTTGGGGGCATTTCTTCCACATAAACCAGCCGCCGACGATCATCAAAAGCGGAATGATTGCATCACATAAAAGCATAAAGCACCAAAATGTCATAAAAAATTTCTCCTCTGCCTTTGGCTGGTGGTTATTTCAGGTGCAGGGCTCCGAAATATTGGGGCATATGGAAGCAGGGGGTGGGGTTTTCTACCGGGTTCCAGGCGATAAAATGAGGGTTTTCTGTTTGGTCGCCGCATTTATAGAAATTACCTCTAAGCACACACCCGCTTTCCAGGGTAAACCCTGGCACAAAAATACGAACAAAAGCTGCTGGGATCCGAAGCTGAGCACCCCAGCCGCCGGGAACCGTCAGAGGCTCCCATTGCAGCAGGCTCTGCCAGTCTGTGCGGTACAGCCGGCAGCGCTGCCCGTTTGGATATCCAAAGCCCACATACATTGCTCCATTGGGATTCAACTCAAAATTAAAATACCGGGAGCTACCTTCCTCCGGGCAAAAGAAAAATTCCAGGCAGCTATCCTCACAGACCGGATCAGCAAAGCCGGTATAGCGGCTGTGGATCTTATCTTCCTGAACCTGCATACGCAGATACAGCCCATCCTCTGCCCAGGCCAGCTGTGCTGCAGGACGGATCGAATGCTCCGCAGACCAAAGGTGCTGCTCCAGCGCCACCGACGGGATCGCGGACCAGTCCGGTGTGCCAGAAATATGGGTCACATCATAGGTTTTCATAGTGTGCCTCCTGTGTTTTTCTTTCATTGTATCACATTTTTTCCAATATGGAAAAGTTTTTTTACACAACTGCATATTTCTGCTTTTCGTGGCAAACAATACCTCCACAGACAAAAAACAGGAGGTTTTCATTATGTCCCATACCCGCGTTTTCCGCTTTACCTGTGCGGTGCTGTGCCTGCTGTGCGCAGCCGCCGCTGTTTCTGCCGCCGAGGTAAGCTGCGACACTGCTTACTGCTTCACGGCACAGGATTTTTCCGGTGAGGAGCAGGTTGCAGGCATCTGCATCACCGGTCTTCCCGATCCCAACACCGGTACGGTTATGCTGGGCAGCCGTGTTCTGCGTTCCGGCGACATTCTCTCCGCTGATCAGATCAGCCAAATGACCTTCCAACCCCTGCGTACCCAGACAGATACTGCCGCCAGGGTTTCCTATCTGCCCATTTACGAAAACCGGGTGGAAAAGACGGCCATTATGACCATTTCCATCCGCGGCAAAGAGGACAAGGCACCGGTTGCCGAGGATCTCGCCATTGAAACGTACAAAAATCTGCCCAATGACGGCACGCTGAAGGTCAATGACCCGGAGGGAGAGTCCCTTACCTACACGGTTGTACGCTCCCCCAGACGGGGAACCGTTGCGATTCGTGAGGACGGCAGCTTCACCTACACCCCGAAAAAGAACAAGGTAGGAATAGACTCCTTCACCTACACCGCAGCCGACCCAGCAGGAAATGTATCCCGTGAGGCCACGGTAACCATACAGATCCTGAAGCCTACAGACAGCCGGCAATACACGGACACTGCTGGGCTGGACTGCCGCTTTGAAGCGGAATGGCTTCGCAACACTGGTCTGTTCTGCGGCGAGACCGTCAGCGGGCAAAGCTGCTTTTTCCCGGACAAGACCGTCAGCCGGGGAGACTTTTTGGCTATGGCGGTAAAGGTACTGGAAATTCCCGTAGAAGAAATGGATTATTCTCAGATCCCCACTGATGTTCCTCTTTGGCTCAAGCCCTATGTGGGTGCGGCAATGCGTGCCGGACTGCTGTCCGGACTGCCGGAAACAGAAAGCGGGGCTTTCTTGCCTAATGATCCCATCACCGGTGGAGAGGCGGCTGTGATCCTGCAAAACGCATTGGATCTTTCCACCGAAACCCAGGGGATAATGCAGGAGGAAATTCCTGCGTGGGCTGCCACTGCCATATCCGTTTTGGCAGACAATGGGATCCAAACCTCCTATAACCAGCCTTTGACCCGGGCAGATGCTGCGCAGATCCTGTACACTGTCAGGCAGCTATGGGCAGATGCCCCCGGTGCCGCCGTCTTCCGCCTTCAAACACTGTAAAAATGCAACACCGGGAGGGGTTTTGATATGCTCCCTCTATGAGAGACAGTGAAATAAAACACTGTCATCATGGA
>CAZTNP010000019.1:0-27433 GCA_964615545.1 uncultured Oscillospiraceae bacterium | reverse complement strand
TCTACAAAATTTTTATATTATTTCATTGTCCTCTTGACGGGGTGCGGTTCATTTTCCCTCCCGGCGATTTGTTGCAGCTTCAGGGCTTTGCCTGGATATCCTGCGCAGTCATATACTTTTTTAGAGGACGGTAAAGGACAGCGGATACGAGAATGGCAAGAAGAATGCAGGGAACTACATATACGCCATTATACAGCAGGGAGTACAGCTCCGGGCTGGCGATGGTGCCGAAGCCCAGCACCTCTGTTGGCACAAGAATACGGTAAATGGTTGCGCCGCTGATAAAATGGATCAGCAGGCGACCCAAGCCACCCACGGCAATGCCGGTGAAAATACCGTACTTTTTGCCCCGGAACAGACCGGCAAAGCCCAGCATAGTGTACGCCAGCAGATAGTCCAGCAGCATACACTGCCAGCCCCAGGCATAGGCACCGTCCAGCAGTAGCTGCAGAAGTCCCAGCGCAAAGCCGGCCAGCAGTCCCTTTCCCAGCCCCCAGCGAACGGCATACAGACACAGAGGGAACATAGCAAAGGTGATGGAGCCGCCCTCGGACATACTGGGAAACAGCTTCAGATAGCCCAGAATTTGGGACAGTGCTACCATCAGGGCGCCCTCGCACAGGGACAGAATCATGTTGTAGTGCTTGGATTTTGGTCTTTCGTTTGACATAGGGAATTTCCTCCTAATAAAAATGTCGCATTGCATCCGGCCTAAGGTGCAATGCGACACGAAAGTATCCCACGAAGCATCTTTCCCTACGACGGTACTGACCGTATCAGGTTCACGGGTCAAGGCAGAGTAGCCTTATCTCAGCCGGTCTATCCGGCCCCCCGAAGACGAAATCACAATACGCTATCACTATTATACATCCGCTCTACCAATTGTCAAGCACCAGTTTTCAAAGCTGTACCGGTATTCTAAAAATGTTGTTTTTATGAAAATTTGCTGTACAGCCATCCCACACCGCCGTATGGGATTGGGGCGGTGTGGGATGGCTGGAATCCGGCACAGGTTAAAAGCTTTTAAGTGCTTCCAGCAGGTGGTGGACAGCTGCAGTGGCGGGGCGATGGCCGAAGCTGACCCGTACCGTTCCGGTTTCCAGCGTGCCGGCGCTTTCGTGTGCCAGTGGAGCACAATGCAATCCTGCCCGCACCGCAATTCCCCGCTCTGCCAGCTTTTGTGCCAATTCTTCGCAATCCCCTTTTCCCCTAAAGGAGACCGTACCTCCCTGATGGGCCCCGGCAAACACCTGATATCCCAATTTCTCCAGCTCGTGCACGCAGGCAAGTCTTGCCGTCTGCTGCTGCCTTTGAATATCAGCAAGCCCCTGCTTTTTTACCGATTTCAGACCAGCCTGTAAACCGGCAATTCCCGGCACATTCAAGGTACCTGCCTCCAGTCTTTCCGGCAACCCTTCCGGCATCTGCTGCATTTGAGACTGGCTGCCTGTGCCACCCTGAAGCAGCGGCAGCCCGGGTGTAGCACACAGAAGGAGTCCCGTCCCCTGCGGTCCCTGCAGTCCCTTGTGTCCGGGCATAGCAATGAAGCTCGCACCGGTTGCGTGCAGACTGACAGGAAGCATTCCGGCAGTCTGTGCCGCATCCAGAATAAAAGGCACATTATACTGCCGGCACAGGGCAGCCATTTCCTCTACCGGCAGAATATACCCAAAAACATTGGAGCAATGGGTAAACACCGCAGCAGACACGCCGCTTTTCAGTGCAGACTCGAAGCTTTCCAGCGTATCCTGCCAGTCAAAAAGCCTTCTGCCCGCCACCACCGTCTCCACGCCCCGGGCATAGAGCGGCCGGGTAACTGCATTATGCTCAAAACCACTGATCACCACACGGCTTCCCGGACGAACCAGTGAGGCGATGGCAATATTCAGTCCGTGCGTACAATTTGCTGTAAACACCACCTGCTCCGGCTGGCAGAAAAACATTTCCGCTGCCAGCTCCCGGCAGGCATAGACGGTCTCTGCCGCTGCCATTGCCGGTGCGTGACCACCCCGGCCGGGATTGGCGCAAGTTCTCATCGCACGGCACACGGCACGCTCCACCTCCGGTGGTTTTGGAAAGGAAGTGGCGCCGTGATCTAAATAAATCATACCGTCAGCTCCTCAAAGCCTTTGTCTCCATCCTTCACATACGCCTTTCGGTAAGCAACGCCGGAGCTTTTCAGCAGTCGCAGTGCCGCCTGCGCAGACTGTCCATTCAGTCGCAGGCTATAACCGCAGCCCTGCTCCTCCATCCATCGTGGTGTACGCTGCACGACACAGCTAATTCCTGCCCGCCGCAGGATCTTCTCCCCCCGCTGAGCCGGCGTGACTGAGCGGAAGGTGATATAACACGCTTTCATAAAAATACCTCCCGGGACAATGTATGCCCGGAAGGTCGATTTTGCTCATATTTTTTGACGATCGTACAAAAGACAAACACAGTGGCAGGCCATACCGGAACCATCTCCGGTAAAGCCCAGATGCTCCTCCGTTGTGGCTTTGACATTGACCTGAGAGGTCTCTATTTCCAATACCTGTGCAATATTTTGCTCCATTTGGGGAATATAACTGCGCAGCTTGGGGCGCTGGGCAATTACAGTCACATCCAGATTGCCAACCTGATAGCCCTTTTCCCGCACCTGCCGTGCCACCTCCCTCAGCAGCACCATCGAAGAAATGCCCCGGTAGGCCATATCCGTATCCGGAAACAGCTTGCCGATATCTCCCATAGCCGCTGCACCCAGTATGGAATCCATAACTGCATGAAGCAGAACATCCGCATCGGAGTGTCCCAAAAGGCCGGTATCGTGGGGAATATGCACGCCTCCCAGAATCAGCTCCCGTTCTGGCACCAGCCGGTGCACATCATATCCGTGTCCGATTCTCATTTTGTGTCCTCCAAAAACATTTCCGCAATTTTCAGATCCATAGGCGTAGTGACCTTGAGATTTCTCTCGTCTCCATCCACTATTTTCACAGAAAAGCCCATACTTTCCACCGCAGAGCAATCGTCTGTAACGGCAATTGCCTGTTGCTGAGCCCGTTTCAGTGCCCCCCGCAGCAAATCATAATCAAACACCTGAGGTGTCTGCACCGCCCGAAGCGTGCTTCGATTGGGTGTTTCCATTACGATCCCACCCTGTACACGCTTGACCGTGTCCTTGACAGGGATCGCTGGTGCCGCCGCACCATAGGTATGGGCAGCCCGCACTGTACGGTCGATCACAGCCTGACTGATCAACGGACGGGCACCATCGTGAACAGCCGCAAGCTGTACACAGCAAGACAGAGCGTTGAGTCCCAGCTGCACAGAGCTTTGCCGATCATCTCCCCCAGCAACTACTGCTCTGACCTTGGAAAAATGCTTGCACAGTCCCATAATGGGCACGATCAAATCCGGCCGGGTCACCACCACGATCTCCCGAATCACCTGGGCATTCTGAAATGCCCGAACAGTGTGGACGATCATAGGCTCCTCCTGCAACGGTGCCATAACCTTATCAATACCGCCCATCCGGGAGGCACTGCCTGCCGCTACAATCACTGCACCGCAGTATTTCACCCTCAGCAAATGCCGTGCCGTATCGGTCACCTTGGATACATCCATATTACAGCTCCTTTACAAGATCCTTAAAGAAGTTTCCCCGCACCTCAAAATTCTTAAACTGATCAAAGGAGGCGCTGGCCGGGCTCATAAGCACCACATCCCCTGCTTTTGCATAGGCGGAGGCCCGCAGTGTGGCATCCTTTAAGTCGGCACATTCGATCAGCTCCGGCTGACCGGGACGGTACTGCGGTGCTTCCCGGATGGCCTGACGGATCTTATCTGCCGTAGCGCCGCAAAGAAAGACTGCCTTGGTATGCCGGCAGATATGGGGGCCGATCACCCCATAGGGGATCTTTTTATCATAGCCGCCGGCAATCAGGATCACCTTTTCCGGAAAGCTTTTCAATCCGGCAATGGTTCTGGTCGGAGAGGATGCGATGGAATCGTTGTAATACCGTACCCCATCCTTTTCCCGGACAAATTCGATCCGGTGCTCCACCCCTCCAAAGGTGCGGGCTACCCGGCGAATGGTTTCATCCTCCACCAGTCCGTCCACTGCCAAAATAGCAGTCATATAATTTTCCACATTATGCTCGCCGGGGATCCGGATCTGTTTTTTATCCAGCACCGGGGTACCATTGCGGCAAATCATATCTCCCTCCAGATAGGTGCCGGTTTTGACCTTGCCGCTGTAAGAGAAATACCGGGTTGCCCCGTTGCCCTGAAATTCCGAGGTAATATCATTATCCGCATTAACAATGAGAATATCCTCCGCAGATTGATAGCGGAAAAGATTCACCTTTGCCTGAATATACTCCTGCATATCCTTATGGATATCCAGATGATTGGGTGCCAGATTGGTGACCACTGCGATATGGGGTGAGGTATGCATATCCATAAGCTGGAAAGAGCTCAGCTCCACCACTGCATAGTCCTCCGGCCGAATCTTATCAATGCTTGGCAGCAGAGGGGTGCCGATATTGCCGCCCAAAAACACCCGCTTTCCGGATGCCTTGAGCATTTCAGAGATCAGCGTGGTCGTGGTGGTCTTTCCGTCAGAGCCGGTAACGGCAAGGATGGTACAGGGACACAGCTCAAAAAATACCTCCATCTCGCTGGTGACCTCTGCTCCCTTTTCCCGAAGCTGCCGCAGTGCGGGAATATCCGGGTGCATACCCGGTGTGCGGAAAACAATGTCAGCGGAAAGATCCTCCAGATATCCTTCTCCAACCTTCATTTTACAGCCCAGAGCCTCCAGCTCCAGCAGCTCCGGATCCAGCTTCTCCCGGGGAGTCTTATCACAGCCGGTCACATCGCAGCCATAACGCAGCAGCAGCCGAACCAGTGGACGGTTGCTCACGCCCAGTCCCATCACAAGAAGTTTCTTTCCCCGCAGGGAGGTAAAATATTCTTCATAATTGTTTTTCATATTGCTTCCTCTTTTTCCGTGATCTATCCATAACGATCCACAAATGTTCTGCAGATCCGTACAGTCCTTCCAAAAGGTGCTGCCTGCTGAAAGCCCACCCCACCTTTCTATATAAGTATATACGCAAAAGAAAGATTTTGCAAGACATTTGACATTCGGCTCGTAATCGGTTACAATATCACAGCGACCGGGTCGGACAGTCGCGGCCGAAGCCCCAACGGGCTTCGGGTGAGGAAAGTCCGGGCTCCATAAGGCAAGGATAACGGGTAACGCCCGCCGGGGGTGACCCCAGGACAAGTGCAACAGAGAGATACCGCCGCAAGGTAAGGGTGAAAAGGTGCGGTAAGAGCGCACCCGGCCTATGGAAACATAGGTTTTACGATGTAAACTCTATCCGGAGCAACGCCGTGGAGGAGCATATGGTTAGCCTGACCGCTCCGAGGAGGCGGCTAAAGCCCGCGAGTAATTGTGGGCTTAGATAGATGACTGTCAAGACAGAACCCGGCTTACAGACCCGTGTCGCAAGCGTTTCGCAAGGCTTAGTCTTTGCGAAACGCTTTTCCTTTATTGTGATTTTTTGACAAAATAACAGGGGATATTTTGGTGATTTATCCTGCAAAAAAGCTTTGATTTTTCTGCCCTCCTGCTGTATGATATGGGCAAGAAAGAAGGCTTTTCTATAAACGAACAGAAACAAAACAGTTTTTTCCGTGCCGTGTGTGCACTGGCTATTCCGGCAGCACTGCAATCTATGCTTCAGTCCTCCTTCAGCATTGTCGATCAAATTATGATTGGTCAGCTTGGGGAAATCCCCATTTCTGCTGTGGGCTTCGGCGGAAAATTCTTTTCCATCTTCAGTGTGGTGATTGCTGCCATTGGCACCGTGGCCGGAATTATGATTGCGCAATACATTGGGCAGAAAAATTCTGCGCAGCTCCGCAAAAGCTTTTTTACCAATCTGCTGTTTGCCTTATCCGTAGGTGCCATTGCTTTGCTATTGGGGCTTGCCTGGCCAGGCAGTATCATTGGACTGTACACAAAAGACGAAGCTGTCCGGCAGGTGGGTGCTGACTACCTTTGGATTCTTTCTCTTTCCGCTTTGCCGATGGCAGGTGCCACTATGCTGGCTACCTACTTCCGATGTGTGGAAAAAGCGCATTATCCGATGTTGGCCACCATTGTTTCCGCTGCTTTGAATACGGTGCTGAATTTTCTGCTGATTTTTGGCTTTGGCAATATCCCCCCAATGGGCGCCACCGGTGCTGCCATTGCCACCACCGTATCTCAATTTGCCAACTGCCTGATTATGCTTGTTTTGTTCCTCCGTTACAAGCCATTTTCCGTCATACAGGAGGAAAGCACAGCAACCGCCTTTCCCTGGACACAGTATGTGGCTATGCTGCTCCCACTGCTTATTTGTGAGGTGGCGTGGAGCATCGGAGAAAATGTCTATGCGGGTATTTATGGCCATATCAGCACAGATGCCAGTGCCGCTATGAACTTAATGAACCCAATTCAGGGGCTGGTGATCGGTATGCTGTGCGGACTTTCTCAGGCAGCCGGTGTGATCGTTGGAAAGCGGCTGGGCAACCGGGAATATGACGGTGCCTACACCGCCTCCAAAAAGCTGATGCAATACGGTATCATTGGATCGCTTGCTCTTTCTGCCGTTGTCGTTCTGATCTCCCCATTTTATGTAAAGATCTTTCAAGTGGATCCTGACATTCAGGCAATGACCACACAGCTATTATTGGCTTACGCAGCAGTTTCCCCCTTCAAGGTGCTCAATATGATCTTAGGCGGAGGCATTTTACGCAGCGGAGGAAAAACAAACTATGTTATGGTCATTGATCTGCTGGGCACATGGGTCATCGGCGTTCCTGTGGGTTTGCTTACTGCCTTTGTTTTCCGGCTTCCCATTGCCTGGGTATACTTTTTCCTTTCCCTGGAAGAATGCATTCGTTTTTTGATTTCACTGATCGTATTCCGCCGCAAAAAATGGATGCACAGCTTGTAATTTCTCCCATTATTCTTTCCCGAATCTTCATACAATCGCTGCAAAGCCCTGCTTTTCCTTTGAAAGGCAGGGCTTTGGCAATATCATTTTTCTTCTGTTTCTATTTTGGCGGTACGGCCGTACAATTCGGTCATACGGCGGATTTTTTTGGATAGGCTCTGTGTCAGCTCCCCGGGGAGAACACGCCATGTCCAGTTTCCGCTTTGGGTGCCGGGGGTATTCATCCGATGTCCCGCACCCAGTCCCAAATAATCCTGCAGCTGTGCCACAAACAGCTCCGCCACACTGCTCATACCGCCCCGGATCACGCCCCAATGGAAGCCCTCAGCCTCGCTGAGCCCCAGATATTCCTGTGCATAGGCCAGATCCGCTTCGTCCGCCTCCTGCTTCCACAGCAACAGGGGGCTGTTGTCATGGGTGCCGGTATAGCAAATGCAATGGCTGTCATAGGTATGGGGCAGATAATTACTGCTGTCCCGGGAGTCGAACGCAAATTCCAGCACCTTCATTCCAGGCCAGCCAGAATCCTTCAATAGCTGCGCAACGCCGGGCGTAGGATAGCCCAAGTCCTCCGCAATAAAGGATATCTGTGGGAACCAGCCATTGAGCCGATCTACCAGATCCATCCCCGGTCCCTTGACCCATTTGCCGTTTTTCGCCGTGGTATCGCCGTAGGGTACCGCCCAATAGCTTTCCAGTCCACGGAAATGGTCAATACGCACCACATCAAACAGCTTTGCGGCGCCGTCGATGCGACGGATCCACCAGCCGAAGCCATCCGCACGCATCACATCCCAGGCATAAAGCGGATTGCCCCAAAGCTGGCCGTCCTCACTGAAATAGTCCGGCGGAACACCGGAAACGGCCTTGGGGACAAGCTGATCATCCAACTGGAAGAACTGAGGCTCTGCCCAAACATCTGCAGAGTCCATGGCCACATAGATAGGCAGATCGCCAATGATCTGAATACCCAGGCTATGGATATAGTCCCGAAGGGCATTCCACTGCAAGAAGAACAAATACTGCAAATAGGTGTAAAACTGCACATCGTCCGCAAGCTCCTTGCGATACGCATCCAACACCTCCGGGCTTTTACGCAGTCGGATGTCCCCATCCCACTGTGTCCATGCCTGCATACCAAAGCGATTTTTGCATGCCATAAACAGGGCGTAATCCGGCAACCAGTGCCGATTTTGCTCCTGAAAGGCTGCCACCTGCTCCTGATCCCGTTCCCAGCCACGCCGGTATGCCTTACGCAAAACCGCAAACCGGGACTGATAGATCCTGCCGTAGTCCACATTGCGGGGATCGTCACCCCAATCGCAGGCTTCGCATTCCGCTTCCTCCAGCAAGCCGTCCGCAATGAGAAGCTCCAAATCAATAAAATAGGGATTGCCTGCATAGGTGGAAAAGCTTTGGTAGGGAGAGTCCCCGTAGCTTGTGGGGCCAAGGGGCAACATCTGCCAATAATGCTGGCCGGATGCGTGCAGAAAATCCGCAAATTCATAGGCGCTTTTTCCCATGGTGCCGATCCCGTAACGGGAGGGCAAGGAGGAAATTGCCATTAAAATACCACTGTTTCTTTCCATAATTCCTTTCTCCGTTTCACTGGGGAAATGGGGCAGAAAGCTGCCCCATTGATCGTTTAGCCCTTAACTGCGCCGGCCGCAACACCCTTGATAATGTGCTTCTGACAGCACAGGTAGAAGATAATGACCGGGATAATGCTGAGTAAAATCAGCGCCATAGTCGCACCCAGATCCACGGTGCCGTAACTACCCTTCAAATACTGGATCAAAATGGGAATGGTCATATACTTCTTTCTGTCCAGCACAAGGTATGGCAGCAGATAGTCGTTCCACACCCACATGATCTCCAAAACGCCCACAGAGATCATCGTTGGCTTCAGCATGGGCATGACCACGCGGAAGAAGGTCTGGAAGGGATTGCAACCGTCCACAACGGCCGCTTCCTCGATCTCCATGGGGATGGAGCGGACAAAGCCGCAGAACATAAACACAGCAAGTCCGGCGCCAAAGCCCAAATAGATGATAGGGATAGTCCAGGGGGTATTCAGGCCCACTTTTTCAAAGGCCATGGTGGCAAAGTTGTAATAAGGGATCTTCACCTGTTCCGCCGTCTTGGACAGCGTGAACATGACCATCTGGAACGGAACTACCATGGAGAACACGCACAGATAGTAGCAAATGCGGCAGATCAGGCTGTCCACACGGGAAATATACCATGCGGCCATAGAAGTAAACAGCAAGATCAGGAAGGTGGAGGCCACGGTGATCAGCAGGCTGTATGCGGCGGCCTGCCAGAAATTATAGTTTGCCATGTTGATACCGGTCAGGAAGTTTGACCAGCCGGCCCACATCTTACCGGTGGGCAAGGCAAAGGTATCGGTCTTGACATAAGTATTGAGTTTAAAGGAGTTGATCACAACAGCAAGGACAGGCAAAACATAGATGATACAGATCACGCTGAACAAAACTGTCAAAAATGTCTTGCGGCTACGCTCTGCAGAAATACTGTTTTTACGCATTATTGCTGTACCTCCTTCTTACGGGTGGCAGAGAGCTGGATCAAGCCAATGGTCGCGACCAAAATGAAGAACAGGACAGCCTTGGCCTGTGCGGTACCACGGGATTTCACATTGGAGCCGTAGAATGTATTGTAAATATTCAGTGCCAGCATCTCCGTCGTCTTGATCGAGCTTCCGTCCGCATTGATGCTGATAGGCTGACCGCCGGTCAGGGCAATGTTCTGGTCAAACAGCTTGAAGCCGTTGGTCAGGGTCAGGAACATACAGATGGTGATACTGGGCATCACATTGGGAATGGTCACATGCCAAAGGGTCTGCCAACGGCTGGCGCCGTCGATACGGGCGGCCTCCAGCATATCCTCCGGAACGGCCTGCAAGCCGGCAATATATATGATCATCATATAGCCGATCTGTTGCCATGCCACCACGATCACAAGCCCCCAAAAGCCGAACGCCGTCTCCATAACCACGGAGGTATTGAATGCGCTCAAAATGCCGTCAAAAACCATAGACCATATGTAGCCCAACACAATGCCGCCGATCAAATTGGGCATGAAGAATACGGTACGGAACAAATTGGAGCCCTTAATGTTCTGTGTGAGGAAATAGGCTACCGTAAAGGCCAGCACATTGATCAGCACCAGCGTAACAACGGCAAAAATCGCCGTGTAGCAGAACGAGTAGCGAAATCCCACATCGTTAAATGCTTTGATATAGTTGTCAAAGCCGATGAACTCCGCATCCGATGTGGTGCGGAACTTGCAGAAGGACAGGTAAATGCCCTTTAAGAATGGGTAGACAAAGCCTATGCAAAAGGCCGCCATCAGGGGAAGAAGGAAAACCGGTGACCACCAGCGGATCTGCCGGCGGATCAAAGAGCTTCTGACTGCCGCCCCGCTCAACTTCCGTTTCTTCATGTTGTTTGCTCCTTTATAGAAATTTGAAAAGTAGCCGCCGCCCCTCGTGCGGAGCCAGCCGCCATATGAAAACCGGGACGGGCAGTAAGCCCGCCCCGGTTGCGGAATATTGACTGAAAATTATTCAGCAGTCATGTTCTGATACTGAGTAGCCCAGCCCTGCACGAAAGCAGTGACAACAGCTTCCCAGTTAGCATCGGACTGATCGCTGTCGTAAGCGTTCAGAGCGGAAACCAGCACAGCGCGGTACTCTTCCACATTGGGCTGATAGTTGGTTGCCCACCACATATTGTAGTTACCGGCAGCAGCCAAATCGTTGGCATCAGCCAGGAAGGGGTTGGTGGATGTAACAGCCTGCTTGTAGGGCATTGCGCCGAAGGAGTCGACCAGGATCTTGGAAGCATCAGCATTGGTCACGCACCAGTACATGAAGTCGATGGTAGCCTGGATGTCTTCCTCGGAAGCCTTAGCATTGACAGCCCAGCAGTTTTCAGTGCCGCAGTTCAGGCCGGCCTTCTCTTCACCCTCAACACCGCAGTAGTAGGGGATCATAGCCAGGTCTTCCAGGTTCATGCCCTTTTGGCTCAGGCCGGAAGCTTCCCAGCTGCCCTGAGGATAGAAGGCTGCCTTGCCCTCAGCAAATTCAGCCTGTGCATCGAAGCCGCCGGCTGCCAAAGTGGAGGGCTCAACGAGAGAATTGTTGATGTACAGATCCCACAGGTTTCTGTAGTTGTCCATGTACTTACCGGTGATGGTCTCGGGGCAGGATTCCCACGCCTCAGGAGCCTCAACAGCCTCATAGTAGTACTCAAGGTTAGCCAGGTGGCCGGTGAAACGCCAGGAGGAGCTGGAGTCCATGCCGCAGGACGCGAATGCATCAAAGCCCAGTTCGTCAGCGCGAGCGTGGATGTCCTCCACGACAGCCTTCAGGCTCTCAAAGTTGGTGATCTCGGAAATGTCGTGACCAGCCTTCTCCAGCAGAGCCTTGTTCACGATAATGCCGTAGCACTCGAAGCAGTAGCCGATGGAGACCAGACGGCCGTCAGCATCGTACAGGTTGTAAGCATCGGTGTTCAGCTCGTTGGCGATCTTGGTGTCGGTCAGGTCGATGCAGTAGTCAGACCAGGTGTTGACAGCGTTTGCATTGCCAACAACGAACAGAGTGGGAGCATTTTCCTTGTCCATCTCAGCGGTCAGAGTCTCCTCGTACTTGCGGAAGCAGCGGTGGAAACGAAAACTTCCACGCCGGTCTCAGCGGTGTACATCTTTGCGATCTCCTGCAAAGCTGCATCAGACTCGGGCTTGAAGTTCAACCAGTAAACACGGCCGGAGGCAGTATTCTGGTTGTCACCCTGATTGTCGCCCTGATTGGACTGGGGTGCAGTGGTGGTGTTGGTGGTGTTGCCGCCGCAGGCTGCCAATGCAAGAACCATCACGAGCGCCATCACGATTGCTAAAAACTTCTTCATGATTTTTCAAACTCCTTTTTGAAAAAATGTTTTTATTTTCACATCACTTTTGGATGTAAAAATCAAATGATTGCCACGGAGCCACCCTTCCGCAGGATGGTTGGCAGAATCTCACAGGCGTGGCTCCCACCGTTTTGGATCATATCCAGCAGGATCTCCGCGCTGCGGGTGCCCATCTGCTCCATAGGTTGGCAAAGCGTGGTCAGTGGTGGATCGATATAGGCAGAAATCTCCAGGCCGTCAATGGCGATCACAGAGCAATCCTCCGGTATCCGGTATCCCCTGTCCCGCAGGGCACGCATAGCGCCGATGGCCATAGCATCGGATATGGAAAAAATTGCGGTAAAAGGAAGCCCCTGCTCTGTCTTTTGATATACCGCATTATATGCATCCCGAATATTATATCCGTCACAGGGGATCACCAGCTCGGGATCCGCCTTCAGCCCCAGTCTTTTTAGTGCGGCCATATAGCCCTCATAGCGAAGCTGACTGATGGATTGATCATCCGGCTGGCCAATCAGTGCTGCAATTTTCCGGTGACCACTGCGATAAAGCTCTTCCACTGCCTGACCGGCTGTCGCTTCATCGGCTATCGAAACAGAGGAATACTCCCCGTCGGTCAGGGTGCCATAGCGGTTACAGTAGGAACAGCATACAAAAGGCACATTCAGTGAGGCCAGATCCTCCTTGGAATAATCAAACTGGCCGCCCAAAAAAACAACGCCCAGCAGCCGCTTTTCACGTTCCATCATAGCACCGCATTTGATCTCATCATCGCAGGAGGCGATCTGCTGCATAACAAGCGTGTAGCCCGCCTGGGTTACGGTACGCTCAATGGCACGAATGATATCCGTATAGAAAGGGTTGGAAAGGCCACGAACCACCAGCCCAATGGCATTGGACTTAGTGCAGACCAAATCACGGGCACTGGTATTGGGTATATAATTGCTGGCCTTAATGGTCTCCAGCACTCTCGTGCGTACATCATCGCTTACATCCGGCCGCCCGTTCAATACGCGGGACACCGTGCTCACGCTGACACCGCAGAGCTTTGCAATATCCTTGATGGTCATTATGCCGTTTTCCCCTTCTGTTTTGCGGAGAAACGTTTCCGGAAAGGTTTCCGGTATCGTTTCCGGTTGTGTATATGATTATAGCAAGTGAAATTCTGTCTGTCAACACTTTCTGTATATTTCGTGAACCATATACAAATTCTTCCTCTCTGTTTTGTTTATATTGACTATTTATTAGCATAAAAACACCCATACCGTTCCCTGCTTCCGGGATAGGTATGGGTGTCTTTTCCAAATCTGGTTTTACGATGTTAATTGCTGAAATCTCCGGTCAGGATGTGGATGAGCATTTCGGAGATTTTTTCCATATCCTCGATAGCGATATACTCAAAATGGCCGTGGAAATTCTTTCCGCCGGTGCAGAGGTTGGGACAGGGCAGCCCCATAAAGGACAGGCGGGCACCGTCTGTGCCGCCACGGATGGGCACGGTCACCGGCGTGATCCCCGTTTCCTCCATCGCTTTCCTGGCCCGATCCACCACATACATACAGGGCAGGATCTTCTCCCGCATATTATAATAGCTATCCTTAATTGCTGTCTCCACTGTCCCCTGTCCGTATTTTTCGTTCAGGAAGGCAGTGATCTTTTCCAGCATTGCCTTCTTTCCCCGGAACTGCTCCATATCGTGGTCCCGAATGATATAGCGCAGGACAGAGCTTTCCACGCAGCCGGTCATATCCGTCAAATGAATGAAGCCCTCATAGTCCTGGGTATGCTCCGGCCGCTGGAAGGACGGGAGCAAGCCCTGAAATTCCATAGCAATCAACTGAGAATTGACCATTTTGCCCTTGGCAGAGCCCGGATGGATATTTCTACCGTGAACCGTAACCTTGGCAGAGGCGGCATTGAAATTTTCGTATTCCAGTTCACCCACAATCCCGCCGTCGACGGTATAGGCATAGTCGGCACCGAACTTTTCCACATCGAACCGGTCGGCGCCCCGGCCGATTTCTTCGTCTGGAGTAAAGGCAATTTTCAGGGTAGCGTGGGTCATTCTGGCGTGAAGCAGAAATTCCGCACAGGTCAGGATCTCCGCAATGCCCGCCTTATCATCGGCCCCCAGCAGTGTGGTGCCATCTGTAACGATCAGGTGCTTGCCCCGATCCTGGGTAAGAGTTTCATAATCTCTCTCCCGAAGGCAGATATTCTTTTCTTCATTGAGTACAATATCTCCGCCCTGATAATCCACGATCCGGGGACGGATATTGGCACCGGAGGCATCCGGCGAGGTGTCCATATGGGCGATCAGCCCAACAGTGGGCAGACAGGGATTGCCGGGGACGGTGCCATAGACATAGCCATCCGCATCCATATGGGCATCGGTAATTCCCATTGCCAGCATTTCCTCCACAAGTGCCTGCCCCAGCACACGCTGCTTATCCGTGGAGGGACAGGTTTCGGAAAATTCATCTGACCGGGTATCGAAGGAAACATAGCGTAAAAAACGCTGAGCTACAGATTCCATAGTATTCTCCTTTGCAAAGAAGCCGCCGCAAATACGCGGCGGCTTACAATTGATTGCTTATTTTGCAGCGTTGACCAGCTCAGCGGTATCCTGAGCGATCATCAGCTCTTCGTTGGTGGGGATGACCCAGACCTGAACCTTGGAATCGGGAGCGGAGATCAGCATCTCCTTGCCGCGAAGCTTGTTCTTCTCCGGATCCAGCTTCACGCCCATAAAGGACAGGTAATCGCAGATCGCCTGACGGGTATCGGGGCCGTTCTCGCCCACACCGGCGGTAAAGGTCAGAATATCGATACCATTCAGGGCAGCAGCGTAAGCACCTACATACTTGGCCACTTCGTAGCAGAACTTATCCAGAGCGAGCTGGCAGTTCTCATTGCCGTTGGCTGCACCGTCTTCCAGGTCACGGAAGTCGGAGGAAACGCCGGAAATAGCCAGCACACCGGACTTCTTATTGAGCATAGTCAGGCAGTCGTCCACGCTCATATTGTACTTATTGCAAATGAACTGTACCACACAGGGATCAATGTCACCGGAGCGGGTGCCCATAGGAACACCGGCCAGAGGAGAAAGACCCATAGAGGTATCCATACATTTGCCGTCCTTTACAGCAGATAGAGAGGAGCCATTGCCCAGGTGGCAGTTGACCAGCTTGAATTCCTTCTTGCCCAGGATGGCCGCCACACGACGGGCAATATACTTGTGAGAGGTACCGTGGAAGCCATAGCGGCGGATATCATCGTTTTCATAATACTCAGCGGGGATGGCATAGCGGTAAGCCTTGGGAGGCATAGTCATATGGAAAGCGGTATCAAACACAGCGACCTGAGGCTTATTGGGCATAACAGCCTGGCAGGCACGAATACCCATCAGGTTTGCCGGGTTATGCAGGGGGCCCAGGGGAATGCAATCTTCAATGGCCTTGATGCAGGCATCGTCGATGATGCAGGAATCGGAGAACTTCATACCGCCGTGCAGCACACGGTGACCAACGGCATCGATCTCATCCACGCTCTTGATCACGCCGTGCTCAGGATCCTGCAGGATATCCAGCACAGCAGCAATGGCCTCGGAGTGGGTGGGCATAGGGATATCCCGCACGACCTTCTTGTCGCCCACCTTATGTGTCAGGCGGCCATCGATATAGATACGCTCGCACAGGCCCTTTGCGGTCACATCACCGGTCTCCGGATTCATCAGCTGATACTTCAGCGAAGAACTGCCGGCATTGATAACCAGAACATTCATTGGAAATTTCCTCCTAAAAAAATAATTTTCATTTCTGCTTTTTTATGGTAATATAAACATACATACTTATTGTATAACACTTCTGCACTTTTCTCAAGCCCTTATTGGAAATTTTTTCGGAAAAGGTGGGATATTTTTAATGATCACCGGTATTATTTGTGAATATAATCCCCTGCACGCAGGGCATTTCCGGCAGCTTTCCACTCTGCGGGCACAAGACCCGGAGGGCGGTATCGTCTGCCTGATGAGCGGCAACTATGTACAGCGGGGTGCACCTGCTGTTTTTGACAAGGCTCTGCGGGCGCAGGCGGCTGTGCGCTGCGGCGCAGACCTTGTTTTGGAATTGCCGGTCACGGCTGCTTTGTCCTCGGCAGAGGGCTTTGCCGCAGAGGGTGTTCGGATCCTGGGCGGCTTTTGCGATGCACTCTCCTTTGGCACAGAAGGCGGCAGTGCGCAGGAGCTTATGGAGGCCGCCGGGCTACTGCTCCGGGAGGACTTTCCTCTTGTACTGAAGGAGGAGCTGTCCTGCGGCTGTTCCTTCCCTGCCGCACGGCAAAAAGCCTTCGCCCGCCTGGGCGGAGATCCGGCTCTGCTGGCACAGCCCAACAACATTTTAGCCATTGAATACTGCAAGGCCATTCGCAGTCAGCAACTTTCCATACAGCCCTTGCCCATTCTCCGGGGCGGCAGCTACCACAGCACTGTTCCGGATGCGGATGAGCCCTCGGCCACGGCGGTGCGGCAACAGCTTTTTTCCGGTCAGGACTGGCTGTGTTACATCCCGGAGGCAGCACGCACCTGCTTTGCTCAGGCGCCGATCCATAGCCTGTCTTTCGGAGAAAGGGCTATCCTTGCCCGACTTTATACTATGGAGGAACCGGATTTTGCCGCACTGCCCTATGGCTCCGAGGGCCTGTGGCGACGGCTGATGAAAAGTGTGCGTGAAAACGGTACACTGGAGGAAATTCTGTGCGCCGCCAAGTCCAAGCGATACACCCGTTCCCGCCTTGACCGGATGGTTATGTGTGCCTTTTTGGGCATTACGGAGGCACTCATCTCCTCCCCCGCTCCCTATACCCGTGTGCTGGCCTTTTCCTCTGTCGGGCGGCAGCTTCTGAATAAGGCACGGGAAACCGGCTGCTTTTACAATATCGGTCAGCGGATCGACCATCCCTGGCAGGCACTGGAATGCCGCTGTGACGATCTTTACGAGCTGTTTTCCGATACGCCCCAAGCCCCGGGAAAAACCCATCACCGCCGCGTTTACTTTCACGAATAACCTTTTATGAGGAGCCTGCCGGCTCCAGTGCGGTAACTGTATCCATAGCGATGGTTGTTCCGTCAGTCAGTATTAGCAGGCGTTCTACCGGCTCTACGCGTTTAAGCGTTCCGGTGACGGTTACATAGCTGCCACCAGATTTACGGGCATCCGGCTGGAACTGCGTGATACGCACACAGGGCTGCTCCTGTGCTGCCAAAAGTACCGTCAGGGTTTCATTCATAGCCTCCAATGCGCTTTGGGTCAGCTCCACCGGTGCCTGTGTCAGGCGACTGGCCTCTCCAATGATCCCATCATACCCGGTCAGGGCCGCAAAGGGGGAAAACTGCGCCCCCCGGTCAGCCATCGACATAGCTGCCCTTTTTTTAGAGACCGGGTGGGGCATATCCAGTATATCCGCATATTTTTTATTCATCTATCCTTTATGTCCCCCCACCTGCTCATTGCGGCTCCGGGCGGTGGCTCCTTCCAGAAAATTGATTCCTTTTAAAATGGCATTTTTTCCAAAGCGGCGCTTGAGCTGCAAAACAGTCTGCTGCTGCCGCTGCTCCCGTGCCAGCTGTTTCTGCTGTGCTTCTCCGCCGCCAAAAAGACTTAGCTGCTGTGTTTGCTCCTCCTGCCGGGGCAGGATATGCTCAGCGGTCAATGTGATGCGCCGCACCAAAAAGTCGGGATTTGTCACCCGGTCATACAGTGCCAGCATTGCCTGGGTGATCCGCCGGCCGGAGGAAGTGGGAAACGGCAGATTTTCCGTGCCGTGGCTGGGCTTTGGCAGCTTTCTGCCGTATGCATCCATAACCACCTCTCCACGGTAGCTACGGGCCTTGGCCGGATCCTTTAAATTCTCCGCATCATAGCCCACAGTCAGCACCAGTTTATCGGTTACAATTCCCTTTTCCACCAGATCCAGCGCCAAAAGATCGGCCATTTCCTGTGTGATCAGCCGTGCCTTTTCCCAGGAATAGGGACAGGTCAGCACCTGGCCGGAGGAAAGAGAATTGGTAGCCGGACGATAGGCCTTTATATCCGCCATTGTGCACGGCTCCCAGCCCCAAGCGTGATCGATCAAAAGCTGCGCCTGAATGCCAAAGGTGCGATACAGAAGGTCCTCATTATAAAATTCCCCATCGTCCCCTATGCTACACCGTGCCACATCCCCCATAGTGTACAGTCCCAGCCGCTCCAGCCGTTCCGCATAGCCTCTGCCCACACGCCAAAAATCCGTCAGGGGCGTATGCTCCCACAGCAGGCAGCGATACTGCCGCTCGTCCAGCCGGGCGATCCGGGCACCGTAGGCATCCGGCTTTGCGTGCTTTGCCACAATGTCCATAGCGATCTTGCACAGGTACAGATTGGTGCCAATCCCAGCCGTAGCAGTCAGGCCAGTGGTTTCCAGTACATCCCGCAGAATGCGGCGGACAAACGCCTCCTCTGACATCCCACTGGCACGCAGATAAGGGGTCAGCTCCAAAAAGACCTCATCCACGGAATACACGTGCATATGCTCCGGTGCCACATACTTCAGGTACACCTGATAAACTGCTGCACTTTGATCCATATACAGCTTCATACGCGGCGGCGCCGTAATAAAATCAATAGCCAGCGAGGGATCCCGCGCAAGCGCATCGGCATCCCAGGATGCACCGGAAAACTGCCGCCCGGGTGCCTTCTCCCGGCGCAACGCATTGGCAAGCTTCACCTGCTCCAATGCCTCAAAAAGCCGCGCCCGCCCGGAGATCCCATAGGACTTCAGGGATGGCGAAACCGCAAGGCAAATGGTTTTTTCCGTGCGGCTGGGATCCGCCACAAGCAAATTGACCTTCATTGGATCCAGCCCACGCTGCACACACTCCACCGAAGCATAAAACGACTTCAAATCGATCGCCGCATACACCCGCTCCTGCACAATATCACCTCCATACGCATATTATAGAACGCTTGTTCGAATAAGTCAATAGCTTTCTGTGACACCCTGCAAAAGCATAATTCCCCGTAAAAGCAAGATTTTGGCCTGCTTTTACGGGGATTTTTGAATTATGGAATCAAATAATGGGACTATTTACATTTTTCCAGTTGCCGCTTTTCAGATCTCGTACCAGCGAATTTCGTTGGCAGCAAGCTCCAGGGTGAAACTGGAGCCATCCCCCCGGAAAACAGTAGTGGACTGGGGAACATAGGTGTTATTCACAACGCAGTACTTATTGTTCTTCGGGAAAGCGTGAACCTCCACATTATAGTTGTCGGAGAACCATACCTGCAGAGCATCCTCCTTATGGCAGCTCCACAGAATGGCACGGTACAAAACGCGGTTGTTGGCAAAGGTATAGGGCAGGCCGGAAATATAAACACCTCTGCCCTCTCCGTAGGCATTGACGGCCATCTGCACCTCTTTATCCTTCTGAACAAGCACCTGCACAGACTCCAATGCATAAATGCTCTTCTTGCCTTCACCGAAATCCACGCCGTCAGGACTGTCCGCCAAAATGAAGTGGCCGGGCACCTCGTCCCAATTATACTTATCGTAGTTCAGGGTCAGGCCGGTTTCCTTTTCCACGCCCAAAACGGAGGCAAGCTGCAGGAATCTGCCCTGATACTGGTGGCCGGCAGGCTCACCTACGCCGATCAGGCCGCCGCCGCGGTGGACAAAGCCACGAATGGCAGAGGAAATTACAGGATCCTCCCATTCTGCGCCACCGGTGTGCGCTGTATCGCCGTCGCCCACATTGATGATCACATCCACATCCTCCAAAATATGGGGATCCTGACGGATATCGTCAAAGCTGATAAAGTGCACATCGTAGGGGCCGCCGGAAAGTGCCTCGATGATGCCGGCATAGGAGTAATTCTGCTTTTGATACAGTGCGTGGTGCACCATATGGCAGCCCCAAGCCCGCATTTTGCCCCAGCAGTTCAGCACAGCCACCTTGGCCACGCAGTAGGGCGTGGTGCCGTGGATATTTTCGTACAGCTCACGGAACTCACGGCAGACACTTTCCGCATAGTCGATAAACTCCGGGAACTGACAGGCAAGCTTCAGGTAACCACCGTAACCGATCCGGTCGATGGGCTTGCGGAGGATGGCACGGCGGGCCGTGACCCAGTTTTCCTTCGCCTCACGCACCGGATCGCCGCCCTCGTGGAAGGTGTCCGGGAAGAAATAGGGCAGCAAACGGCCTTCCGTATATTTCACACCGGGAATATCGGAAATCAGCCGCAGTGTGGAGCCGTTGCCCACGGAGCCGACCACCGCATCCAGGCCGATGCTCTTGAATTCCTCCAGGAAGGGCTCAGTGCCGATCCAGTGGTCACCCAGGAACATCATCGCTTCCTTGCCCAGCTCGTGAGTAATATCCACCATTTCCTTGGCAATTGCGCAGACCTCACGGCGCTGGAACGCCTGGAACTTCTTGAACATCTCGGAGGGCACACGGTACTGATTGTTGTAATAGCCCTGGTCAATGATAAATTCCGGACGGAACGGCACGCCGGTCTCCTTCTCAAACTGCTCCAAAATATAGGGCGAAACGGAGGCGGAATAGCCGTACCAGTCCACATACTTCTCCCGCATCAGCTCGTCAAAAACAAGGGTAAACTGGTGGAAGAAGGTGGTATAGCGGATCACATTCACATAAGGATGCTCTGCAATGAATTTGCGCAGGCGTTCCATCGTAAAGGCGTGTGTCTTTGGCTGGCGAACATCAAAGGTGATCTGATGCTCCACGCCCTGCCAATCGTTAGTAACCGCATTATACATATGCACCGGATCCCAGATCAGGTATGCCAGGAAGCTGACGGTATACTCGTGGTAAGGGGTAATGCTCTGGATCTGCACGCAGCCGGTCTTTTCATCGTATTCCCAGCCGGCCGGATCCACACTTTGGCCGGTAGTACGGTCAACCACCTCCCACCAGCGTTTGATATCATCCCGGGTATTGGGCTCCAGAAGCTGCTTGCTGATGCCCTTCATCAGTTCGATGGAAAGGGGGCTTTCCACAGCCGTGTGGAAGCCGGTCATAATATAGCACTGCTGTACTTCATCCGGGTTGGCCTTTGCCCACGCGTTATCCTTACGGGTGGTATAATAAGTTGCATATACCTTTGCACCCACATCGGTCAGTTCCTTGGGAAAATCGGTGCCGTCA
This sequence comes from uncultured Oscillospiraceae bacterium, assembly GCA_964615545.1. Classification (GTDB taxonomy): domain Bacteria; phylum Bacillota; class Clostridia; order Oscillospirales; family Oscillospiraceae; genus Faecousia. The sequence continues at coordinate 6,299 of CAZTNP010000019.1, read as the reverse complement.
CAGTCACGAATCGCATCCGCGCCCCAGCGGCGAACCAGCTCCAAGGTCTCAGGAACCGCATCCAGATCTGTCGGAATGGTCACCCGACCCATTTTGTTTTCCATTTTTTGTCTCTCCTTTCGGCTCACCGTTTCCGGTCACGGAAGCGGCTGTTGTACACGAACAACGCAGTCAGGAGGAAAATAATGCCCACGATCATAATGAGCAAGCCCTCCATCTTGCCGGTCATTTTCCAGCCCACAAAGGTCAGGATCATTCCCAAAGCGAAAAACAGGCAGATCAGAATGATCCGGACTGCCTCACGGTTGATCTTCATATCCATCATCCTTTCAGACCGCCAACGGTCATTCCCTTTGTCAAATTCTTCTGCACGCAGATATACAAAATCAGCACCGGCAGCATCACCAGCACAAGGCCGGCATACATCGGGCCATAGTTGGCCGCCGCCTGCTGTGCCTGCATCAGATTGAGCAGACCAACCGGCAGTGTTTTTGGGCTGTCCAGCTTGCTCATCAAGGTCAGCGCAATGATATACTCATTCCAGAAGGAAAGGAAATTGAACAGGATGACAGTGATGATGGAGGGCTTTGCCATTGGGAAGATGATTTGAAGCATCGTCCGGAAATGGCCGGCGCCATCAATATACGCTGCCTCCTCGTAATCGTGGGGAAGGGTGCGGAAATAGCTGGAAAGCAGATAGATGGTAAAGGGCAGTGCAGTGGATGCATACACCACAGCCAGCACGAACATATTATTCAGCAGGAAGCCCTGACCGAACAGCTTTTTCAGCAGCACATCCCCATCCCGAAGCATCAGGAAGATGGGCACAACAATGTAGTTCACATTGATAAACAGGCCGGCCATAAACAGGGTGTTCAGGAATTTTTTACTGCGGAACTGGAACCGGGAAAGGCAATAAGCCGCAGGCAGCGAAACTACCAGCAAAATGGCCAGAGCAATAAAGGTGACATACACGGAATTCATAAGATAGTCACCCATTTTTGCGGTTGTCCAGGCCTCTACAAAGTTCTGCCAGTGGAGGCCCTTGGGTAAATTCCAGGGATTGTTGTAAAACTCGGAATTTTCCTTAATGGAAGCCATAAACACCCACGCCACAGGCACGATGACGATCACGGCCAAAAGGATCAGCAGCAGATACACAAATGCCTTATAGAGCTTTTCGCCGGGTGCGGAAATTCTTCTTTTTTCCATAGTGCCCTCCTTAATATTCCAGCTCGGTGCGTTCCGTCACCTTGTTGACAAGTGCGGAAAGCGCAAAGGAGAACAGGAAGATCACCACGCCAATGGCCATACAGTAGCCGTAAAGGCCGCTGTTCTTTTGGCTGTACATATAGCCAAGAACAACCTCGGAAGCACCGTTGGGACCGCCGGAGGTCATAGCCTTGACAAACAAAAATGCCATATTGATGGTGGAGATAATAAAAAAGGTCAGGGTTGTGCGGATATTTGTCCAGATCAGGGGCAGGGTGATCTGGAAAAACTGCGTAACGCGTCCCGCGCCGTCCAGACCGGAGCTTTCATACATAGACATCGGCACTGCCGACATAGAGGCCATATACATAACCATATAGTAGCCCACTGCCTGCCACACCATAGCAATCACGATACTGACCATAACCAGCTTTTCACCCTTCCACAAAATGTTTGTGGTAAGATTGGTAAACGCGCTGATCAGGCTGTTGAGCATACCGTTTTCCACCTGGTAAATGGCTGAGAAAATGCCGGAAATAACAACGACGGATAAGATGTTGGGAATATAAAACACAACACGGAAAAAATTCTGGCCGCGAAGCTTTTCCCGGGTCAAAATAGCCGCCATAATCAATGCGGAGGCCATTGTGATCACTGTGACCACCACGATCAGCAGCAGAGTGTTTTGCATAGAGCGAATAAAATTCGCATCCTTCAGCATCGCCTGAAAGTTTTTAAGACCAACAAAGGTCTCTGTTGTTGAGAACGCACTGCGTTCATATAAGGACATCCGAAACACACTGAAGGTCGGATAAAGCATAAATACCGTAAACAGGATCAACGCAGGGGCAATGCAGCACACAAGGAAGGCTGTACGGTTGGATTTTCTTTTCATAAGGGGAAGCAGCTCCTTTGCATCCGTATTCAAAACAAGAGCGGGTGACGGTGACTACGCACCGCCACCCGCATATTGCTTTTTGCGTTATGGCAAAGCCGATTATTAGCCGATCAGGTTCTCACGCATCTGGTCGCTGGTAGCCTTGACATTGGCAATATACTGCTCAATGGTCAATTCACCGGAAACCAAAGAGTTAATGGGCTCGAAGAAAACGGGGTTGACTTCCACGCCGGGGATGGCGGTGAAAGCAGCAAAGCTGCCCATAGCGGCCTTGGCACCATTTTCATAGACAGAGAAGAACACCTTCTGATCCTCAGCCAGCATTTCGGTGATGCCGATGACGGGCTGAGTTGCGCCGGCATTGATGAAGATCTTGCAAGCCTCATCAGAGTACAGGTAAGCGATAAACTGCTTAGCCTCGTTGATGTGCTCAGCACCGGCAGGGATCCAGGCCTGCTCGAACCAGCAGTAAGAATAGCGGTCGCCGCCCTCTTCCACTGCGGGCAGAGCCATCATACCCCACTCGAAGTCGTTGGTCAGGTTGGCCTCGTGATCCTTCATTTCGGTACCGATCCAGCTGCCGTTGGGCATAAACAGAGCCTTGTTCTCCATAACCAGCTGCTGATTCTTCTTGAAGTCAACACCGTTGGCCTGTGCGGGCGTAGCCTCATGAGTGTAGGAAGCCAGCTTATCCAGGATGCTGAACAGAGTCTTGGCCTCTTCGGTATCCCAAACGCCCTCTTCATAATGGGTCACAGCATCGAAGAACTCGGGGCCGCCGATGGTGTAGTACAGAGCGTAGGAGAAGCAGTCAAAATAGCCTGCGGTGGGGTAAGTAAACAGAGCGATGCCTTCCTTAGCGGCCTCGTCGCCCAGGGCCCACATTTCGTCCCAGGTGGTGGGCAGCTCCCAGCCCTTTTCCTCAAACAGAGCGGCATTGTAGAACAAGCCGTTGGGGCCGTAGAACATAGGAGCCAAGTAGGTCTTGCCGTCGCCATAGGGGTTGGTCAGAGAGGTCTCGGTGAAGCCACCGGCGATCTTGTCGCCGACCTTCACATCCTCACCGGGGATGGTCATAGACAGAACATCGGTGATATCCGCAATGTTCTTATCCTTAATGAACTGCTCGGTCAGGCCAGCCTCACGGCCGGTAGCCAGGTGGATCACATCGGGATACTCGCCGCCCTGCATAGAGCCACTGATGACCTCTTCCAGGTTCTTGGCAGTGGTCAGCTCGACCTTAATGCCGGTCTGTGCTTCGAATGCCTTGCAGACATCCTCCCAGCACTGAGTGCCGTAAGCCGTCTCGATAGCAGCTACCTTAATGGTGGTAGTCGCAGTTGTGTTGCCGCCTTCATTGTCGCCGCTGCCGCTGGGTGCAGTGGTGGTGACAGTGGTGTCGCCACCGCAGCCTGCGAACAGGGAGAGCATCATGAGGCAAGCCAGGAATAATGCGAAAAACTTCTTCATGGTAATTCCTCCAAAGATATTATGTGTGCGTTTGTCACACGCACGGCTATAGTATACATTTTCTGTTTTTGTGTACAATCATATTGTTGTCAATTAGTTTATATATCTTGCTTCCAAAGCGATTTTTGTAAATATTTAATAGTTTTTGTATAATGAAATTGTGCATTTTCACACCAGCTCCGTTTATTTCTTATGGCGATTTTTGCTAACGCTCGGAAACTATTTTGAACTTATTTTGTGGTTTATGTTGCTTTTTTATGGATTTGGGGTTATAATAGGAACACGCAAAATCACATTTGGCGCTTTCCAACGGTGTATCCAGCAAGATTTATAAACTTTACAGGAATGAGGGTATTGTCTATGGGTACTTATTGTTATAATTTTGCAGATGAGGATATTAAGCGGATTCACACCAGTGCAGCACTTGTGTATGTCAGCAGTGCACACTATGGCACAGACTGGACAAGTGTCCTGCACACCCACACCTGCACGGAGCTGTTTTATGTGATCGAGGGCTCCGGCCAGTTTCAAATTGGGGCAAGCCTTTACCCGGTAAAAAAGTATGATTTGATCCTGATCAATTCTCAGGTTGAGCATACGGAGACCAGCTCCCCTACCGATCCGCTGGAGTATATCGTGCTGGGTGTGGACAATCTGGAGCTGAGCCGGACAGATGCAGCCGACTCCCCTTTCTGTATCATTGACTATTCTTCCCAGGCTGCGCAGGTCATTGCTTACCTGCGCACTATGCTGCGGGAGGTGGAGCAAAAGGAGCTGGGCTATCAGGCCGTATGTCAGGATATTCTTAATATTCTGATCACACAGATCATTCGGAATCTGAATTTCACCGCCACCCTTACTCCCTCCCCCACCCACCTGACAAAGGAGGGGGCACTGGCACGGCGGTATATCGACGAGCATTTTCGGGAGAATATCACGCTGGATCTGCTGGCAGACCTTGCCCACGTCAGCAAATTCCACCTTTCCCGTTCCTTTACAATGGCCTACGGCATTTCTCCCATTGCCTATATGGTCTCTCTGCGGATCGAGGAAAGCAAGCATCTGCTGCGAACCACGGATTTTTCTCTTGCCTATATTGCCCGTGCAGCCGGCTTTTCTTCCCCAAGCTATTTTTCTCAGCGTTTTAAGCAGGCGGAGGATATCAGTCCTGCGCAATATCGGCAAAAATTCAGGGTAGACAATCGCGGATAATGCGGTATAATGTAGGATAGAATTTTATTGGAGGTATATTCTATGCAGCCCATTTCCATTCCGGAGGAAGCTCCCATTTTGCGGGACGTTCTCTCCGCCTACGATTTCCCCGCAACCCTTTTAGGCGCCGTGCGCTACGGTCAGGGGCATATCAACGATACATACTGCGTTATCTGCCAACCTCAGGACGGGGATTGCCGGCGTTACATTCTGCAGGGGCTTTCCTCTGCCGCCTTTCCCCATCCGGAGGAGCTGATGGAGAATATGGTAGGGATCACATCCTATCTGCGTGAGCAGATCCTGGCAGCTGGCGGAGACCCTGCCCGTGAGACACTCAGCGTTATCCGGACAAAGGATGGCAAGAACTACTATACCGACCACTCCGGCAAGGTCTGGCGGCTGACTCCATTTATTGAAAACACAGTGTGCTACCAAAGTGCCACTCCTGAGCTTTTTGAAGCCTCTGCCCGCGCCTTTGGCCGGTTCCAGCATATGCTGGAAGGCTATCCTGCGCAAACGCTTCACGAGCCCATTGCCCGCTTCCACGACACGGAAAACCGTTACGAGAAATTTGTTGCCGCCCTTCAGGCTGATGCCCTGGGCCGTGCCGCACAGGTGCAGGAGGAAATTGCTTTTGTAAAAGCACGGAAAGCCGATTGCTCTGTGGCAATGCAGGCCCTGCGGGACGGAAAGCTGCCTTTGCGTGTCACCCATAACGACACCAAGCTGAACAACATTCTCTTCGACCGGTTCACCGGTGACGGCCTGTGCGTGATCGATCTGGATACCACTATGCCCGGTCTTTCCATCAACGATTTTGGTGACTCCATCCGGTTCGGTGCCAACCACAGTGCGGAGGATGAAAAGGATCTTTCCAAGGTCAATTTTGATATTGCCCTTTATGAGGTCTATACTCGGGGCTTTTTGGCCGGTGCACAGGGCAGCCTGACAGAGGAAGAGCTGAACTATCTGCCCTGGGGTGCCAAGCTGATGACATTGGAATGCGGCATTCGTTTCCTGACAGATTATCTGGAGGGTGACCATTATTTCCGTATTCACTATCCGGAGCAGAATCTGGATCGCTGCCGTACGCAGTTCAAGCTGGTTTCCGATATGGAGCAGCAATTCGACGAAATGCTACGCATCGTTAAGAAGTACGCATAAAAATATCGCAAAAACAGCGGTAGGAATCGCACGCAGATGCCATTCCTACCGCTGTTTTATTGTCTGAAATTGGAAATATGTGCCTGTTTTTGAAATTACAGGGCTTTGGCAGCCAAATGGTAGTTATACAGTGCCTTTACAAGTGCCTGCAGGTCTTCGCTGCCCTTGGCGCTCATACGCACTATATAGCTTAAGGGGCTATAAGCCACGGTGGTGACTTTTTCGCCGGAGATCACCTGAACGGTGATGACCTCATCCAGCTTCTGCGGCAGAATATCCGCAATTTCAATGTAGCTCAGGCCGTCCTTTTCCACCGGGGTATAGGTCTGCTCCCCTACCTGGA
>CAZTNP010000018.1:0-27983 GCA_964615545.1 uncultured Oscillospiraceae bacterium | reverse complement strand
TGCTGCTGTTGGGCGATATTCTCTACCACGGCCCCCGCAACGACCTGCCGGAGGGCTATGCGCCCAAGGAGGTCATTGCGCTGCTCAATCCGCTGGCAGACAGGCTCCTGTGTGTCCGGGAAAACTGTGAGGCCGAGGTGGATCAGATGGTGCTGGATTTCCCGGTGATGGCGGACTACTGCGTTCTGTTTGAGCGCGGGCGAACCATCTATGTGACCCACGGCCATCTGTTTTCCGAGCAGAACCCGCCTAAGCTCCAGCCGGGCGATGTGCTCCTGACGGGTCACACCCATATTCCCGCCTGCGTGGAGCACGGCTGGCAGTATCTCAACCCCGGCTCCGTCTCCATTCCCAAAAACGGAAGCTGGCACGGCTATATGACCCTGGAGGACGGCACGTTCCTCTGGAAAAATCTCCAGGGTGTCGAGCAGCTGCGCTGGAGCCTCGACGGCATAGAATAGAAAAACAGGAGGCCTCTTATGTATACGACAACTGAACTATTTGATCTCAGCCACAGCGCCGCAGAACCCCTGCTGGAGCAGTGCCGCTATCCGTGGGAGGCGCTTCCCCTCATCGGAAGCTTTATCCGCGAGCTGGGCAAGACCCTCGATCCGGCGCAATACGACCATCCCGACGAGCTGATCTGGATCGCCCGCTCCGCCACCGTTGCCCCCACGGCCAGCATCACCGGCCCCTGCATCATCGGACCGGAGACGGAGGTACGCCACTGCGCCTTCATCCGGGGCAACGCCCTCATCGGCAGCAAATGCGTGGTCGGCAACTCCACGGAGCTGAAAAACGTCATTCTCTTTGACCGGGTGCAGGTGCCCCACTATAATTATGTGGGCGACTCCATTCTGGGCTATCGCTCCCACATGGGCGCGGGAGCCATCACCTCCAACGTCAAGAGCGACAAAAAGCTCGTCATCGTCAAGGATGGCGAGGAAAAGATCGAAACCGGGCTGAAAAAGTTCGGCGCGATGATCGGCGACGGCGTGGAGGTAGGCTGCGGAAGCGTCCTGAACCCCGGCGCGGTCATTGGCCGCGAGAGCCTGATCTACCCGCTGTCCAGCGTCCGAGGTCTCGTCCCGGCGGAGAGCATTTATAAGCACCGCGGCGAGGTTGTCATCCGCCTGGCCGTGGAGGACTGAGAAAACAATGAATAATGATCAATGAATGAGTCGCTTCACGATGATGGAAAAGCGGTGCTGCCGCACCGCAGGGCAGCGAAGCTCGGACGGCTCCTTCTGCAACAATGGAACCGTTCTGTCCCGGCACGCAAGCTGGCAACTATCCATATATTCTCTGCAAGAAAACCACCCCGAATTCCGGTTTGGGGAATTCGGGGTGGCTTCGGCTCAGCCCTCCATCAGCGCCTTCAGGCTTTCCAGACTCTGGTAGCCCACGGACTGGTTGACCAGCTGGCCGCCGCGGAAGACCAGAAGAGTGGGGATGGTGTTGATGCCATAGCGCTGCGCCAGCGCCATCTCCTCGTCCACGTTGACCTTGCCCACCTTATGGGTCTTGCTCAGCTCCTCCACGATGGGGCTGAGCATCCGGCACGGGCCGCACCAGGCAGCCCAGAAGTCCACCAGAATGGGCTCGGCGCTGCCCAGAACCAGCTCGTCAAAATTTGCCGAAGTCAGAGTATATTCCATGTGATCGACCTCCTTACGTTTTCTGGTTTCAGTATACCACAAAACAGGACATTTGTCAGCATGGCAAAAGGAGAATCTACCTATGAAACAACGTCTCATCTGTCTGTGCCTGCTGCTGGCGCTTCTGACCGGCTGCATGGCGCTTCCGGAGCAGACCCAGCCCTCTTTGGAGGACTCTGCGGGGCTGGAGGTTCATTTCATCGATGTGGGGCAGGCGGACTGCATTTTGCTCCAATGCGATGGAGCAAATATGCTCATCGACGGCGGCAATGTGGATGACTCCGATCTGGTCGTCTCCTATCTGCTGGAGCAGGAGGTCGAGACGCTGGATTATGTGGTCAACACTCACGCGCACGAGGATCACGTGGGCGGTCTGGCCGGTGTGCTGGCCGTGTTTGAGACCAAGGCCGTCTGGTGCCCGGTGACGGAGTACAGCACCAAATGCTTCTCGGATTTTGCCAAATACGCCGATCAGCAGCGGCTGGAGCTCATCTGCCCCGAGCCGGGCAGCACCTGCAGCCTGGGCGGCGCGGAGATCACCGTGCTTGGCCCCGTGAACGAGGACTACGACACCAACAACACCTCTCTGGTTCTGCGGGTGGACTACGGCTTGACCAGCTTTCTTTTCACCGGAGACGCGGAGACCCTCAGCGAGAACGACATTCTGGATGCCGGCTATGATGTCTCTGCCACGGTGCTCAAGGTTGGCCACCACGGTAGCTCCACCTCCACGGGCTACCGCTGGCTGCGGGAGGTGCAGCCGGAGTTTGCCGTCATCTCCTGCGGCACGGACAATTCCTATGGCCACCCCCATGAGGAGGTTCTCTCCCGGCTGCGGGATGCCGAGGTGACCCTCTACCGCACGGATATGCAGGGGCATATCGTCTGCACCAGCGACGGGCAGAGCGTCAGCTTCCGGACGGAAAAGGAGGCCGCCGTCACCAATCCCACCCAGAAGACCGAGGTCTTCATCGGCAACAAAAACTCCATGGTCTTCCACCGGGACACCTGCTCCGGCCTCCCCAGGGAGCACAACCGCGTCTACTTTGACAGCTACGACGACGCGGAGGAGGCGGGCTACACCCCCTGCGGCCGCTGCATCGGCTGATCGGGTGAAAAAAGCATTGTGTATTTTGTCAAAATATACTATAATGGAATGGTAGAGATAAACAAAAGAAAGGAATGCTTTCATGGAATACGGAGAAAAGGCAGTGCGGCTTCACAGCGAGGGCTGCAACTGCTGCCAGGCCGTGGCGATGTGCGCCTGTGAGCAATTTGGTCTGACCGAGGATCAGGCGTATCATCTGGGCGCTTTCTTTGGAGCCGGAATGCGCCGGGGCGAGGTCTGCGGTGCCGCGACCGGTGCGCTGATGGCGCTGGGTCTCAAATACGGCGACGAAAACAATCGCCAGTGCGGCAGATCGAAGGAATTTCTCAGCGCGTTTGAGAAGGAGTTCGGCTCGGTTCTGTGCCGGGAAATTCTCAGGGCTCATGAAAAAAGGATCTGTCCCACACTGATTCAATTTGCTGCAAATTATTTGGAGGATGAACTGAAATGAAAAAACCCATTGTATTGGTCATTATGGACGGCGTCGGCAAGGGCGACGGCGGCTCCGGCGATGCCGTGAAGGTCGCCAACACCCCCAATCTGGACAAGCTCTTTGCCACCTGCCCCTACACCTGGCTCAAAGCCCACGGCACTGCCGTCGGTCTGCCCAGCGATGACGACATGGGCAACTCCGAGGTCGGTCACAACGCCCTCGGCTGCGGCCAGGTCTACTCTCAGGGCGCAAAGCTGGTCGGCGAGAGCATCGAGAACGGCTCCCTCTTTACCTCTCCCACCTGGGTCGATCTGACGGAAAACGCCGTGAAGAACGGCAAGGCCATGCATTTCCTGGGTCTGCTGTCCGACGGCAACGTCCACTCCAACATTTCTCACCTGCTGGCTCTGCTGCGCCACGCCAAGGCAGACGGCGTGAAGAAGGCCTACTGCCACATCCTGCTGGATGGCCGTGATGTCCCCGCCACCTCCGCGCTGGAATACGTTGCCCAGCTGGAGGAAGTGCTGGCCGGGCTGTCTGACGCGGAGCACGAATATAAGATCGCCTCCGGCGGTGGCCGTATGCAGATCACCATGGATCGTTACGAGGCCAACTGGGCCATGGTCGAGGCCGGCTGGCGCACCCATGTCCAGGCCATTGGCCGCCAGTTCCCCGACGCCAAGTCCGCCATCGAGACCTATCGCGCCGAGACCGGCTGCATCGATCAGGATCTGCCCGCCTTCGTCATCGCCCAGGATGGCAAGCCCGTGGCGAAAATCGAAAACGGCGACAGCGTTGTGCTCTTCAACTTCCGCGGCGACCGTGCGCAGGAGATCTCCCTGGCCTTCGACCGCAAGGACTTTGACAAGTTCGACCGCGGCGACTACACCGGCGTTCACTTTGCCGGTATGCTCCAGTATGACGGCGACCTGAATATCCCCGAGCACTATCTGGTTCAGCCTCCCGTCATCACCAACACCCTGACCGAGGTTCTCTGCGCCCACGGTGTCCGGGAGTACGCCCTCTCCGAGACGCAGAAGTACGGCCATGTGACCTATTTCTGGAACGGCAACCGCTCCGGCAAGGTCTGCGAGGAGCTGGAGGACTATGAGGAGATCCCCTCCGATGTGATCCCCTTCGAGCAGGCGCCGGCTATGAAATCCAAAGAGATCACCGAAAAGCTGGTGGCGGCGATGGCCTCCGGCAAGTATCAGTTCCTGCGCTGCAATTACCCCAACGGCGATATGGTTGGCCACACCGGCGTGATGGATGCGGTGGTTTATGCTATGGAGTGCGTGGATGCCGGCCTGGGTCAGATCCTTGAGGCAGCCGACAAGTACGGCTACCGGGTGCTCATCACCGCTGACCACGGCAATGCCGATCAGATGACCGAGACCAAGAAGGGCAAGACCTCCGTGCGTACTGCCCACTCTCTCAACCCCGTTCCCTTTATCATTTATGACCCGGCAACGCATTGGAGCATCAAGGAAGGCAGCTACGGACTGGCCAATGTGGCCCCCACCGTGGTCTCTATGCTTGGCCTGACTGCCCCGGATTGCTGGGAAGACAGTATGGTGTAATAAGGAGGAAAAAATATGATCTCTCACGATAATGAAAACGGCAAGGTGATCGTCAGCACCAATGTCTACACCGATATTGCCGGCACTGCCGCCAACAACTGCTTCGGTGTAAAGGGTATGGCTGCCCGCTCCGTCAAGGACGGCGTATATCATCTGCTTCGCAAGGAATCCGCCAGCAAGGGTGTCCGGGTGGAATTTCACGAGGACAACTCCATCTCCATCGACCTGCACATTATGGTCGAGCACGGGGTCAATCTCAATGCCGTCGGCAATTCCATCATCTCCGAGGTTCGCTATGTGGTCACCAACACCACCGGCACGCCGGTGCGGGATGTGAATGTTTATATTGATTCCGTCATCGTCGGATAATTCTTGGAGGTTGTGAAAATTTGAGACAGACAATTAACGGCGCAGATTTTCGCCGCCTGATGATCAGTGCGGCCTCTGCCATTGAAATCAACAAGCAAAAGCTCAATGAGCTGAATGTATTCCCCGTTCCCGACGGCGATACCGGCACTAATATGTCTATGACCATCAATGCCGCTGCTGCCGATCTGCGCAAGGCAGAGGATCCCACCCTGGAAAAGGCAGCCGCCATTTCCGCCTCCGCTATGCTCCGGGGCGCCCGGGGCAACTCCGGCGTGATACTGTCCCTGCTGCTGCGGGGCATTTCCCGGAAGCTCAAGGGTGCGGAAAAATGTGACGGTGTGCTGTGGGCAGCCGCTTTGCAGGAGGGCGTGGATGCGGCCTACAAGGCTGTGATGAAGCCCGCCGAGGGCACCATTTTGACCGTTGCCCGCCTGGCAGCGGCCAAGGCCGGTCAGGCTGCGGAGGAAAATAACTACTTCGAGTTTGTGCACGAGGCTGCCATTGAGGAAGCAAAGGTGGCTTTGGCCAATACCGTCAATCAAAACCCGGTGCTGAAGAAGGCCGGCGTGGTGGATGCCGGCGGCAAGGGCTGGCTGGTGGCGCTGGAGGCTATGCTCAGCGCACTGCGGGGCGAGGATATTGTCGTGCCGGAGGGAATGGAGGAAAATGCCGTCAAGGAGCAGGCGGATTTTTCCGATTTTGATACCGAGGATATCACCTTCACCTATTGCACCGAGTTTATCATCTCCCGGGAAAACGATAAGGATCCGGAGGCTCTGCGGGCATTCCTCAGCGAGCTGGGCGACAGCCTGGTGCTGGTGGACGACGAGGAGATCATCAAGGTCCACGTTCACACCAACGATCCCGGCACCGCGCTGCACGAGGCGGTCAGCTATGGCTCCTTCGTCACGGTGAAGATCGAAAATATGCGCCTGCAGCACACGGAAAAGGTGATGAGCGAGCAGGAAATGGCACCGAAGATCGCAGAGCCGGAGAAGCCCTTCGGCGTAGTCTCCGTCTGCGCCGGCAAGGGTCTGGCAGATGTTTTCTCCGACCTGGGTGTGGATGGCATTATCTCCGGCGGTCAGACTATGAACCCCAGTACGCAGGATATTTTGGAGGCGGTGAACAAGGTGCCGGCTGAGACGGTCTTTGTGCTGCCTAACAACAAAAATATCATTATGGCAGCTGAGCAGGTGGATGCCCTGACTCCCAAGCACGTGGTGGTCATCCCCAGCAAGACCGTGCCCCAGGGCGTAACGGCAATGCTCAGCTTCAACCCCGATGGCACGGAGGAAGAAAATATGGCTGCCCTGACGGAAGCGCTGGCCACCGTGGACACAATGCAGATCACCTATGCCGCCCGGAACTCCGATTTTGACGGCTACGACATTCACGAGGGCGACTACCTTGCTATGTACGGCTCCGCCCTGTTCGGCACCAGCCGGGATATCAAGGTCCTGCTGCGGGCACTGGCCGAAAAGGTGCGGGATGAGGGCAAGAGCTATATCACCATCTACTATGGCGCCGACATTCAGGAAAAGCACGCGCAAAAGGCGGCGGATCTGTTTGCGGAGATCTGCCCCGATGCGGATGTGAATCTGCTGTGCGGCGGTCAGCCGGTGTACTATTATCTGATCTCTGCGGAATAAAATATAACGGCGGGCATTTCGCCCCCATGGGGCTGCCGCTTTTGCGGCAACCCCTTTTTCTGTACATAAGCTTATTTTTCCGGCAGTGCGCTGCACTGCCCGGTCAGGAGGGATCGTGTGCAGAAAATAATCGGCTTTTTCCGGCAGCATCTCGTGCCCGCTGCACAGCAGTTCAGCAGCTTGCGTATCGGGCTTTATGCCGCCAATGCCAGCTTTTTTATCGTGCTGTCGCTGTTTCCCGGGCTGGTGCTCCTGCTGGGGCTGCTTCGCCACGCCGGGCTGGAGGCGGAAAGTCTGTTGGCGGTGCTGGAGGGCTTTGTGCCACGGGTGCTGTTTCCGGCGGTGCAGCGGCTTGTCCGAACCGCCTACCGCAATACCGGGGCCACCGTGCTGTCCCTTTCCGCACTGGCTGCCCTCTGGTCTGCCGGCCGGGGGATCTACGGGCTGATCATCGGTATGAATGCCGTTTACGGCGTAAAGGAAAGCCGGGGCTATTTCTATACCCGGGCGGTCAGTATGGGGTATCTTTTTGCCTTTTTGTCCCTGCTGATTTTGACTCTGCTGCTTTATGTCTTCGGAAATTCCCTTTTGCAGGCATTTCCGGTGGACGGTACCTTTTTTCAATTTTTGGATGATGTGATCGGGCTGCGGTTTGTACTGCTGCTGTTGCTGCAGACCGGCCTGTTTTCCGCAATGAATATGGCCTTCCCCAATGTGACGGTCACCTTCTCTCAGGCCTGGCCGGGGGCACTGCTTTCCGCCTTTGGCTGGCTGAGCTTTTCCCGGCTGTATTCTTTCTATGCGGAGCATTTTTCCGGGTATTCCGGGATCTATGACTGTGTGTATTCTATGGCCATCGGTATGCTTTGGCTGTATTTTTGTATCAGCATCGTCTTCTGCGGAAGTCTGCTGAACCGTATTCTCAGGAGGTATTGATATGGCGTTTTATTCCTATATTTTTTCTGCCAATTACGGCAGGTTTTTCAAAAACCTCTCTTCCGTTGCCAAAAAGGAGCATCGGTTTTTCCCGGCGCTGGTGGTGGATACTGCCTGGTGCGTGTTCCGCTACGGTATGGCACTTTCCGATTACCTCAACTATACCCTCTACCGCAAAAGCCGGCAGGAGCGTCTGGAATATGTGAGCACCCGGACGGAAAACGAAATGTATGAGCTGGTTTCCCCCAGCCGCTACAAAAAGCGTTACACCGTCAAGCAGAATTTCCTCCGGGAATTCCGGGAATATACCCGCCGGGACTGTATCGTCCCCGGGGAGGACAGCTTTGAAGCCTTTTGCACATTTTTGGACTCTAATCCCCAATTTATGTGCAAGCCCTATGACGGCCTGGGCGGTCAGGGCGTGGAGAAGATCTCCGCCGGGAGCATCTCCGACCGGAAGGCGTATTATGACCGGTGCGTAGAGCAGCGGCTGTTTTTGGAGCAGCTTGTGCAGCAGCACCCGGATATGAATGTGCTGTGCCCGGCCAGTGTGAACACCCTGCGGGTGATGACCTTTAACGATCACGGCAAGCCGGAGATTCTGTGGCTGGGGCTGCGTGTGGGCAACGGTGTGAATGCGGTGGATAACTTCCACGCCAACGGTATGGGCGTGGCTGTGGATATGGAAACGGGCCGCCTCAAGGGAAATGCCATTGATAAGGACGGCAAAGAATTTTCCTGCCACCCCACCACCGGCGTGCGCTTTGACGGCTTCCAGCTGCCCTGCTTTACACAGGTCAGGGAGCTGGTGCTGCGGGGCGCACTGGAAAGCGACAAGATACTGGTTGTGGGCTGGGATATCGCCATTACGCCGGAGGGGCCGGTGGTGATCGAGGCCAACCGCCGTCCGGGCTACGACCTGGTGCAGATGGTGGATCACCGGGGACGGATGGATATCGTCCGCTCCGTTATGTCCCGGGCACAGGACAACCGGGTCAATATGTGATACGAATTGTTTTCAGCCATTTTACGGCCTGTTCATAAAAAACTGCTATGCTGACGGAAAATGCTGGAATATTTGCCGGCACGGACAAGCGATCCCTTTTTTGAAGGAGGAGATTCTATGTTTGGCTTTGTGATGGCCGACAGCAAGGAGCTGACAAAGGAGCAGCAGGCACGCTACAGTGCGGTCTACTGCGGCATATGCCGCCGCATCCGGCTGCAAAGCTCCGCCGCTTCCCGTATGGGGCTCAGCTACGATATGGCATTTCTTGCCCTTTTGCATATGAGCCTGTATGAGCCGGAGGAGGAGACCGGCACACCGGCCTGCCACCTGCACCCCATACATCCCAGAGTGTGGGTGGATAACCGGTACATTGCCTATTGCGCCGATATGAATGTGGCGCTGGCTTACTATAAGGCACTGGACGACTGTGCTGACGACCGTTCCCTGAAGGCACGGCTTTCCTCCGGCATTTTCGGCGCATCCGTACCGGAGATCCGGCAGCGGTATCCCCGGCAATGCCAGGCCATTGAGCACTGCATCCGCACCCTTACAGAGCTGGAACAGGCAAGCTGTGCCGATCCGGACGAGCCTGCCGGGTGCTTCGGGGCACTGATGGCAGAGCTTTTCGTCTATGAAGAGGATCACTGGTCGGATAGCCTGCGGCAAATGGGGATGGCACTTGGCCGGTTTATCTATCTGGCCGATGCCGCCACGGATTACCGTGCCGACCGAAAAAAGGGAAGCTACAACCCCTTCCTTGCTATGGGCACCGGAGAGGATCACCCCCGGTGGGAGGAATATCTGGTGCTGGCGATGGCACGCTGCACCCGATACTATGACCGTTTGCCCCTGATTCAGGATAAGGCCATATTGGATAACATACTCTACAGCGGTATTTGGCTGAATTACCGCCGTCATCTACGAGGAGAAAGCAAGCATGATGGATGATCCCTA
This sequence comes from uncultured Oscillospiraceae bacterium, assembly GCA_964615545.1. Lineage (GTDB taxonomy): Bacteria > Bacillota > Clostridia > Oscillospirales > Oscillospiraceae > Faecousia. The sequence continues at coordinate 18,287 of CAZTNP010000018.1, read as the reverse complement.
CAAGGTTTTGGGCGTAAGCCCGGATGCCTCCGACGAGGAGATAAAAAAGGCCTACCGCCGCCTGGCCAAGCAGTATCACCCGGACAGAAATCCCGGTGATGCGGAAGCCGCCAAAAAAATGCAGCAGATCAACGATGCCTATGACCAGATCAAAAACCCGGAAAAGGCACGGCAGAGCACCGGCTCGCAGGGCTACGGCGGTTATGGCAGCTATGGCGGTTACGGTGGATATGGCGGATACGGAGGCTTTGGCGGCTATGACCCCTACGGTCAGAGCCGCACCGGTACCTCCGGTGCACAGGTGCTGGAAAGCGCCTATCAGTATATCCGCTTTGGCCGCTATCAGGAGGCACTTCACGTGCTTTCCTCCGTTTCAGAGAGAACCGCCCGGTGGTACTATCTTTCTGCCCTTGCCAATGATGGCCTGGGCAATCAGGTGACGGCACTGGAGCATATTCGCCGTGCCGTTTCTATGGAGCCGGATAATGCCCAGTACCTCGATGCCCTCAATGAGATTGAAAACGGCGGCGCGGCCTATCGTCGTCAGGCAGGCTCCTTCCGGGGCTTCCAGACCCGGGTCCATCCCTGTATGCCGCTGTTTGTTTTGTATCTTCTCAATTGCCTTTGCTGCGGACGGGGCGGTGTGTACTGTTGTTAGCCAATTGTCACATCCACGCGGCGCTGGACGGTTATGACTGGAAGACCGCACTGGCCCGCCACCGGAACGCCCCCGACGAGGCGGCGATCCGGCAAATGCTGGAAGGCTATCGCCGGCAGGGCTATACCTATCTGCGGGATGGGGGCGACCGGTTCGGCGCCTGCTGCCTGGCAAAGACCCTTGCGCCGGAATACGGCATCACCTACCGCAGCCCCGGTGCCCCGCTGTTTATGGCCGGGCATTACGGCAGCTTTATCGGCACACCCTATGCCGATATGCGGGAATACAGAAGCCTCGTCAGCCGGCTCCGGCAGGCAGGGGCAGATCACATCAAAATAATGATCTCCGGTCTGATGGATTTTCACCGGTTTGGGGTGCTTACCGAGCCCTCACTGCTGGAAAATACCATTGGGGAGCTGATCTGCATCGCCCACGATCAGGGACTTCCCGTTATGGCACACGCCAACGGCACCCAGGCCGTGGTGGCTGCCGCACGCTGGGGCGTGGACTCCGTGGAGCACGGTGCCTATTTGCAGGAAGAAGCCCTTTGCGCTATGAAAGAAAACGGCGTGATCTGGGTGCCCACTCTCTCCACCATCGGCAATCTGCTGGAAACACAGCGATACAGCCGGCAGACCGTTTCAGAGATCTTGCACAGCGCACAGGAAAATGTCGCTGCTTTTCACCGTCTCGGCGGGCTCCTTGCCCCCGGTGACGATGCCGGCGCCTGGGGTGTACCCCACGGCAACAGCCGGGAGACAAAGTATTTACAGCAGGCCGGAGTGGACGGGGAAGCCCTGAAAAAAGGCACCCTGGCCCTCATAAGCCGCTTTTAAGCAAAAACATATGGAGGATTTTTATGCAACACGGCAAACTGATCCTGCCCGCATCCACAGCAAAAGCGCTGGATGCCGGCTTTGCCGCCGCCTTTGGCGGCACACCTGACCGCTATTTCTCCGCTCCGGGGCGGACGGAGATCAGCGGCAATCACACCGATCACCAACACGGCCGGGTTCTGGCCGGTGCGGTCAATCTGGATACGGTGGCTGCTGTCCGCCTGAACGGAACGGACTGCATCCGTGTTCAGTCTCAGGGCTATCCTCTCTGCCAGGTGGATATCCGCTGCCTGACTCCGGTGACCGGCGAGGAAAACACCACTGCCGCCCTGATCCGGGGCGTGGCTGCCCGGTTCCATCAGCTGGGCTGCCCCCTTGCCGGTTTCGATGCCTATGCCGTCTCCACGGTACTGCCCGGCTCCGGCCTTTCCTCCTCCGCTGCCTTTGAGGTGCTGATCGGCACCGTGATCAACTGCCTTTTCTTTGGCGGACAGGCAAGCCAGCCGGAGGTGGCGCAGATTGGCCAGTATGCGGAAAATGTTTTCTTTGGAAAGCCCTGCGGTCTGATGGATCAAATGGCATCGGCAGTGGGCGGTATGGTGGCCATTGATTTTGCCGATCCGGAAAGCTCGGTGATCCAGCCGGTGGATTTTGATTTTGCTGCCTGTGGCCACGCTCTGTGCATTATTGACACCCGGGCAAGCCACGCAGACCTGACAGAGGAGTATGCCGCCATTCCCAATGAGCTGCGGGCCCTGTGCGGCTATTTTGGCAAGCAGGTGCTCCGGCAGATCCCCCAGTCCGATTTTGTTGCCGCCATCCCCGCACTGCGCAAGCAGTTCGGTGACCGTGCCGTGCTGAGAGCCTACCATTTTTATCAGGAGGACCAGCGGGTGCCCCTGCAGGTGCAGGCACTGAAGGAGGGCAATTTCGACCGGTTTCTCTCCCTTGTCCGGGAAAGTGGCCGCTCATCTTATATGTATCTGCAAAATGTGATCCCTGCCGGCCGCTGTGCCCATCAGGATGTGGCGGTGGCACTGGCACTTTGCGAAATGTACCTCAACGGCCAGGGCGCCTTCCGTGTGCACGGCGGCGGCTTTGCCGGTACCGTGCAGGCCTTTGTGCCCACCGGGCTGCTGCCGTCCTTCCGTGCCGGCATCGACAGTGTGCTGGGAGAGGGTGCCTGCCACATACTTTCCATTCGTCCCCAGGGCGGCGTGGAAGCCTTTCGGGAGGAATAAGCGATGAAAATAGATACTTTGCTGCAGTCTCTGTGCTGCTATGCCATCGACCGGGGTCTGGCTGAGCCGGAGGATCATACCGTTTTGCTCAACCGCCTGCTGGAAGCACTGCATATGGATGCTGTCGAGCCGGTGGAGGAGCCGCTTTCCGATGATCTGGAGGAGATCCTGACCGGAATTTTGGACTATGCCTGCCAAAATGGGCTGTGCGAAAACGATGTGGTGTCCCGGGATCTGTTCGATACCCGGCTGATGGGGCTTCTGACACCAATGCCCCGGGAGGTCATCCGGCACTTCCGGCAATTGTACAGGGAAAGCCCGGTGCGTGCCACGGATTGGTACTACCGGTTCAGTCAGGACACAGACTATATCCGTACCTACCGGATCCGGAAGGATATGCGCTGGAAGTTTGAAAGTCCCTATGGGCTGATGGATATCACCGTGAACCTGAGCAAGCCCGAAAAGGACCCCAAGGCCATTGCCGCTGCCAAGCTGGCACCCCAGTCCGGCTATCCCAAATGTCAGCTTTGCCCGGAAAACGAGGGCTATGCCGGCAGAGTGAACCATCCTGCCCGGCAAAATCACCGGGTCATTCCCATCTGTGTGGATGGCAGTGACTGGTGCCTGCAATATTCGCCCTATGTCTATTACCCGGAGCACTGCATCGTCTTTAACCGGGAGCACATTCCTATGCGGATCGACCGCAGCGCGTTCCGGAAGCTGTTGAGCTTTGTGGAGCAGTTTCCCCATTATTTTGTGGGCTCCAATGCAGATCTGCCCATTGTGGGCGGCAGCATTCTCAGCCACGAGCATTTTCAGGGCGGCCATTATACCTTCGCTATGGAGACGGCGCCCATTGAGACTCCCTTTGTTTTTCCGGGATACCCGGAGGTCACTGCCGGCATTGTCCGCTGGCCGATGAGCGTTATCCGGCTGACCGGTGCCGACCCGGAAAGGCTGGAGGAGCTGGCTGACCGGATCCTGACCGCCTGGCGGGGCTACAGCGATGAAAGCGTGGAGCTTTTGGCCTTTACCGGCCAGGAGCCGCATAATACCATCGCCCCCATTGCCCGCCGCAGAGGGACGGACTTTGAGCTGGATCTGGTGCTGCGCAATAACCGCACCACGCCGGAGCACCCTCTGGGGCTGTTCCATCCCCACGGAGATAAGCACCACATCAAGAAGGAGAACATCGGCCTGATCGAGGTGATGGGTCTTGCGGTGCTGCCCAGCCGGCTGCAGGCAGAGCTTTCTGCACTGGAAACAGCCATTCTGGAAAACCGGCCGCTGGAGGAGGATCCGGTGCTCAGTAAGCACGCGCCCTGGGTGGCGGAGATCCGTTCCCGGATTCTGCTGACCCCGGAGAACACTATGGATGTGCTTATGCAGGAGACCGGCCGTGTCTTTTCTCAGGTTCTGGAGGATGCCGGTGTGTTCAAGCGCACCCCTGCCGGCCAAAACGCCTTCCTCCGCTTCCTTCATACGCTCTGATCGTTCCCCGCCGCACCATCGCTGGATCTGCGGCGGGGCTTTCTTTTGGAAAAAAGGTATGGAAATGCGAACAAAAATATGATAGAATGGAAAAAGGGGTGAATTTTATGCGGATCTTAGGGATCGACCCGGGGTATGGGATCACCGGCTTCGGGCTGATCGAGGCGCAGCGGGGGAGCACCCAGTTGCTGCGCTGCGGTGCCATCACCACCCCGGCCGGGACGGATTTTTCCGAACGGCTGGAAATGATCTATAACGATATGCGTACGCTTCTGGAAATGTCCCAGCCGGAGGCCGTGGCCATTGAGGAGCTTTTTTTCGGGCATAATGTGACCACCGCCATCGGCGTCGCCCAAAGCCGGGGCGTGATCCTGCTGGCTATCCAGCAGGCAAAGGTGCCTGTTTTTTCCTATAAGCCTATGCAAGTCAAGCAGGCCGTTGTGGGCTATGGCAATGCCACCAAGCGTCAGGTTATGGATATGACCCGGCGATTGCTGCACCTGGATGCGGTGCCCAAGCCGGACGATGCCGCCGATGCGGTGGCCATTGCTCTGTGCCACGCCCGTTCCAGCACCTCGTTGCTTACTATGCTGCAAAAGAAGGAGTGAATCCTATGCTATATTATCTATCCGGTACCGTGACGGTGCTGGAGCCCGGCCTTGCCGTCATCGACTGCGGCGGCGTGGGCTACGGCTGCCGTGTCACTGCCTATACTGCCGCTCAGCTCAAGCTGGAGCGGCCTGCCAAGCTGTTTATCACCGAAGCCATCCGTGAAGATGCCTACGAGCTTTACGGCTTTGCCTCCCGGGAGGAGCAACGCTGCTATGACCTGCTGACCACTGTCAACGGCGTTGGTCCCAAGGCGGCTATGGCAATTTTGTCCGGCGGGCCGCAGAATGTCACCCTGGCCGTTATGACAGGGGACGAAAAAATGCTCACTGCCGCTCAGGGCGTTGGCAAGAAGCTTGCCCAGCGCATTATTCTGGAGCTGAAGGATAAGATCGGCGGCGCCGGGGAGCTGGATTTTTCCGTGCCCGCACCGGCTGCCCCCCAGTCCGGCAGCACGCTGGCACTGGCCACGGCCGCATTGCAGGAGCTGGGCTATTCTCCCGCCGAGATCGGGGCGGCGCTGAAGGGTGCCGACCCGGCAGCCTCCACCCAGGAGCTGGTGCGTTACGCGCTGCGTGCTATGGTTATGAAAGGATAATGCGCTATGAGTCTGGAATTTTCCCCGGAGCTTTCCGCTCCCATCATTTCCCCCACCTTTGCCCCGCAGGACGGAGCGGAGGTAGGCTTGCGCCCCAAGCTGCTGGCGGATTACACCGGCCAGGAAAAGGCAAAGGGCAACCTTTCCGTCTATATTGATGCGGCCCGGCTGCGGAATGAGTCACTGGATCACACGCTGCTGTACGGCCCTCCCGGCCTGGGAAAGACCACCCTTGCAGGGGTCATTGCCAACGAAATGGGGGTCAATATTCGCATCACCTCCGGCCCTGCCATCGAAAAGCCCGGCGACCTGGCGGCACTGCTGACCAATCTGAACCCCGGCGATATTCTCTTTATTGATGAGATACACCGGCTCAACCGGGTTGTGGAGGAGATCCTCTACCCGGCAATGGAGGATTTTGCCATTGATATCATTGTGGGAAAGGGTCCCTCTGCCAATTCTATCCGGCTGGATTTGCCCAAATTTACCCTGATCGGTGCCACTACCCGTGCCGGTCAGCTTTCCGCGCCACTGCGTGACAGGTTTGGTGTCAGCCTGCGGCTGGAGCTTTATACGCCGGAGGAGCTTGCCCGGATCGTCACCCGCTCAGCCACCATTTTGGGGATGGAGATCGAGCCGGCCGGTGCTATGGAGATCGCCTCCCGGAGCCGGGGAACGCCCCGAATCGCCAACCGCTTCCTGCGCCGTGTCCGGGATTTTGCACAGATCATGGGCAATGGTGTCATCACAAAGGAAAGTGCCGACCTGGCACTGCAGCGGCTGGATGTGGATCCTCTGGGGCTGGATGCCATTGACCGGCGTATGCTCACCGCCATCATCCGCAACTACAGCGGCGGGCCGGTAGGTCTGGAAACACTGGCCGCCACCATTGGGGAGGAGGCGGTCACCCTGGAGGATGTGTACGAGCCCTATCTTATGCAGCTTGGCTTCCTGACCCGTACACCCCGCGGCCGGTGCGTTACGCCGCTGGCCTATGACCATCTGCACATTCCTATGACCGGCCAGCAGCAATTTGATCTTGGATAAAAACTTTGTAAAAATTGCATAACAGAGCTTTTTTCCTTATTTTTCTTTTATTAAGTATTGACAAAACGGATAAAACTGTATATAATACGGACTATGGTACACCGTACCGTCAATCAATACACCCCTTGTTTTACCAGTCAATACCGGCAGGATTCCACGGGGCATATCAACCGAAGAGAGGTAACTACCAATGTACGAAGACAAGACTTTAGTTTGCAAAGAGTGCGGCAATGAATTCGTTTTCACCGCAGGTGAGCAGGAATTCTACGCAGAGCGCGGTTTCCAGAATGAGCCCCAGCGCTGCAAGGCTTGCCGTGATGCTCGCAAGAACAATGCCCGTGGTCCCCGTGAGTTCTTCACTGCTACCTGCGCCCGTTGCGGTGGCGAGGCAAAGGTTCCCTTCGAGCCCAAGTCTGATCGTCCCGTATACTGCAGCGAGTGCTTCGCTCAGATGCGCGCAGAAGGCTAATAAAGTCAAAAAAGCAGCACCGGCCTTCCGGTGCTGTTTTTTGAAAAATTTTTACAAAAGATAAAAAGCATCGGGGTGGGGCCCGATGCTTTTTTGTTTGTAATGTGCTCGGCACGCACGGTGGTGTGAGAGGAGGGAGAAATCCCCTCCTACTCGATTTATTGGGTTTTGGTGCGGAGGGTGGTTACCAGTTGTTCTACGAAGCCCCAGACCGGGGGTTCCAGCCATTTGTCGTAAAGAATGCACATATACAGCGCCTGGTGCCAATTGCGCACCGGGACGAACACCACATCCGCCCGGCTTTGCCGGCAGCTTTCACTCAGCACGCAGATCCCTACACCGGCAGACACCAGCTCCAGTGCGGCCTGTGCCGTATTGACTGCGCAGACCACCGGCTCATCCGGGGCGATACCGTCTGCCCAGAGGCGGAAGCTGTTATCCATATCATAATCAAAGACTACCTGGGGCTCATGGACAAGCTGCTCCGGAGACAGGAATGGCTCCAATGCCAGCGGATGGTTTGCCGGCAATGCCACCAGAAGGGGCTGCTGCCCCAATTTCCGGAAATGGAGGCTCCGGTCCCGGTCGGTGGTATCCACGATGGCCATATCCAGCTTTTCCTGCCGCACCATATTCATCAGCTCCCCGGCGGAGCTTTCCGTCAGGTGCAGCCGGATCCGGTCATTCTCCCTGCGGTACCGGGCGATCTCCCGGGCGACTGTGCCGGAAAGGGTGCCGGACACCACCCCCATACGGATCAGCACAGGCGCCCCTTGTTTGCTGTCCCGCAGTGCCATAGAGGCATTGTTCAGCTCCCGCAGGGCCGCATCCACCTTTTCCCGGTAGAACCGCCCCTCCTCCGTCAGCCGGATATTTCTGCCCACCTTCTCAAACAGCCGGATGCCGCCCAGCTCTGTTTCCAAATGGTGGATGGCACTGCTGAGGGAGGGTTGAGAGATCCCCAGCCGGGCTGCCGCCACCGTATAATGCTCCACCTGCGCCAAAACGGAAAAATACCGCAGATAATTGTAGTTCATAATGCCGCCTCCAAAATCTATAGATAAAAACTATAAATAAAATATCATAACTATATTGGTTTTTGCAAGCTTTATTTGTATAATGCAAAAGGTTTCGGGAAAAGCCCGAAACAAGGATTGCCTTTTTTTCGATTATGTGATACCATATTATATGAGAAAAAAGGATACCGAAGGAGATTTTCACAATATGGCTTTTACCTATAAGGGTCTTACCGCCAGCTACGACCGGCACATCGTCACCGACGAGGAAACCGACCGGCAGCTTCAGCGGCTGCTGCAGCAGAACCCCCGGATCGCGGAGGTCACGGATCGCCCGGCGCAGCTTGGAGACGAAGTGATTCTGGACTATGCCGGCTTCTGCGATGGTGAGCAATTTGCAGGCGGCACCGGCGAAAATCAGGCACTGGTGCTTGGAAGCGGTATGTTTATCCCCGGCTTCGAAGAGCAGCTTGTGGACAAGGTGCCCGGCGAAGAGGTCACTGTCCATGTCACCTTCCCCGCGGAGTACCACGCGGAAAAGCTGGCCGGAAAGGAAGCGGAGTTCCGCTGTGTGATCCACAGCATCCGCATAAAGACTCCCTATGAGCTGGACGACACCTTTGCCAAGGAGGTGGGCGGCTGCGAGAGTCTTTCCCAGATGCGGGAAAAGCTGCAGAAAAGCCTGCAGGCGTATACCGATGAGCGGGGCGAAATGGATCTGCAGGATCGACTTCTGGCGCAGGCAGCACAGACACTGGAGTGCAGCTTCTCTCAGGAGCAACTGGACGAGGCAGTGGAGCAGCAGATGAAATCCCTGCAGGCACAGCTTTCCCAGCAGGGTCTGACACTGGAGATGTACTGCTCCTTCCTGAACACCACAGAGCAGGAGCTGCTGCAGGAGGCAGTGCCCAATGCCAGGACGGCGCTGCAAAATCAGGCTGCCATCGATGAGATCGTTCGGTTGGAAAAGCTGGAGGCCACCGATGAGGAAATGGGGCAGGCCACCGCAATGGTCGCACAGCAGAACAATATGACTATGGAGCAGCTCAAGCCCTATTATAATGAGCAATTCCGTCAAGCGATCCGCACCAGCGTGCTCACCGGCAAGGTGATGGCGCTGATCCGGGAACACGCCAGCGTGACGGAAAACACAAAATCGTAAAACCGTGTCTCAGGACACCCGTTATAATTAAGGAGGAAACATACTATGGCAATCAATTTTGTTGATGGCAAGTACGTAGATGAAAAGGGTCGCGTAAAGCTTGATCCCACTATCTACAAGGACTGGCAGATCGCGGAGGAAGCAGAAAAGACCCTGCCTCCCGTGGACTATTTCCGTGAAAAGCTGGGTCTGTTGCCCGATGAGATCATCCCCTACGGCAAGACTCCCAAGATCGACTTTATTAAGGTTATGAACCGTCTGAAGGACAAGCCCGACGGCAAGTTCATCGAGGTTACCGCAATTACCCCCACCCCCTTTGGTGAAGGCAAGTCCACCGTGTCCCTGGGCCTGATTGAGGGTCTGGGCTACATCGGCAAGAATGTCGGCGGCGCTCTGCGTCAGCCCTCCGGCGGCCCGACTATGAACGTGAAGGGCACTGCTGCCGGTGGCGGTAACGCACTGCTGATGCCTATGACCGAGTTCTCCCTGGGTCTGACCGGCGATATCAACGACATTATCAACGCCCACAACCTGGCAATGGTTGCCCTGACTGCCCGTATGCAGCACGAGCGCAACAACAACGACGAGTGGCTGGCAAAGAAGGGCCTGAAGCGGCTGGATATCGACCCCAAGCGTGTGGAAATGGGCTGGGTCATCGACTTCTGCGCACAGTCTCTGCGTAACATCATCATCGGCCTGGGCGGCCGCCTGGACGGCTTTATGATGGAGAGCAAGTTCGGCATCGCCGTTGGCTCCGAGCTGATGGCCATTCTGGCTGTTGCCCGTGACCTGAAGGATCTGCGTGAGCGTATCGGCAAGATCGTTGTGGCTTACTCCCGCAGCGGCGAGCCTGTCACCTGCGAGGATCTGGAGGTTGCCGGTGCTATGACCGCCTGGATGCGGAATACCATTAACCCCACTATGTGCTACTCCGTGGAGCATCAGCCCGTGCTGATCCACGCCGGCCCCTTCGCAAATATCGCCATCGGCCAGTCCTCCGTCATTGCTGACCGCCTGGCTCTGAAGCTGTTTGATTACCACGTCACCGAGTCCGGCTTCGCCGCCGACATCGGCTTCGAGAAGTTCTGGAATGTGAAGACCCGTCTGAGCGGCCTGACCCCCAATGTGTCTGTGCTGGTCGCTACCGTCCGCGCACTGAAGATGCACGGCGGCGGCCCCAAGGTCACCCCCGGCGCACCGCTGCCCAAGGAGTACACTGAGGAAAATCTGGAGCTGCTGGAGAAGGGTACCTGCAACCTGTTCCACCACGTGGAGACCATTAAGAAGTCCGGCATTAACCCCGTGGTCTGCATCAACCGTTTCTACACCGATACGGATGCGGAAGTCGCCCTGCTGAAGAGACTGTGCGCTGAGCGCGGTGTCCGCTGCGCCGAGTCCAACCACTGGCGTTACGGCGGCGAGGGTGCCGTTGAGCTGGCTCAGGTGGTTGTTGAGGCCTGTGAGGATCCGGTGGAAGTCAAGTTCCTGTACGATCTGGATATGCCTCTGCGCCAGCGTGTTGAGCTGATCGCCAAGGAAGTCGACGGCGCCGACGGCGTGAACTGGGCACCTCTGGCCATCGAGAAGGCACAGCGCTTTGAGAGCGATCCCAAGTACGCCGATTACTGCACTATGATGGTCAAGACCCACCTGTCCCTGAGTGACGACCCCACCAAGAAGGGTGTTCCCACCGGCTGGCGGCTGACCGTCCGGGATATTCTGGAGTACGGCGGTGCCAAGTTCCTGTGCCCCATGGCCGGCACCATCTCTATGATGCCCGGTACTGCGGCTGACCCTGCTTACCGCCGCATTGACGTGGACACCGAGACCGGTAAGGTTTCCGGCCTGTTCTAAGCATTTTTCTGCACAGGCGGCTCCGGCCGCCTGTGCTTTCCACGCTGAAATAGGGAACGGACACAGCCGTTTTGCGGAAATAATTCAAAATGCCTGTGTGCGTTCCCTATATTACATACCGAAAGGAAACAAAAATTATGGATATGACAATGGAATCCTGCCGCCGCTTTGTGGAGGTACTGGCCTCCGATGCGCCGGCACCCGGCGGCGGCGGTGCGGCCGCACTGGTTGGTGCCATCGGTACCGCACTGGGCAATATGGTGGGCTCTCTCACCGTGGGCAAGAAAAAGTACGCCGAGGTGGAAGCGGAGATCATCGAGCTCAAGGGCAAGTGCGATGCACTGCAAAAGGAGCTGCTGGATCAGGTGGAGGCGGACGAAGTGAACTTCCTGCCCCTTGCCAGGGCCTACGGCATTCCCAAGGACGACCCTAACCGGGACAGCGTAATGGAGGAGGCTACCATCATCGCCTGCTCCACACCGATGAAGATCATGGAGCTGTGCTGTCAGGCTATCGAGTATATCAAGGTCTTTGCCGATAAGGGCAGTCGCCTGGCCGTCTCCGATGCGGGTTGCGGTGCCGTGTGCTGCAAGGCTGCGCTGCAGGCTGCTTCCCTGAATGTGTTTATCAACACCAAGAGCCTGAAGAACCGGGATGTGGCGGAGGAAATGAACCGCAAGGCCAACGATATGCTGGCCACCTACGGTGCTATGGCAGACAAAATTTTCAATACCGTTAAGGCCGGCTTCGGTCAGTGATCATCAGGAGGAAATATTATGGCTAAATTACTGCTGGGCAAGGAAGTTACCGATGCCCTGAACGCAAATCTGCAAACCCGAAACACGGCCCTGCGGGAAAAGGGCATTGCCCCCTGCCTGGGCATCATCCGGGTGGGCGCCGATCCCAGTGACCTTTCCTACGAAAAGGGTGCCACCAAGCGTGCCGAGCTGGTGGGCGTGGAGGTCAAGAAGTTTGAACTGCCTGCCGATGCCGCCAAGGAGGATGTGCTGGCCGTGATCGATCAGGTCAATGCCGACGACAGCATTCACGGCGTACTGATGTTCCGCCCTCTGCCCAAGCATCTGAAGAACGATCAGAATGAGATCTGCAACCGGCTGGATCCCCGGAAGGATGTGGACTGTATGACCCATATGTCCAACGCCGGTGTGTTCGAAGGTCTGGATCTGGGCTATGCACCCTGCACTCCGGCTGCTTGTATGGAGATTTTGGATTTCTATGGCATCGACTGCAAGGGCAAGAACGCCGTTGTCATCGGCCGCAGCCTGGTGGTGGGCAAGCCTGCCGGTATGATGCTGATGGGCAAAAATGCCACCGTTACCACCTGCCATACCCGAACCGTCAACACTGCTGAGATCTGCCGCAATGCGGATATTATCGTGTCCGCCGCCGGTGTGCTCAACTCCCTGACGGCTGACTATGTCCGCCCCGGTCAGGTGGTCATTGATGTGTCCATCAACTGGGACGAGAATAAGCCCAATGCCAAGGGTGGTCTGGGCGGCATTGCCGGCGATGCCAAGTTTGACGAGGTGGAGCCCATCGTGGAGGCCATTACCCCCGTTCCCGGCGGTGTTGGCTCTGTGACCACCAGCGTGCTGATGAAGCACGTGGTTGAGGCTGCCGAGAAGATCTGATCCGGAAAAGGATGATTTTTGCTGTGTTTCCCCATAAAATACAGCAAAAAGCAATTTTTATGATAATTATGGGCAGTCCTTTCCCCCGGACTGCCCATTTTTTAGAAGTTTTACCCCCAATTTCGTGTCATTGCGCCACCACCCCGACTATGGTGTCATTGCGAGGCCATTTATGGCCGTGGCAATCCCCCGGTCAGAGGCACTTATACCGGGAGCGCCTAATGGCTCCCTCTGACGAGGGAGCTGGCACGCGTAAGCGTGACTGAGGGAGAGAAAACCCGATTGCGGGACTTTGTAACATAGCTTTAAGGCAGTGCAGGTCTCTCCTTTCGTCAGCGCCCATAAGCGCTGACACCTTCCTCATCAGAGGAAGGCACTGGTGGTATCGGCTTCGCCGATGGAATTAAAATAATCGCCTGCGGCGAGGCAACCCCTCAGTCAGCGCCATAGCGCTGACAAACTGCCTGCGGGCAGTTCCGGTCGCAGCTCTGACAGTCCACAGGACTGTCATTCACTACCGCGACTGCGCTTCGCTTACCCCTTACACAGGGGAGCCTTTGGAGGTAGTCGTTTTTTGGTGCCACTGACCGGGGGATTGCCACACCAGTGACATCGGTCACTGGTTCGCAATGACACGATTTTTTTGGGGATTCCCACATCAGCGTGCGCTACTCCCCGGAATGACACAGAATCGGGAGCTCCCAAACACGGTGTCATTGCACATTTCTCATTGCTAATTGTAAGAGAGGTATTTGTTTATGAAAAAAATCCAGCAGCTTTCTGAGCACCGTTTTCTTCGGCTGTTTTTCTCGTTTATCTGCCTGTGCTTTTTCGTCGGTGCAGTTTGTATGCCCGACCGGGGGCAGATGCTTTCCGGCTTTTGGAAGATTCTGACCAGTACCTGCAAGATCTCCACCAACTATTTTGCCCTTGCCGGTTATAGTGCCACATTCTTCAATATGGCCGTGGTCGGCCTGTTCTGTATCGGGCTGTGCAGTCTGCCCGGGGCAAAGGCGACCAATGTGACCACGCTGGCATTTTTGCTGACCCTGGGCTTTGGCGGCTGGGGTATGAACCTGTTCAATATGCTGCCCACCATACTGGGCGTGTGCCTTTACTGTGCCGCAAAAAAGGAAAAGCTGGGTACACAGGCCAATGCGATGATGTTCTCCACCGGCATTGCGCCCCTGATTTCCGAGCTGCTGTTCCGCTACCCCCATTTGGAGGCCGTGGGCTTTACCTGGGGCGGATTGGGGCTGGCACTGCTCATCGGCGTGATCATCGGCTTTTTCCTGCCTGCCGGGCTGACCCACGCACCCAATGTCCACAAGGGCTATGACCATTATTCCGCCGCGCTGCCGGTGGGTATGACCGCATTCTTCCTCCGGGCTGTGCTCTACACCGTCGTGCTGGGGCAGGATACAGGTAAGCTGAGCACCCTGGCTGCCCTGGATGTGGGAAGCTGGACGGCGGTAAATATTTTCTGCAGTGTCGTATTTGCTCTGTGCATTGTGTTTGCCCTGCTGATGGGCTGCAAGCTTTCGGATTATCTTGCCGTTTTGCGGGATCCCGGCCACGGCGTGAGTCTGACAGGAAAATACGGCTATGCACCGTTTTTGATGAATGTGGGCGTGTTTGGCCTGTTCATTCTGTTCTGCTTCAATCTCTCCGGCGCCCCGGCCACCGGTATGACCCTGGGCATCGTGTTCTGTATGCTTGCCACCTGCAATTCCGGCAGCCATCCTATGAATGTCTGGCCGATCGTGGTAGGCTATGTGCTGACAAGCTGGCTTTTCGGGCTGCTTTATCAGGGAGAGGGCAGCTTTGCCCTGACGATGAGCAATCAGACCATCCTGATCGGTCTGTGTTACGCCAACGGCCTGAGCCCCATCACCGGAAAATACGGCATTCCGGCAGGCATTCTGGCAGGCGGACTGCACTATCTGCTGGTGACGGCGGTGCCCGCTATGCACGGTGGCTTCCTGCTGTATAACGGCGGCTTCACAGCGGCCCTGATCTGCCTGCTGCTGGTTCCCCAACTGGAACGCTTCCGCAAGCCCACTCCCACCCAGGTCACAAAATAATCCATCTGAAAGCAGAAGCATTTCCTCTGCAAAAGCAATAGTTTAGCGGTAGAAATCACGAAGAGGTCGTGATTTCTACCGCTTTTTGATTGGTCAGAATTTGGTTTCGCAGTAGAGGCAGCGATAGATTTTGTTTTCCCGGTCGGTGAGGCGGAAGATGTGTGCCAGCTCCTGTTCGCAGGAGGTAATGCAGCGGGGGTTTTTGCATTTGATCACATTGGTTAGCGTTTCCGGCAGACACATAGAGCGTTTTTCCGTCCGTTTGCCGTCACGGATGCGGTTGACGGTGGCCTGGGGGTCCACATAGCCGATCACATCCAAATTCAGCTCAATATCCGCATCAATCTTGATAATATCCTTTTTGCCGGTCTTTTTGCTGCTGGCATTTTTGATGATCGCCACAGAAGCCTCCAGCTCATCCAGCTTCAGAAGCTCGTAAAGCTTCATCGCCCGTCCTGGGGTGATATGGTCAATGACAACACCGTTTTGAATGGGATCGATATTCATAGTGCTCCGGCCTCCTTCAGTAGCTTTAAGATCAGCGCCATACGCATATATTTTCCGTTGAGCACCTGCTTGAAATAGCAGGCGCGGGGGTCATCGTCCACAGCTACGCTGATCTCATTGACCCGGGGCAGCGGATGGAGAATGGCCAGCTCCTTTTTGGCGTTTTGCAGCTTCTCCGGGGTGAGGATATAGCTGTCCTTTAGGCGCAGGTAATCCTCCTCGTTAAAGAACCGTTCCCGCTGCACCCGTGTCATATAGAGGATATCCAGCGCAGGCATTGCCGCCTCCAGCTCCGCCGTCTCCTCAAAGGAAATGCCGTTTTTCAGGATCACATCGTTTTTTACATAATCCGGCAGCTTCAGCTCATCCGGGGAGATCAGCACAAACCGGTTGCCGGGATAGCGGCTCAGGGCATTGATCAGGGAGTGGACGGTTCTGCCGAATTTCAGGTCGCCGCAAAGACCCACCGTTAATCCGTGGAGCCGTCCCTTTTCCCGGTAGATGGTCAGCAGATCCGCAAGGGTCTGGGTGGGGTGGCAGTGGCCGCCGTCACCGGCATTGATCACCGGCACGGAGGCATTGTTGGCCGCCACCAGCGCAGCACCCTCCTTGGGATGGCGCATAGCAATGATGTCGGCATAGCAGCTGATGACTTTTGCGGTATCGGCAACGCTTTCACCCTTTGCGGCAGAGGAGCTCTTCGCCTCGGAAAAGCCGATTACGTGGCCGCCCAGCTCATACATAGCCGCCTCAAAGCTGAGCCGGGTCCGGGTGGAGGGCTCAAAAAAGAGGGTCGCCAGCTTTTTCCCGTTGCAGGCGTGGGCGTATTTTTCCGGATTGTCGATGATGTCCAGAGCGGTTTGCAGCAGCTCCTCCAGCTCCTCTACGGACAGATCCAAAATATCAATGATACTTTTCATAGCACACATTCCTTTACTTTGCGCCGTTGACCTGAAGATAGCTCCGGATCCTCTCCACATTTTCCCGGTTTTCCGGATTTTCCTCCAGATATTCTATGATATCATACACATCCACAACGGAGTAAACAGGGAAGCCAAATTCCTCCGTGACCTCCGCCATAGCAGAGCGCTCGGTCTGTCCCTTTTCCTTCCGGTCCACCATCACAAAGCAGGCCGCCACCTTTACACCCTCCATCCGGGAGAGAATGGCCATACTTTCCCGGATGGCAGTACCGGCGGTGATCACATCCTCAACGATCACCACTTCGTCGCCGCTTTTGGGCTGATAGCCCACGAAAACGCCGCCCTCGCCGTGATCCTTTTCCTCCTTGCGGTTAAAGAAGAAGGGCACATCCAGCCCATTTTTGGAGAGAGCGCAGGCCACGGACACCGCAATGGGAATGCCTTTATAGGCCGGGCCGTAGAGAACGGTTCTGCGGTTGCCCACCTTTTCAAAATATGCCTTTGCGTAAAACTCGCCCAGCTTTGCGATCTGATCGCCGGTCTTAATGTCTCCGGCATTGATAAAATAGGGAATTTTTCTGCCGCTTTTCGCGGTGAAATCACCGAATTTCAGCACACCGGCCTGCTCTAGAAACCGGATAAATTCCTTCTTATAGCTTTCCATTTCTGCTCCTCCTGCTGTATGTTATTCTCCAACAAATTCCCGCACGCAGCGCTCATAGGCACTGACCGGATCCCCGGCGGCGGTAATGGGTCTGCCAACGACAATATAATCCGAGCCGATCTCCCGGGCTTGTGCCGGGGTCATAACCCGCTTTTGATCGCCCTTGTCCCCGTCGGCAAAGCGAACACCGGGGGTGACGGTGATAAAATCGCTGCCGCAGGCCTGATGCACCTTGCCGGCCTCCAGCGGGGAGCACACCACGCCATCCAGCCCGGCTGCCCTGGCGTTTTGCGCGTAATGCATAACCACCTGATCCATAGGTTCCCGGATCAGCAGATCCTTTTCCATACTCTCCTGACTGGTGGAGGTGAGCTGGGTAACGGCGATCAGCAGCGGCCGGGTGCCGTCCGCCCGGGTCAGTCCCTCCAGTGCCGCCTCCATCATCGCCACAGTACCGCCGGCGTGAAGGTTGCAGATATCCACATCCAGCCCGGAAAGCACTGCCATCGCTTTTTTTACCGTATTGGGAATATCGTGCAGCTTCAGATCCAAAAAGATCTTATGGCCACGCTTTTTCAGCTCCCGGACAATGGACGGCCCCTCCGCATAGAAAAGCTCCATACCGATCTTGACAAAGGGCTTTTTGCCGGTAAACTGATCCAAAAACGCAAATGTCTGCTCCGCACTGGAAAAATCGCAGGCAATAATAACATCCTTACCCATTATTTAACTCCTCCTGTAATACAATGAATTTCTTCTATTCCATACCGGTCCATAGTTTCCGGTAGCGCCCGGATAATATCCCGGCAGGCAAAGGGATCCACCAGGTTGGCGGCGCCCACCTCCACGGCTGTAGCACCGGCCAGCATCATTTCCAGTACATCCTCGGCCGAGGAAACACCGCCCATACCGATCACGGGGATCTTCACCGCGTGGGCCACCTGATACACCATCCGCACCGCCACCGGGAAGATGGCAGGGCCGGAAAAGCCACCCATCTGATTGGCGATCACCGGCCGCCGGGTCTTTAGGTCGATGCGCATACCAAGCATAGTATTGATCAGGCTGATGCCGTCGGCACCGGCCTCCTCGCAGGCCTTGGCAATGGCCACAATATCCGTAACATTGGGGGAAAGCTTAACGATCACCGGCTTGGTGGTGACGGCCTTCACCGCCCGCACCACCTCTGCGGCGGCCTTCGGGTCGGTGCCAAAGCTCATACCGCCGCCGTGGACATTGGGGCAGCTTACATTCACTTCCAGCCAGCCCACCTGCTCCTGCGCATCCAGCAGATGGCAGGTGTAGGCATAATCCTCCACGGAAAAGCCGCTGACATTGGCCATTACCTTTTTATGGAAGCATTTGGCAAGCCGGGGCAGCTCCTGTGCGATCACCTGCTCCACACCGGGATTTTGCAGACCCACGGCATTGATCATACCGGCGGTGCATTCCGCAATGCGGGGGGTGGGATTGCCG
>CAZTNP010000017.1:0-31608 GCA_964615545.1 uncultured Oscillospiraceae bacterium | reverse complement strand
TTCAGTAAGGAGGACACGGAAATGGCAAATATGACACTGACAAAAACGCCGATGCCTGAGCAGGATCCCAAGATCCGTGCCCGCAATTTTAAGGAAGTAGCCCTGGGCTACACCCCGGAAATGGCCATTGAGGAAGCCAACCGCTGCCTGGGCTGCAAGAAGCCCCAGTGCGTGGAGGGCTGCCCGGTCAATGTCCGGATCCCGGAGTTTATCAAAAAAGTACAGGAGGGCGATTTCAAGGCTGCCTATGAGATCATCACCTCCACCAATGCCCTGCCGGCCCTGTCCGGCCGCGTCTGCCCCCAGGAGAGCCAGTGCGAAAGCAAGTGTGTCCGTGGCGTGAAGGGCGAGCCGGTGGCCATCGGCCGTTTGGAGCGGTTTGTTGCCGACTGGCACCGGGAAAATGTGAACGAAAAGCCCGAAAAGGCTCCCTCTAACGGCAAAAAGGTGGCCGTTGTGGGCTCCGGCCCTGCCGGCCTGACCTGTGCCTCCGACCTGGCAAAGAAGGGCTATGCCGTCACCCTGTTTGAAGCCCTCCACACCGCCGGTGGCGTGCTGGTTTACGGCATTCCGGAGTTCCGTCTGCCCAAGGCCATCGTGCAGGGCGAGGTAGAAAAGCTGCAGGCACAGGGCGTGGAAGTGATGACCAATATGGTCATTGGCCGTGTGCTGACCATCGACGAGCTGTTCGAAATGGGCTATCAGGCCGTGTTTATCGGCTCCGGCGCCGGTCTGCCTATGTTTATGAATATCCCCGGCGAGTCTCTCAAGGGCGTTATGTCCGCCAATGAGTACCTGACCCGTACCAACCTGATGAAAGCCTATACCGAGGAAGCGGACACCCCCGTTATCAAGAGCAAGTCCGTGGCCGTGGTCGGCGGCGGAAATGTGGCAATGGATGCCGCACGCTGCGCTATGCGCTTGGGCGCGGAGAATGTGTATGTGGTCTATCGCCGGGGCGAGGCGGAAATGCCTGCCCGTCTGGAGGAAAAGCACCACGCCAAGGAGGAGGGCATCGAGTTCAAGACCCTGTGCAATCCTGTGGAGATCGTGGGCGACGAGAATGGTCGTGTCTGCGGTATGAAGTGCATTCGTATGGAGCTGGGCGAACCGGATGCCTCCGGCCGCCGCCGTCCCATCGAGGTGCCCGATTCTGAGTTTGTTCTGGATGTGGATACGGTGGTTATGTCCCTGGGCACCAGCCCCAATCCCCTGATCCGCTCCACCACCCCCGGTCTGGAGACCAACCGGAAGGGCTGCCTGATCGTCAATGAGGACGAAATGACCACCCGTCAGGGCGTTTTCGCCGGCGGTGATGCGGTCACCGGTGCCGCTACCGTCATCCTGGCTATGGGTGCCGGCAAAAAAGGCGCTGAAGCCATCGACCGCTACTTAAATCCGTAAAAAACACTCCACCGGGCTGCCCTACACAAAGTAAGGCAGCCCGTTTTGCCCTCTCCCCATTTGTTTTTTTTCATAGTACAGGAGCACATTGCCCTTTGTCACCGCTTGTGCGGTGACGGTTGCCTGACGGCAACTATTTCAATTGTCCCGGGGGACTTTTTGTAAAGGATAAATAAGGAATTTTGGAGGCTCGGTCGTATAAGGGATAGAGACTTCAAAATGGATTTATGGAGGTATGACTATGAACTGGAAAAAACTGACCCTTTGCTTTTTAAGTGTGCTGCTGGTATTATCCCTGTGTGCCTGCGGAGCGGCGGGAAAGGCTGCCAACGATATGGCCTATGACAGCTCCGCGGAAAGGCCGGCCAGCGGGGAATATCTTTCCAAGGCAGATGCCGATGTTTCCAATACATCTGCCGTGACGGAGATCGCACTTCCGGAAAATCAGAAGCTGATCCAAACTGTAGCTATGAGTGCGGAAACAGAGGATATGGATGCACTGCTGAGCCAGATCAATGCCCGGATCGGGGAGCTGGGCGGCTATGTGGAGGAGCAGGAGATCTACAACGGCAGTGCCTACAGCGGCCGCCGTTATCGCTCTGCAGAGCTGAAGATCCGGATCCCGGCAGAGAAGCTGGATCAGTTTGTGGTGCAGGTGTCCGAGGTTTCCAATATTATCAGCTCCAACAAGACTGTGGAGAATATTACATTGAGCTATGTGGCGACACAAAGCCGTGTTACCGCGCTGGAAACGGAGCAGACCCGGCTGCTGGAGCTGCTGGCCAAGGCGGAGTCTATGGCGGATATCCTGACCATTGAGGAGCGGCTGACGGATGTACGCACCGAGCTGGAGCAAGTGACCTCTACCCTGCGTGTATATGACAACCAGGTCAGCTACGGAACCGTACACCTGAATATCAGCGAGGTGCGGGAGTATACCGTGGTGAAGGAGCCGGAGACGGTATGGGAGCGGATCGGTGCCGGCTTTATGGACAGCGTAAATGCTATTGCCGACGGCTGCGTGGAATTTTTCGTGTGGCTGATGTCCAACATTCTCTATTTTGTTCTGCTGGCTGCCGTTATCATTCTGCTGATCGTCCTGCTTCGCCGCCGCAAAAAGCACAGAAAGCAAAAATCCACCCCTGAATCCTGATTTTTCCAATGGATCCGACAGAATAATATGAAAAAAGCCGTGAAAACCAGAGCATTTGGTTTTCACGGCTTTTTATTGGATTTTGTTTCAGAAAGGAGAGGCACCCAGCTAAAATCTAATTGTCATTTAATTTTTTGTCCAAAATATTGTGCCATTTTCACCGCCGTCACAGGTTCGCAATCCTCCATAAAAAGGCACCGCACCCAATTTTCAAAATGATCGACGGAGCCACTTGTGGTGTCCCTTGGGATGGATGCATTTTTTTATTGTGCGTTGGGGGTTTTGGGCTTGTGGTGATGGTAGCGGCGGCGGTGGGACTTCTTTTGATCGACGCCCTCCTTTTCCGGGACGGGCGTGGGCTGCTCCTGAGCGGGAGCCTCGCCGTTTTTGGGCTTGCTTTGCTGTGCCTTGGGAGAATTTTGCTTGTGCTTTTGCTTTTTCTCCTGCTTTCCCGGTGCCTTCTTCTCCCCTGCCTTGTCCGGCTGGGCAGGCTTTTCCTGCTGGGGCTTCTTCTCTCCGCCGGATTTCCGTCCATGACGGTTTTTTCGGCTCCGGTTTTCCTGATTTTCCGGCTTTTCCGGCTTCTCACCGGATGCCTCCTTCGCCGCCGGTTCCACGGCATCGGCTACGGTATCCGTGCTGTAGCGGAATTTAATGGGATCCAGACCGGCAAATTTTTCCTCGCTTTCGAAGCGGCGGCGGGGTGCCTTGCCGCCGGAAATGGGGGCAAGCTCCGCCGGAATAGGCGGGTCATTTTTCTTTGCCTTGCCGCTGCGCAATATGGCGATCTCATCGTTGCGGTAAATTCCGATGGTATCCGGCTGATTCTCCATCCGCACCTTTACACGCTGGCGCATCAGGTCGATCTCCACCACGGTGCCCCGGCCATCAGGGGTATCCACAAAGGATTCAGCCTTGGGGGCATTGCGGATCAGATCCTCATAAGCCTCCTGCTCATAGTTCAGGCAGCACATCAGCCGGCCGCAGGTGCCGGATATTTTTGTGGGGTTCAGACTGAGATTTTGCGTTTTTGCCATTTTAATGGAGACAGGCATAAAATCCTCCAGGAAGGTGGCGCAGCAGAAGGGTCGTCCGCAGATGCCCAGGCCACCCACCATCCGTGCCTTATCCCGGACACCGATCTGCCGCAGCTCAATGCGGGTGTGGAAATGGTTTGCAAGGCATTTGACCAGCTCCCGGAAGTCCACACGCTCATCGGCGGTGAAGAAAAAGAGGAGCTTGCTGCTGTCAAAGGCACATTCGGCGGAAACAAGCTGCATATCCAGCCCAAATTCCTGAATTTTTACGGCACAGAACGCCATAGCCTTTTTTTCCAGCTCCCGGTTCGCCTGCACGATACGCTCATCGTGGGCATTGGCCTTGCGAAGCACCGGCCGTAGGGGTGTGACCACCTCCCGCTGGGAGATGGTGTGATTTCCGGCGGTACACAGGCCGTATTCCGGGCCCCGGGCCGTATCAATGATCACATGGTCGCCGGTGGTATAGTCAGCGCCCATCGGGTCGAAGAAATACACCTTTTGGCCGGGTCGGAACTGGATATCCACCACGGTGACCGGTGCGTTATTTGTTTGATTGCGGTTTTCCATTTTATACTCCTTATGATTTCCGTCCCTTGGGGCGGAAATTTATGAAAAGCTGAAGTATTTTCAGCAGATTTTCCTGTTTATCGCAGTGCCCACTCCAAATAGCCGCAGACGGCGCCGGGGGAAACATTCCGCTGGGCGTAGTCGATGGCCTTTTGCAGGGCACGGATGGCGGACATCAGACTGATGCCGGAACGGGCGGCACTGATCTGCCCGGCCATAGGCTCGGTGGCCAGCATACCGCTCCGAGCAGAAAGGGCGTTGGTCAGCACCTGCAGCCAGCGTTCTAGCTCCGGGAGCAGGGCATCCCGCTTCCATTTTTCCATCGGCACCAGCACCTCGGCCAGTGCCACGGGATCCGCCTTGGCATAAGCCTTCAAAAACAGCAGGGTGTTGGCACCGGCCTCCTCGGATTCCTCCAAAATGGCCTTGGCCTGACCCAAATAGCCGCCACTGCGGGCGATGGCACCGGCGATCCGCTGAGGCTCCGCCTGGGGGTAAGCCCTTTGCAGTGCCGGGCGCAGAAGAGAATCCGGCAGAGCGGCCATTGCCAGCTCCACGCATCGGGAACGGACGGTGGGCAGCAGCTTTTCCGCATTGTCGGTCAGCAGCAGGAACACACCGTAGGCAGGGGGCTCCTCCAGAATTTTCAGCAGTGCGTTCTGCGCCGGGGGCAGCATATCCTGCGCCCGGGGGAACAGATAGATCTTCCGGTCTGCCTCGTTGGGCTGGATGTACATATCCGCCCTGGCCTCCCGGATCAGCTCCACGGGCACGCTCTTTTTCTCCGGGTCGTCCACGGTGATCAGATCCGGATGGGTGCCGGCCATTGCCTTGCGGCAGGCCTGACAGCTCAGGCAGGGCTGCCGCTCCCCGGTGCAGAGGATGGCAGCGGCTAAAAGCCGGGCTAAGGTTCGCTTTCCGGAGCCGGCCGGACCGCTGATCAGGTAGAAATGGGAGATCCGCCCCCGTGCCAGTGCGCCGGTCAAATTCTGTTTCAGCCGGTCGTTGCCCAGCAGTGCATCAAAGCCCATAGCGGCCTCCTGTCTTTTTTGTATGGTAATATAGGGACAATGACACTGTGATTGGGGTGTCTGCTTAGCCCCAAAGGGCGGAAAGCATAGGAATGACCTGCTTTTTCCGGCTCATAATATGGGGCAAAAATGCCATATTGTCCTTGGGGGTCACATTGAAGGCCTGAGAAATGGTCTCCCCGTCCCCCAGATAGATGATTTGGGTGCCCTCCAGCAGCACATCGGTAAGCATAAGGATCACCATAGAGAAATGATTTTCCTTTGCTGTCTTTTCCATCAGCGCAAGGAATTCCTCCTTCCGCTCCACCATAGCAGGCGAATCCATACAGGTGACCTGTGCCACAGCCAGATCGTGACCGGCAATGTGGAATTCCTTGTAGTCGGAAAACAGCAGATCCTCGGCGGTTCGGCGGTCACCGGAGACAGAGAAGATCTCCTTGCCCAGCTCCTCCAGAGAGATATTGGCAATCCGTGCCATCCGCTCCGCGGTCCGGATGTCCCGCTGGGTGCAGGTGGGGGATTTGAACATAACCGTATCGGACAAAATGGCGGCAGCCATCATACCGGCCATCTTCTCCGAGGGCATCAGCCCCCGATCCTGGAACATACCGGCGATGATGGTATTGGTGGAGCCCACAGGCTCATTGCGGACATAAATGGGGTTGTTGGTCTGGATATCCGCCAGGCGGTGGTGATCAATGATCTCCAAAATCTCCGCCTCCTCCAGACCGGGCACGGACTGGGCGGCCTCGTTGTGATCCACCAGCACCACACGCTTTCTCCGGGGGCGCAGCAGATGGTACCGGGTCAGAATGCCCGCCACCTTCTCGTTTTCGTCCAGAATGGGGTAGCAGGGATGGCGGAATTTCAGCATTTGCTCCCGCACATCGTCCATCCGATCCTCCAGATGGAAGCAGACAAGCTGCTCCGTGGTGCAGATCCGGCGGATGGGGGTGGATTGGAAAATCAGCCGGGCAGCCCGGTAAGCATCATAGGGGGTGGAGATGATGCAGGTGGAGGTCTCCATCTGCCGCAGCTCCTCGCTGAGCTCTGCCTGGCACAGTACCACGCAGCACACATTCATTTCCAGCGCCCGGCGAATCATATCCGGCTGATGGCCGCAGAGAATAATGGAGTCCTTCCGCTGGAACAGCAGATTTTCCCGGGCCTGAGGCAGCGCGATGGTGACCTCGCCGTGGAGCGTGTCGATACTCTCTCCGGCTTCGTTGAGCACCTTCCCCTCCAGCACGGAAAGCACATTGAAAAGGGGAACATCCTCCAAAATGCCGGTGCTGGCCTGCTCCATATTGTAATTTGCCACATCCTCACGGGCCAGCACGCCATACAGCGTACCATCCTCGTTGGTCACAGGCAGAGAATTGAGATTTTTCTGTGTCATCAGGGTCTGCCACGCCCGCCCCACAGTTACGGCGGCGTTGAGCAGCGGCGGGGTATCAAAATCCAGATCCCGCACCTGGGTAAACATATTGTGGATCCGCTTGGGAGGCTGGAAACCGAAACGATCCAGCACAAGCTGTGTCTCATCGGAAACGTGACCCAAACAGCCGGCCTCATACTCCCGGTCGCCCACGGCATTGCGCAGGGCGGCGTAGGCCATAGCGGCTACAATGGAATCCGTATCCGGGTTGCGGTGGCCGATGACATAAATAGGGTCCATAAAAAGCTCCTTTCCAACAATACCTGCCGAATATTACAGATTATACCGTGATTTCTCCTGCCAGGCTGCGGGCAAAAAGGTCTTTGATCCGGGATGGCTCCATCCCCTGCCCCAGCGCCCACATCAGCTTGGTCATAGCAGCCTCGGTGGTCATATCCCGCCCCTGGATCACACCCAGCTCCAAAAGCCGGTTGCCCACCTGATAGACACGCAGGTCAGAGCTGTCGTACAGGCATTGGGTGGTGACCACCACGCTTACACCCTTTTCAATGGCACGGCGGATCCCCTCCAGGCCGGTGCCCAGCACATTGATGCCCCCCAGACCGAAGGCCTCAATGACAATGCCCCGGTAGCCCATAGCGGTCAGGCTGTCGAAAATATCCGGGGACAGGCCGGGAGTCAGCTTCAGCAGAAAAACATCGCTGCTGATTCCATCCAGCAGTGCCGGCGTTCCGGGCTCCGTGGCCACGATCTGCCGATCGATCTCCAGCCCCCGGTTGCTGACAGTGGCGGCATAGCGGGCATTCACGCTTTCAAAGGCGGAAAAATCCGAGGCACGCACCTTCACGGCACGGCAGCCCCGCATCACCTTCCGGTCAAAGGCCAGGTAAACACCGGGACAGCCGGAGGCCGCCATAGCAAAGGCGGTTCGCAGATTGTCCGGCCCGTCACTGAGCACATCCAAAAGGGGAAGCTGAGAGCCGGTAAAAACCACCGGCAGATCAATATAGGAAAGCATAAAGGTAACGGCGGAGGCGGTATAGGCCATCGTATCGGTGCCGTGGGAGACCACAATGCCGTCGTAGCCCTCCCGGGAACGGAAGATCACCCCGGCGATCTGCTGCCATTGCTCCGGCAGAATATTGGAAGAATCCAGGCACATCACATCCCGGACGGTAATGTGATAATATGTCTCCAATTGACGGATCTCCCGCTCCATCACATCCGCGCGGTGGGGCTCCAATCCCTCTCCTCCCTCCACGGAGGCAATGGTGCCGCCGGTGGTCAGCAGGAGGATATGCTTTTTCTTATCCATAGGTGCTCCTTATACAAACAGCGTTCCTGTTTCAAAAATTAGTATAATACACCATACATTATATCCCCCAAAGCCCAAAATAGCAAGGGAAACATTTCCGATCCCCTGCCTATTTTCCATTTTCCTATTGGGCATAAAACTTCATGCGCTATGGCGTACCACGAAATACGGCAAAGTACGACGCATGAAGTTTTTGCACATCATTTTCGGTTGCCCCGAAGGGGCGAGAAAATGGTGCATCTTATAATTTGCTATGCTTTTGCATAGCAAAAAAGCTGACGCACACCGTGCGTCAGCTTTTTTCATATTTCCCTGTACATGGCGCCGGCATCGTCCTTGCGGACGGCTTCGGCCACCTGAACAACTTCCACCGCTACGGTGCGGGTGCCCAGAGTGATCTCGATCTTGTCACCGGGCTTGACCTCGTAGCCGGCCTTGGCCGCTTTTCCGTTGACACAGACTCTGCCGTTATCGCAGGCCTCGTTTGCCACCGTGCGGCGCTTGATCAGCCGGGAAACCTTCAGGTATTTATCCAGCCGCATCTTACTTCGCGATGGTGTCCTTCAGGGTCTTGCTGGCCTTGAAAGCGGGCAGCTTGGCAGCGGGGATCTGGATGGTCTCCTTGGTGCGGGGGTTACGGCCGGTACGGGCTTCACGGGTCTTGACCTCGAAAATGCCAAAGCCGGAAACATTGACCTTCTCGCCCTTGACCAGGCCTTCGGTAATGGCTTCCAGAGTAGCGTTTACAGCGTGGTCGGCATCCTTCTTGCTCATGCCGGTTTTTGCAGCAACGGCTGCGATCAGTTCGGTTTTATTCATAACAGTTACCTCTTTTCGGTTTTTAATTGCAATTAACAATACCATATTCTACGGCAAAATGCAAGTATTTTATGCAATTTTTACCGGTATTTTTCTACAATTTCAGAATTTTTGCGATTATTTCTCCCTTGGGCAGAAGCAGACAGTCCTCCCGGGTGACGGTTTTTGTCAGCAGCACGCAGGCAAAATATACGCACACGCCCAGCAGGATGGGTACGGCACACAGCAGCAGGCTGCTGTGGATCCCAGCCGCGGTCTCCATTGCCCAGCGGCACAGATACACCGCCACACCCATCAGCAGTGCCGGCACCAGCGCCCGGAGAAGGTTTTTCAGCAGCGCCGGCTTTTGGGGCACGTGGCGGGAGATGGCCAGCAGATTCAGCACGAAGATCCCCAGGTAGCACAGCACGGAGCAGATGGGAACGCCCAGAATACCGATGGCGGGATCGCCGGTCAGAAAGTACATCGTCACCAGCTTGGCTACGCCACACAAAAGGGTGTTGATCACCGGCAGATGTGCCTTTCCGTGGGACTGAAGCAGCACATTGGTGAACATAACGAAGGAATAAAACAGCACCGCAATGCCCAGTACGGTCATCAGCTGACCGGCCAGAAGCAGCTTTTCATCCCGGTAGCCGCCCAAAAGCGCCATCACCGGCTCTGCCAGCACCGCCAGACCAATAGCGCAGGGGGCGGTCAACAGACCGGTGATCCGTGCCGCCGATTCCTCGGTGGAGCGGACACCGGCATCGTCTCCCAGCGTAAGGAAGGCGGTCACCGCCGGCAGCACGCTGGTATTGATGGGGATGATAAAGGAGCAGGGCATATTGAACACGGTATAGCCGAAATTATAGATGCCCTTCAGGCTGGAGGCCATCAGGGAGTATAGCTTTTCCGGCCGGTAGTCGGGAAGCTGCATCACCTGCTCCTTTAGTGCCGGGATCAGGTCGCCCTGATACTGGCCGCTGCTGAGCAGGCCCTCGATCCGGTCCATATACACGCTGATCTCGATCACATTGAGCAGCTGCAGGCCGGCAGAGCCGATGGTGATGGGAATGGCAATGGAAAGAAGCTGCCCCGCCGTCTTTTGGAAGGACTCCACCTCCTCTGCCGAAACCGCCAATGCCCGGTAAGCCGGGCGGAATTTCTGCCGCAGATAGATAGCAGAGACAAGGCAGCTGACGGTCACGCCCAAAATGGCACCGGCGGCGGCATAGGCCACGCTCCGGGTCAGCTGCATCAGGCCGTAGGCGGCGGAAAGCCCCACGATCAGCTTGCAGACCGCCTCCAGAACCTGACTGGAGGAGGTAGGCGCCATATTGCCCTGCCCCTGGAAAAAGCCCCGGTAGGCGGACAAAAAGCCCATCAAAAGTGCACAGGGAGAAAGGGCTAAAATGGCAGCCCAGGCATCCGGCTGCTCCATTTTCCCTGCCAGCCACCGGCAGAAAAGCCCCATTACCAGGGTGCAGATCAGCCCCAGCCCCAGATAAAGATCCCGGGACACCCGGTAGATCTGCCGGACACGGTTGTATTCGCCCAGTGCGTGAGCCTGGCTGATCATCCGGCTCATAGCAATGGGCAGACCGGCTGTGGCAATGGTCAGCAGCAGGGTATAAATATCATAGGCCGTATTGAAATAGCTGAAGCCCACATCTCCGATGATGGCCTTCAGAGGGATCTTGTAAACGGCACCAATCACCTTGACAATGGCTACGGCCAGTGCCAGCAGGGCAGCGCCCTGAAGAAAATTCTGCTTTTTGGAGGTTCCGGACATAGCTTACTCCTTTTCGTCAAAGAGCCGGCCCATCGCGTAGCCGGTCAGCTCCTCCACCACGGCGTTTAAGTCGATGGTGGGGAATTTTCCGTTCTGATACAGGATCCTGCCCCGCACCATAGTCATAGCCACATCGCCGCCCTTGGCGCTGAACACCAGACCGTTCATCACATTATGGCAGGGGATCAGGTGGGGCGCAGAGAAATCCACAAGCACAATATCCGCATCCATACCCGGCTTGAGCATACCGCAGGTATCCGCCCGCCCCTGTGCCCGGGCACCGCAGACCGTTGCCATCATCAGCACCGCCGGCGCAGGCATTGCGGAGGGCTCCCCGGCGGCGGTACGCTCGGCCATAGCCGTGCCCCGCATCACCTCGAAAAGATCCAAATTGCCACTTTCCGGGGCACCGCCGGTACCCAGTGCCACATTCATCCCCGCCTTGACACATTTGGAAATGGGGGTGGCGGGAATGCCCGCCTTGGCATTGGCCAAAACGGTGGCCACAGCGGTAACACCCTTTTTGCCCAGCAGGGCACGCTCGCCGTCGCTCAGGGCGTTGCATCCGGCGGCGGTGGCGGGAATATCAAAGAAGCGGTGGCAGTTGAGCAGCTCCCCGGCGCCCAGTCCGTTCCGGTCCAGGCAATCCTCCTGCTCGGCCTGTGTCTGTGCCAGATGGAGCTGAACGCCCAGCCCCTTTTCCCGGCAGAAGTCGGAGATCCCCTCCCAAAGCCGGTAGTTGCTGGTATAGGGGGCGTGAATGCCGCCGTCAATGCGGAGTCTGCCCTGATCAAAGTTGTGCCATTTTTCCGCCACACGGGTCAGCTCCCGGCACTGCTCATCGGTCTCAAAGTCAAAATCCTCCGTATCGCTGATGTAGCGATAGGCGGAAAGGGCAATGTTTGCCTTTATGCCCGCCTCTGCCGCCGCCTGTGCGGTGGCCTCCGGGAAATAGTAAAGGTCAGAGACGGAGGTCACGCCAAAGCGCAGGCATTCCGCAATGCCCAGACTGGCTGCCGCCTTTGCCGCACGGCTGTCCAGCTTATCCTCCTTGTAAAGCTGCGCCTGCAGCGCTTCGCCGCGGCTTTCATCGTCCAGCAGGTTCCGCAGAACGGTGGTTGCCAAATGGGTATGGCAGTTGATCAGGCCGGGCATTGCCACCATACCGGTGCCGTCTATGATGGTTGCCGGCAGCTGTGCCGGCGGCTCCTTGGAAATGGAGAGGATCTTTCCATCCTCAATGGCAATGCAGGCGCCAAACAGCACCTCCATCCGCTCGTTCATCGTCACTACGGTTGCATTTGAAATCAGTGTATCCAAAATTATGCTTCCTTTCCGTCTGCCCCGCTCAGCAGGTCGGCCAAAAGCCGGCAAAGTGCCTGCTTCTGCTCCAGCACCTGCGAATGCTGGCTGATATATTGCTCCGGGAATTTGGGGTTATGGAACCGCTCCAGCCGGCTTTCGGTCAGATTGACCTTGCTCATACCGCCACCGCCCAGAGAGACGATGGGATGCAGCTCCTCCATCATATAGATATTATACAGGCAGTCCCGGCCGTCCCGGCTCCAGCCCACATTTTCATAGTTGCCGGACATATATTTCTGCCGGTACAGATAATAGGGGCGATAGCCCGCCTTTTCCAGACTTTCCCGGCTGAAATCCAGCATTTTGCTCACCGTCTCCCGATCGGGCAGTGCCTGCCGGCTTTCAAAAAGATCCGCGCCCTTTTTCAGTGCCAGGGTGTGGACGGTGATATTGGACGGGGAAAGGCCGATCAGCTCGGAAAGGCTGTCGCAAAAGCCCTCGTAGGTATCCGTGGGCAGGCCGGCGATCAGATCCATATTGATATCCGTAAAGCCCATTTCCCGTGCCTGTGCGTAAATATTCCGCACATCCTGCGCCGTATGGGGTCTGCCGCAGGCGTGGAGCACGGAATCCACCATTGTCTGGGGATTGATGCTGATCCGGCTGATCCCGTGACTGCGGAGCACCTGCAGCTTTTCTCCGTCCAGGGTATCCGGTCGGCCTGCCTCCACGGTGTACTCGATACAGCGGGAAAGATCAATATCCCGGCTGACCGCCTCCAGCAGACGGTTCAGCTGCCCGGCGCTCAGGGTAGTGGGGGTGCCGCCGCCGATATACACGGTGCGCACCGTCCGTCCGGACTGCCGGAGAAGTGTGCCGGTGACCCGGATCTCCTGCAGCAGGCAGGTCAGATATTCCTCCATCAGAGCCTTGTTTCTGCCAACCGTCCGGCTGACAAAGCTGCAATAGGTGCAGCGGGTGGGGCAGAAGGGAATGCCAATGTACAGGGAGATATCCTGCTGCCGGGTCTGCTCCACCGCCCGGACAGAGGCCATAGAGCAGCTCAGTGCCATATGCCGGCGCAGCGGGGTCACATAGTAGGTGTCCCGTAAAAGGGCATCCGCGCTTTCTGCCGTACCCCCCTCCAGAAGATGACGGGTGCTCAGCTTGGTGGGCCGAACTCCTGCCAGAGCCCCCCAGGCGGGGTACTCGGAAAGCTGGGGTACAGCCGCATCGAAATAGCTCAGCCGCAGTGCCTTGTAAAATTCCCGGCGGTCGTCCTCCTGCCCGGCCGGCAGCTCCCGGCAGCCGTGGGTCGTTTTGCCGTCCAGGGTGATCTGTGTCAGAAAGCAGAGGGCATTTCCCTGCCGCTCCACCTGACTGACCGCACTGCCCCGGGCATCCACGCCGAAAAGCGCCTGCTGAAGCTGCTCCACCTGATACCGGCAATCGTGGCCGATCAGTGTCAATTCCATAGTATTACCTCAAATAGGGATTATATGTCTTTTCCGTATCCATCCGGGTGGCCTGACCGTGGCCGGGGTAAACCGTCAGACCGTCCGGCAATGCCCTGAGCCGGTGGAGGGAAGCTCGAAGCTGCTCCCAGCTTCCGCAGGGCAGATCCGTCCGGCCGCAGGAGCCGGCAAACAGGGTGTCGCCGGAAAACAGCACATCCCCGCACAGCAGACAGACCGAGCCCGGAGTATGGCCGGGGGTATGGAACACCTGCAGGGAAATGCCGGCAAGCTCCGGCTTGTCCCCCTCCTGCCAGGCGCAGGTATAGCAGAGGGCACCGGCAGTCATATTTTCCGGCATTGCGCAGTCATCCGGGCACAGATAGATATCGCAGTCCGTCTCCGCAAAGAGTGTCCGGACGGCACCCACGTGGTCAAAATGGCCGTGGGTCAGTAAAATGGCGGCAAGGCGCTTGTTCTGCACCCGGAGTTCCTGCAGGATCCGCTCCGGCTCATAGCCCGGATCGATCACCAGACAGTCGTCCCGCCCCTCCTGCCAAAGCAGATAGCAATTTGTCTCATAGCTGCCAAGCACCAGTGTTTTGATCTGCATAAGCTCATCTCCTTGGTGTATCCATAAGCTGCTCCGTGTCTAAAATCAGTGTCACCGGCCCGTCATTTTCGGAGGTGACCAGCATATCCGCGCCGAAAACGCCGTGCTGCGGGGGATAGCCCAGCTCCGCACAGCAGGAGAGGAAATGCTCATAAAGCCGGTTGCCCAGCTCCGGCGGGGCAGCCTGGGTAAAGCTGGGGCGGCGACCCTTGCGGCAGTTGCCGTAAAGGGTGAACTGGCTGACCACCAGCACCTGACCGTCCACCTCATCCAGTCCCCGGTTCATTTTTCCGTTTTCGTCCTCAAAAACCCGCAGACCCAATGCTTTTTCGCACAGGTAGCGGCAGGTGTCCTCCGTATCCTCCGGCCCTACGCCCAAAAGGATCAGAAAGCCCTTTCCGATTTTTCCCACGGTCACGCCGTCAATATCCACCTGTGCCGATTTGACACGGGTCAGCACCGCTCGCATAATCAACGCTCCTTTTTTTAATTTTATCGGCGTAAGCCGATACCTCCAGTGGCTCCCTTGTGTAAAGAGAGCTGTCGCGGTGTTAGCCGTGACTGAGGGATTGCGTTGCCGCAGGCAACGATTCCAATCGTCCCGCAGGGACACCATATATCGTGCCGGAGTCAGTTTTGGCCGCGGCGGGAGCCGATCACATCCCGGATGTTCAGGAGGCGGTTGCGGATGGCCTCCAGCTCTGCCACATTTTTCACTTCAAAGCGTACCAAAAATACACTTCTGCCGCCGGGCAGATCCTTGCCGGTCAGCTCCTTGACCCGGACGTGGGCGGTGGTCATTGCCGTGGCCACATCCAGCAGCAGGCCGTCCCGGGTGATGCAGTCCAGCTCCAGGGTGGTATCAAAGGGCTGCTCGTCCTGATTGGCCCAGCGGACACGAACCCAGCGTGCCGCCTGCCGGGGATCATCCCGGTGAATGGCGTTGCCGCAGTCCGCCCGGTGAATGGAAACACCGAAGCCCTTGGTAATAAAGCCCACGATGGGATCGCCGGGCACCGGGGTGCAGCACTTGGAGAATTTGATCATACACGAGTCGATATCCTCCACGATCACCCCGTTCACGCCGTGGCGGTTTTGTCGATTTTCGTCGATCGTCCTGATGGGATTGACCGGCTTGCCCTCGGTCTGCGCCCGGGTGGCACGGTTGATATCGTCCCGGATCCTGCCCACCGCCTTGGTGGCGGTCAGGCCGCCGTAGCCGATGGCAGCATACATATCGTCCCAGTTTTCAAAGGACAGCTTTTTCAGAAGCTGGGGCTCCAGCTCCGGGTCGCTCAGGGCAGACATTGGTAGCAGCAGCCGGCGCATTTCGCTTTCAAAGCTGGCACGGCCGTGAACCACATTTTCTTCCCGCTTTTCCTTTTTGAACCACTGCTTGATCTTGGTGCGTGCCTGATTGGATTTGCAGATATTCAGCCAATCCCGGCTGGGGCCCTTGGCGGATTTGGAGGTGATGATCTCCACAATGTCGCCGTTTTCCAGGGGGGTATCAATATTGCAGATCCGGTTGTTGACCTTGGCACCCACCAGCGCATTGCCCACGCCGGAGTGAATGGCATAGGCAAAATCAATGGGTGTGGAGCCCGCCGGCAGGGAGACGATCCTGCCCTTGGGGGTAAAGACGAATACCTCGTCATTGAACATATCTATTTTCAGAGAGCTGACATAGTCCTCCGCATCCGTATCCTGCTGGCTTTCCAGCAGACGGCGTACCCACTCAAAGTCCTTTTCGTTGCCGTTTCCGGCACCCTGCTTGTATTTCCAGTGGGCGGCAATACCGTATTCCGCCGTCTCGTGCATCTCCCAGGTGCGGATCTGCACCTCAAAAGGAATGCCCTGGGTGCCGATGACCGTGGTGTGCAGGCTCTGATACATATTAGGCTTGGGGGTGGAGATATAGTCCTTGAACCGGCCGGGCACCAGATTGAACAGGTCGTGAACGTGGCCGAGCACATTGTAGCAATCCGGGATGGAGTCCACGATGATGCGGAAGGCATAGATATCGTACAGCTCATCCATAGTCTTGCCCTGCGCCTGCATTTTCCGGTAAATGGAATACACGTGCTTGATCCGGCCGTATGTGGTATTTTTGATTCCCATAGCACTGAGCCGGTCGGTGATCTTCTGCTGGATGGTGCGCATAAACGCCTCATCCTGCTCCTTGTGCGCCCGCAAATAGGACATAATGCTCTCGTAGCCCGCCGGGTCCAGATACCGCAGGGCGATATCCTCCAGCTCCCACTTGATCTTCTGCATACCGAGACGGTGTGCCAGTGGGGCGTAAATATCCATCGTCTCCCGGCATTTGGCGATCTGCTTTTCCGGGGTCTGATACTGCATCGTGCGCATATTGTGGAGCCGGTCAGCGATCTTGATCAGCACCACCCGGATATCCCGGGACATTGCCATAAACATTTTCCGCAGATTTTCCATCTGCTGCTCCTCTGAGCTGGAAAAATTGGCACGGGTCAGCTTGGTAACACCCTCCACCAGCTCCGCGGCGGTATCCCCGAAAATCCGGGCGATCTCATCGTGGGAGGCATCGGTATCTTCAATGCAGTCGTGCAGCAGCGCGCCGAGAATGGCATCCGTATCCAGCCCCATTTCCGCCACGATCTCCGCAACGGCCAGAGGATGAATGATATAGGGGGAGCCATCCTTACGGGTTTGATTTTTATGCTTTTCCCGGGCATATTCCACCGCCCGGTCGATCATCGTCATATCCACACCGGGCAGGCAACGGTTCACCGTTTGGTACATAGCCCCGTAATGTTCCGCAAAACTTTCCATGGTTACTCCTTCGCGGCCAGCAGCCGCTTCATGGTTTGACTTTCCTTCAGATCCCGCTTTTCCTGACTGGGCAGTGCCTGCACCGTCAGCATCCGCATTTCCTTTTCCAAACGGAGCAGACCCACATCCGCAAAAATATCCAGGCAGGTAAGCATTTGCCCCAGGCTCAGGGGCTGCTGTGTCCAGCGGACGATCTTCCGGCACAGGCACAGAGGCTCCTCACGCACCGGCTCTGCCGCAAAGCAGGAAAGATACCGCCAGATCATCACAAGGGTATGCCGCTCCGGCAGCAGCGAGGAAGCGTGCTGCGCCGTCAGCTCCCCGGCGATCATAGCGCGGTAAGCCGCCGCCTCCCAGGAGCATTCTGCCCGGCAGGAGGGGCGTATATCTATCATATTCATCTGTACGGAGCGAATGCCCCGGTACTCATTGATCTGTGGGTGAAACGCCACATCCACCACATCTCCGGGAGCAATGCTGCAGGACTGGGGGGTGGCGGAAAAATAGATGGCGGAAATGCTGTAATTGCCGCAGTGAAGCTGCAGTCGCATATGCTTGCCGCCGCCCACCTGACTGGTGCGCTCCACGATCACGCGCTCCATAGCCAGAACCGGCCGGGGGCAGCCGTTGCCGCAGGGCTCCAGCACGGAAAGGGACTCGATGTTCCCGGCAGTCATCAGCTCCGGAGGGATCCAGCAGTCGCAGTCCAGCTGGGTGCGGGGAATATCCGTACTGTAGTATTCCTCCGCCAGGCGGCAGATCTCCCTTCGAAATGCGGGGATCTGATCCCGGTGAATGGTAAATCCGGCGGCAAGCTCGTGGCCGCCGTAGCTTTCCAGATATTTTTGCAGGCTTCGGAGGGCACAGAACAGGTTGAAGCCACCGTAGCTGCGGGAGCTTGCCTTGCCGTGCTCCCCGTCCAAGCAGATCAGGAAGGTGGGGCAGCAGTATTCCTCCGCGATCCGGCTTGCCACAATGCCCACAACACCCTGATGCCAGCTCTCCTCCGCCAGCACGATGGCGTGGGGCTGCCGGTCAGTGGGCAGCATCTGCACAGCTTGCTGGTAAATATCCGCCTCCACGGCCTGTCGCTGCCGGTTCAGGTCGCACAGTCCGGCGGCGGCGGCCTTTGCCCGCTCCGGATCGCGGGTCAAAAACAGCTCCAGCGCCAGCTCCACCTGACCGATCCGCCCGGCGGCGTTGATCCGGGGCGCCAGGGTATAGCCCACGGAGGACACGGTCACATCTGCCGGGTCACAACCGCATTGGGTCATCAGGGCAGCCAGCCCGGGGCGGGTGGTATGCTCCATAGCCTTCAGGCCGTGGGAGACGAATACACGGTTTTCCCCCTGCAGGGGCATCACATCCGCCACCGTTCCCAGGCAGACAAGGTCTGCGTATTCCCGGAGCATCTGCTCCTGATCCCCGGAAATGGCGGCAGCCAGCTTAAAGGCCACGCCCACGCCGGAGAGATTCTTGTGGGGATAGGTATCGTCCGGCCGGTGGGGATCCACCACCGCCACGGCGTTGGGAAGCATTTCCTTGCACTCGTGGTGATCGGTAATGATCAGATCAATGCCCTTTTTGCGGCACAGCCGTGCCTCCGCAAGGGCGGTAATGCCGCAGTCCACCGTAATGATCAGCCGGATACCCTCCCGGTAAAGCTGCTCAATGGCAATTTCGTTGAGCCCATAGCCCTCCTCCAGCCGGCCTGGGATATAGGCAATGGCATAGCCCTCCTGCCGGCGCAGAAAGTCGGTCATCAGGCAGGTGGCGGTGATCCCGTCCACATCGTAGTCACCAAAGACGGCGATCTTCTCCCGCCGCTCCAGTGCCTGACGGATCCGCTGCACTGCCGCCTGCATATCCGTCATCAAAAAGGGACTGGGCAGTTCCCCGTCGCAGGACAGATATTCCTGCGCCTGCCGGGGGCTTGTGATATTTCTTGCGGCCAGCACCATGGATACCATAGGGCTGTAGCCAGCAGCGGCCAGGGAATTGACTGCCTCCTGCGCCGGCTGCGATACATTCCAGATTCCGTATTTCAAAGCCTAACACATCCAATTATATCATTTCCCCCCATTATATCAAAATTCCCTCCGAAGCACAATAGCCTCGGAGGGAAAATATTTTTATTCCCGGGAAAAATTCCAAAGAATCCGGGTTTTCCGCATTTTTCCGCCAATTTGGCAGGCCGGCGGAGAATGGATCAGTACAGCCTGACGAAGGATTCATAGTGATCGGAGGTGTAATAGACCAGGCCGCTGTAGGTAAACACCAGCCGGTGCGCCCCCCGGGAGGTGCCGCTGAGCACGATATCGCACTCATAATAGGTATACCCGCCGGGCAACAGTCCCTCATTGTTGTAAAACCGGTCTCCGCCTACGCGGTAGCCGTTTTTCATATAGGATTTTGTGTTGTCACCCATCTGCTTCTTGGTCATAAAATTACCGGGCAGACGGCCATAGGTAACAATAAATTCCGCCACATCCTCCTTG
Organism: uncultured Oscillospiraceae bacterium; assembly: GCA_964615545.1. Classification (GTDB taxonomy): domain Bacteria; phylum Bacillota; class Clostridia; order Oscillospirales; family Oscillospiraceae; genus Faecousia. The sequence goes on along the minus strand of CAZTNP010000017.1, from coordinate 12,425 downwards.
GAATAATAGCTTCCGTTGGAATCCAGCCGGCTGGCCGTGGTCGGCGGCTGTGTCTCCTCCGGCCGGGTGGTGGGTGATTCCGTCTCCGGCGGCTGGGTAGCCGGTGGCTGGGTCACCGGGGGTACAGTCTCCTCCGGCCTGGTAGTGGGCGGCTGCGTGACTGCCGGACGGGTGGTCTCCGGCTGGGTGGTGGCAGGCTGGGTAGCTGCCGGACGGGTCGTGGGAGGGATGGTGCCCTCCGACTCCGTCTGAGTCGCCTCCGTTGCCGGTGGGGTCGTCTCCTCCGTCGTCTCCGGTGGCTGGGTCACCTCTTCACCCGGTATTTCATCCCGGGTGGTCTCAGCCAACTCCCCGGTAGTCAGCGGATACGCATCCGGCAAAACCGCCGTCCGACACCCCGCCAACGACAAAAGCAATAAAAACGCTAAAAATAAAGATAATACTTTTTTCATATGTTATTCCTCAGGGATGAAGGGCTACGGTCAGGTGGGGATTTTCGGCGGTAGCGCAGGAAAAGACATACAGCAGCTTTTCGGAATAATCCTTCAGGGTGTAGGCCACGTGGTGCCAGTGGGTGATGACGAGCTGCGTGTCCTGCTGCAGGTCGGTCAGGCAGTCATAAAGGGCGTCCAGGTTTCCGCCGTACCATTCCGGAAACGCCAGATTCCGGGCAAGTGCCTCGTGCAGACAGGTGGGGTCATTGACCGTGCTCCCGTCGAGGGTAACTGTGTGCATTTCTTTCTCTCCTCATGGGGAAGGCCATTTGCTTACGGCCTTCGCAGGTATTTTGTTCAGAATCCATTATATAAAAAGAAAGAGAAAATGCAAGCGGGAATTGCTTTTTTCTCCGGTATGGGCTATAATCACCCTATATTACGGAACAGGGAGCATATTATGGAAAATAACTGGTTTGGCTATCCTATGGAAACCGGCACCTTTGACGGTATGGACACGGTTTGCGTGTTTCCCAAGGGAGAACGCTGCGGCTATCTGGCCGTTAAAACAGAATACTGGGGAGCATTTCCGGAGGCAGTGGAGCTGAGCCTGCTGGAAAAGGGCTTTTGCCTTTGCTCTATTCAAAACACCGACCGCTGGGGAACCGAAGAAAACATCCACAGGAAGGCTGCTTTTATCCGCCACGTGTGCCGCACCTACGGCCTGCGGGAAAAGGTGGTGCCCGTGGGTATGAGCTGCGGCGGACTCATCGCCATTCAGCTGGCGGCCCGGTACCCGGAGCTGATCGCCTGTCTCTACCTGGATGCGCCGGTGCTGAATTATTTAAGCTGCCCCTGCGGGCTGGGAGCAGCGGAGCCGCTGGACGGCGGCAACGGGATCGGGGAAATGCTGGGTGCGCTGAAGCTGGACGGCATTTCTCAGCTGATCGGCTATCGGGATATGCCTCTGGATAAGCTGCCGGCACTGATCCGTCACCGGATCCCGGTGGTTATGGTGGCCGGCGGGCAGGATCACACCGTCCCCTATTCGGAAAACGGCCATTATCTGGAGCAGGCATACCGTGCCTCCGGCATCGACTTTGCCCTCTACCTGAAGCCCCAGTGCGACCACCATCCCCACGGCCTTGCGGACAACCGTCCCGTTATCGACTTCATTGTCCGCCATTGCCCGGCGGAAGCCCTGTAATTTTTCAAAAAAAGTACCCAAAAAGTGAAAAAAACACTTGCAATATGGGCATTCTTTGAGTATAATGGTTCAGCATGGGCTCACAGTGCCCATAGTATCATCACTTCACACACCCGGGGATCGCGTGTTCCCAGTGCCCAACGGGCGGATCGCGCGGGATGATCGGGGTGGAGGAACAAACAAAAAGGAGAAAACAAAAATGGCTGTCGTATCTATGAAACAACTGCTGGAAGCCGGCGTACACTTCGGTCACCAGACCCGTCGCTGGAACCCCAAGATGGCTCCCTACATCTACACCGAGCGCAACGGTATCTACATTATCGATCTGCAGAAGACGGTGAAGAAGCTGGAGGAGGCCTACAGCTTTGTCCGTGAGCTTTCCTCCAATGGCGGCAATGTGCTGTTCGTCGGCACCAAGAAGCAGGCTCAGGATGCAATCAAGGAAGAGGCTGCCCGCTGCGGCGGTTACTATGTCAACGCCCGCTGGCTCGGCGGTATGCTGACCAACTTCCGCACTATGCGTACCCGTATTGATCGCCTGGCTCAGCTTCGCAAGATGGAAGCTGACGGCACCTTTGCTATGCTTCCCAAGAAGGAGGTCATCAAGCACCAGGGCGAGATCGAGAAGCTGGAAAAGTACCTGGGCGGCGTTAAGGAAATGAAGAAGATCCCCGCTGCTCTGTTCATCGTTGACCCCCGCAAGGAGCGCAACGCCATCGCTGAGGCCCACAAGCTGGGTATTCCCATCGTGGCCATCGTGGATACCAACTGCGATCCCGATGAGATTGACTATGTGATCCCCGGCAACGACGATGCTATCCGCGCCATCCGTCTGATCGCCGCCGCCATGGCAAACGCCGTGATCGAGGGCCGTCAGGGTGAGGATGCTGAGATCGAGGCACCTGTCGCTGAGGCTGAGGCCGAGGCTCCCGCTGCCGACGCTGAGTAAGTAACCTTTTATGGCTCCCGTACCCCGGGAGCCATCTACAAATCACTACAGGAGGAAATAACTATGGCATTTACTGCTTTGGATGTTAAGAAGCTGCGCGAAATGACCAATGTTGGTATGATGGACTGCAAGAAGGCTCTGGCTGCTACCGACGGCGATATGGACAAGGCCGTTGACTGGCTCCGGGAAAAGGGTCTGGCAAAGGCTGCCAAGAAGGCTGACCGCATTGCCGCTGAGGGCGTAGCTTATGCGACTGTGATCGACGGCGTGGGTGTGGTCATCGAGGTCAACTCCGAGACCGACTTTGCCGCCAAGACCGATTCCTTTATGGATCTTGTGAAGAACCTGGCCATTGTTGTGGCTAAGGAAAACCCCGCAGATGTGGATGCTCTGAAGGCTTCCAAGTACCCCAATTCCGAGCTGACCGTCACTGAAATTATGCAGGAGAAGGTCATGTCCATCGGTGAGAATATGCAGATCCGCCGCTTCGCCCGCTTTGCCGAGAACACCAGCGTTGCTTATGTCCACGCCGGCGGTACCCACGGCGTTATGGTGAACCTGGCTGTGGAAGGCGATATTGATGCCACCGAAATCGGCAAGAATGTGGCTATGCAGATCGCTGCTATGGGTGCAAAGTACTGGGATAAGTCCCTGGTGCCCCAGGCTGATGTGGATCACGAGCTGTCCGTTCAGGTTGCCGCTATGGACAACGATCCCAAGATGGCAAGCAAGCCCGCTGCCGTGAAGGAGAAGATCGCCGCCGGTAAGATCAACGCTTTCTATAAGGAGATCTGCCTGCTGCAGCAGGACTTCGTCCGCAGCGACCTGTTCCAGGGCTCTGTTGAGGGCTATATCGCCGATGCTGCCAAGAAGCTGGGCGGCAAGGTGACCTTCGTGGATGCCATCCACTATATCAAGGGTGAAGGCATTGAAAAGAAGGAAGAGGATTTTGCCGCTGAGGTAGCCGCTCAAATCGCCGGCGCCGGCAAGTAATCCCACCAAAAAACATTAAACGCGAGGAATTCCCAAAAGAATTCCCCGCGTTTCTTTTTATAACCGTATCCCCCTAACATTCATGTCCATATACGGTGCACCCACCCCTAACCTATGTGCCTATAACCAGCTTCAACATTCGTATCCATATACGGTGCAGCCAGCCCCGTTTTTTCGCATTATATGATGCTGTCTGCCTCGTCTTCGTGTCCTTGCGAGGCCGTGGGGCATAGCCGTGGCAATCCCCCGTTGGGTGCTCCGGGATGAAAAATAGCGTTGCCGCAGGCAACTATTTCAATTGTCCCGCAGGGACACCTTCAGCGGCTCCCTCTGTCGAGGGAGCTGGCACGGCGTATGCCGTGACTGAAGGAGAGTGTTGCCGCAGGCAACTATTCAATCGTCCCGTTAGGGATACCTTCTGTAAATCTTTGCATATTCCGCTTTCCCGGTTGGTTTTTCCTATGCAAGGAACGCACTGCCCTTTGTCACCGCTTAGGCGGTGACAGTTGCCTGACGGCAACCTCTCTCCTTCAGTCAAAAATCAGAGATTTTTGCCAGCTTCCCCATCAGGAGAAGCCACTGGAGGTATCGGCTTCGCCGATAATTATAAAACGGGATGCGGTGCCTTAAACGGGGTGCAGTGCCTTTCCTTAGGGGATTGCCACACCAGTGACGGCGGTCACTGGTTCGCAATGACAATTAGGTTTTAGCTGGGTACCTCTCAATAACGCACAGGTTTGGGGCAGGTTCTGACGGCAACCTGGGAGTGTGGCCCTATATGCAGGAAAAACCCCCGGGTTTTCTTTAGGGAAAACCCGGGGACTTGATAGTGTGTCAGTTCATTTGGGTTACAGGGGGGATTGCTTGATTTTGGAGTAGCGGCGGGGGTATTGGCGGGGGGTGGGGGCGATTTTACGCAGCACCAGCACGGTATGGGCGGTGCCGTCCACGGGGAATTCCCGCACGGCCTCCAATTTCAGCCCCAAAGCCCGGATGGCATTTTTTGCCTCCTCCAGCTCCTCCCTTGCGGCGGTGCCCTTCATTGCCAGAACCGAGCCGCCCATCCTGACAAAGGGTGCGGTCAACTCCAGCAGGATGGGCAGCCGTGCCACAGCACGGCTTACGGCATAGTCATATTGCTCCCGGCGCTGTGCCACAGCCTCCTCGGCCCGGGCGGTCACGCATTCCGCCTCCACCGAAAGAGTAGGCAGAACGGTTTCCAGCCAATGCATCCGCTTTCCCAGAGAATCCAGCAGTGTCAGCTTCAGCTCCGGGCAGGCAATTTTCAGGGGAACGCCGGGAAACCCGGCGCCGCAGCCCACATCAATCACCGAAGCGTTTTTCAGGTCAGCCGCCGTCAGCACAGTCAGGCTGTCCAGCAGATGGAGCCTGGCGACCTGCCCGGGCTGGGTAATGGCAGTCAGGTTCATTACCTGATTTTGTGCCACAACAGCCTTGCCAAAGTCGCAAAGGGTGCGGATTTTGTCCTCAGACAGCTCCAGCCCCAGTCCGGGAAGTCCCTCCCGGAGAGTATTTTCCATTTCCATCGGCGGCTCCTTAGTGGATCAGAATATCCTGAAAGCGTTCGTCCGTCTCATCCATAGGGTCGAACTTGTTTTCGTCCTCTTCCACCTCATTGTACTGATCGACCTCCTGAATGTGCCAGCTCACCAGAAGCTTGCACAGGTCGTCGTTGACATCATCGCTGTCCTTCAGGAATTTATTGTACTGCTGCATATCCGCCAGCACCGTATCACTGGCTTCTGCCAGCACCCGGTTCAGCGCCTCCCGGCCCAGGTCGGTATGGATGGAGGAAAGGGCATTATAGCATTCCCGGAAGGCCATCAGGTAGCCGGAATAGCGATATTCGGCAGAGGAATTGGCGGTGCAGGCCAAAAATGCGCCAAATTCCGCATCCGTGCAGTGATAAACGCACATTCTGTGGGTCATTTCGTGGCAGATCGCAAAGGGCATTCCCACATCCGGCACATTGGGATTGACGGCTGCTTCGCCGGTCAGCGCCACGGTCTTGCCGGTCACGCCGTTATAAAAGCCGGTAAAGCCAAGCTGCTTGACGGGAACGGTGGAGCCGGTGAAGGTTGGGAAGGTGCGGGTGTAGGAAAGATAGGAAAAGCCCTCCGCTGCCTGCTGGGAAAGCTGGGTAAAATCGGAATAGGAGACCTTATTGTCTGCATCCCGGCTCACCTGGGTGGAATAGGCGTTGGCATTTTCCAGATAATAATGGGCAGCACGCTCCAGAGATCCAACGGAGTAATCCCGCAGCTCCAGCCGGATATCCTCCGCCAGGGTGCCGGCATACTGATTCAGGCCGTACAGACCGGTATTGAGCAGGCTGATCACGCTGACAGCCGTCAGCACCCAGCCCAGCCACTGAATGGGATTCCAGCGGAACACGATCATCAGCACCGCACTGGCCACCAGCAGCACAAGGAAAAACACCAGCAGCACCTGCCATAGGCAGGCAGAGATCCCGGTGCTCCAATCGGCCAGATAATCCATCACGATCCGGGTAACATAGGGATAGACCATATCGATCAGCTCCGAATGCGCCGCCGCGAATTGTGTCAGTGCCCAGGTGCACAGCGCAACAATGCCGGCAACCAAATAGCCTCTCCAATATTTCAAAGAGATCGCCTCCTTATTAATCGTCCTCATTGCATACAGAGTCATAATATAGTATATCACAGTTTTTCGACTTTGTCTGCCCCCAAATAAGAAAATTTACAAAAGGGAAAATTTCTTGCATTATAGGGCAAAAAGGGCTATAATACCCCCATAAAAAAGAAAGAGGTGCCTGTATGGACCAGTTTATCGCAATACTGACCAATCCGTTTCTGATCACCGCAGTTTCCTCCTGGCTGATTGCCCAGGTGATCAAGACGATTCTATATACCATTGCCAACAAGAAGCTGGATATCACCCGCCTGTTCGGAGACGGCGGGATGCCCAGCGGCCACTCTGCCACGGTCACCTCTCTGGCGGTGATCTGCGGTCTGGTTTACGGTACCGGTTCCTTTGACTTTGCCCTGAGCAGCATTCTTGCCATTATCGTCTGCCACGATGCCACCGGTGTCCGGCAGGAGACCGGCAAGCAGGCACTGGTGATCAAGGAGCTTTTGCGTGCCTTTGAGGAGCTGTCGGAGGAAAAGCTGCCGGAGGTGAAGCTGAAGGAATTTGTGGGGCACACCCCCATTCAGGTTCTGGCGGGTATTCTTCTGGGCATCGCCAATGCCTTCCTGATGCACTGGCTCCTGTTTTGAAAACACCTCCGGGGTTTTCAGCCCAGAAATATTGATTTTAAGGTAAAAGCAGTGCTTTTCCTAACTTCCAGTATGATTTTACAGAAAATTTCCGCCAAGTATCCGATTATTTTCCCGCCAATCGTCGGAAAATTGTTGTAAAATTTTGGATTTGGAAACAGGTGGCTTGAATTTGCGTTAAAAAGTGCGGCGTGGTGTGAGCCACGCCGTTTTCTTTTGCCGGAATCATTCTTTTGTCAGTTCGTTTATTTTTGTGATCTGCTCGATGGCATATAGCGGCAGATTGATAAGCCATTCTTCTTTTTTATAGTCCGCCATAGATGTGCGGACAGAAACCTCAGGAGAAAACTTTTCCTGATAGGCTTTGAGGCTCTTTGCTTTGAGATTTACCTCCGCTTTTACTTCGACCGGCACGATTTGCTCCCCTGTATCCACAATAAAGTCAATTTCGCAGGAGCTTCTGTCGTTGGTGTAGTAATAAACGTCCAAGTCCTGGATGGTTTTTAGCTGCTGACATACATACTGCTCTGTAAGAGCGCCCTTAAATTCCACAAAAAGATCGTTGCCATCAAGCAGGGTACGCTGGCGAAGTCCGGCCATACAGCCAAGAAGTCCAACATCCACCACAAACAGCTTAAATACTCTCATATCCTCATAAGCCCGCAAGGGAATACCTGCCGCATTCACACGGCTGACCTTATGAACAAGGCCGCAATCACAAAGCCACATAATTGCGGTTTCATAGTCCTTTGCACGGGCACCTTCCCGCACAAGACCGTAAATAAACTTTCTGTTTTCTTTTGCCAACTGAGAAGGAATGCTGTTCCACAGCATTCGCAGTCTCGGCACGATCTCGTTGGGGGCGTGTTTGGAAAAATCCTGTTCATAGGCCGCAAGAATGCGCTTTTGAATTTCCCGAACCTCATTGAAATCCCTGTTCTCTGCAAAGCTTTGTACGGCCTCCGGCATACCGCCAACGAAATAATAATGCTTCAATGCATCGATATAAGTCTGCTTAAAGCTTGTGATCATCTGAAAATCCCGTTTATCAAGCAGTTCGGCAAACCGTTCTTTACCGGTTGCCAGCAAAAACTCCTTGAAAGAGAGAGGATACAGCTTCAGGAAATCCACCTTTCCCACTGGGAAGGAGGTACCTTGGTGCAGGGCAATGCCCAGTAACGAACCGGCACATACAATGTGATACTGTGGTGCATTTTCGTAAAAGTATTTCAGGGAAGACAATGCTCTCGGAACTTCCTGCACTTCGTCAAAGATCAGCAAAGTGTTCTCAGGAGCAATTTTATGTCCTGCATACAGCTCCAAGCCCATAATCAGGCGTTTCGTATCCAGATCGGAGGCAAACAGATCTGCCATTGCGGAATTGGAATCAAAATTGATATATACGGTGTCCGCATACGCCTGTCTACCAAATTCTTTCATCAGCCAAGTCTTACCCACCTGACGAGCCCCCTCGATGATCAAAGGCTTACGGTGCTGGCTTGCTTTCCATTTTAATAGCTTTTCCATTGCAATTCGATACATACACGCACCTCCATCATAATACTCTATTGGTAGTATATCACGGAAGTACAAAAATTACAACGAATTTTTGTAACAGGGTTACATTTTTTACACCGAATTTTTGTAAGTGGACTACACTTTTTACAACGAATCAGGTAAATGCCCATAGCATTTATTTTGCATATAAGCAAAGCGGTACCCGGCCAACAGCCGGATACCGCTTTGCTGTATAAAGTATAAACCCATTTGTGTCCCGGGGGATGGGGGTGCTGAAAGCCAAAACAGCAACCCCACCCGCGCGGGACTTTTTTCACTGCCGCACTGCCCGGTAAAGCACCTGACGGGCGGCAGAATCATATTTCATCCGTTTCTCCAATGTCTGGCTGGAAAGGGAGGAGAGATATACCCGTTCCATACCATACTCTGTGGAAAGGATGAAGGATTTGGGAAGATCATCACAGGGGACAACCTGCCCCTCCTTTTCCGCCCGGCTCAAAAATGCCCGGGTGCGGTGGGAGGTGGAGGTGTTGTCCATATCGAAGATGCCGATGATACCGGCTTCCCGAACTGCCATATCATTGCCGATGGAGAGATACATTTTTTATTCTCCTTTCAGCATTTTCCATTGGGCGACCGCCATTTCATCGCAGCGGTTATTATAAGGATTGTCGGCGTGGCCCTTGACCCAGTGATAGTGCACATCGTGCCGGCGTACCAGCTCCAGCAGCTGCTGCCAAAGGTCAATATTCAGGGCAGGCTTTTTATCCGCCTTTTTCCAGCCCCGGCTTTCCCAGCTTTCCGCCCAGCCCTTGCTCAGGGCATCTATCACATACTTGCTGTCGGAGTACAGCTCCACGGTGCAACGCTCTTTCAGAGCCTCCAGACCCCGAATGACGGCTGTCAGCTCCATCCGGTTGTTGGTGGTCTCCATTTCACCGCCGGACAGTGCCTTTTCCGCCTCTCCGTATTTCAGGATGGCGCCCCAGCCACCCGGGCCGGGGTTGCCGGAGCAGGCACCATCGGTGTAGAGAACGACCGTTTTCAATTTTCGCTGTCCTCCTCGGATCGCTCCACGCGCTCCAGGGACACCAGCTTGTTGCCTTCCTCGATGCGCATAATGATCACGCCCTGCACATCCCGCTTATAGACATTGATGGAGCTTGCGGGCACACGGATGATCACGCCGCCATTTTCGATCAGCATCACATCATCATTTTCCCGAACGGTAACACAGCCGGCCACAATACCGGTTTTTTCGGTGATATTATAGTTCTTCAGACCCTTTCCGCCACGGCTTTGGGCGATCTTTTCGCCCTCTGCGCCGGTACGCAGGTACTCAGAAAGTGCTGTCCGCTTGCCGTAGCCCCGCTCGGTGACAGTGAGCAAGGTGGTATCCTCCTCGGCCTTTTCTGCACCGATGACCCAGTCGCCATCGGACAGCTTAATGCCGCGCACACCGGCTGCATCCCGACCCATAGGCCGCACATCGTTTTCGTTGAAGCAGATGGCCATACCGTGGGCAGTTGCCAGAATGATATTGTCGTCACCGTTGGTGCGCATCACATTGATCAGGCTGTCGCCCTCGTCCAGCGTGATGGCACGGATGCCGGTCTTTCTCCGGGTGGACAGGGCAATAAAGGGAATCCGTTTGACGGTACCCTTCCGGGTGACCATCATCAGGTATTCATTGTCGTCAAATTCCCGGGTGACCACGATGGCAGTCACATTCTCCTCCTGCTCCAGGGGCAGCACATTGATAATGGCCGTACCGCGCGCCGTTCTGCCGGCCTCGGGGATCTGATAGCCCTTCCGGTGATGTACCCGGCCTCTGTCGGTGAAGAACAGGATATGGTCGTGGGTGGAGGCCACATACAGGCTCTTCACATAGTCCTCTTCCTTCAGGTTTTGGGCATTCACACCCCGGCCGCCACGGCTTTGGGTGCGATAGGTGTCCACAGGCATACGCTTGATATAACCATGGTTAGAGATGGTGAAGACACACTGCTCCTCCTCGATCAGATCCTCGATATCCAGCTCGTCCTCGATCTCCTGAATTTCGGTCTTGCGCTTGTCGCCAAACTTATCCCGGATGGCGATCAGCTCCTCCCGGAGTACGCCCTGCAGCTTCACCGGGTCAGCCAGCAGCTCGTTATAATAGCGGATCCGCTCCTGCAGCTCGTTGAATTCGTTTTGCAGCTTTTCCCGATCCAGACCCTGCAAGGCCTTCAGCCGCATATCCAAAATGGCCTGTGCCTGAATTTCATCCAGAGCAAACCGCTCGCACAGCTTTTCCTTTGCATCGTCGTAGGCCGAACGGATGATCCGGATGACCTCGTCGATGTTATCCTGGGCGATCAGCAGACCTTCCAGCAGATGGGCACGCTCCTGCGCCTTCCGCAGATCGTACTGGGTGCGGCGGGTCAGAACCTCCATTTGGAAGCGGAGATACTCGTCCAGGATCTGCCGCAGGCTCAGGATCCTGGGCTGCTTCTGGTCATCCACCAGTGCCAGCATAATGATGCCGAAGCTGGATTGGAGCTCCGTCTGCTTGAACAGGTTGTTCAGCACCACCTGGGGATTGGCATCCTTTTTCAGCGCGATGACCATGCGCATACCGTTGCGGTCTGTCTCATCCCGCAGGTCAGAGATGCCTTCCAGCCGCTTGTCACGCACCTGCTCAGCGATTTTCTTGATCAGCTGGCGTTTATTGACCTGATAGGGCAGCTCTGTGACGATGATCCTCGTCCGATCCTTGCCGAATTCCTCAAATTCCGTCCGGGCACGGACGACCACCTTGCCACGGCCGGTGGCGTAGGCGGCACGGATGCCGCTTCTGCCCATAATGATACCGCCGGTGGGGAAATCCGGGCCGGTGATATGCTCCATCAGGTCAGCCAATGTGCACTCCGGATCGTCCAAAACCGTCACGCAGGCATCAATGACCTCGGTCAGGTTGTGGGGGGGAATGTTGGTGGCCATACCAACGGCAATGCCGGAGGAGCCGTTGACCAGCAGATTGGGGAACCGGCTGGGCAGCACACGGGGCTCCTTCCTGGATTCATCGAAGTTGGGATCCCAGTTGACGGTCTCCTTGTCGATATCCCGGAGCATTTCGTTGGAGAGCTTGCTCAATCTTGCCTCGGTGTAACGGTAAGCAGCCGCCGGGTCGCCGTCCACGGAGCCGAAGTTACCGTGGCCGTCCACCAGCATATAGCGCATAGAGAAATCCTGCGCCAAACGCACCATTGCATCGTATACGGATGCATCGCCGTGGGGATGGTACTTACCCAGCACATCGCCCACGCAGGTGGCGGACTTTTTGAAGGGCTTATCGGAAGTTAAACCGCTTTCGTACATTGTGTACAGGATCCGGCGGTGCACCGGCTTCAGGCCGTCCCGGACATCCGGCAGCGCACGTCCTACGATCACGCTCATAGCGTACTCAATGTAGGATTTTTCCATTTCATCCACCAGATTGGACTGGGTGATGACCTGATCCGGAAACCGGATATCCTCCGGCTTATAATTTCTGTTATGGGTTGCCATAATCTACCTCCACTATGGGATCAAATGTCAATATTGACGGCGTAGCGGGCGTTGCGTTCGATCCACTCTTTGCGGGGTTCTACCTGTTCGCCCATAAGGATGGTGAAAATCTCGTCGGCCCGGGCGGCATCGTCCAGGGTGATCCGGCGCAGGGAACGCTTTTCCGGGTCCATGGTGGTCTCCCACAGCTCGTGGGCATCCATTTCGCCCAGACCCTTAAACCGGGAGATCTCCACCTTTGCGCCGCTTTCGCCACGCAGCTCGGCAGAAACCTGATCCCGCTGCTCGTCGGAGTATGCCACCCGCTCGGTCTTGCCTTTTTTCAGCTTATAAAGAGGCGGCACGGCGGAATAGACATAGCCCCGCTCGATCATAGGGCGCATATAGCGGAAGAAGAAGGTCAGCAGCAATGTACGGATATGGGCACCGTCCACGTCCGCATCGGACATAATGACCACCTTGTGATAGCGCAGCTTTTCAATATCAAATTCCTC
>CAZTNP010000016.1:0-31805 GCA_964615545.1 uncultured Oscillospiraceae bacterium | reverse complement strand
CCGGCGTGCACCTCCGTATCCTCGCCGATGTACTTTGAAAGCTCTGTCATAAAGCTCTGGCAGAAGGCCATGATCTCCCGGTCGGATTTTCCCTTGGGGTCAAAATCCGAGCCGCCCTTGCCGCCGCCCATAGGCAGGCCGGTCAGGGAGTTTTTGAAGGTCTGCTCAAAGCTGAGGAATTTCATTACTCCCAAATTGACGGAGGGATGAAAGCGCAGGCCGCCCTTGTAGGGGCCGATGGCGCCGCTGAACTGGACACGGTAGCCGTTGTTCACCCGCACCTGCCCCTGATCGTCCACCCAGGGCACCCGGAACAGAATGCACCGCTCCGGAACGGTCAGCCGTTCCAAAATTGCCTCCCGGCGATAAAGTGCTTCATTTTTTTCAATCACCGGGCTCAGTGATTCCAGCACCTCCTGAACAGCCTGATGAAATTCCGGCTGAGCAGGGTTCTGAGCCTTGACCTGTTCCATAATTTCGTCCACATAACGCATAGTGTGCCCTCCTTTAAAAGATGAGCCTATTTTAGCAGAGGTGCGGGAAAAATACAACTGTTTTCTTACGAAAATACACACGAAAAATGAAATTTATTTTTTGAAACTTTCATATATTTTTCCACAATGCGGATACAGCCGGTCTTTTTCTATCTGTTTTGCATAATTTAAGAAATGAAAATGCGTATTACCCGCCATATAAGGCCAGCAGCTCCTTGCATTGCTGCACGCTCTGCCGCTGCAGATAGTCAAAAACGGCACCAAACTCCGGCTCCTGCCCCAGGCGGAGGTAATCCCTCTGCGCCTGCAGTGTCAGCCCGATGCACCGGCGCAGAAGGGACTGCCCCGTGCCCGGCTCTGCCCGGCTGCCGGTAAGCTCCGGGGGCGATTCCTCCCGCAGCAGGCAGAGCCCCCGGAGGATCCGGATGTGGTTTTTCTGCTGCCGCAAAAGCTGCTGCGGGGCAGCCTCCCCGGGGAAAAGCCTTTGCAGCCGTGCATACCCCTCCTCAAGCTGAATGGCACGGTACAGCAGCGGGAGGACGGACGGCATTTCTGCCGAAGGGTCTCCCTGCACCCGCTGCCATATCCGCTCCACGGCCTCCCGATCAAGCTGTTTCATTGCCATCCCCCCTGAAACAGCATATTCCCGGGCGTAAAATTTGTGCAGCCGGCAAAAAATGTTTGCATTTCCGTTCATATGTGCTATTATAAAAGAAAAGCATCAGGGAGGGCTCGCTATGCCGAGAACCAGTGATAAATCAGAAAAGATCGTGGAATTTGTGCGGCAGTTTACGCAGGAAAACGGCTTCCCGCCTTCCATTCGGGAGATCGGTGCGGCAGTCGGCCTGCGCTCCACGGCCTCCGTCAGCTATCATCTGCAGCAGCTTCAGGAGAAGGGGCTTTTGCAGGCCCCCGGCGGCAAGGGGCGTAAGCGCGCGGTGGTCACCACCCAGCGGGCGGGCTATATCCCGGTGGTGGGTGTGGTAACTGCCGGTCTGCCCATTTTGGCCGTGGAAAATCAGGAGGGAATGCTCCCCTGGGACGGGGACAGCAGCTGCTTCGCCCTCCGTGTCCGGGGCGACAGTATGGTGGGCGCCGGGATATTGGACGGCGACAAGGTGGTTGTCCGCCCGCAGCCCAGTGCCAATGACGGGCAGATCGTGGTGGCACGGCTGGGAGATGAGGCGACGGTCAAGCGGCTTTCCCGGCGGAACGGGCAGGTTTGGCTGCTGCCGGAAAACGATGCGTATGCGCCTATTGATGGCTCCCAGGCCGAGCTGATCGGACTGGTAAAGGCCGTCATTCGGGAATACTGAGGGAGGGGCTGTGTATGAAACGGGTATGGAAGGTGCTGGCGTGGGTGCTGGTGGCGGTGCTGCTTTTGCTGCTGATCGCCGGTGCCGCAGGATTTTTCTATCTGCAGTATTACCTGAACAAGCTGGATCGGACGCAGATCACCGGCAATCCGGAGCTTTCCCCGGAGGAGATCTATGAAGAGCCTACGGTGACCGCCACCGACTCGGTGGAGCACATCCAAAAGGCGGAGGAAGAATTTCAAAATGCCCAAGCCCTGACCCGGCTGGAAAACAGCAATATCAAAAACATTCTGCTCATCGGCTCTGACCGCCGCTCCAAAAGCGAAAACGGCCGCTCGGACTCTATGATCCTGATGACCCTGAATTACGATACCGGGAATATCCACCTGACCTCCCTGATGCGTGCAATGTATGTGTGCATCCCCCGGTCGGACGGAGATACCTGGGGTATGCTCAACTGGGCTTATTCCTGGGGCGGCCCCCAATTGCTGATCGACACCATCGAGCTGAACTTTCTGATTTCCATTGACCAGTATGTGGTGGTGGATTTCAGCTCCTTCCAAAGTGCCATTGACATTTTGGGCGGCGTGGACATCACCCTGACCGGCACAGAGGCCGGCCGGCTGTACGGCGGTGCGGCAGGCACCTACCATATGTCCGGCGAGGAAGCGCTGGATTACGCAAGGCTGAGGTATACGGATAACGATTTTGTCCGCACCCGGCGGCAGCGCACCGTCATTGAGGCACTGCTGAAAAAGGCGGCCGGCTCCGATATTTCCAGCCTGATGGCGATGGCTGATGAGATCCTGCCCCTGGTCAGCACTAATCTGACCAATTCCCAGATCATGTCCTATATGGTCAAAGCACTGCCTATGCTGGGCAATTCCATCACCCAGCGGATGCTGCCCATTGAAAACGAATCCGGCGCCACATACACAGGCAAGATCTATGTCCGGGGCTGCGAGATGTACAAGGTAGATTTCGAAACCAACATCCGCGCCCTCCACCAGTTCCTCCAATCCTGAAAATAACAGCAGGCTGCACTTTTGAGCACAGCCTGCTGTTTCTTTTTATTTATCGGATGGGGTGGTGAAGGCGGGGGAGCGGAAGAAAGAAATGGTCAGGATCAGTACCACTGCGATGGCTACCAGGTCGGAGATGGGGGCGGCGTACAGGATGCCGTCGATCCCGCTGCCGGGGTCAGAGCGTTCCATAACGGAGGGCAGCACCAGTGCCAGGGGGATAAAGCACAGAATGTCCCGCACCAGAGAGGCAATCACCGCGCCTACGGATTTTCCGATGGACTGGAAGAACAGTGCCGTCATTTTGATCAGGCAGGTGACCGACACCAGGGACAGGTAGATCCGGAAGGTTTTCACCGCAAATTCCTGATAAAGCGCATCCCCGGAGCCAAAGATTCCCACCACGGCCTCCGGCCAAAGCTGGAAGATCAGCGTTGCCGCCAGGGTGGTGATCAGGGTGGCACGCAAAACGATCCCGTAGGCCTGCCGCACCCGCTCCAGCTTTCCGGCACCGTAGTTATAGCCGAAAATCGGCTGACCGCCCAGTGCAATGCCGGTGACGATATTGAGCACGATGGTATAGACCTTTGTCTGGATACTGAACACGGAGATGGGGATATCCTGCCCGTATTTGGAAAGGGCGCCGTAATGCGCCAGTGTCATATTGCACACCAGGGAAACGGCCACGATGGAAAGCTGGGTGACAAAGGTGGCTGCGCCCAGGCTGACCATAGTTTTCAGAACAGGCAGATGGGGCAGGAAGCTTTTCCTTGTCAGGCGGAAGCTTTTGGGCTTTACGAAATAGACGGCGCACAGCACAAAGGAGGCAACCTGCCCGATGGCGGTGGCCCACGCGGCACCGGCAATACCCCAGTGGAGCCCGAAAATGAACACCGGGTCAAGGATAATGTTGATTACCGCGCCGGCCAGCATAGCGATCATAGCATAGGTGGGACTGCCGTCTGCCCGGATCATACTGTTCATTACATTTAATAAAAGGTAAAACGGGAAAAAGCCGGCAATGATGCGGAAATAAGTTACGGCCAGCTCCAAGGTCTGCTCCGAGGCGCCGAAAAGCAGCATCAGCGGCTGTGCAGCCAGCTCACACACCGCTGCCAGCACCAGGCTGATCAGCAGACTGACGGTGATACCTGTGCCCACGCATTTATGGGCGCTTTCCGTATCCTTCCGGCCGGCACAGATGCTCAGGTAGGAGGCGGCACCGTCGCCCACACACCAGGCAAAGGCATTGGCAATGCAGATGACCGGGAAGGACACGCCGGTGGCGGCGTTGCCCAAATAGCCCAGCTCGCTGTTGCCGATAAAGATCTGATCGACAATGTTGTAAAGCGCGCTGATCAGCAGCCCCATAACGCAGGGCACGGAAAATTTCAGCAGGAGCCTGGGAATTTTCTCCGTCTCCAAAATTCGGTTTTCCTTCGATGTTTCCATAATTTCTCCATTCTTTTTTTCTGATAAACAATAACCGGAGGGGATTATAGCATAAAGCCTCCGGGTTTGCAATGGTCAATGCGGCCGGAAAATGCCCCACGCCAGGGAAGAAAACGGCAAAATTTCCGGTTCCTTTTTGAAAATGAAGAAAAGAGTGTTGCAGGAAGCGCGGGGATTTGATATAATTAACAGAATAGTGGGATAGTATATGCTTTGCTGCTTTTGTAAGGAGGCGCGGATATGAATAAAAAGCTCAGGCGGTTGATAAAGCCCGGATTTGGTATGCTTTTGCTCGTGCTGCTGGCGTTTGCCGGCGGGGCACTTTATATGCGGTACTACTTGCTTGCCGCCATTGAATTTGGGGTGACGGCCATCATCACGGTGGGGTACCTGATCTATCGGGATTCCCGCAAGAAGACACTGCAGAAGTATCTCAGCCGTTCGCTGGAGGGGATCACCGCCCAGCACGGCTCCCAGCCGCCTTTTCCAATGGTGACACTGCGGCTGGAGGATAACGGCATTGTTTACGCCAGTGACAGCTTTTCCCGGTTGACCGGCTTTCATGATACCCTGTCCGAACGCACCGTGGACGATATTTTTCCCGGCTTTACCACCGAATGGCTCACCGAGGGCAAGACCCAGTATCCCTACGATGTGACACTGGACAAGCGCCGTTACCGGGTCTACGGAACCACCGTATTTGCCGGCGAAGCCGGGGCAGCCCGGCTGGGTGTGCTGTACTTTACAGACCTGACAGAGCTGTACCTTGTGCGGGATGAGTATATCCGCTCCCGTCCCATTGTTTCCATCATCCTGATCGACAACTATGAGGAGCTGACCAAGAATCTGACGGAGGGTGCCATCTCCGGACTGCACGCCCGGATCAATGACGGCATCACCAAATGGACGGAGCAATACGGCGGCCTGCTTCGCCGTCTGGAAAAGAACCGCTTCCTGCTGATTATGGAAAAGCGGGATCTGAAGCACGTGATCGACGGCAAATTCACCCTTTTGGAGCAGATCCACGAGATCACCAATCCCTCCGGTCTGCCGGCCTCCATTTCCATCGGTATGGGCGTGGATGCGGAGACCTACGAGGAGGGCTACGAGTTTGCGGCGCTGGCCATTGAAATGGCACTGAGCCGGGGCGGCGATCAGGCGGTGATCAAGGATCGGCTTAACTTCACCTTCTACGGCGGCCGGAACAAAGAGGCTGACCACCGCAGCAAGGTGCGTTCCCGCATTACGGCCGGCTCCTTGATGGAGCTGATCGGCCAAAGCAGCCAGGTGTTCGTTATGGGGCACAAAAATGCCGATCTGGATGCGGTGGGCGCCGCCATCGGTGTATGTTGCCTCTGCCGCAAAAAGGGCAAGGAAGCCCACATTGTTCTGGATCTGGAGGAAAATGCCGCCGGCCGGCTGATCGAACAGATCCAGGCCGTGCCGGAATATGCGGATGTTTTCCTCTCCGGCCAGGAGGCACTGCTGCGCTGCGATAACCGCAGCACGCTGGTGGTGGTGGATACCAACCGGCCGGATCAGGTGGAAAACCGCCATTTGCTGGAGGCAATCACCAGTGTCTGCGTGATCGACCATCACCGCCGGGCAGCGGATTATATCACCCCGGTGGTGGTCAATCTTCACGAGCCCTACGCCTCCTCCGCCTCGGAGCTGGTGACGGAGCTGCTGCAATACGCGGTGGAGAAAAAGGATGTGCTGCCCATTGAGGCCAAGAGCCTGATGGCCGGTATTTTCCTGGATACCAAGAGCTTCAATGTCCGCACAGGCGAACGCACCTTTGAAGCGGCTGCCTATCTCAAGCAGCTGGGGGCGGATACCGTGGAGGCGAAAAAGCTTCTGCAAAACGATTTTCAGGACACAATGGCCAAATACCAGATCATCAAATCCGCCCGGCTTTACCGGCAGGAGATCGCCATTGCGGCCCTCAATGCCACCACCTCCCGGGCACTGGCTGCACAGGCGGCGGATGAGCTGCTGAATATCTCCGGCATCAGCGCCTCCTTTGTGCTGTACCCGGACGGTGACACCGTTACCGTCTCTGCCCGCTCCATCGGAGATGCCAATGTGCAGATGATCCTGGAGCCGCTGGGCGGCGGCGGCAATACCGCAGCGGCAGGCGCTCAGGTAAAAAATGCCACCGTGAAGGATGTGCTCGATGAGCTGGTGCGGTGCATCGATCAGTATTACGATAATTAAAGGAGAGTATATTATGAAGGTTATTTTATTGCAGGATGTAAAGGGCAAGGGCAAGAAGGGTCAGCTTTTGGAGGTTTCCGACGGCTACGCCCGCAACTATATGCTGCCCAGAAAGATCGCCATTGAGGCCACCGCCGATGCGGTGAACACCAAGAATATGAACGACAAGGCCGCTGCCGAAAAGCAGGCCAAGGAGCGTGCCGAGGCAATGGAGCTTTCCCGCAAGCTGCGGGAGATGACCCTGACCGTGATGGCCAAGGGCGGCGGAAACGGCCGTCTGTTTGGCTCTGTCACCAATCAGGAGATCGCCGACTCCCTGAAAAGCGTGGCCGGTATCACCCTGGATAAGCGCAAGATCGTCATTTCTGACCCCATTAAGAATGTGGGCACCTATACAGTGACCTGCAAGCTGGGCTATGAGATCACCGCACCGCTGACCGTTAAGATCCAGGAGCAGTGATACACACCCCCATCAATAAGGAGGGATCCAAATGGATGAAGAACTGAATGTCCGGCAGCAGCCCCAGTCGCTGGAGGCGGAGCAGGCTGTTTTGGGCTCGATCCTGATCGACAGCCGATGCCTGACGGATGTGATCGGTATTGTCCGTCCGGAGGACTTTTACCTGAAGCAGAACCGGGAGATCTACGAGACCATCTACACGATGTTCAATTTCTCCCAGACCATCGACCCGGTAACGGTGCTGGACAAGATGAAGGAGCTGGGCGTTTATCACGATAACTCCCGGGATTATATCCTCCAGCTTATGGAGATCACCCCCACGGCAGCCAATGCGGTGCGCTATGCGAATATCGTGCGGGATAAGGCAATGCTGCGTGGGCTATCCGATGCCGGTGCGGAGATCGTGGAGACGGTCAATGCCCAGGTGGGCACCCCGGCGGAGCTGCTGGAAAACGCGGAAAAGAAGATCTATGCCCTGCGCAAGGGAGAACGGGGAGATTCCCTGGAGCATATCGGTGTGACCCTGCACAAGGTGTTTGACCATCTGGCAGAGCTGGCTCAGTCCGACTCCGCCTTCCCCGGTATGTCCACCGGCCTGCAGGATCTGGACCGGAAGATCAACGGCCTGAACAAATCCGACCTGGTGCTGGTGGCGGCCCGTCCGGCAATGGGCAAATCCGCCTTCGCATTGAACCTTGCCCTGAATGTGGCAAAAAAATACAATAAGACCGTGGCCATTTTCAATCTGGAAATGTCCCGGGAGCAGCTTGCTATGCGTTTGCTGGCCATTGAAAGCTTTGTGGACGGCCAGAAAATGGCTACCGGTAAGCTGACCGACGACGAATGGAGCAAGCTGGGTATGGCCGCCACCTCCCTGGCACAGACGGATATCCGGATCGACGATAACCCCTCTGTGACGGTGGCGGAGATGAACGCCAAATGCCGCCGGGTGGAAAACCTGGGGATGGTGGTCATCGACTATCTGCAGCTGATGAGCGGCTCCGGCTATGGCAAGGGCGGCGACAGCCGTGTCAACATCGTCAGTGAGATCTCCCGTTCTCTGAAGATCATGGCCAAGGAGCTGAATGTTCCCGTGCTGTGCCTGAGTCAGCTGTCCCGTGGCCCGGAAAGCCGGACGGACAAGCGCCCGATGCTTTCCGACCTCCGGGAATCCGGTGCTATCGAGCAGGATGCGGACGAGGTGCTCTTCCTGTACCGGGATGAATACTATAATGAAAATTCTGAGGATAAGGGCGTTGCCGAATGCATCGTGTCCAAGAACCGCCACGGCGAGGTGGGCACGGTGAAGCTGCAATGGATCCCCCAATATCAGACCTTTACCGACCTGGAGTGGAAGCATGCTGAATAAGGTATCGGCGTTTATCCGGCAGGAGAATATGCTGTCTCCCGGCGACCGGGTCATCTGCGCCCTCAGCGGCGGCGCCGACTCTGTGGCACTGCTGTTTTGTCTGTATCTTCTCCGGGAAAAGCTGGGCATCACCCTGGAGGCCGCCCATTATAATCACGGTCTGCGTGGTGCGGAGGCCGACCGGGATCAGGCGTTTGCCGAATCGCTGTGCAACCAGTTTGATATTCCAATTCACGTGCAATGTGGATGCGTACATGCCGGAGAAAAGGGACTGGAGGCGGCGGCACGGGATGCCCGCTACCGTTTTTTGGAAAGCCTGCCCGGCAAGATCGCCACGGCGCACACCGCCGACGACAACGCCGAGACAGTGCTGATGCACCTTATCCGGGGCACCGGCCTGCGTGGGCTGGGAGGGATCTCCCCCATCCGGGGCAGGATCATCCGCCCGATGCTGACGGTCACACGGCAGGAGGTGCTTTCCTTTCTGGAAAGCTACAGCCTGCAATATGTGCAGGACAGCACCAATGACGGGGATGCGTTTCTCCGCAACCGGATCCGTCACCGTGTTATGCCCCTTCTACGCCGGGAAAATCCCCGGCTCAGCGAAAATCTGTCTCAGACCGCCCTTTTGCTGCGGCAGGAGGAGCAGGTTATGCAGACCCTGACACAGGGGGAAATGCCCGATATTCCCGCTCTGCGGGAGCTGCCTGCTGCCCTGCGGCGGCGGTATTTGGCAGCCTTTCTCGCCGACAGCGGGGTGCGGGAGCCGGAAAATCAGCATATTCGCCTGCTGGAGGAGCTGGTGTTTTCGGAAAAGCCCTCCGCCTGTGCGGATTTTCCCGGCGGGATCCGCATCGGCCGGGAGTATCACCGGCTGAAAAAACAGGTATTGTCTGCCGCCTGCCCGCCCCGGGCACTGCCCTGCCCAGGCACGGTGGAATGGGGGGATTACCGCATCCATTGCCGGCCCGCGGAGGAAAAATGCCTGCAATGGGATCGCTTTACGGTGTATCCCACCGGCACTGTGACCGTCCGGTCACGGGAAAGCGGGGATCAGCTTCGCCTGTCCGGCGGCACAAAAGCCCTGAAAAAGCTGTTCGCTGATCGCAAAATCCCGGCGGCATACAGAGATAAGATCCCCGTGCTGTGCGACAGCACAGGCGTATTGGGGGTCTGCGGCATCGGTGCGAATTTAGACCGGATCACCGGCACCGGACAGGCCATAGAGATCCGGTTTGAAAAAGTATAGGGAGGAAAAGAGAAAATGGAAAAGAGCATAGATCATATCCTGATCAGTGAGGAGCAGCTTCAGGCAAGGATCCGGGAAATGGCACAGCAGATCTCTGAGGAATACGCAGACAAGGACCCCATTTTTGTGGGCGTACTGAAGGGCGTTGTTCTGTTTTTTGCGGATTTCTTCAAGCGTGTCACCATTCCCTGCGAGATGGATTTTTTACAGATATCCTCTTATCAGGGCACCCAGTCCGGGGGGATGCTCCTGCGTAAGGAGCTGACCGGGGAGATCGCCGGCCGTCACGTGGTGATTTTGGAGGATATTTTTGATACCGGCCATTCCCTGGAATATACATACGAATACCTCCGCCGGAAGAACCCGGCCTCCATCCGGATCGTTACGCTGCTGGATAAGCCCAGCCGCCGGGATCCCAGGGTCACGCTGCAGGCGGATGTGGTTGGCTTTACCGTGCCCAATGAATTTGTGGTGGGCTACGGTATGGATTATAATGAGCATTTCCGGAATCTGCCCTATATCGGGGTGCTGAAGCCGGAAGTTTACGAGGGATGAGAATTTGAAAAAGGTTAAGATTTTACCCATTATCATTTGGGTCTGCGTGCTGACTATGCTCTTTGCGTGGGTGATCAGTGCGCTGGCTCCCGCAGGGAGCAGCCTGAGCTATTCTCAGGTGCTGACCCAGTTCCAGAACGAAAATGTTGTCAGCTTCCGGGTGCAGGGAAATGCCCTGACAATGGAGCTCAAGGAGCCGGTGGGCGGCAAGACCACTGCCACCCACACGCTGGCAGACCCGGAGGGCTTCCGGCAGGAGCAGCAGGCTCTGTTTCAGGCGCAGAGTGAAAATGGCGTGCTGCTGAGCTATGATTTTCAGCCGGCCAAAGCCCTGTCGCCCTACGATTTTATCCTGCCCCTGATTATTGCCGGGCTGGTGCTGATCCTGGTCTGGGCGTTCTTTGCCGGCCGTGCCAACAACGCAAATCCGATGATGAGCTTTGGAAAGGCCAATGCCACCCACGGGCAGAATGGTCAGAAGGTGACCTTTGCGGATGTGGCGGGTATGGAGGAGGAAAAGAAGGAGCTGCAGGAGGTGGTGGATTTCCTGTGCGCACCGGAGAAATTCACCCGTGTAGGCGCCAAGATCCCCCACGGCATTCTCCTTTCCGGCCCTCCGGGCACCGGCAAGACATTGCTTGCCCGGGCAGTTGCCGGCGAGGCCGGTGTGCAGTTCCTGTCCATTTCCGGCTCCGATTTTATGGAGATGTATGTGGGCGTGGGTGCCAGCCGTGTCCGTGACCTGTTCGAGCAGGCCAGACGGGTCGCCCCGGCCATCATCTTTATCGACGAAATTGATGCTGTCGGCCGCAAGCGTGGCTCCGGTATGGGCGGCGGTCACGATGAGCGGGAGCAGACCCTGAACCAGCTTTTAGTGGAAATGGACGGCTTCTCCAAAAGCGAAGGCGTGATCGTTTTGGCGGCCACCAACCGCCGGGACATTCTGGATCCGGCACTGCTGCGCCCCGGCCGCTTTGATCGGCAGATCTATGTGGGGGCACCGGATGCCTCCGAGCGGCTGGCCATCCTGAAGGTACACGCCAAGGGCAAATGTCTGGATGACTCCGTCCGGCTCAATACCGTGGCACTGGCCACCTCCGGCTTTACCGGCGCCGATCTTTCCAATCTGCTCAACGAGGCGGCCATTCTGGCGGCACGGGACAACCGGCCTGCTCTGAATATGGACGATCTGAACGAGGCAATGATGAAGGTTCTGGCCGGGCCGGAAAAGCGGAACCGGGTGCATCTGCAAAAGGATCTGCGGCTGACCGCCATCCACGAGGCCGGTCACGCCGTTGCTATGTACAGCCTGCCCACCCACGACCCGGTGCGGCAGATCTCCATCATTCCCCGGGGCAATGCACTGGGCCTGACCTGGACACAGCCGGAGCAGGAAAGCACCCATATGACCCGCAACGAAATGTACGAAAATATTGTGGGGCTGCTGGGTGGCCGTGTGGCGGAGGAGCTGTTCCTCAAGGATGTCTCCACCGGCGCCTCCAACGATATCGACCGTGCCTCCAAGCTGGCTCGGGATATGGTGGGACGGTACGGTATGAGCAAGAGCCTGGGCACCGTCTCCTACACCGGCGGCGAGGAGCTGTTCATCGGCCGGGATTTTGAGCGGACGAAGAGCTATTCCGAAAAGGTGGCCGGCACTATGGACGATGAGGTCAAGGCACTGATCGACCGTGCCTATGCCCACTGCACCGAGCTTTTGACCCGGGACAGCGAAAAGCTCCGTCAGGTTGCGGATTTTCTGCTGGAGCATGAGACGATGTCCGGCGCCCAGTTTGCCGCCTGTATGGAGGGAAAGCCCATTCCTGCTTCTAATTCCCACAATCTTTTTGACGGCATTGAAAGCTGAAAGAAATAAAAAAGCCCTGCCCGGCATATCCCGCAAGGATAGCCGGGCAGGGTACTTTTTTGCTTTGGAAGCTCAGCCGCCGAAATTGTCAACGCCCCACAGAGCGGCGATGACCTTGGGTACCTGATTGTTTTCTTCGTAATAATCCCGGAAGACCTCGGCACCCTGGCCGTAGGCGAAGATGGGCACATCCGCACCGGTGTGCGTGCCGTTGGAGTGGTATTGCAGCTTTCCAATCTCATCGGGGGTCAGATCGCCGGTTTCGTGGTCGGCGGTGATCAGCAGGAAGGTATCCGGGTGATAGAAGGCATACTCCATAAACAGACCGATGGCCTGATCGAACCGGGCAACGGCCCCGATGGTCTCGCCCAAATTGGAGTTGTGGCAGAATTTGTCGATATAGCCCTCCTCATACATCAGGAAGAAGCCCTTCTCGTTTTCGTCCAGGGCATCCAGGGTTTCCGTAATGGTCTGCTGGTAGGAGGCACTGGGATGGAGATTGCAAACGATTTTGGTTCCGCTTTGCATCAGCTTCTGCTGGCAGGCCAGAATGTCGCTGGAATCGTTGCGATCCATAGCGTGGGCGGAGAAGGCAGAGGGGGTAGCACCGGTCATCAGGTCGGTGGACATAACGGCGGTGGCCATTCCCAGGGAGGTAGCCAGCTCTGTCAGGGACTGCACATCGTTGCCGTCCCCATCCTTACCCACATAGTAATTGATGGTCTTGTAGCCGCAGGCCAGTGCAGTGCCGCCGGCGGCGGAGTCGGTCACGCCGGAGAGGGAATCGGTGCGCAGGTACCCCTGATAGGGAAGCAGCCAGCCGTAGAAAATGTCTTCGCCGTCGTGGTCGGAGGTGTAGTCATCCAGATCGTAGTATTCCGGGATCCGGGACTGGTAGGGGCCCATACCGTCACCGATGAGGAAGAAGAAATGGGTGGGCTTTTCCGTAATGGGCTCGGCGACAGTGCATTCGGCAGGCACCTGAGACTGGAAATCCCCGCCGGGAATATAGGTCTGCACAAAGTAGTAGGCAGCGGCGGCAATGATGAAATAGTCCGCCTCCAGAGCGATATGGTTTTTATCTGCCATAATGGCAAATTCCAGCCCCTGGGTCTGGGCATCCAGCTTTTTGGAGAGCTCCCGGTTACTTTCACCGACGATGATCTCGTGGGCATAGGTGCCCTCACCTGCCTCGTGGACAGGCAGCTCGATGCCGGTGCGTGCCAGAATTTCCGTTTGCAGATATTCCGCCGCCCGCCGGCAGTAATCCAGGCTGCTTCCGTCATAGATGATGGTATAGTCGGAAAGCTTGACGGAATTGAGCTTTGGGGAGCCGGAAGTGCTGCACCCGCCCAGCAGGCTGAGCAGCAAAAAAATGGTTAAAAGAGCAGAGAAAAATCGTTTCATAGAGACCTCCCACGGCAGTGCGGCTGCCGCTTTTTGTTGTAATTTTCATCCATTATACAGTATTTTTTCAGATAATTCAAGAAAATCCGGCCTGCAAAGAGGGGAAAAGAGGGACAGCTAAGAAACTTTTGTTTATTTTGTTGGAATAATATTCAAAAAACAGTGAAAAACCACTTGCACTTTGTGCGAAATTGCTTTATAATAAAACAAAATGGGCGAACGGGGCGTTGCTCCGTGTAAGGAGGGGATCTGCGTGGGAGAATTGATCGCGGTTTTGTCCGGCAAGGGCGGGACCGGCAAGACGACCGTATGTGCTGCCGTTGCCTCCGCACTGGCACAAGCCGGTGAGCAGGTCCTGTGTATCGACTGCGATGTGGGGCTGCGAAACCTGGATATTGCCCTGGGGATCAGCGATATGGCTGCCCTCTCCTTTGAGGATGTGTACACCGGTGCCTATAGCCTGGATATGGCCGCCAGCCACCCCCTGTACCCCAGCCTGCGGTTCCTGACCGCCCCTATGCATTGCCCGGCAGAGAAGATCGATGTCAAGGCATTTGGCAGGCTTCTTTCTCAGGCACGGAAGAAATTCCGGTACATCTTTCTGGATGCCCCTGCGGGCATTGAGGCCGGTTTTACATTGGCCGCCCGGTTTGCTGACCGGATATTGCTGGTCACCGGGGCGGATCCTGCCGCTGTCCGGGATGCCGCCTGCGCCGCTGAGCGGCTGGACAGAATGGGCAAGAAAAATGTCCGCCTGATCGTCAACCGGGTCAATGAAAAAATGTTTTCCACTATCCGCCTGACCGTGGATGATATTATGGATGAAGCCGGCGTTCCCCTTATGGGCATCGTCCCGGAGGATCCCAGCGTGGTGCTGGCCGCCGCCTTCAAAAAGCCCCTGCTGCAGCAAACAAAAAAGGGTGCCGCTGCTGCCTGCCGCCGGATTTCCAAACGGCTGCAGGGCTGTAATCAGCCGGTCACGCTATGATCATAGAATAAAGGAGAGAGGTTTTGTGAATATCGCATTATTGGCACATGACAAGAAAAAGGAACTGATGGTACAGTTCTGTACCGCGTATAAGAGCGTGCTCAGTAAGCACAATCTGTACGCCACGGCCACCACCGGCCGCCTGATCGCAGACAATACCGGTCTGCCTGTCACCCTCCTTCTGTCCCACCGGCAGGGCGGCCACCAGCAGATCAACGCCCGTATTGCCTACAATGAGATCGACCTGGTGATCCTGTTTACTGACCCAAACTCCACCGATCCCTGGGACGACAGTCAGATGGTCGAGACCATCCACCGCTGCGACCGGCACAATATCCCCATCGCCACCAATTTGGGCGGTGCGGAGATCGCTATTATGGGTCTGCAGCGTGGCGACCTGAACTGGCGTGATATGGCACGCTCCAAGACAAAGTATTAATTTGCCCTGAGATAAGCATACCGCCCGATCCTGGTCGGGCGGCATTTGCATACTACCAATGCTTTTTATTCGGATAAGAAAGGATTTATTGTATGGAAAAGATCACCCCCCGCACATTATCCGGCTTTATGGAGCTGCTGCCTGATAAGCAGGCAAAGCTGGAGCGGATGATGGCTGTTTTGCGAGATACCTACAGCCGCTATGGCTTTGCACCCCTGGATACCCCTGCTATCGAGGATGCCAAGATCCTTTTGGCCAAGGGTGGTGGCGAGACGGAAAAGCAGATCTATCGCTTCCAAAAGGGCGACAGCGATCTGGCGCTGCGCTTTGACCTGACGGTTCCCCTTGCCAAATATGTGGCGCTGCATTATAACGAGCTGGCATTTCCCTTCCGCCGCTATCAGATCAGCAAGGTCTACCGGGGCGAACGGGCACAGCGGGGCCGGTTCCGGGAATTTTATCAGGCGGATATTGATATCATTGGTGACGGCAAGCTGGATATTCTCAATGAGGCGGAGATTCCCTCCATCATTTATCAGGTGTTCCGTGGCTTTGGCCTGACCCGCTTCCAGATCCGGGTCAATAACCGGAAGATCCTCAACGGCTTTTACGCTATGCTGGGGCTGACGGAGAAAAGCGGCGACATTATGCGCACCGTGGATAAGCTGGATAAGATCGGCCCGGAAAAGGTGAAAACCATTCTGCTGGACGATTGCGGTCTGACTGCAGAGCAGGCAGAGGAGATTCTCCGCTTCATCGCCATTTCCGGCACCAATGCCCAGGTGCTTTCCGCACTGAGCGGCTACGCCGGCAGAGAACCACTGTTTGATCAGGGCTTGCTGGAGCTGCAGCAGGTCACGGAGAATCTGGCCGGCTTTGGCGTCCCGGAGGAGAATTTTGCTGTGGATCTGACCATTGCCCGTGGTCTGGATTACTATACCGGCACCGTCTATGAGACCACCCTTTTGGATCACCCGGAGATCGGCTCCGTCTGCTCCGGCGGCCGCTACGACGATCTGGCCGGCTTCTATACGGAGAAGGCGCTGCCCGGCGTAGGCATTTCCATCGGCCTGACCCGGCTTTTCTATGTACTGGATGAGCAGGGACTTCTCAATCCTGCTTTGCCTTCCGCCCCGGCAGATGCCCTGGTGCTGCCTATGACAGAGGATCCGACACCGGCCATCGCCCTGTCCCGTTCCCTGCGGGAGGCAGGCATCCGGGTGCAGCTTTACGGCGAAAAGAAGAAGTTTAAGCAGAAAATGAGCTATGCGGATAAGCTGAAGGTGCCCTATGCCGTGCTGCTGGGCGAGGACGAGATCAACCAGGGGAAGTGTTCCGTAAAGAATATGGTCACCGGCCAGCAGGTCACCCTTACCCCGGAGGAGGCCGCCTGCCATATTCTGGACGGCCTGAAGGCACAGTGTGGCCCCATCATTTTGGAGTAATATGGAAGAAAAATTCATTCTCGCCTGGGAAAATGCCCGGGAAAAGGCACAAGCTCTGGGAGTAAAAATACGCCCTGTGCCCCGGGAGCAGGCACTGGAGGCTGCCCACCGCTGCCTTTCCGGCCACCGGGACAGTGAGGGCTTCGGACACCTGCAACGGCTCGGACGCCTGGAGCTTTCTCTGGAGGCACTTGCCGTACAGAAAAGCTACACAGCCCTGTTTACCGATGAGCAGGTAAATAACGCCCTGTCCCGCCTTCTGGACTCCGGCTACCGGTTTTAAGCTGTTAAGACAGCAGTAAGAATAAGACAGCAGCAAAAAATGGGATAGCAGTAAAACAAAATGGGGGGATAAGCATTTACCCCCATTCCAAAAAATCCCATCATAAAAAGCCCACCTCACCCCGGCCCGCCGACTCCCAGGCCCCCGTGAGGTGGACTTTTTTTCTAAGAATATCCCACCCTTTCCCCGAATAGTTCCTCAAATATGGGGAACAATTTATCGGATTGCCCGCATACCACGTAGGGACACTGCATCGTTTTGTGGGGGTCAGGGGAGGGAGAAGTGGGTGGAGAGGAAGCGGGCAACGCCGTCTTCTTCATTGGAGAAGGAGGAAATGTGGGCACAGGCACTGTGAAGTGCCGGGTCGGCATTGCACATCAGCACACCGATGCCGGCCTGTTGCAGCATTTCCAGATCCCCAAGGTCATCTCCAAAGGCGATCACCTCCGCTAAATTTCCGCCGGTCAGCTCGGTCAGCTTCCGGTTGCCCTGGGCTTTTGTGGCAGAGGGGTGATTGAAGCGCTTGAAAAGTCCGCCGAAATAGGATACGCAGGTCAGCCCAAATTCCTGCGCCAGTGCCTGCGCCGTCTCCTCCTGCTCAATGGCGGCCACCACCTTCAGACAGGGCAGAGGAAAGGGCTGGGCGGAAAAATCAAAGGGGCGGGCATTCTGGCCGGTATATTTTCCCAAATGGGAGTAGGGGCCATCCTCCGCCTGAACGGTGAAATTATCGCTGACGGTCAGCAGCCGGGCAACAAAGGCCCGGGTGGTCTCCACATCCAGCTCCGCCTTATATATGGGCAGCTGTGCCTGATCCAAAATCAGGGAGCCGCCGTTTAAAATGGCGTAATCCGGCTGAAGGGCATCCAGATATTCCTGGGTGTACTGCCGGGAGCGGGCAGTGTTGATCACGGTCTTATGCCCCATCCGCTGCAGGGTTTTCAGCACCGACAGGGTATAGGGGCTGACGGTGCGGTCGTTCCGCAGCAGGGTATCGTCCAAATCGAAAATGATGTACATAAAGGCTTCCTTTCCGGCGCACCGGAGCATTTTGTCGAAACAGCGTGTGCCGCCGTGCTTATCATACACCACGGCGGCACAAAATGCTATGAAAATTTACATTCCCAGCTCTTCGATATAGGCAATATACTCCAGCGACCGGAGGGCCTGGATGATATCACTGTGGCGCTTGTACTTTTTTAGCTCCCGGGAGCTGATGGTGAAGCTGACCGTATACACGCTGAGCCCGGAATTGAGATAGGCGGGGTTCAGCTCAATATCGTCGATCCGCATTCCCAGCCGGCGAATGGTGGCGGTGAAGCTTTGCAGATCGCTTTTGCTTTTCAGCTCCAGATGCACCTCAAAATGGTTGGATTTTTCCTTCAGGTATGCTTCCAAAACCGGGAACAGGGACAGGCTGCACAGCAGTGCCAGCCCGGCCAGCAGGGCGACGGTATACAGCCCCAACCCGGCGGCCAGTCCCACCACGCCGCACATCCAGAGCCCGGCGGAAGTGGTCAGCCCCTTGATTTGCCCCTTGGAGCTGAAAAAGATCGAGTAGCCGGAAAGCAGAGCAATGCCGATGATCACGGCGGCACTGATCCAGGGGGAGGTGCTGCCAATGGAGAAGAAATAGGTTTCCAAAATAGCGGCGGCGGTGGCCCCCAGGGAGACAATGATAAAGGTACGCAGGCCGGCACTGTGCCGCTTGCTGGAACGCTCGTAGCCGATGATGGCGGAAAGGATCAGAGAAAGCAGCAGGCGCAGGGCGACAGAGCCGGTGTTCAGGCTGCCCGCCCAGGGGCCCAGGATATCGGTAATGGGATCTTGCACGGTTATCTCCTCCTGTGATGGAAATTATAGTATTCGTCCGCGGCCTCCTGAAAGGCCTGTTCCTCCTCCGAGGGGACATTCTTTTCAAGCTCCTGCTGGATCACCTGAATTCGCCGGATCAAAAGCTCCACGGCGGTGGGGTCGGTACCGGCGGGCTTGACCTGCTCCTCCGGCACCAGCTCCTCCAATTTAGAGGAATAGGAGCCGGAAAGATACAGGGAAAGCTTGGCGCAGGCAGGGCCGACCAGCTCATAGAGCACGCTGGATGCCAAAATCACCGTCTCCAACGCAATCCCGGCCTCTCCCCCCAGCGTGCGGGCACCCAGTGCGGCCAGTCCGATGGCCACACCTGCCTGGGGGATCAGGGCAAGCCCCAGATAATTGGAAACGGAACGGGGCTTTTTCACCAGCCGGCAGCCGGCATAAGCGCCGTAGTATTTTCCCACGATCCGCACAAGAAAGTACACGATGCCCACTGCCAGCAGCGGCGTTTTCCCCACGGAGGCAGAGGTGTTCACCAAAGCATCCAGCCGGAAGGACAGCCCGGAGCGGACGAAAAACAGCAGTAAAATGGGCGGGGTGAAATAATTGAGCTGCTTGAAAAGCTTCCCGTCGTCGGTAAGATTGATGTACACCGTGCCCATAGACATACAGCCCAGCAGCGGGGAGACATCCAGCATAGCACAGATCCCGCAGAAGGCAAACAGCAGCGACACGGAGACGATCAGCCGGTTATCCTTGGAGCGCCCCTGCATCAGCAGCTTGAGAAAAAGACCAAACAGGCCGCCCAGCAGAAAAACCGCCAGATTGATCAAAATGGGAACCACCACGCTGGAAAATGGGGAGGCCCCGCTGCCGGCACTGACTGCCAGCGCCAGAGAGATGGCGACGGAATAGGCCAGCAGTCCCACCACATCGTCCAGCGCCACCACTTGCAGCAGGGTGTCCACGAAATCGCCGTGGGCACCGGTCTGCCGGATGGTCATTACAGTGGAGGCCGGTGCGGTGGCGGCGGCCAAAGCGGCCAGCACCACGGAAAAGGCCAGGTCGATCTTTAATACAAAATAGGTCACAAGGAAAACGGCTATAGTAGCCAGCAGCGATTCCAGCACGGTGATCACCACCACCTTCCTCCCGTTTTTCCGCAGGGTATCCAGCCGGAAAAATTCACCGGTGCTGAAGGCAATGAAGGCCAGGGCAATATCGGAAAGAAAATCCATACCGTCAATGATTGTCTGGGGGATCACATTCAGGCAGTAGGGACCCATCAGGATCCCGGTCAGGATATAGGCGGTCACATTGGGCAGCCGCAGCTTTTTGGTCAGCCGGGTCATAAGAAAGCCGAAAAAAAGCATCAGCGCCACGGAGATGATCACCGTGGCCACGGAGCCGGTGGCATTTTGATCCAGAAAAGAAAGCATCAGTCGTTCCTCCTTTTGTATCGGGCGGTGAGATTGGTATAAAGTATGAGAAAAGCAAAGGCCAGAGGCCAGGAAAAGCCGCTTATCAGCCAAAAGCCGATAAACAGCACTGTCAAAAGATTTTTTTGCAGGTCAGGGGTTCGGAATTTCCACAGGCAGTACAAAGCGCCCAGGGTGGAAAGGGCACCGGCGGCAACGGGTTGAGAAAACCGGTGCAGAAGCAGCTCCAGGGCAACCATCAGCACCAGCCCCAGCAGGAACAGCCCCAGATTTCCCAGCAGAAGGCCGGCGAAGCCATATTCCTCCGACCATATTTCCAAAAGCTCCTGGCAGCAGGAAGGCTCCGGCACCTCCGGGCAAAGCTCCTCCAAAAAGGAAAACAGCTTCTGCCTGCGGCCGCTTCCCGGCGAGGACAAACTGAAAAACAGGGATGCGAAAAACAGCGCGATTTTTCCGGACACGGCAAACACCTCTCTTGAAAAGTCATTGCCCATATGATATACTGGTTCTGAAATAAAGTGAAATTATCTTTTGTTTGGTATTGATAAATTTTATTTATAGGAGGCAATTATGATCAGTCCAAAGCTGCAAACCCTTATCGCCGTGGCCGACTGTCAAAACTTCACCAAAGCGGCCCAGCTTCTCTCCCTGACTCAGCCGGCGGTCAGTCACCACATCGGGCTGCTGGAGCAGGAGCTGAACACCACCCTGTTTATCCGGGGAAAGGGCGGGCTGAAGCTGACACCGGACGGGGAAGTGGCGGTGAAGGCCGCCCGCCGGATGGTTGCCCTTTACGAAAAAATGCGGGCGGATCTAATGGATAAGGAGCGGCACAGCACCACCCTGCGCGTGGGCATCACCCACACGGCGGAAAGCAATATCACCGCCGAGGTGCTTGCCAAATGCAGCGACCTGAACCGTGGGTTTACCATAACGATCATCACGGATACCATAAAAAATCTTTATGATATGCTGGAAAATTACGAGCTGGATCTGGCCGTTGTGGACGGCAGCACCGGAGATACATCCCTGCGTTCCCTGGTTCTGGACACCGACTATCTTGTCTGCGTGACCGCCCCCGAGAACCCCCTTTCCCGCAGTGCTATGGTCACGCTGGAGGCTCTGCGCAGGCAGCGGATGATCCTGCGGCTGCCCACCTCTGCCACCCGGGTGCTGTTTGATTCCACCCTGCGGAGCCTGAATGACTCTCCGGAAAATTATAATATCGTGATGGAGGTGGATAACATCGCCACTATCAAGGATCTGGTGCGGAAGGATCTGGGCGTGTCCGTGCTGGCAAAAAGTGCCTGTGCCCGGGAGTTGAAAAAGGGGCAGCTTGTAGCCTTGCCCATTGAAAACCTGAGTATGGTGCGGGAGACAAGGATCGTCTACAACAAGGATTTTTCCTATATGGACTTTTTGCAGGATATTATCCGCGTTTATCAGGACACCCTCCGGGTCAGTCAGTAAAAATTCACCGCTTTGTAACACTTTTCTGCCGGTCAGCGGTTGCTATTTTCGGCGGAATTGCTATAATGAGAGAAAGCGCAAACACGCATAAGGAGGAAGCATTATGTTAAACAGTGCCATTACCTTCCCCGGCTTGGGGCTGCGCCTGGATCCGGATCGGTACTTTCTCATTCCCGGGACGGATTTTCCTGTATACTATTATGGCGTGATCATTGTCTTCGGCCTGATCCTTGCTGCTATTTACGGCCTACGCCGCAGTAAGGAATTTGGCCTGAAGCAGGATGATATTATGGATGGTGTGCTGTGGATTCTGCCCTTTGCCATCATCTGTGCCCGTGCCTACTATTGCATTTTCAAGTGGAAAGAGGTCTATTCCCAAAATGTTTGGGAGATCCTTGATATCCGGGGCGGCGGCCTGGCCATTTATGGCGGTGTCATCGGTGCGGCCATTGGCATCATCGTCTTCTGCAAGCTCCGGAAGCTGAGCATCGGGGCGGTGCTGGATATTGTGTCACTGGGCTTTCTGATCGGTCAGTCCATCGGCCGCTGGGGCAATTTTATCAACCGGGAGGCCTACGGCGAGGAAACCACCTGGTTCCTGCGGATGGGGCTGACGGTCAACGGCACGGAAAAATTCTATCATCCCACCTTCTTATATGAATCCGTCTGGAATGCCATTGGCTTTGTGCTGCTGCATTTCCTCTCGAAAAAACGCCGCTATGACGGCCAGATCGCCCTGGGCTACGCAGCCTGGTACGGCCTGGGCAGAACGCTGTTCGAGGGGCTGCGGACGGACAGCCTGTACTGGGGCAGCTTCCGGGTCAGTCAGGTGCTGGCCGCCGTGACCTGCGTGGCCGCCGTCGGGATCCTGCTGTGGCAGAGCTTCCGCCCCCACGATCCGGCAAAGCTGTTCGTCAACCGGGTCACGCCCCCGGAAAACCTGCCTGCTGAGGATCCGGCAGACCCCCAGCCCTGACAGCTTCCCTGTTTCAAAAATTCCCGCCCGGAGCAGTCACCTTCGTGACCGCTCCGGGCGGGAATATGCTTTATACTTTTTTGCCTCAGGCGCCGTAGCCCTGGGGATTTTTGCTCTGCCAGTTCCAGGAATCCCGGCACATATCCGTCAGATCCTTCGTGGCCTTCCAGCCTAAAACCTCCGCACTCTTCTGAGGGTCAGCATAGCAGGTAGCCAGATCGCCGGGACGACGCTCCACGATCTGATAGGGGACCTTTACGCCGTTGGCACGTTCAAAGGCCTGCACCATATCCAGCACACTGTAGCCGGTGCCGGTACCCAAATTGAACACCTCACAGCCCTTGTGCCCGGTCACATACCGGACAGCCGCCACGTGTCCCCTTGCCAGGTCTACCACGTGGATATAGTCCCGCACGCCGGTGCCGTCGTGGGTGTCATAATCGTTGCCGAATACGCTCAGCTTCTCCCGGCGGCCGATGGCCACCTGGGTGATATAGGGCATCAGGTTATTGGGAATGCCCTTGGGATCCTCACCGATCCGGCCGCTTTCGTGGGCGCCGATGGGATTAAAGTACCGCAGCAGGACAATGCCCCATTCCGGATCCGCGTGTGCCATACCGGAGAGGATCTGCTCGGTCATATATTTTGTCCAGCCGTAGGGGTTGGTGCAGTGGCCGGTGCGGCTGGTTTCCCGCAGGGGCATTTCGTTATCGGCGGTGTAGACCGTGGCAGAAGAGGAGAAAATGATGTTTTTCATATGGTTCTGCTTCATAACCTTGGTCAGCACCAGAGTGGAATTGAGGTTGTTATCATAGTATTCCCAGGGCTTTTCCACGCTTTCGCCCACCGCCTTCAGGCCGGCGAAATGGATCACGCAGGCGATCTCGTTTTCCGCAAAAATCTTCTGCAAAAGCGCCTCGTCCCGCACATCTCCCTGGTAGAATTTGACCTTTTTCCCGGTCAGCTCCTCTACCCGGTTCAGGCTTTCCGGATTGGAATTGCAGAGATTGTCCACAACGATCACGCCATAGCCCTCGTTCAGCAGCTCCACACAGGTATGGGAGCCAATATATCCGGCACCGCCGGTCACAAGTACATTCATATCACAGTACCTCCTGTATTTTCCCCGGCATCGCCGGACAGAAATATCCTATCACATTTCCCCCGGGAATGCAATGAAAAGCATAGATATCGGCTAAAAAAGCATAGATATCGGCTAAAACGCCCCTGTCAGTCTGCCAAAAAGGGTAAGGATTATGCGTTCGGGCTTTGGCGTTATGAAGCGGGATACATTGGGGTGTTGCACCACGATGTGAAAAAATGCTGCCGTTTATGATTTGGCAACAGTCATAAGCGGCAGCATATTCTTTTGCTTGTCAGATTTCGTTTATGCCGATTCGATCCGTTGGGATCTGCCGGGGGGCATAGGGTTGTGTCGTCATACCCACGGCGACGGCGCAGGCGGGGGTAAAGCCGGCCGGGATACCAAGCTTTGCTGTCAGTGCCGGGCTTTGGGCAAGCGCCATTACGCAGCCCCAGATGTGGCACACGCCAACTCCCGCATCCACTGCGGCCAGGGACATATCGTGGGCCACGATGGCTGCATTGGAATAGCCCACATTATCCGTCTGCGTTGTGGAAACAACGATCAGCTCCGGTGCGCCGTACAAAAAGCTGCGATCCGGGGCATGGAAGGCAGCGGCGGTATTCTGCTCCAGCTCCTCCAGCAGTGCCTTGTCCTTTACCACGGTCAAATGCAGCGTTTCATATTTGGCAAGCCCCACCGGGGAGGCATTGGCAGCAAAAATCAGCTTTTCCAGTACTGTCCGGGGGATCGGCTCCCCAGTGAAGCTGCGGATGCTTTTCCGGCTTTGCAATACTTCTGTCAGTTCCATTTGGTATAACTCCTTATCCCTGTGTTTATTTTCCGGCTTCCAGGCCTTCCAGCTCCGTCAGCCAGGCGGTGCAGGCCGCATCGCTGGGCATACGCCAGTCGCCTCTCGGGCTCAGGCAGACCGAGCCTACCTTCACACCGTCGGGCATACAATTGCGCTTGAACTGCTGGGAGAAGAACCGGCGATAGAATACGCCCATCCACTTTTTCACGGTTTGAGCATCGTACTCGCCCCGGAACGCCCGGCAGGCCAGATAATAGATCTTTGTGGGCGTATAGCCGTACTGAAGCATATAGTAAAGGAAGAAATCGTGGAGGCAGTAGGGACCCACGATGTCCTCTGTCTGCTGACTGATCTTCCCCTGGCTGTCCGGCGGCAGCAGCTCCGGGCTGATGGGGGTATCCACCACATCCAGCAGCACCTGCCGGGCGGCGGCGAACCGCTCGTCCTCCGCCAGCACCCGGATCAACTCCGGGATCAGGGTCTTGGGCACGGAGGTGTTGACCCCGTACATACTCATATGGTCGCCGTTATAGGTGCACCAGCCCAGTGCCAGCTCGCTCAGGTCGCCGGTGCCCACCACCAGGCCGCCCACCACACTGGCATAGTCCATCAGGATCTGTGTCCGCTCCCGCGCCTGGGCGTTTTCATAGGTGCCGTTATGGACAGCCATATCGTGGCCGATATCCCGGAAATGGGTGGCCACCGCCTCCCGGATATTCACTTCCTTTTGGGAAATGCCCAGTGCCTCCATCAGTGCAAGAGCGTTGCGGTAGGTGCGGTCAGAGGTGCCGAAGCAGGGCATAGTCACGCCGTAGACATCCCCTGCCGGACGGCCAAGCTGTGCCATAGCTTCCACGGCTACCAGCAGTGCCAGCGTGGAATCCAGCCCGCCGGACACGCCGATGACCGCCTTGCCGCCTACGGTAGCCAGCCGCTGCTTCAGCCCGGCTACCTGAATGGCGAACACGCTGCGGCATCGGTCAACAAGCTCCTGCCGGTCGGCAGGCACAAAGGGATTTTTCTCAAAGCGGAACAGATCTCCGTTGCCCCGCAGCGGCTGACTGTGGCACAGGATCCGGCGCATCGGCTCCACCTTGCTGTACAGCGACACCGCATCCTTCACGCTCTTGTTCCGGCGGCGCTTGGCACGGATCTTCCCCAGATCCGCATCCTGCAGCAGCATATAGTCCGTTTCGATGATATACTGATTCTCCGCAAGCACGGTGCCATTGCAGGCGATCACGCTGTGGCCGGAGAACACCAGATCGGAGGTGGACTCGGTGCAGCCGGAGGAGCAATAGGTATACACGCAGCCGCAGACAGAGGATTGATGCTGCACCAGGCCCCGGCGGCTCAGGCGCTTGCCCACCGTCTCATTGGAGGCAGACAGATTGACGATCACTTCCGCCCCGTTCAGGGTCATCAGGGTAGAGGGAGGCATAGGTGTCCAGAGATCCTCACAGATCTCCGCACCCAGCACGGTATCATCGCCAATGACGAACAGCAGATCCCGTCCTACAGGGATCCGGTCGTCGCCCTCCAGCCCCAGCTCACTGGCCGGCACATCCTTCTGCTGCAGATCCTCCGAGGAGGAGAACCAGCGGCGCTCCTGAAATTCGCTGTAGTTGGGCAGGTAGGTCTTGGGCACAAGACCGTGGAGCCGGCCGCCGGAAATGATGGCACAGCAGTTATACATCTGCCCGGTCAACACCACCGGCAGACCCACCGCAAGTGTGACGGCCGGATGGCTACCGGAGCAGGCAAGGACCTTTTTCAGCCCGGACAGGGAGTCTTTCAGCAGGGCATCCTGAAAAAACAGATCGGCACAGGTATAGCCGGTCAGGGTCATTTCGGGAAACACCAGCACATCTGCCCCCTTTTCATCCGCAAGGGCAAGATAGCGGCAAATATCTTCTGTATTTTTCGCGGGATCAGCCACCTTGACCGGCGGCACCGCACAGGCAATTCGGATAAAATCCAGCATAAGGATCCCTCCATCTTTTTTTCTGTGTTTACTATACCACATTCTCCGCAAAATGCAAAGAGAATATCGCAAAAAATCCCCGTCCCCCGGTGCAGACCTTTTGGAAAAGTAAAGAAGCTCCGGCGGGTGTATAAAGTCTCCCGGCAGTGGGCATACTGGGCTTATATGGGTGAAAGGAGGATGCTGATATGAATTGCCACGCCAATAAGAGCATCGAATGTACGGTTTCCCAGTGCGCAAATCACTGTACCGATGCCAATTTCTGCTCTCTTGACCGCATTTTGGTGGGCACACAGGGCTGTGACCCCAAGCAGGAAGGGTGCACGGACTGTATGTCCTTCCGCAAAAAATAAGCCCCGAGATACAGCGTTTTTGGGACTGCCCGGATGTACACCACATCCGGGCAGTTTGTATGACGGGCATACCAATGCTCTGTGGTGAAAGTCCACTGAGGTGTAGTTACCGACGAACTCGAAAGCGACTTGAAAGTTTCACACCGTGAGGTGTGGGAGAGAAGAAGCAATAGCGAAATCGTAGCCTGACGGACAGAAACCCGATAATAAGGCGTATTAAGCGGATAAGTTGACCAAAG
Source organism: uncultured Oscillospiraceae bacterium (assembly GCA_964615545.1). Lineage (GTDB taxonomy): Bacteria > Bacillota > Clostridia > Oscillospirales > Oscillospiraceae > Faecousia. The sequence goes on along the minus strand of CAZTNP010000016.1, from coordinate 5,068 downwards.
GCAACGAAGTCCAAAAGGTAACCGTAACCTTAATGCGTAAATCGGGCAGGTAGACGAGGAAAGAGTATTGGTTTATCCCGTGAGGTCTCATAGGTGTGTAGGAGTAGACATATTCGAAACGAAACATAGTAACAACGAACTATGAGAAGTCAGCAGAGGTCATAGTACCGAGAAATCGGGAAGGACTGAACAGTTTAATATCACATATAAAAGATGTTCTGCTTGGAATTGATATGTAGAGTAGCTGAAACGTATATGATGCGAAATACAGGAAGTCTTAGATTAGAATAAGCAGAAGCGTTGAACCAATATTTATAATCATCGACGAAGCCGATACCACCAGTGGCTCCCCCTGACGGGGGAGCTGGCAAAAATCTCTGATTTTTGACTGAAGGAGAGAGGTTGCCGTAAGGCAACCGTCACCGCCAAAGCGGTGACAAAGGGCAGTGCGTTTCTTGCATAGGCAAAACCAACCGGGAAAGCAGAATATACAAGGAATTTACGGAAGGTGTCCCTGCGGGACGATTGAAATAGTTGCCTGTGGCAACACTCTCCTTCAGTCACGGCATACGCCGTGCCAGCTTCCTCGACAGAGGAAGCCACTGGATGTGTCCCTGGCGGGACAATTGGAATCCTTGCCTGACGGCAAAACAATCCCTCAGTCAGCCTGTTCGGCTGACAATTGCCTGCGGGCAATCCGGTCGCGGCTCTGACAGCCCACCGGGCTGTCATTCACTCCCGCGACTGCGCTTCGCTTACCCTTTACACAAGGGAGCCACTGGCGGTGTCCCTGACGGGACACCTTGATGGAAATATGGGGGATTGATAAAGTGACAGCTTCTGTTTGTTTTTCTTGCGCTTTTTTCGCCATTTCCAGGTAATCTCTTATTAACAGATTCAGATGCGCCACAAACTCTGCTGGTAACCCTTGCACATCTATACGCAAATGATCATCCAATCCAAGCAGGTAGTCTGTAGAGACATTTAACACTTTTGCCACACGAATCAGCATTTCTATGGACGGTTGAATATTATCCGTTTCCCTTAGTTAAAGATATTGTTATCTCTGAGTGCCGGGTGTACCCGACACTCAATGTTTGTTCTTAGTCAATCTTACCGATGAAGCGATAGTAAATATCTACTTTCTGCTTTCGGCTGCCGTCCTCGTTCTTCACAGCTTCGTGAACCACGATTTTCTCAATCAGAGTGTTCAGAAGTTCGGCAGTCAGTTCTGTTGGATTGGAGCATTGCTTAATCAATTCAATCCATCTTTCTGCATCCACCGCTGTCTGTACAGCAGCTTCCATTTCTTCTCGCAGTTTCTGGATTTTATGATCCAGTTCCCTCTGTTCTGACTGATACCTTTCAGACAGCATATTGAAATTGTATTCTGTAATTCTTCCAGCAGACCAGTCCTCATACATCTTCACAAACAGTCCGTCCACTTCGGCTTTACGCTTTTCAGCTTTTTTCAGCTCCGCAGCACGCTTTTTCTTCGTGGCATTGCGTTCCTTATCGCTGGTGTTGAGTAATCGTTTCAGCAGCTTTTCTTCGTCCTGCTGTACCTGTTCATACCAGTATTGCAGTCTGGAAAGTACATAAGGGTAAAGCACATCATATCGGATGTAGTGCATGGAACACTGTCTTGTCCCTTGTCCGTTCTTACTGCAATGATAGTAGCCATAAGGATTCTTATTCTGTTTGTTTTCTCCGTAGGCAAGTGACCATCCGCAATCCGCACACTTGATAAGTCCTGCGAATATCTGTGGCTGTCCGTCTTTTCTTGACCTGCGGCGGCTGGCTATCTGCTCCTGTACCTGCCAAAACACATCCTCGGAAATGATTGCTTCGTGGGTATTCTCTACTCTGTACCATTCTTCCTTTGGCTTGCGGACTTTCTTTTTGTTCTTGAAAGAAATGTTGGTCTGCTTGTTGTGTACGCTGTGACCGATATAGTTCTCATCCTTCAAAATACTTTTGACCTGTGCGACAGTCCACATATACTGTTTGCTTTCATCCGCACCCTCGAAGATGTGGGCGAATGTTCCGTACCTCTGGAAGTTCAGCCACGCCGGAGTTGGGACCTGTTCCTCAATCAGCAGCCTTGTGATTCTGGCTGCACCTGCGCCGTGTACGGCAAGGTTGAATATCTTTTCGATGATCCACTTTGTTTCTGGGTCTACAAGAAGATGACCTGTCTTATCCGGGTCTTTGATGTACCCGATAGGGGCATAAGCTCCATAGTGTGCGCCGTTTGCAAAGCGGGTATGAAAGGCAGCCTTGACCTTTTTACTGGTCTGTCGGGCGTGCATTTCATTCAGAATATTCAGGAACGGGGCAAGCTCATTTTCTCCGTTGATGGTATCCACATTGTCATTAACGGCAATGTAGCGGACACCCTTGCTTGGAAAATAAATCTCAGTGTACTGTCCTGTGAGAATGTAGTTTCTGCCAAGTCGGGATAAGTCCTTTGTGACAACACAGTTGATTTTTCCATCTTCAATATCATCAATCATTCTCTGAAAATTCGGTCTGTCAAAATTCGTTCCAGACCATCCATCATCAATGTATTCGTCAACAACATTCAGACCGTGTTCACGGGCATATTCACGGAGCATCATCCTTTGTGTCTGGATACTTCCGCTTTCCCCCTGAAGCTCATCGTCTCGGCTCAGTCGCAGATAAAGTGCTGTATTATAAATCGTTGTATTGTATGGTTGTTTCACTTAAAAATCCTCCTTCAAAAGAAACAACCCACGCTTACAATACTTGCTCTGTCGCAATTATAGCGTAAGCGTGGGCTGTAAGTCAATGTTGCGTATTAAGCAGAAATCCTGTGGTCAGCGGTGTACAGTATCACATCCTCGATCAGATCGCCAAGGGGCTTTCCGTCCTGTGCGAAATGTTCGGAGATTTCGATGTAGTTCTTACCACAGACGAAATACTGCTTTCCGTCCTCGCCTGTGATAACCTGACCGTTCTGCATTTTCATATCGTTCTTGTTTTTTGCCATCCAGTGTCCTCCATTATTAAATTTTCAAAGTTCAAATCATCTGCTCCTGTGATGATGTTTTGCTTCCTGTTTCAGTTGTGCCAGCACATCCGGTGGGATGCGGTCAATGACTCTCTGTAGATCGTTCAGTTCGCTTTCCAGCTTTGCATGTTCTATAGAAAATCAAATTCATATATGAGGGTGAAAAGAATTCCGGCTATACATTACAGGTCAATGCCAGTGCCTCCGAGGATGCTTATTCCGTGGGCGATGTTGTGGAATCCAGCAAGCTGATTATTCGCTATTTATCCTGCGAAGAATATATAAGTGACAATATGTTTGAAGTGCCTGCCGATGGCTACCGCTATATCACCTGTGAATTTGAATTTGAGAACATCGGCAACTCCGATGAATTTATTTCTGCTATCAACTTCGACTGCTATGCCGATGGTAGTAGCTGCAAAAGTGCTTTGGTTCGGGAGGATATGTTGAGTGCAACACTTTCCGCAGGAAGAAAAACCAAAGGCACAGTTACCTTCGAGGTGCCAATCGATGCAAATGTAGTTGAAGTAGAATATTTGTCCAATTACTGGACCTCTAACCGCGTTGTATTCACAGTAAAATAAATCATTTAGCATCTGTTATATATAAAAAGACAGCTCCCCGGATGGTTGAATTCCGGGGAGCTGTTTGTTTTTATTAGCAGAGCTTGGCGCCGGCGGGGATTTGGTCGTTGAGGATGACCAGGTTCAGCTTTTCTTCGCCTTTTTCTGTGTGGACGGCGCTGAGCAGCATTCCGCAGGAGTCCCGTCCCATCATCTTCCGGGGGGGCAGATTGGTGATGGCCACCAGCGTTTTGCCGATGAGCTCCTCCGGCTTATAGTATTTGGCGATGCCGGAGAGGATTTGCCGGTCGGTGCCGGTGCCGTCATCCAGCGTGAATTGCAGCAGCTTTTCGCTCTTTTTCACATTTTGGCAATCCTTGACCTTCACGGCACGCAGGTCGGAACGGCAGAAGGTATCAAAATCAACAGCTTCTTCTGCGTAGGGCTCGATCTCCAATTCGGCGACGGCGGGTTTTGTCATTTCTTCCAAAGCAGCAAGCTCCTTTTCCATATCAATTCGGGGGAACAGGGCGGGGCCGTTGACCGTGGCCACCTGAGCAGGCAGGCTGCCGAAGCGGTTCAGGCTTTCCCAGTCCAGGGGGGCATCGCCCAGCCGCTTGCCGATCTCGGCTGCGGTTTCGGGCATAAAGGGGCTGAGCAGACCGGCACAGATCCGGATGGTCTCCAGCAGGTTATAAAGCACCTTTGCCAGCCGGGGCTTCTGCTCCTCGCTTTTTGCCAGCACCCAGGGGGCGTTTTCATCAATGTATTTATTGGCACGGGAGATGACCTTGAAGATCTCCGTCAGTGCGTTCTGGAAGGCAAAGCTCTCCATCTGCTGCTCATAGACATCCCGCAGGCCGGAGACCATACCCACCAGCTCGCGGTCCATTTGTTCATCGGCAAGCTGCTGCTCCGGCAGCTTTTCTCCGAAGTACTTCTGCGCCATCGCCACCGTCCGGGACACCAGATTGCCCAGGTCGTTGGCAAGGTCGGTATTGATGGTGGAGATCAGCAGCTCGTTGGAGAAATTGCCGTCCGAGCCGAAGGGGAAGGAGCGCAGCAGGAAGAACCGCAGGGCATCCACGCCAAAGCGCTGCGCCAGCAGGTAGGGATCCACCACATTACCCTTGGATTTGGACATCTTGCCGCCGTCCAGCAGGAGCCAGCCGTGGCCGTAGACCTTTTTCGGCAGGGGCAGATTCAGGCTCATCAGCATTGCCGGCCAAATGATGGAATGGAACCGGACGATCTCCTTGCCCACGAAGTGGACATCCGCCGGCCAGAATTCCTCCAAATCGTGATAACGGTCGTTTTGGAAGCCCAGGGCGGTCATATAGTTAAACAGGGCATCGATCCACACATAGACCACGTGGCCGGGGTCGAAATCCACCGGAACGCCCCAGGTGAAGCTGGTGCGGCTGACGCACAGATCCTCAAGACCGGGCTTGATAAAGTTGTTGACCATCTC
>CAZTNP010000015.1:0-33056 GCA_964615545.1 uncultured Oscillospiraceae bacterium | reverse complement strand
TCCATGATGACAGTGTTTTATTTCACTGTCTCTCATAGAGGGAGCATATCAAAACACATACGGAGATTTTTGGATGTTTTAAACCGGGGAGGGGGTGCCGTCCTTGATGTGGATGTCCACGCCGTTGACCTCCACATTGTCATCGGCACAGATCAGGATATACTTCACGCCGCCGATCACCCGGGTCTCGATCAGGTCACTGCATTCCGGGCTGACCGTAATGGTCACATCCGGGGTTTTGACCTGAAAATGCTTATTGTCAATGATGTTTTTGGGATGGAGCTGGGTGCCGCTGCCAAACACTTCATCGTACTCCACGCTGAATTTTGCCACCTTCTCCTCCGGCACACCGGAGGTGGTCAGGGCGGCCTTCACCTGCTCCTTGCTGACCAGCAGAGGCTCCGCTGCCTTATGCAGCTCAATGCTCTGGCAAAGCTGCTCGTGGACTGTCTGCACCACTTCCAGGCTGCAGGCCTCTCCTACGGAATGGGTCAGCAATGCCTCAAAGGAAGTCTTTTGCTCGGCGGCTGGCTTGGGCGGCTCCACCCGGAACAGGGCATCCACCACATTCTCATAAATGCATTTGGGGCTCCTGGTATAAAAGAGCGCGTTATAAATATTCGTCGCTCGGTTATCGAATGCAGGGAACAAAAAGCCCAGCTCCGGCGCACAGGCCACATGCTCTGTGCCACCGTCGTGAAATTCTTTATCCGTGCCGTCGTAGCTCAAATTGGATTTTTTCAGCTTGACCGGGCAGACGGCGCATTGCAGATAGGTATACACCTCATTGGAGGCATCGGCCTGCACATCGTCATCCTTGCTCTTAAAGGGCACATCGTACCGATCCAGCCCCAAAAGGATCAAATAATTATCCTCAAAGGTCACATTGTCTATGATCTTCTGATACAGCTCCAGCCGCAGCGCCTCATCCTTCAGGCCGGTGCTGCGCAGATCCATAAGCAGCTTATGCTCCGGACTTCCGGCCACCTGTGCGGTACGGAAACAAATATCAATAAGATTTTTGCCGATGGCACCGGACAGGGTACGCTTTATCAGTGCAAAGTATTTTTCTGATTCATTTTCCGACATTGTGCCGGTGCTGCGACGAAATTCGGAGATGATCTCCTTTTGACTGCTGACATAGCAGCCGTAGAGCTCCGTCATATTACTGCGATCCCGGCGCGCTCTGCGCCGGATTTCACCGATTTCTTTTTCATTCATATTGCATTCCCCTTAATTTACGCCGGTGCAAGCACCGGCGTAGCATTTATTTTTCCAGCAGGCACTTGCCGTTTTTTACGAAGTATTCTGCACCGGAATACACCGTCGTCAGCACGATCACCGCATTGACCGCCACGGCCAGCCAATGAATATCCGGGAAGGCCAGCATAAAGCAAAGGCCTATCATCGTACTGGCGGTTTTTACCTTTCCGCTCCAACCGGCGGCGATCACATTGCCCTTGCCCACGGCCACCAGCCGCAGACCGGTGACGGCAAATTCCCGGGTCAGGACGATCATCAGCGCCCAGGCAGGCATTTGGCCCCACTGGCAGAACACTGTCATCACCGCGATCACCAGCAGCTTATCTGCAAGGGGATCCAGGAACTTGCCAAAATCCGTCACCTGATTGTACTTTCTTGCAATATGGCCGTCCAGATAATCGGAAACACTGGCCAGAATAAACACCGCCAGAGCTCCCCACAGCCAGCCATTGGGATTCCCGCCGCTGAGATACATAAACACCATTACAACGGGGATCAGAAACACCCGCACCAATGTGATTTTACTTGCCAATGTCATTTTTTCATTCCTCCACAAGATAGCCGGACAGATCGCCGTCCACTACCGAATCTATGCAGACCTGCACAAAGGTGCCCTCGGATATGGGTTCATCGGTGGATATCCAGACCCGGCCGTCGATCTCCGGAGAGTCGGCAAAAGTCCTGCCGTAATACTGTTCAAATTCTTCCTCGTAGCCATCCACCAAAACCGTAACGGTCTTGCCCAGCATAGCGGCGTTATACGCATCCATAATCTCCGACTGGATCATTTCCACGGTCTGTGCTCTTTGCTGGGCGATCTCACTGTCCGGGTAGTCCATTTCCGCTGCCGGGGTTCCCTCCTCCGGAGAGAACTGGAATGCACCGACACGCTCCAGACGCTGCTCCTTCAAAAACTCGCACAGCTCAGCAAATTCCGCTTCCCCCTCACCGGGCAGACCGGTAATCACGCTGGTACGCAGGACAATGCCGGGGATCCGGCTGCGAAGTTTGGCAAACAGCTCCCGCAAAAAGGCGCCATCCCCTCGCCGGTTCATCAGCTTCAAAATAGTATCGTTACAATGCTGGATGGGAATATCCAGATATTTTACGATCTTTGGCTCCTGAGCCATTACCTCGATCAGCTCGTCGTCGATCTCATCGGGATAAACATAATGCAGGCGGATCCAGGTAAAGCCCTCAATGGCGCAAAGCTTGCGAAGCAGCTCCGGCAAAAGCCGTTTATGACCGGGCAGATCCGTGCCATACCGGCTGGTATCCTGTGCCACCACGATCAGCTCCTTTACGCCGCTGTCGGCCAAAAGCCGGGCCTCATAGAGCACATCGTCCATAGAGCGGCTGCGGAATTTTCCCCGCAGATAGGGAATGATACAGTAGCTGCACCGATTGTCACAGCCCTCCGCAATTTTTATGTAGGCGTAATGCTCCGGCGTGGTGAGGATCCGTCCGGTTTCCACCTCCGGGGCATCAATGCTGTCGAACCGGTCTGCAGCCTGCTCCTGCAAAAGGGCATCCACGGCCTCCACGATCCGGTCGTAGCTGCCGGTGCCCAAAACGCCGTCCACCTCCGGCATTTCCTGCCGGATCTGCTCCTGATACCGCTGAGAAAGGCAGCCGGTGACCAAAATCTTGCCCACCAGCCCCTGCTCCTTCAGGGCTGCGGTCTGCAAAATGTGGTCAATGGCCTCGGTCTTTGCCGAGTCGATAAAGCCGCAGGTGTTGATCACCACCACATCTGCGCCCACCACATCCGGCTGCACCTGATGCCCGGCCTCCTGCACACGGTACATCATCCGCTCGCAGTCCACCTGATTTTTGGCACAGCCCAGCGAGATAAATCCAATATTTGCCATTATTATTCCTCCCATAGCTCCTCAAGGTCCAGCACCCGGCGGATATTGCCGTAGCTGTGACCTCTGCGGAGTAAGGCATCTATCACTTTTTTCAAACTCTTTTGATCCGGCTCCTGGGGCAAATGCGTGCAGATATACCGGCGAATTTCCTCGCTCATATCCGGATAATCCGCAAGTGCCTGTTCCCAAAGCTCCTTGGGGATCCGCTTTTCGTACAGTGCCTGACGGGCTCTGGCCACACCATAGCCCTTTCCGATACAGCGTTCCACGATCTGCCGGGCTGTCTGCCCGTCATCCAGCAATTGCATCTCCGAAAGCCAGGATACGGCCTGTTTCGCGTGGGATGCATCCTCCCCTTTTTGGATCAGCCGTTGCTCCAATTCCTTTTTCGAAATGCTGCTGGCAGACACCATACGCACTGCCCGCATTTTGGCAGACATCCGGCTGGCACTTTCCAGCAGTCTGTCCAGTGCCTCCTGCTCCAGTTCCATACCGGGGTAAAGCCCAAAATCCTGCACCGTCTGCTTATAAAGCCGCAGCACCGTCCCATCGGAAAGCACAGTCTTATACCGCCCAACCATATCCGGCTGGGTGGAAACAGACTCAATCCTCATCGCTGAAATCATCGGCGCTGATGGCTATGGGGCGTTCTGCCGGCTTGGCCGGTGCACGACTGCCGCCAAAGGACTTGGCCAAATTCTCCCGAACCTGTGCCTCCACCTGCTCGGCGATCTCCGGATTTTCCAGAAGGTAGGTTTTTACACTTTCCTTACCTTGACCGATCCGGTCATCACCCATAGCGAACCAGCTTCCGCTCTTTTGAATGATCTCCATCTGCACGGCCATATCGATCAGCTCGCTCCACTTATTGATGCCCTCGCCGTACATAATATCAAAGTAGGCTTCCCGGAAGGGAGGCGCGACCTTATTCTTGACCACCTTGACGCGGGTCTTATTGCCGATCACATTGCCGCCATCCTTAATGGCCTCCACACGGCGCACATCCAAACGGACGGATGCGTAGAATTTCAGCGCATTGCCGCCGGTGGTGGTCTCCGGGTTACCGTACATCACACCGATTTTCATACGAAGCTGGTTGATAAAAATGACCACACAATTGGTTTTTGCAATGCTGCCTGCCAGCTTTCGCAGTGCCTGAGACATCAGCCGTGCCTGCAGGCCCATAAAGGAATCGCCCATTTCGCCCTCGATCTCCTGCTTAGGCACCAGCGCCGCCACGGAGTCCACGACCACCGCATCCACCGCACCGGAACGCACCAGTGCATCAGTGATCTCCAGGGCCTGCTCACCGGTATCCGGCTGGGACACCAGCATATTTTCCGTATCCACGCCCAATGCGGCGGCATACACCGGATCCAGCGCGTGCTCTGCATCCACAAAGGCGACCTCGCCGCCCATCTTCTGTGCTTCCGCCAGAATGTGCAGCGCCAGTGTGGTCTTACCGGAGGATTCCGGGCCGTAGATTTCAATGATCCGTCCCTTGGGAACGCCGCCGATACCCAGTGCCGCATCCAGGGACAGAGATCCGGTGGGGATGGACTCCACATTCATCTCCGGCCGGTCACCCAGACGCATAACAGTGCCCTTGCCGAAATTCTTCTCGATCTGAGACAGGGCGGTCTGCAAAGCCTTTTTCTTATCGTTTGCGGGGGTAGGTGCTTCATAAGCTGTTTTCTTCGTCGCCATTTGTATCAATCCTTCCTGTTATATTGGGCAATGACTGCCCGCTCAATGTCGTTATAATCTCTGGATCGCTCCAGTACGGTATACCCATTTTCCTGCAGAAGCCGGCACACGCCATCTCCCTGCCCCATACCAAATTCCAGGCACAGGTATCCTCCCGGCTTCAGGGCGGATGCATACTTTTCCGCAATGCTGCGGTAAAAATCCAGTCCATCCTTGCCGCCGTGCAGTGCCAAATGGGGCTCATAGTCCTTTACGCTGCCCGGCAGGGCTTTCATCTCCTCCGTGGTGATATAAGGCGGATTGGAAATGATCATATCAAATTTCCCCAAAAATCCGGAGGGCTTTGCCAGTGCATCCGCCTGAATGCAGGATACACGCCCGGACAGCTTATGGGCGGAAATATTCTTTTTGGCCACGGCCAGTGCCTCTTTGGAAATATCTGCGCAGGTCACCTTCGCATCCCTGACCCGGGAGGCAACGGCGATACCGATACAGCCGGAGCCGGTGCACAGATCCAGTATTCGGGGGCCTTCGCCCAGAAACAGTGCCTGACGGATGGCAAGCTCGGTGACGGCGCAGGTATCATCCCGGGGAATGAGCACATCCGGGGTGACCATCAGCTCCAGACCGTAAAAGCTCCACTGCCCCAGCACATAGGCCAGCGGCTCCCCCTTGAGCACACGGCTCACGGCTGCCTGCATAGCATCGCAGACTCCGTCACCAGCGTACATTTCCCGGTCGGAGAGGATCTGCTCGTTGGTTTTTCCGGTCACGTGGCAGAGCAGATTTCTCGCCAGCAGGCCGGCTGTCTGGGGATCCTCCTGGGTCATAAACGCCTTTCTCGCCTCGCTGTACAGCTCGGATATTTTCTTTACCACCGGTCTGTGCCCTCCTCCTCGGGAAGAACGGCCTCCACCGCTGTGATGGCTACCTCGATCATACTGTCATCCGGCTCCCGTGTGGTAAAATTCTGGAACCACATTCCCGGTGCGGTCAGTACCCGGGTAAAGGCATTGTCGTGGCGGCCGACCCAGCGGTTCAGCTCATAGCTGATAGCCACGATCAGGGGCAAAAGCAGCAGCTTATAGCCGATCATAATCAGGCTGTAGAGGAACTGTCCACGCATAGCTGCCAGTGCCGGAACGGCAGACAGCAGCACACTGGAAGCAATGGAAAACACCAAAATGGACAGGATCATCACCACCAGCAGGAAGCTGGTACCGCAGCGGGGATGGAGCCGGGTCTGCCCGCGGATATTCTCCACGGTCAGCGGCAGTCTTGCCTCATAGCAGCGGATGGTCTTATGCTCCGCGCCGTGATAGGCAAATACCCGCTGCATATCCTTCATTTGGGAAATCAGTATGATATATGCCACGAATATGGCGATCCGGACAATGCCCTCCACCAGATTCAGCAGCAGGTTGCTTGGGATCCACCGGGACAGAAAGCTTCCCACCAGCATAGGCAGCAGGAAGAAAAGGCCGATGGACATCGCCAGTCCCAAAAATACTGCCGTGCCGATGATAAAGCTCTGAAAGCCCTTATCCCCCAGCTTCTTTTCCAGCCACATATCCAGCTTGGAGGGCTCCTCCTCCGTTTCCTCCACGGTCAGATCTGACGACTGCATCAGTGCCTTGACACCGGTGACCTGAGAATCGAAGAAGTTCACCACGCCACGGATCAGCGGCAGCGCACAGAAGCTGCCCTTGGGATACACCTTACGGGGCTTCACATCCACCTGCAGGCCGTCCTTGCCCCGGACGACCACAGCATCTTTTTCCGGCCCACGCATCATAATGCCCTCGATCAGCGCCTGTCCGCCGATCATTGTCTTAAATTGTTCCTGCTCATTTGCCATATCCATATCCTCTTTCTTATCGGGATACCGGCACAGTAACGGTCACCAGAGTGCCGCCGCCGGGTGCATTTTGTAAGGTAAGGGTACCGCCGTGCATCTGCACGATCTCATCGCACACGGCCAGTCCGATGCCGGAGCCCCGTGCCTTTGAGCTGCCCTTATAGAATTTTTTCTTGACCAGAAGAAGCTCGTCCTCCGGAATGCCGCTACCATAGTCCCGGATACGGACGACCACCTGACCGTCCTCGTACCGGATCTGCGCATCGATCCGCTTGCCGCTGCCGCCGTGCTTGGCGGCATTGTCCAGAATGTTCAGGAAAACCTGCCGCAACCGCTTGGGGTCGCAGGCGATCTCCGGGATCTCATCGTCATTTTCCTGATATTGCAGGGTGATGCCATCCTGCCGGAGACGGTTGCCATACATAAAAACGGTATCCTCAAATTCCGCCCGGAGATCCGCATTTTCGATGTGCAGTGTCATCCTGCCATCCTGAATGCGGGTAAAATCCAAGAGCTCCATAACCATCTCCGTCAGGCGCATCGTCTCCCGGTGGATGATCTTCACACCCCGGCGTGTACTCTCGTCCACACCGTCGCTGTTGAGAATGGTCTCGCTCCAACCGGTGATGGCTGTCAGCGGGGTGCGAAGCTCGTGGGAAAGAGAGGAAATGAAATCCGTCTGCATTTTCTCATTCTGATTGATTTTCAGCGACATCTCATTGATGGCATCGGCCAAATCACCGATCTCATCGTCGTAGCGCTTCTGAATCTGAATGCCATAGCTACCGCCGGTGATCTGCTTTGCCTTTTCAATGATCTCCCCCAGCGGCACCAAAATGGTGCGGACATAATAGTTGCTGCTTAAAATGACGATCAGTGCCACCACCGCCAGTGCCGCAAGGCAAAAGGCCGCAATGGATACGATCTGCCGATCCAGAATGCGGGTGGAGGTGACATAGCGCAGCACACCGATCACCTCACCGTTTTTATAGATGATGGGGCTGGAAACAGCCATGATCCGCTCGCCGGTCTTGGGGTTGGGATCGCAAAAAGTACAGATGCCTCTTGTGCTGATGGCATTGAATATATCATCCGTAGTCAGGATCTCCACCGACCACTCTCCGTAGGAGGAAGCCAGCAGAACGCCCTTTGTGCTGATAAACTGCAGCTCAATGTCGTTTTTGTCCTCAAAGGTGTGGGCGTAGGTGATACAGGACTGGTAATAATCGTTATAATTAAGGCTTTGATAGTCGGCAAAAAAATCCGTGGTAGTCTTTGCGCGGTACCGCATATCCGATTCCATTGCGGAATAATAGTAGCCGGTGAAGGCCGCCGTAATGGCGATCACACACACAAGCCCCACTGCCAAAACCACGGAGACCGTATTAAGGATCCACCGTCTGCGCAGACCCTTGACCCTGAACACCGACATGGATCACGCACCCCACTTGTAGCCAAAGCCCCAAACAGTGGTAATATAGGTGGGATTGGCGGTATCATCCTCGATTTTGATACGCAGGCGGCGGATGTTCACATCCACGATCTTCAGCTCGCCCTCATAATCTCTGCCCCAAACGCTGGAGAGGATATCCTCCCGGGACAGGGTACGCCCCGGATTTTGCATAAAAAGCTTCATAATGGCATACTCCACCTGTGTCAGGCGGATATGGCTTCCCGCCTTATCCAGTGTATGGTTTTTCAGATTCATCACAAAGGGGCCCTGTGTCAGGAAATCGGAGGAGATCCCTCCCTCGCCTCCAATGCGGCGGTACAGTGCATCGATCCGCGCCGTCAGCTCCGCAGGGGAAAAAGGCTTAGTGACATAATCGTCCGCACCGGTCATTAAGCCGGTGATCTTATCCATTTCCTGTGTGCGTGCAGTCAGCATAATGATGCCGATCTGCTTGCTGGTGGCCCGAATCCGGCGGCAGACCTCAAAGCCATCCATATCCGGCAGCATAATATCCAGGATCGCCACACCCACATCGGGATTTTCCCGCAGCCGGTCAAGCGCCTCCTGACCGGTTCCGGCCTCGATGGCGTGGTAGCCTGCCCGCTGCAGATTGATCACCACGAAGCTGCGAATATTTTCTTCATCTTCTAATATCAGTACTTTTTTCATAGCGTAAACCTCACGTTTCGCCGGTCTTCCAGTGCTCCCGGATCATATGGAAGCTGCGGAGGACGGTTTCCTGGGTGATATGGAACTGCTGGGCACCATCGTCCAGCCTGGCGGAAAAGATGACCGTTTCCGCCTTATGCAGCACAAAGCGGCCATCCGCCGTGCTCTGCTCCTCCCGGCTTTGGCCGGTAAGAGAATAGACAGACATTATTTTTATGGGTGTATTGTCATCCCACGCATAGAAATCACAGACATTGCCCAAATCCACCACCGTCAGTACACCGGCAAGGCTGTTATCGATCTGAATATACCAGCCGCCAAGGAAATTGTGGTAGGTATACAGCTTATCCACTTCCCCGCCGTCCACGGTCATAGAATACCAGCGGATCAGGTTCTGGTCGGAACGCCGCCACGCCGCATCCACAGAGCGCATTTCCAGCAAGGTGGGCAGCTCCATAATCCCATCGGAATCCATATCATCGGCGTAGACGAAATAATTGCGCATCGTTTTGACACTGGTGCCGGACTCATTGGAAAGGGAGACATTGGTAAACACCCCATCCACAAGGGCATATACATCCGTGATCAGCGTATCCTCATCCACCGCACTGGCCACATACACCGCCGGGCGGCCGCCCTCCAACTGGCCGATCAGGATCCGCTTGAGCTTATCTGCCGTCTCGGACAGCTTGACCTCAACGGATCTTTCCAAAATACCGCCCTTCACACTGAAAAGCTCCACAATGCCCCGATCCGTTTCCGTTGCGCCGGCCCGAAGCACAAACAGCTCACTGCGCCCATTGGCATCCAGATCCACCACCTGGAAATTCAGGTAGTCGGCTGTGACAAGCTGCTGGGCCTCATTTCCGGAAAAGGTAAACACCGACACAGAGCGGGAGATCTGCTCACTGACCTGGGTGCCCACAATGACCTCCATACCGGGCTTGCCGTCCATTTGGGCGTATTCCACCCGGTCAAAGGTGGAGCCCACCAGGTCAATGGTCTGCGTGTGGACATATTCGCCGTACTGCTGGGCAAACACCAGGATCTGCAGCGGCCGTTCCGAGCCGCTTTTGGCAAACAGCAGAGCTTCCATCACCCCGTCGCCGTTCAGATCCGCCGTCTGCACGATCTGCTGATTGTCGCCGGACACCGGCGCGCAGTATTCCAGCCCGGTCATCGCAGCGAAAATCACCTGCTGCAGGCTATTGAAATCCTCTGAGCGCTTAGGCGGGACATACATTTCATCCACCGTCCGGATCTGACAACCGCAGAAAACCGCAGCCAGCAGGAGAAGGCACAGCCAAAGGGATATTTTTTTCATAGTTTTCTCCTTTTCCTGAAAGGGTAGCTCCGGATAAACCGGTCATACCGGAGCTTCTCCGGAGGTGGCGGCGGGCTTTAGCGCAGGATCACATTATCCTCTCCCAGGAGCCGGTAAAGCTCCCTGAGCATTATTTTATACAGCCCGCAGCGGCTTCCCCTGCGCACGGAGGTATCGGAAAAATACACCACCACCGGATTGTTGCCGGGGAACATAGCCAAAATAGCCTTACATTTTTCGAAACGGGGATCCTGCTCCGAGGGCAGCCGCAGATACAGCGTACCATCCGGAACCACCTCATTGGCATCCTCGTCCGGCGGCATTTCCGTGGTAAAATCCGACATAGGTCTTACCCTGTTGATCAAAATCTGCGGATCCTTATCATCCCGGATGGAAAACTTACCGGTAATAACCACCGGCTCATTTTCCCGCAGATAGCCGCCATACTGGTCGATGGTTCTGGAAAAGGCCAGCATCTCGATGCCGCCGGTATCGTCCTCCACCGTCACATAGCACATAATGGAATTATTTCTTGTGGTCTTCATTTTGACCGTCTCCACCACACCGGCCACACTGACCACCTGATCGTCCTGATAGGGGCAATCCTCCGCCAGCAGTCTGCCGATGGGCACAACACGAGTCTTTTTCAGGTAGGGACGGAAATCATCCATCGGGTGGCCGGAAAGATAAATACCGGTGGTCTCCTTCTCCATCAGCCGAAGCTCTGCCTTATCCAACTCCGGCAGACTGGGAATGGGCACGCTGGGCACCGCCTGTGTATCCTGGCTGAGCTGGAAAAGATCCATCTGCCCGTCTATATTCCGCTTCCTTGAGGCGCTAACGGCATTCATCATATAATCGTACACCGCAAGCAGCTCGCTTCTGTGGTGGCCGAAGCCGTCCATAGCGCCGCATTTAATAAAGTTCTCCACCGTCCGGCGGCTGACCTCATCCCCCATTCTCTGCAGAAAATCCTCCAGAGAACGGAATTCCCCGTCCTGGGTACGCTTGGCCACCATACTGCGGATCAGCCCTCTGCCCACATTCTTGATGGCGCCCATACCGAAGCGGATGGCATTGCCCTCCACGGTAAAGGGGTCATCCGAACGGTTGATATCTGGAGGAAGGGTGGCAATGCCCATTTCCCGGCACTCGGCAATATAGCCGGAGATCTTCACCGCGTTATCCAGCACAGAGGTCATCAGTGCCGCCATATAGGCGTGGGGAAAATGGCATTTCAGGTAGGCCGTCTGATAGGATACCACCGCATAGCACACCGCGTGTGATAGCGATAGGTAAGTCTTTGAAATTATCGCTGACTTTTCCCCCGCTCCGCACCGTGCATGCGACTTTCATCGCACACGGCGCTCCATCGGTATCCTCTTAAATTACAACTATAATAAGAACCTATTTAAGGAATCTTACTTGACCTTTGCAGGTATTTCGCAAATTGGGATTATCTTCGATAATGTCAATAAGTGTTTACTTTCGAATACGCTTGTACACTATCCAAGCAACAGCATCAGCTACAAGAGCGACAGTGTTGGCAATTGAGATAATGAAAGCGAATATCGTCCATATTGCAACTCCACCGCTTCCGTTTAGTACATCAACCAGACACAGGATAAGTGCCACGGCATATGCCGCAATGATAATGTATACGGGAATAAGTTTGACAGCCTTTTTGTTAGCCTTGAGACACAGAGCCAACTGGATGCCAAAAACGATAATAGCGAGAATGCTGCATAGAAAGATAACTCTTGCCATACTGACTCCTCCTTTCAAATCAAACTGTTTATATTATAGCAGTCTGGTTCGTACAAGGAAGGGTTTCGTGGTAACTTATTGTTTATATAAATCATCAAATACAGGTTGCAGGTTGTAATATTCCGCATGCCGTAGGTCATCCATGCTTTGGCGTCTTTCAGATTTCTTAATCGGCATAAGGCATCACCTTCCTTTCAGAGGGTGACTCTTTTAGTCGTACCCGAAATCCTTATTAGACTCATTATGTTGTAATTCTTTGACCATTAAAGAGAATATCGACTTGAGGCCATTCCTCCATTCCCATTACAGGAACTTCTCTGGTTCGACCTCTACTTTTCAGCACCAGTTCAACTGCTTATTGTTCTTCGACAGTTTATAACTCTTTCAAGTTACCTGATACCTTTCCTCGTTCCACAGAATCTATCTTTACATATACCCTTAGCTGCCTATCTCTGGTCCTGTTAGCTTGGAGATGCCCGCCAGTCTTTCGACCTTCGCATCACACGGTTTTTCATAACAAAAATTCTTACTAAACCGCACTAACGACGCTTCTACGTCAGCATACCTTTCGATATGCCCTTCATATAGTTCCTTTACTTCGATGGTTCGTCAGCCCAACCATGACCGTGGTTATTGGGCATTCTCAGCATAGGTATTTTATAGACATCCGACATATCATAATCCGTGCATTCTACTTTAATCTTTTCCAACAGGCGGGTTCTAACCACTTTTGTACCAATCTTACTTCGATTATTTCGTTTGTTTAGGATTACTTCTGCCGACTTCACCGAGCTTCTGACAAATCGACTTTCGCCGTCATGCCAGTCGGAGTATTAATGGATATGTTTCAAGGCGTTACCCTATCATTCCATATCTCGATTCTGTAGTTCTCCTAATAAAATTAGGGAAACATTTCGTTTCGTTCTTTTATTAGTGCCTAACCTTTTCAGTTAGGAACGAGTCGCACCCTTATTAAAGGCGTAATTGGCAAAATCCACGATCTCATCGTAAATGGACTGTGCCACCGATTCGGGGATCCCCTTTTGGATACAGCCCGGGATTCCCTGTGCCTCGTCGCCGTAGACGAACACCTTTCGCTCGGATTCAATGACCTTCATTTTCTTCTTAGAGATCGCCCGGCGAATATTATCCGCCTGCCCCATAGTGTAGCCGCCCAGGGAGCGGAAGATCTCAATGACCTGCTCCTGATAGACGATGCAGCCATAGGTGACCCGCAGAATCGGCTCCAGGAACGGGGTTTTATAGGTGATCTTCCGGGGATCCAGCTTGTTTGCGATGAAGGTGGGAATGGAATCCATCGGCCCCGGCCGGTACAGTGCGACGATTGCCGTCAGGTCTTCAATGGAGGTGGGCTTCATATTCACGCACACGCCGGTAATACCGGCAGACTCCAACTGAAAAACGCCCTGTGTCTTTCCTTCTGCCAACATCTGGAAGGTCTCCGGATCATCCTCCGGGATCCTGGAAATATCAAAATCGGGGAGCGTCTTTTGTATCTGCTTTTGGGCATCGTTGATCACCGTCAGGTTTCGCAGACCTAAAAAGTCCATTTTCAGCAGCCCCAGCTCCTCGATGGTGGTCATAGTATACTGGGTGACGATGGTATCGTCATTTTTGGAAAGGGGCACATAGGTGCAGACCGGGTCAGCAGTGATCACCACGCCGGCTGCGTGGGTGGAGGTATTTCTCGGCATACCCTCCAAACTCATAGCGGTGTCGATCAGCTCCCGAACCTTCTCATCGCCATCGTACATCTGCTTGAGCTGAGGCGAGGTCTCCAGTGCTTCCTTCAATGTGATATGCAGCGTGGTGGGAACCAGCTTGGCCACCACATCCGTCTGAGCATAGGAAAAGTTCAGAGCTCTGCCCACATCCCGAATGGCACCCCGTGCCGCCATGGTACCAAAGGTGGCGATCTGCGCCACGTGGTCGGCACCGTATTTGCGCATTACATAATCAATGACCTCACCACGCCGCTCCTGACAGAAGTCCGTATCAAAATCCGGCATACTGACACGCTCCGGATTGAGGAAGCGTTCAAAGATCAGTGCGTACTTCATCGGATCCACTTCCGTGATATGCATACAGTACGCCACGATGGAGGCAGCACCGGAGCCACGCCCGGGGCCTACCGGAATGCCAGACTCCTTGGCAAAGCGGATAAAATCCCACACGATGAGATAATAGTTTACATAACCCATCCGGCTGATCACGCCGATCTCATATTCCAGTCGCTCCCGATACTCCTCCGGTGCCTGGGGATACCGCTCCCGGAAGCCATCGTAGCACAGCTTACGGAAGTATTCCTCGTTGGTATACTCCTGAGGAACCGGGAAGGATGGCAAATGGTATTCATTGAACACAAACTCCAGATTGCAGCGGTCCGCGATCTTTTGGGTGTTTTCAAAGGCTTCGTCGCAGCCGGGGAAAAGCCGGCGCATTTCCGCCTCACTTTTCAGGTAAAATTCCTCCGTCTGGAATTTCATCCGGTTGGGGTCATCCACCGTCTTGCCGGTTTGGATGCACAGCAGGACATCCTGCATTTTGGCATCCTCTTTTCGAAGATAGTGGGCATCGTTGGAGACGATCAGTGGGATGCCCGTCTCCCGTGCCAGCCGGAAAATGCCCTGATTGACCGGCTGCTGCTCCGGGATCCCGTGATCCTGAAGCTCCAAATAGAAATTATCCGCGCCAAAGGTATCCCGCAGTGCCAGGGCGTGGCGCAATGCGGCATCATAATCCTCATTCATCAGCTGACGGGCGACGGCACCGGCCAGGCAGGCAGAGGTGGCGATCAGACCCTCGTGATACTTTTGCAACAGCTCCATATCCACACGGGGCTTGCCGTAAAAGCCGTGGGTGAATGCCTCCGACACCAGCATACAAAGATTCTCATAGCCCTTCCGATCCTTGCACAGAAGCACAAGGTGGTAGGGGTCATTGTCGATACCGTGGATCCGGTCCTCCATCGTTCGGGGTGCCACATACACCTCGCAGCCGATAATGGGCTTGATCCCGGCCGCCTTGGCGGCCTTATAAAAATCAATACAGCCGTACATCACACCGTGGTCGGTAATGGCCACGGCATTTTGCCCCAGCTCCTTCACCCGCTCCATTAAAGAGCCGATCCGGCAGGCACCGTCCAGCAGGCTGTACTCCGTATGGACATGCAAATGTACAAAGCTCATTTGTCTTCCTCCTGCGCCATTGCGATGAGCTTTTTCAGCCGGTGATTGATGGCCGGCTTGCTGATGGGCGGCTCCATCATAGCCGCCAGCTCGGCAAGGGACGATTCCGGGTTCTTTTCCCGGGCAACCGCCGCCTGCATAAGCTTTTCCGGCAGCTCGTCGAATATCCCCCGCTCCCGAAGGCGGCGAATGGCACCAAGCTGCTCCTGAGCTGCCTCCACCACCTTGGAGGTATTGGCTTCATCGCAGTTGCAGCGGCGGTTTACCTTGTTGTTCAGTTCCTTCTCCAGCTTTGCCTCAATAATGCCCATAGCCGCCACCGGTGCGCCCAAATAGGCCAGGCAGTCGGATATCTGATCGCTCTGCTTCAGGTACAGCACCTGGCCGCCGCCCCGGGTGGCCATTTTGGGATAGAAGCCCAGTACCTCCCGCATCAGGGTATATGCCTCCCGGGAGACACTCTGGTGCACCGTAGTCAGCTCCAGATGATAGCCCTTTTCCGGGTGGGTGGCAGAGCCGCCCGCCAAAAATGCCCCCCGCAAAAAGGATGCCTTGCAGCAATCCTCCTCGATGATTGGCAGATTGATATGCAGCGCCACGGTGCCACGGGGGTCAAAACCATAGGCCTCCATAATACAGGAAAGCTTCTCCTTGTCCGTGATTTGAAAGATCTGCTTGCCGGAGGTGCCCTCCTCCGGCTGAATATCAAAGCCCACGCCGAAGGCCTTGCGGAACAGCCGGGGAAGCCGCTGTGCCAGCTCCCGGCTTTCTGTTATGATACGAATGCCGTCCGTGCCAAAGCTGTTGCAAAAGAGCAGAATGCCGAAGCATTCCGCCAACGCACAGCAATGCTTCTGCGGCAGACTTTTGCACAGCTCTGCCTTTGCACCGGCAGAAAATGAATTGGCCATCGGACAGCCTCCTTTTCTTTTTACCAAATACGGATCTCCGGCTCCAGCCGGATCCCGGAAGCTTCAAAAACCCGGTCGGACACCTGCTGCAGAAGTACTTTCACATCCTGCGCCGTGGCACCGCCCAAGTTGACCGCAAAGCCGGCGTGCTTTTCCGAAATGGCCGCACCGCCCACCCGGAAGCCCTTGAACCCGGCACTGTCGATCAAGGCGGCCGCATAGCCACCCACCGGGCGCTTGAAGGCCGAACCGGCCGAGGGCTTATCCAGCGGCTGGGAAGCCTTTCTTTTTGCCGCCAGCTCCTGCATTTTTTCCTGCACCTGCTCCGGTGCCGCCAGGGTCAGTGCAAACACCGCACCCAGTACGATTCCCGGCTTCTCCGCCAGGCAGCTATGCCGATAGGAAAACTGCATTTGGTCAGCTTCCCGGCAATATTCGGTGCCATCCATCGCCATAATATGCACCTGCCGGCACACATCCCGGATCTCTCCGCCATAGGCACCGGCATTCATATAAACGCCGCCGCCCACCGTCCCGGGAATGCCGTGGGCAAATTCCAGCCCGGAAAGCCCCTGCTTTGCGGCAAACACAGCCCCCCGGGTCATCGTCACACCGCCGCCCAAAAAAATATGGGTGTCGTCCAGCCGCTCCATCCGGGAAAGGCCATCCTTCAGACAGATCACAATTCCCTTTTTGCCGCTATCCGGTGCCAGAATGTTGGTTCCTGCGCCTAATATAGCAGGCTTTGTGTCCATTAAAGCGGACATTTTCAGCACGGCAGCAAGCTGCTCCCTGCTTTTTGGAAAGGCCATCACCTCTGCGGGGCCGCCGATCCGAAAGGAGGTATGCTTTGCCAGTGGCTCATTAAAAAGCAGACAAACCTCCGGCAAATCGGACAGGCATTGCCTTTGAAATTGGGTCAAATCAGTCATAAACGCCTCCGGGTGTATGATTATGTACAGTATAGCATATCCGGGGCAAATATGCAATTATAACCGCACAAATTTTTTATATTTTACATTTCGCAGCCGTCGAATTCCCCGCACTGTGCACACCTGCAAAAGCGGAGGACTTCACCGCTGAAATCCTCCGCTTTTTTGAATTATGTAACTGGATTATTTTTCGACGATCTCCAAAATCTCCATAGGGCAGGCCTTTACGCAGATACCGCAGGCGATACACTTGGCCGTGGGGCCTTCCGCAGGCTGCACCATAACCTTCATAGGGCAGATCTCCACGCACTTGCCGCAGGAGGTGCAAAGCTTTTTATTGATCATATAAACACCGGTCTTGGGATTTTGGGTGATGGCACTGGCCTCGCAGACCTTCTCGCACTTGCCGCACTGGATGCAGGTCATAGGCTTGGCGCCGGCACCCTTGGCGGTGATCTGGATGCAGCTCAGATCCGGGTCGAAAGTTTTATAAAACGCGGTGGAGCAGGCACGGACACACTCCAGGCAAGCCATACACTCGGCTGTCTTTTTTACCATAAGCTTCTTCATCAGGATAGATCCCCTTTTTTTCTTAATGTTTTCTCCCTCATTATAATAGATATCCGGCAAAATAGCAACGACAATTTTTTCAATTCCGGAAATCATTTCCAGCGTACATTTCTTTTTTGCGGGAAATACTATGTCCATACCATCTTTTTGGGAGGCACCCTATGAAAAAATACACGATTTTCCTGCTTTGCCTAATTTTGGCAGCAGCCCTTTGCGGCTGCCGTCAGCACGCAGACCTGCTGACCACGACTGCACCGACCACCAGGCCGCCCATCACTACGGCACCGGCCACATCTGTGCCAGAGCTGACGACGGAAACAAACATCCCGGATCCATCGGTGGATGACAGCCATCTGGTGGAAACCACTGTTCCGGAGGGAACGGCGGGCACCGCACCGGCCATCCGCGGGCGGATCGGCTGAGCCACCGGCAGAAAATCTGCCGGGTACATATCACAAGGCTGCCTTGGGATCTATGCTGCGGGTAAGGGTTCGGCTGTCGAAGGCATAGCGGCTGGCAATATCCTCCGGGTACTGCCCCGGCAGAAGCTGCAGCCTGCGGCAGCCCAGGCGGCGAAAATGGCTTACCGCGCAGCCCAAAAGCTGGTCGGCATAGCCTCTGCCCAGCATATCCTCCCGCAGGGACATACCAATAATCCGGCCGCAGTCTTCCTCCTGCCTGCCAAGGGAGACAACTCCCACCGGGCCGCTGTACAGCCAGGCCGTCATCCGTCTGCCGCCCTCCTCCCAGGGCGGCAGGGCGGCGCCGATGCTTTCTCCGGCATAGGGCAGGAAATACAGGTCTGCCTCCTTGCGGTTATCCGTATCCCGCCACCAGGACTGGATATAATAGGTGGAAAGCTCCACCGGGATATGACTGTTGTCATTGAGGTATTCATAGGAAAAGCTGCCCTGATCATAGAAGATCCGGCAAACGCCGGTATTGTCGCTGATCGGCAGCCCCTGGGCACTGTCGTGGAAGAAAAGATGCATCAGCGTGCCCCGCAGAACGGCGCCGTGGCAGAAAATGGCCACTGTGCCGCCGGGATACTGCTCCGCCGCTGCCTTCATACCGTCAATAAAGCGTTCCGTGTAGTCGCTGTAGCGTTCGCTGCCGCAGACCTGCCAGTTTTTCGGGTCGTGGCTGAACGCGTGCATATCCCTGGGATAAAAGGTGTGGAGATAGCCATAGGCCATATCCTCCCAGTCACCCACATTCAGCTCCCGGAAGCGGGCATCCCGGTGCAGTGGCAGCCCCTTGGGCACGCAGATGCTCTGTGCCGTCAGGCAGGCTCTTGTCAGGTCGCTGGAAAAGCAGCCATCCACGGCAATACCGGAAAATCTTTCCTGCAGGCAGTCCCGCTGGCGATAGCCCCGGGGCATCAAAAGGGAATCATACTGGCCGTGAAGGCGGCGGAAGACATTTCCCTCTGCCTCTCCGTGGCGGATCAAATAGATTTCTGTCATAATACTGTAAAATTCCTCGCAAAATTCATTTTTACCCGTTTGGCGGCCTCCTGTGCCGCCTCCACTGCGGATCTGTTCTCATATTCCGGCTGTGTCCACGCACCGGTAATGGTTCTGCCAACGCTGACGATGGCACCGTGCCCCAATGCATCGAAGGCTTCGGCGCACCGCTTGCCCCAGCCGCTGAGATCGTAGCCATCCACCAAAAGGAACATACTGCGGTATTTTTCCCGGAGCTTTTTCAGCACCGCAGGAGAAGTGGCCGAGCCCACCGCACCGATCCTGTCATAGCCGCTGCGGTTGGGTGCACCCCCCTGATAGCGGCAGACCAGATCTGCCACCGCTTCAAACACATTTCGGCTGCCGGTGAGCAGATCCTGCACATCTCCGGCAGAGCGGTTGCCCGTTCTGGCAGCCACAAAAAGTCCCTTATCCGTTTTTTCCAGCCCGGTGGCATAGGGCTTTATGCCATCGCTGCCGATATAGCTGCTCAAAAGCAGGCTGTCAAAGGGCCAAAGCTCCACAGCGGTAAAGAGATTCTCCGCCTGAAAGCGGGCCCCCTCCGCCGTCAGTGCATCGGGCACCTCCAAAATCACATAATAGCCCAGCCCGCGGGCCGTCTCCAGCACCCGGGAAAGAGCGTTGAGTCCCTCCGTGCCCATAAGGGCATACCCGGCAAAGCCCACGCGCACGGCTGGGATCAGCCCCTGAAGCTGCTCCAAAAGTGCCACGCTGTAGGCCGCAAAAGCCCTGGGCAAACTGGATCCCTGTGTCAAAAACTCCGGCGGAAGCATCTGTTCAGATAATTCCAAATGCAAAAGCGTGGGGTTCTTACACCTGCGGATCTTTTCCTGCAAACGAGCAATAGACATACCTGCAAGCCTCCTTCGCTTTTTAAACGGTTTTCAATGCAGCCACATTTCCGTTCCCCCCAGCAGCCGGAAAAAAGGCGACAAAATGGGCAGCATCACCGCTTTTGTGGTTATTATAACACAAAAAATCCACCCTGCAAAGGAAAACCTTTCAAGGGCTTTCCCATTTCCCGGCGGGCATAATAAAGTATGCACCCGCTGGGATGCATTTTGAAAAAACGGAGGGATGGAAATGGGCATAAAGGGACTGGTCGCCGCTATGGGTGTGGGTGCGGCCGCCGGGGCTGTTGCCATTATGATGATGCCCCGCAATCACCCCACACGAAAGCTGGCGCAGAAAGCCGCCGACAAAGTGGAGGATGCGGCGCAGAGCGTTTCTCAAAAGCTGACGAACACACTGGATCTGTAAGAAAGCACTGCGGAGGCACACCGGCCGGTGTGCCTCCGCAAAATCCTTTTATGCCTCCGCAGGTGCCGGCTCCTCTTTTTTTACCAGCCCGGCTGTATCGGTCACGGGCAGGGAAAAAGCAATGCCGTGTGCCTTTTTGGACATTCCCATTTCCTTGTAAATGGCATTGAGGATGGCGTTTTTTATGGTCTTTTCCACCACGATCATCACGATCTCCTTTTCCGAATGGAGGGTGATGCCAAAAAACGCTGCCGCCTCTTCCCTGGCAACGCCACGGGCATTGAGGATCGTGCCGCCCTTGGCGCCCTGCTCCCGGGCCACATCCATAACATCCTCTGCATAGCCCTCGTCCACGATGGCAAAAATCACTTCATAATCATTGGATCTCACAGTGAATCCTCCTATCTGTTATCACTCATAAACCGGTACAGGTTCACACCGATCACGCTGGAAAGGGGCACCGCAAAGGAAATACCCCGTCCATTTTTAATGGTCTCAAATTTATCCTCCATACAGTCCATCAGGCTCTCCACCTGATCCTCCCGCACCACGGAGAAAAGCACCGCCTTGTGGATATTCAGGCCGAGCAGGTTGACAAATTCCGATCTTGCCGTGCCCATACCCGGGGCGACCATTTGGAAATTGACATCGAACTGGCTGAGCACATCCAGGTAAAATTCCGCCTTTTCCCGATCCACCACGGTAAATACAAGCTTCAGCTTTTTTACGGCGGAGGTATCAATACTGTTTGCCACGCTTCTGCCCTCCTGTCACAAAAATTCAATGATCTGCTGATCTTCCGCATCCAAAATCTTCTGCATAGCACGGCGCTCCTTCACATTTTGGGTGACGATGGCCCGGAAGCCCAGAAGCTGAATGGTGATCAGCGGGGTCATAGCCACTACGGCCACCACGCCAAAGGCATCCCGCAGCACCGCATCCGCCCCCTGA
This sequence comes from uncultured Oscillospiraceae bacterium, assembly GCA_964615545.1. Classification (GTDB taxonomy): domain Bacteria; phylum Bacillota; class Clostridia; order Oscillospirales; family Oscillospiraceae; genus Faecousia. The sequence continues at coordinate 11,824 of CAZTNP010000015.1, read as the reverse complement.
ATGGCCACGCAGGCGCCCACCGCAAAGGGCAGGATGAAGCCGGAGGTCATCGGGCCGCTGGCCACGCCGCCGGAGTCCAGCGCGATGGCGGTGTAGACACGGGGCACGAACAGGGAAAGCCCCAGCGAAATAAAGTATCCGGGAATGACATAGTAAATAATGGAAAAATCCAGCACGATGCGCAGCATAGCCAGGCCAATGGCCACGCCCACACCGATGCACAGGCCGAGGATCATAGATCTCTTGGTGATCATTCCGCCGGTCACATCCTCCACCTGGGCATTGAGCACGTGGATGGCAGGCTCAGCCAATACCACCAGTACGCCCATAAGCACACCAAAGGTCACCAGCACCGCCGGATGCATTGCCCCCAGGGAGGTGCCCAGCTTATAGCCGATGGGCATAAAGCCCACATTTACGCCGGTCAGGAACATCACAAGTCCCAAATAAGTAAATACAACACCCACTGCGATCCGCTTAAGCTGGCGGCGGTTCATATGCAGGAAGGTGAACTGGCAGATCAGGAAGAAAAGAACGATCAGCCCCAGCGCAAGGCTCACCTCCTGCACCGTATGCCAGGCTGTGTGCAGATATGTGCCAAGAATATCGCTGCTGACGGTATAATCCGGCACGGTGTAGGTCAGCTCGCCGCCGGAGAACATTCCCAGCAGCATAACGGCCAAAATGGGGCCAACGGAGCACAGTGCCACCAGGCCGAAGCTATTCTCCTTGCTGCGCCGGTCACCCAGAATATGAGAAACACCCACACCCAGTGCCATAATAAAAGGCACGGTAATGGGCCCGGTGGTCACGCCGCCGGAGTCAAAGGCCACGGGCAGAAGATCCTGCTTGCCCTGCACGGTCAGGATCAGAGCAAGGGAAAACAGCAGCATATAGAAAATGGACAGTATTTCCGAAAGCACCTTTTTGAAAACGATCTTCAAAATGGCGATCACAAGGAAAAGGCCAACGCCTACGCCCACTGCAACGATCAGCAGCGTGCCATCCATCACCCCGGCTACCTGCTTGGCAAGCACCTGCAGATCGGGCTCGGCAACGGTTATCAGTACGCCCAGTGCAAAGCAAACGCCCAGCAACAGCCCCAGCCGCTTCTGCTTGGAAAGTCCGGAGCCCACGTGGGTACCCATAGGGGTCATAGCCAGATCCGCACCCAAATTAAAAAATCCGATGCCCAGGATCAAAAGCACCGCACCGACGGTAAAGCTGATAAATTCTTCCCGGGAAAAATCGAACCAGGGAGTCAGTGCCATCAGATAGACAATGGCTGTGATCGGCAATGCCGACAGGAGCGCCTCCTTTATTTTTCCGATCAGTTCCTTCAATCGGTATCACCGCCTTTTTCATTTTTGAAAGATTATAGCATATAAAAGCCCCGGTTTCCATTCTTTTTTGATAAATTCACGAAATATTTACGACCCGTTATTCAAGCCAACAGCAAATACCCTCCGGCAAAAAAGCAGTATGCCTTTTTGCTGGAGGGCTTTGCGCTGTTTTCAGAAAGTCAATATCCATCCATATGCAGTTTTTCTGCTATACTCAACAATATAGGTATAAGTCAGGCCATTATAGGAAACCTGTCCGGAGGTATTATTTTCTTACCAGTAAACAATACCGTTTGTCGTCCTCATCTGTTTCATGGGTATAAACAACACTCCAACAAAATGTTTCATCGAATACATATATATCTTCTGGCAAGTCATTCTTGAATATTTCTTTCCAACCATCTGTATAAAGAACCTGCGTTTTAGGAAACTTCCAATAATTAGGGATAAGAATTTTATCACAGGAATGTATATCCCACATAATAAAAATTCCTTGTTTCCCTTGCAAGAATTGTTCCGCTTGGCTTTCCGAAATAACACTTGGATTTAACAAACAATCCCAAAGATAGCCAGTATAACATAAAATGCTAATAATTTTTGGGTTGCAACGCTATCTATCAAAAACTTTCTCATTTAGCCGCACTCCTTAGTTAGTTTGTTGCGTTACATAGAAACAGATTTCGGCAGTGCCAACTCTGTAACTTACATATCCTGTGCCCCCATATAATCTCATAAAGTGTCATAAAGGTTTTGCAATCTCAAAATACATTCTCCTAAAGCAGTATGAGACAAATCATTTAGTGAATCTGTTATTAATAAAATAATTGATTATAATACTTGGCTTATTGACTCTGCTTTTGGAAAAACAAATCCAACGGGGTCTGACTATCTTTTGAAAGTTCAAATTCCATATGGCGAGTTTCTTGCATATGTCTGAAATATAGGCTATCATATTCAATACGGAAAGCGTCAACTTAGGATAAATCATAACTTATGTATCCTACTTCAACAATTGCTTTTTGCAAATCTAAAAACTTACTTGTAGCAGATTTACCCTCAATCAGCTCTTTAAAAAAGCTCCTTTTGAAAACCACATTAGTCTTGGGTTGAGTGTAAAATGTAAATGATAATGTGGTAATATCTCGAGTTGCCACGCACTTGCAAACTTTTCCCTTTTCTAAGGAAAAATTCTTTACGCAACCATCAAAGTCAATGTAAATCTTTTCTCCGTCAGACTCCAGCGTTATACCCTCTTTTGTTACATCAATTACTTTATGGCAAATTACATTATTCATATCGACTGCTCCTCTCTCATTTGGTTAGGAATATTTTAATCGTTTCATATCCTAAAGCCCTTAACGCTGCGACACGATGATGTCCATTGGCAATTTGATATAGTCCATTCCCAAGTTTCGTCACATAAATCTTACCATAACCAGATTGAGGAATAGAACGACAGTATTGCTGTATAACACCATCTGCTGGTCCAATAGTAACAAATTCATCCAAAGGATTATTTACGACATTATTAATGTTAACTTTTATTGGTAGCTTTCCTGCTTGCTGTAAGCCTACTTTGCCAGCATACAGGTTGGCAGCAACAACAGCAACATCATATGCACCATCTGCTATTTTAGCGCCTGTATCTCCACCGATTGCTCGGCCAACCTCCTGGACACCTGTTCGTACAATATTATCTTCTCGCATAACATTGGAATTTGTAACATGGTTCACAATTTGACCAACGCCTTGTGCTACTGTTGCAGTTCCGTTTACAATCAAAAAAACTGCAGCAACTGCACCGAAACCTGTCCAACCAACCGTTGCTCCCAGAGCGGCGCCAGCGGCTACCTGCAAAGCTCCACCCACGACATTTAATGCTCCGCTTAACCATTTAGGCCACTTGCCGGTGGGATCATCCATATTGACAGGGTTATTGAAGCAATACGCAAAGAGATTATACCCAAGAATATCTCCACCAACACCGGATAATTGGCCATCTGCATTAAGCCATCTGCCGATTTCAGGATCATAGTATCGGCTTTGGAGGTAGTAATAGCCGATTTCAGAATCATAGACATAGCCGCGATACAGCAAGGGGTTATATGTGCCTATGGCATCGGACTGGCTGGTAACAGCATAGACATTGCCCCAGGCATCGTAGGTATAGGTTACGACTGTTGCGCCGTTGGTGCGGTGAATAGCCGTAATGTCACCCTGAATATTTGTTTCGTAATAATAGATATCGTCGTTACAGGTGACAGTCAGTGGAATCCCATTGGCATCGTAGGTAAAGCGCAGTATATTGCCATTCACAGTCATTTGGCTCAGGCTACTGCCGTTATACACATACCGATAGGTGGTCGTTCCGTCCGTGCGGCCAATGCGCATACCGTCGGCATTGTAGGTATATGTCCATGTCGTTTCATCTTTGGACATAGACGCAAGCTGTCTGCCGTGCTTCCAGTGAAATGTCCAGCCATCGTATGTTACCGGATTGCCGACCGTATCGTAGTCTATGGTCTTTCCGTCATAAGCCGTCAGCAGATCACCCCAATCAGAGCAATCATAGCTATAAGCCACGGTATCTGTAGGCGCTCCCAGTGTGCCGGTAGTATAGGCATACTCGTTCCGGGACAGGATATTTCCGGCATTATCGTAAGTCCATGTATAGGTCTTATTCAGCGCAGGGTTATTCTCCCGGATAAGCTGATTTTGGCTATCGTAGGCATAGCTGGTGGTATTCGTCCCATCACTGACTGTCAGGATATTGCCGTTGCCGTCATAGGTATAAGTCAGGCCATTATAGGAGGAAATCTGTCCGGAGGTAGCCGTATCCGAGCCGGTATAAACGACGGCACTACTTAAGAAGAAGTTACCGTCATGATAGCCGGTTTGGTATTTGACACGGCCAAAATCATCGTAAGTATAGCGAGCATTGCCCTCATCCGAAGTCACAGAAGTAATCCGGTGGTCGCTATCGTAGGTGTAGCTATAGGTTTTACTGACCCCGTTAATAACTTCCGTCATGGATGCGATATTGTTATCCGCATTATACACATAGGTGACCGTATGGTCAAGGGCAGCACTTTTCTCCCGGTAACCCACCTGACGGTCGATCAGGTCGTAATAGTAGGTAGTGACGGTACCGGTTTCCGAATCGGTGACGGTGGCAAGGTTGCCGCTTCCGTCGTAGGTATAGCTTTCATAAGCACCGTCTTCATAGGTTTTCTGCGTGACCCGTCCCTGACTGTCGTAAGTATAGCGAACATAATCGCCGTTTCCGTAAGTAAGCTGTGTCAGCCGGTTATTTCCGCTGGAATAGCTGTAGCTTGCCAAGGTCAAAGAGCCGACTTTTACAGAACTTCTCAAAGAGAAATTGCCGTAGGTAAAGCTGTAAGTCGTGGTCGGGGTGGTGATGGAAGTCAGCAGATCATCTGTATAGCCATAGGCCGCAGACAGATTCAGGCCGGTATCCGTAGTGACCGTTGCAGAGGCTGTGCGGTACATACTATCGTAGGAATAAGTCGTTTTGGTAGCATCCGTATCTTCCGGATATTTGACCCATTCCAGCAAACCGGTATCCGCATTATAGCCGTAGGTCGTTACCTGTCCCAGTGCATCCGTGGCAGTTGAGAGCAGATTGCCGTTTGCCGTATAAGTTGCGGACGAGGACAGGGTCTGCGTGCCACTGCTTACGCTGACCTGAGTGTTATTACCGTAGGTATCGTATGCAAAGCTATAAGTATGGCCGGATTCCGTTGTGGCAGTTTTCACATTGTGATAACTGTCATAGGTATAGGTCATCTTTGCTTTGTTATCCTGCAATATCTTTGTCAGGTTGCTGTTAGTATCGTATTCATATGATGTGGTTTTGCTCTGCAGATCTTTGACAGAGATCACATTTCCCTCACTGTCATAAGTATAAGAAGTGCCAAATTCTTCCTTGAATACCTGCAAACCGTCAAAGCAAACACTGTTGGCATTCTTACCGTAAACTGCCTGAACACTGACGGAGGAAAATGCTTTTTCCGCTACAGCCGCACCGGCTACATACTGCCATATGCTCACGTTGGGATTGAAAGAAACGGTTTGCACAGTGGTCGTACCGTCTGTATTATAGAATGTGAATTTCAGGGCAAATGTTTTTTCTGTTTCGCCGGACAGATTGGCAAGAGAGGCGGATTTTCCCTTTGCCCAGCCGGAAAACACAAAGCTTGCGCCGGCATTTCCGCTTACGGTGATGGTTTGTGACAGGGCTTTTGTGCCGGTAAAATTACCGGAAAGCTTATAGACCGAACTGCTGAGCTGACCGATGTCCCCGGTCAGTGTAGACAAGCCATCTCCGGTCTCCGAACCGCTAACCGTCCAGCCGGTGATCCCCTGTCGAAAGTCGCCGTTTTGCAGTAAATTGTATCGGCTTGCGGTGGGCGACTGCTCCAACTGCACGCAATCCAAATAGGCCTGTGCCCCTTTTAAGCCACGGAAAAAGGCATAGACTGTCTGTGCTGAGGCTGAATTATTTGTATAACTGACCTCCACCCGTTTCCAATTGCCGGATGTGGTAACTGCTTCACTGTATACTGCTGTACCGCTGCCGGTTCCCAAGCCCAATTGGACTGAGCCGGACTGGGTCTTTACATAACCGGAGAAAGTATAGGTTTTTCCCGGTTCTGCTGTCACTCCCTCACTGTGCAAAGCATCATCCGAGCAACCGGACATATACAGGGCTTTCAGTCCGTAATAACCAGCGCCGGCAATGGAGAAAGTCATGGAAGAAAGATTGCCGTCCCGTGTCCACAATGTACCGCTTTCAAAGCTACTGTCTTTCAGCAAATTTACCACGGTGTTTTGCAGTTTGGAGGACTGGTTGAGCTGATTTCCTTTGCCGGAAGTATTGTCCCACACATTGCGGTCAAATTCCATGAACTGCGCACGGCCAAGGCTGTCCCGAACGGAAACTGTGTTGCCCCAGCTATTAAACTGGCTAACGGTTTGTGTCCCATTCACCACATCCCGGACGATGGTCTGATTTTTCTCATAAGAAAATTGCAGATGACCACCAGCGGCTGTGCCGTCATATTCTCTTATTTCCGAAACTCTACAAGGTGCATATGTTCCGTAGGCAAGATTGTAACTTGCAGAGAGCTGATAGCCGTCGATATCCTTTGCGGCGGACAGAATACGACCAGAATGATAGGTATAACTGCTGTTTTTCCCGTCCGGGTAAGTCACAGTTACCAAGTCATTATTGGAATAGGCATAGCGCACGGTATAAAGGGCTGTACTTCCGGTGCCGCAGTAACTGATTTGCTGTAGCATTGCACCGCTGTAGCTAAAGCGGTACACCCGACCGGCGCCGTCTGTTATTGTTGCAATCTTATAACCGTCGGTAGTCGTATAGGTCAAAGATGTTGCACTGACTGTCGCCTGTTTATTTTTCAGGGCAGTTAGTCTGCCATAGGTGTCAAAAAGGCTGGTATTTCCATATTTGTCCGTCAAGACATATTTGGAATTTCCGGAGCCTGTGGTAGTCAGGGTCAAGGACAGTCCATCCTCATCCTGATAAGTGCCAGAGGACTGGTAGGCAAAATAATGCCTTGTTCCGTCCCCATCTTCCCATATGTAATAATTGCTATTTTCCGACCACTGGTAAATACGCTGATTATAGTTAAATCTCCAGCCGTAGCCAATGCCATAATGGTTCGTTGACACATCATTTGCATTGTACACCCGTGTAATGCTCACGGGCATTCGGTTGCCGGAAAAGCCCATATCCGTTGCGGTACACAGCAGATTACCGGTATACAGATTGACATACACCGTCCCGGCACGGCCTGCGGAAGCACTGGTGTAATCCCAATAACTTTCCAAACCACTGCTATTCCGGAACCATATATTCAGCGTGGGCATATAGGTAGGATAGGCGCTATAGTCAGAAGAATAGAATTGCTTGAAATTATTAGCTTTAGCCTGTTCCACCGTATCGGAAGCCTTAAAAAGCATTCCGTAATTATTGCCGGTGGCATACCAATCCCGAACGATTTCCGTTACATCCCAATTGTAGTAACGCTGTTCTTTGCATATCACAAAGTCCTCTACTGTTGTGTCATATGCAGGTTTATTCGACCATGTGATACTTTCCGATTCCCATGTGCCAAGCACCTTATGCACCTCAATAGGCGCTATGGATGCGGAGGTCACAAATTTATACAATGTCATGGTTGCCGCAACCACTGTGTCAGCAGAACTCAGCGTAGGCAGATTTCGGTATTTCAAATATGTACGCTGGACTCCCTCGCCGCTATAATAGCCCGTTTCCAGCACAGGCGCTGTATAGCTGAAAGTCTTATTTTCTGCAACAGAAGCATCCCGAATATTGCTCATTTGCAATCCGGCCTGAATGACAGGATCCAAAACAACAGGCCACTGTCGCTCTTCACTGCTGAGCCACTGCCGGGGAAGTAAGCAAGTAAGCTGATACTGTCCGTTGCCACCGGTCAAGCGAACGGTTACATCGGTGGATATGGCCATTGCATCATCCACCAGGTAAGGTGCGGGCATATAAAATACTACATTTTCTTCTGTTTCATCATAGAAAATAATGCCGCCATCTTCCCGCAACCGTGGGAGCAATGAGCCGGTATAAAGGGTATAGCGGAACCCCTGCAGGGAATCATCCCGTTTTTCCAGCACAATGGATTCTTTCAGGCGACCGCCACTAATATCATAAATCACATCCGTGTCAGGATAAAGATTGGCATATTGGACACGGGAATTCAAATTGGAAAGCACCGTTTCCGGGTATGGCGTATCTTCCTGAACAGAAATAGCAGATATCTGTGCAGTCGCAGCAGTGCTCTCCTCCGATACAGACAGAGATTGATACGCCATAACATCCGTATCTCCGCTTTGTTTCAGTTTTTGGGGCATACCAAAAGACAGCGTATACCCCAATCGGCTCAGTGAAATATTTGTTTCAATTTTCGTATTTTGCGGAAACGAAACGGCAAACAAGCCGGCTGTATTTTGCAATGTACTGTCTGATTGAACGGCAAGTGTGTTGTCAATATCCTCCCATGTACCTGCATTCTCATAATGGATGGGTTCCGGGTACAGAGCCGTCATATGCAGGCCATTGGACATAAGAAATTCTTTACTGTATTCCGTTCGGGCTTGTGGGATCTCTCCGATCACGCTGACATTTTCCATACTGAGCGTTTCCGAAGCAGAAGTTTCAGTAGCTTGCGCAATGTCTCCGATTTCATTTCCAATAGCCTGTGCCGGATAAGAGAAAACGAGAACGATCGCAAGCAGTATGCTGATAGAACGCAAAATGATCTTACGCATTGATAACCTCCTTTTGCACGGTAAACAAAAACTTTCCAAGCAGACGAAGGGCTGTGCGTAATCATGTTTTACGCACAATGTTTATACCAGCATACTGCCACCTCCTTAAATACAGATGTCCACTTATATTGTACGGCATTTCGACGGTAAGTCAATCTTTTTTTCACAAATATTTGTGTATTATTTCATTTTTGTCTGATTTTTCAGCCGTCTTTAATCCAAATTTTTGCCTGTGTCCCGGTAGGCGCTGTCCAGAGGGCTTTGCCGGTCGGTCTCCTTTTGGTATCTGCCCACCACATTGGCCGCAAGCTCCACCGGGAGCAGTGTGCCCGCACCGGCCACGCAACCGCCCGGGCACGCCATACCCTCCAAAAGATAGCCATCATACTTACCTGCCTTAGCCATTGCCATCAGCTTGCGGCAGTCGCGCAAGCCCCCTGCACGGGCCGTCTTGATCTCCGCCTCCGGATCCTGCTGCTTTGCCAAATCGGCTACAGCCTTGGCAACACCTCCGGCAACTGCAAAGCCACGGCCGGCAGCCGTTCCCTCGTTCAGGTCTTCCAGCTCCTGGATAGTCTCAAAATTGATATTTTTCGCCTCAAACATACCCTGCAACTCTTCGAAAGTCAGCACAAAATCCACATCCGAACGGATATCCTCCCGGATGGCCTCTAACTTTTTCGCCGCACAGGGGCCAACAAAAACCACTTTGCAGCCCGGATACTTTTTCTTCATCAGCCGGGCGGTAAACACCATAGGAGTCAGGGTCATAGAGATATTTTTGGCTTCCTCCGGGTACAGCTTATAGATCATTGAATGCCAGGCCGGGCAGCAGGAGGTTGCCATATAGCGCTGCTCCCCGGGAACCTTCTCCATAAAGTCCCTGGCTTCCTCGATGGTGCACATATCCGCACCCACTGCCACCTCCACGATCCGCTCAAAGCCCAGCATTTTCATAGCGGAAATGATCTTTCCGGGGGTGGAATACTTGCCGAACTGGCCGATAAATGCCGGTGCCACAATGGCGATCACCTTTTCACCCTCCATAATGGAGCGCACCACCTGAAAGATCTGTCCCTTATCCACAATGGCGCCAAAGGGGCAGCTCACCAGGCACTGGCCGCAGGAGACACATTTTTCCTGATCGATCACCGCCCGGCCATTTTCATCCGCACCGATGGCATCCATTCCGCAAGCCGCCTGACAGGGACGCTGCATATGGATAATTGCGTGATAGGGACAGGCCTTGGCACATTTGCCGCAGCGGACACATTTTTCCGGGTCGATCCGGCTCTTTCCGTTGACAAAGGAGATGGCTCCCCGGGGGCACACCTTTTGGCAGGAGGCCGCCAGGCAATTCTGGCAGCTTTCTGTCACCCGGTACTGGTCAGTAGGGCAGGCGTGACAGGCATAGGGGATAATATTGATCAGCGGCGGCTCATAATACTGCTCTGCCACTGCGGCAGCATCCATTCCCTCTGTCATCAGAGTCCGGGTCTGGATCGGGCGAACGGAAAGTCCCATTGCAAGCCGGACACGCTCACCGGCAATGGCACGCTCCAAAAACACCGATTCCCGGTGGAGCGGTTGGTCTCCCGGCACGATGATATAGGGCAGATCCTCTGCTTTGGCATAGTCCCCTCCCGCATAGGCCATCTTTGCCACCTCAGTAAAGACCTTTTTCCGAATATCTGTAATAAGCGACGGTATTCCTCTCATAATAAACCTCCTGTTGTTTTTGCCGACATTATAGCAAAAAATCTCCGTCTGTTCAAGACAGTATCCTCCTGTAATTTACACTTCGTTTCTTGCAGTTTTTGGAAAAGGGTGGTATGATATCAGCAAGGAGGAATGAATATGATCAAAAAGCTTTTGAAAGGTATTTGCGGCCTTTTGGCACTTGTGCTGCTGGCAGCTATAGGGCTTGTGGCCTATTTGAGCATAACGGAATACCGCCCCGCCCACCGGCAGGAGGCAGAGTATTTCACCATAAATCAGCAGGCCGCACCGGCGGGAAATGCTCTGCGCCTGTATAGCTGGAACATCGGCTACTGCGGTCTGGGGCAGGACTCGGACTTCTTTATGGACGGAGGGACTATGGTCAACCCGCCCAGTCAGGAGGCGGTGGAGGAAAATCTGAAGGGCGTTGTTTCCTTTCTCCGGGAAAACCCGGCAGATGCATACCTGCTGCAAGAGGTGGATATCAATTCCAGCCGGACGGACGGGCTTGACCAATACGAGCGTATTGGAGAGGCTCTGCAGGGAAGCAGTGCTTTTGCGTACAACTACAAATGTAACTTTGTCCCCTATCCCCTGCCCCCTATCGGTAAAATTGCCAGTGGCATTGCCACCTTTACCGGTCACGCCCTGACAGACCAGCCCCAGCGGATCGCTCTGCCCTGCCCCTTTTCCTGGCCGGTCAGCACTGCCAATCTGAAGCGGTGTCTGCTGATCACCCGTCTTCCGGTGGAGGGCACGGAAAAGGAGCTGGTTTTGGTCAATCTCCACCTGGAGGCCTATGACGACGGCGAAGGGAAATTGGCACAGACAAAGCTCCTTTGGGAGATTTTACAGCAGGAATATGAACAGGGCAACTATGTGATTGCAGGCGGTGATTTCAATCAGGTATTTCCGGACACCCTGCAAAAGTACCCCATTGCAGACCCGGAAAGCTGGACACCGGGCATACTGTACCGGGAGGAGCTGCCGGCAGGCTGGCAATACGCCTGCGATGCCGCCACCGCCACCTGCCGCCTGCTGGATGCACCCCTGAACAGCAACTCCCAGCTTTATGTCATCGACGGCTTTATTCTCTCCCCCAATGTACAGCTGGAGCAGGTACAAACCATTGACCTTGGCTTCACCCACTCCGATCACAACCCGGTCAGGCTGGATGTAACCCTGCTTTCCCAATAAATAGTGATTTTCACCACTGTTGACATTGTGTCATTTTACCCCCATCGCAGCCTGAAATAGACCAAAAAACGCCTCCGGCCAGAAGCCGGAGGCGTAAATGTTATTTGGTTGCGTTATTGAGAATTACTCCAGGATCTCGGTAACAACACCGGAACCGACAGTACGGCCGCCTTCACGGATAGCGAAACGCAGGCCCTTCTCGATAGCGATGGGGG
>CAZTNP010000014.1:0-33910 GCA_964615545.1 uncultured Oscillospiraceae bacterium | reverse complement strand
AGCCGATGACCTGAACGCCGGTATTGTTGGCAGCAAAATACTCTGCCAGGCAGGCGGCATTGGTGTTGGAGTCGTCACCGCCGATGATAACAATGGCGGTAATGCCGTGCTTCTTGCAAACCTGAGCGGCAATGTCAAACTGCTCAGGGGTCTCCAGCTTGGTACGGCCGGAGCCGATGATATCAAAGCCACCGGTGTTGCGGTACTGATTGATATAGGCATCATCAAAGATCAGGTAGTTATCCTCCAGCAGACCACTGGGGCCACCCTTGAAGCCATAGAGCACATTTTCCGGGTTGGTTGCCTTCAGTGCATCGTACAGGCCGCAGACCACATTGTGGCCGCCGGGTGCCTGACCGCCGGACAGAATCACGCCTACCACCTGCTTACGGGCAGGGGCAGTGTTTTCGCCCTTTTGGAAGGTGATCTCGTTTTTGCCGTAGGTATTGGGGAACAGTGCTGCGATCTTCTCCTGATCGGCCACAGACTGGGTCGCGCCGCCGTTCTTCACGGAAATAGCTGCAATGCCGTTTCTCAGCATACCGGGCAGCTTGGGGGCATACTGATATCTTGCCAACTGAAGCGGTGAAATTTTCATTTCTGATAAACTCCTTGCGTTTTTTATTTAACAAATGCATTATACTCCATTTTCTCATAAAGGTAAATAGTTTTTTGCGGATATGGGAAACAATTTTTCCCTGTCTGCCCCGGGGGATTTATAAAAAATATATTGAAATGCAGAAAAATCGTGGTATAATGTATCTGTAAAAAATTGGGCTCACGCCCGTAATAAGAAAGGATATATGATTATGGCTCTTGTAACTACTACCGAGATGTTCAAGAAGGCTTATGACGGCGGTTATGCCATCGGCGCTTTCAATGTGAACAATATGGAGATCGTTCAGGCTATCACCGAGGCTTGCAAGGAGGAGAAGGCTCCTGTTATCCTGCAGGTTTCCAAGGGTGCACGCGCCTATGCCAACCACACCTACCTGGTGAAGCTGGTGGAGGCTGCTGTGATCGAGTGCCCCGAAATTCCCATTGCTCTGCACCTGGATCACGGCGACAGCTTTGAGACCTGCAAGTCCTGCATCGACGGCGGCTTCACCTCCGTTATGATCGATGCTTCCTCCAAGCCCTTCGACGAGAATATCGAGATCACCAAGAAGGTGGTTGAGTACGCTCACGATCACGGTGTTGTGGTCGAGGCTGAGCTGGGCGCTCTGGCCGGCGTTGAGGATGAGGTCTCCGTTGAGGCTGACAAGGCACACTACACCCGTCCGGAAGAGGTCGAGGAGTTCGTTGCCCGTACCGGCTGTGACTCCCTGGCCATTGCCATCGGCACTTCCCACGGTGCTTATAAGTTCAAGCCCGGCACCAATCCTCAGCTCCGCTTCGACATTCTGGAAGCCATCATTGAGAAACTGCCCGGCTTCCCCATCGTTCTGCACGGTTCTTCCTCCGTGCCTCAGGACTATGTGGAGATGGTCAATACCTACGGCGGTGCAATGCCCGGCGCCATTGGCGTTCCCGAGGAGCAGCTCCGTCACGCTGCTGAGCTGGCTGTCTGCAAGATCAACATCGACTCCGACCTGCGCCTGGCTATGACCGGCACCATCCGGAAGTTCTTTGCTGAGCATCCCGACAAGTTTGACCCCCGCGAGTACCTGAAGCCCGCCCGTGCCAACATCAAGGAACTGGTTCGCCACAAGCTGGTGGACGTTCTGGGTTGCGCAGGCAAGGCCTGATTTCCCTTTTGCTGCAAAGCGGCTGCCCCATCCGGGGCAGCCGTTTTTTTATTTGTCTTGATTTTCTTTACCGATGTTTCTTTTTATTCCGGATGTGCTATAATAGGAACCGTTCAAAAGAATAAACGAAGGAGGGAAGGATTTTGGACATTCGCGAAAAGGTGCCGGCCTTTGCCGGGCAGTTTTCCCAGTGTGGCCCTATGCTTTCCACACTGGGAGACGAAACGCGGCAGCACCTGATCCTGGAAATGCTGAAGATTGGTGATTGCCGCGGGGCACGGGTGGGCACCATTACGGAAAAGACCAATCTTTCCCGGCCAGCGGTCTCCCACCATCTGCAGATTCTGAAAAAAGCCGGGATCGTGAAGGTGCGCAAGGAGGGTACCCGGAACTACTATTATTTTGACCCGGAAATGGCCGCCTTCGAAAAGCTGATCTCCACCTTGCAGCTTGCAATGGAGATCACCAAGGCCCTGCCTGACCGGCATAATGGCCAGGTGCACGAATAAAATAAAACCACAGGAAAAGGAGAATGCCAATATGAACACATTACAGACAATGAAGCAGCGGCACAGTGTCCGCCAGTATGAAGACTGCCCCATTGAGCAGGAAAAGCGGGAGGCGCTGGAGGCAATGGTCAGGGAATGTAACCGGGAGGGAGATCTGCATATTCAGCTCCTGTACGATGAGCCGAAATGCTTTGATTCCTTCCTGGCACACTACGGAAAATTTTCCGGTGTGCAAAACTACATCGCGCTGGTGGGCAAAAAGTCTGCCACACTGGAGGAGACTCTGGGCTACTATGGGGAGCAGCTTGTGCTCAAGGCGCAGTCTCTGGGGCTGAATACCTGCTGGGTCGCTCTGACCCACGGCAAATGCAGCGCCCGGATAGAAAAGGGAGAAAAGCTGGTATGCCTGATCGCACTGGGCTACGGAAAGACACAGGGTGTCCCCCATAACAGCAAGCCCCTTTCTCAGCTTTGCCGTGCCGCCGACCCGGCACCGGAATGGTTTCTTCAGGGAATGGAGGCTGCCGCGCTTGCCCCCACAGCAATGAATCAGCAGAAGTTTTTCTTCACCCTGCTCCCGGATGGCACCGTGGAAGCCACCTGCTCCTCCGGTTTTTACACAAAGCTGGATCTGGGCATCGTAAAATACCACTTCGAAGCCGCCTCCGGCAAAAAGCTCTGATTCATATCTACTCCATAACAAAAGCCTGCGATCACAATGCCCGGTGGTCGTAAAGCAGCATTCCCAAATGACGAAAAGATTTTCGGGGAGCGGTGTGATAAAATTCACGCCGCTCCCCGCTTCATCCACTTGTCCAAAGAAATACCCTCCAGCTATCGCACTTGACCAGAACATCGAGTAGGATGGATTTTCCATTCTCTCACACCATCGTGTGCGCCTTTCGGTACACAGCGGTTCAAATTAAATATGTGCTACCTTTATGGAATAATCGTAAACACTGACTAAGCCTCGCTTGGTCAGTATTTCTTTAGAAATTGCTCTTTTTAGAACAGACTTGGAATAGTGAAAACAAAAGCGACCAACTTTTTATGGTTGATAGGCCTTCACCCCTTCAATGTCTCATATTTTACAATATTGGATGTTCCCTCTACAACTCAGGGAGGAAATGAACCGGTGGGATATTCGCAGGCTTTTTCTTTTGGTTGTGTTATTTTGAACTTTTGGGTTGCAAATTTGAACTTTATGTGATATACTGGTGGAAAATTAATTGAACTTTCTTGTGAAGTTCAATTTCGGAGGTGCTTATGGGGATGCAGAGCTTTGCTGAGCGGCTTTCTTTGGCTATGGCGGACAAGGGTATGAAGCAAATTGATCTGCTGCGTTTTGCGGAGCAGACCGGGTTCAAATTGGGCAAAAGCCATATCAGCCAATATTTGAGTGGGAAAAGCGTTCCCAGGGAAAACACTATGCAGTTTTTGGCGGATGCCCTGAGCGTATCCGCCAACTGGCTTCGGGGGGATTCGGTTCCTGCCGTCCAGACCATTGAAAACAAAGGAGCGATCACCGTGCAGAATTTCAAAAAATCATCCAAGCTTGACCACGTGCTTTATGATGTCCGCGGCCCGGTCGTCGAGGAAGCCGCCCGTATGGAGGCCGCCGGTGCCCATGTGCTGAAGCTGAACATCGGCAATCCGGCGCCCTTTGGCTTTGAAGCCCCGGACGAGGTCATTTTCGATATGCAGAGCCAGCTCACGGAATGCGAGGGCTACTCCCCAGCCAAGGGATTATTCTCCGCGCGGAAGGCCATTATGCAGTATATGCAGACAAAGAATGTGCCCAATCTCTCCATCGACGATATTTACACCGGCAACGGTGTCAGCGAGCTGATCAATCTGAGTATGTCCGCCCTGCTGGACAATGGGGATGAGGTGCTGATCCCCTCTCCGGACTATCCCCTTTGGACCGCCTGTGTCACTCTGGCCGGCGGCACCGCCGTGCATTACATCTGCGATGAGCAGAGCGAATGGTACCCGGATATAGAGGATATCCGCCGCAAGATCACCGACCGCACCAAGGCCATTGTCATCATCAATCCCAACAACCCCACCGGTGCCCTCTATCCGGAAGGCGTTTTGCAGCAGATCGTGGAGGTGGCACGGGAGCACGGGCTGATGATCTTCTCCGACGAGGTGTATGACCGGCTGATTCTGACCGGCGACCCCCACATTTCCATTGCCTCCCTGGCACCGGATCTTTTCTGCGTGACCTTCAGCGGTCTTTCCAAATCTCATATGATCGCCGGCTTCCGTATGGGCTGGATGGTCATTAGCGGCAACAAGGCACTGGGACGGGACTATATGGAGGGGCTGAATATGCTCTCCAATATGCGGCTTTGCTCCAATGTGCCGGCGCAGTCCATTGTACAGACCGCGCTGGGCGGCTATCAAAGCGTGAAAAACTATCTTGTGCCCGGCGGGCGGGTCTATGAGCAGGCGGAATTTATCTACAAGGCACTGACGGATATTCCCGGCATTACCGCCGTCAAGCCCAAGGCCGGCTTCTACATTTTCCCAAAGCTGGACACCAAGCGTTTCCACATCACTGACGATGAAAAATTCACCTTTGATCTGCTGCGGGAAAAGAAGATCCTGCTGATCAGCGGCAAGGGCTTCAACTGGAAGCAGCCTGACCATTTCCGGGTGGTTTATCTGCCCCGGATCGAGGTGCTGGACGAGGCCACTCAAAAGCTGGCAGATTTTTTAAAGACCTACCGGCAGTAAATTTCATTTGAAATTTCCGTCCCGTTTTGCTATGATAAAAAGAAAACGGAGGTTTTCCTATGGAAGAATACGAGATCGTGGCAAAGTTTATCAACGGCTGTGCCGGTGCCTCCCGTCCCCAAACCTTTTTTGAGGAAGCGGAGCTTGGCAGCACGGAGGAATATGTACGGATGAAGCACGGCCGGGATTTTGACAAATTTCAAAAGGAAATACGCAGCAACGGCCAGGAGGTCTACACCTACGATAACGGCACCGTCTGCTACATTTACGAATTTACAAAGCTATAAAAGCACCCCTGCACCTGCAAAGTGCAGGGGGCTTTTGCTGCTGGGCGGCCATTAGTGCGGAGGCGGCCTTGATTTTTTCTGGATAGGCCGTTATAATAGGTGGAAGAATATGGGTATCCCTGTCAGGAGGTTTTTATGGAATCCATCATTGCTTATTTTCAATCCCTTAGGCTGGACTTTTATTCCCTGCTGTATGCTGCCGGGCTTTTGCTGGTCGGCACCATTGTGCTGGGTGCCATTGGCCGGTTCGTTTTCGGTAAAAAATCCGTACTTGTCAATGCTGTTTCCTCGGCCATCGGCATTTTATTTGTGTATGCGCTGAATATCGTGCTGCACAGTGCGGGAGGCGACTGGCAGAAATTTATCACCCCCCTGCCCTTCATCACCGTAACCGGCGACAAGCTCCGGCTTTTCTCCTTTGCCGGTGCGGACTACACGGTGATCTGCTCGCAGCTTGTGAGTATGATCATTTTGGCCTTTCTTATGAACCTAATCGACAATTTTATGCCCAAGGGCAAAAATCTTTTCACCTGGAGCTTTTTCCGGATCCTGACCGTGCTGCTGGCGCAGGCTGCCCACATTCTGGTCACCTGGCTGCTGGAAAGCTATCTGCCTGAGGGCTTCCTGATGTACGCCCCGGCCATTGTGCTGGCATTGCTGCTGATTTTGCTGCTGACCGGTGCGCTGAAGATCCTGGTCGGTGCCCTTCTCACCACCGTCAATCCCCTGATCGCCGCGTTTTACACCTTCTTCTTTGCCAATGTGGTAGGCAAGCAGGTAACCAAGGCGGTGCTGACCACCGGTCTTCTGGCGGCACTGGTGTATGCCCTTGGATATTTCGGCATTACCTCCTTTACCATTGCTATGGGAGCACTCATCGCCTATATTCCCCTGGCGGTTATTCTTTTGATCCTCTGGTTCCTTGTAGGAAAGCTGTTTTGAAGCAATAAAATAGGCGGCAGAAGCCACGGAGCATCCGTGATTTCTGCCGCTTTTTTACGCATTTTCCACTGCCGTGATCACATCGTCAAATGCCGAGGTATCCGCGCTTTCCATTTTTCCGCTGTCGAAGCATTCCGCCACCCTGGGATCAATGGGCAGCCTTGCCAGCACGGGCAGATGGAATTCTCCGGCCACGCTGTCCAAATGGCTCTTGCCGAACACCTCGATCCGCTTTCCGCAATCGGGGCACTGCAAATAGCTGTAGTTTTCCACCAGTCCGAGGACAGGGATATGCATCATATTGGCCATCTTCACTGCTTTGGAGACGATCATGGAAACCAGATCCTGGGGGCTGGTGACAATGATGATGCCATCCACCGGCAGGCTCTGGAATACGGTCAGAGGCACATCGCCGGTGCCGGGAGGCATATCCACGAACATATAGTCCACATCCTCCCAAATCACATCCGTCCAGAACTGCTTGACCGCACCGGCGATCACCGGGCCACGCCAAACCACCGGATCGGTGCTGTTATCCAGCAGAAGATTGATGGACATCACCTGCAGCCCTGTCTGTGTCAGGGCAGGATACAGGCCCTCCTTGGTAGCACCCTGACATTCGCTGACACCGAAGGCGGTGGGAACGGAGGGGCCGGTGATATCCGCATCCAGCACGGCCACCCGGCTGCCTCTGCGTGCCATTGCCACGGCCGTCATTGCCGTCACGGTGGATTTTCCCACGCCGCCCTTGCCGGACACAACGGCAATGACCTTCTTTACACTGGCCTTTTCATTGAGCTTTGCCAGCAGGCTCTCTGCTTTCCGCTCGCCGCAGTCTGACCCGCAGCTTGCGCAATTTCCGCTACACGAACTCATATTCTAACTCCTTTATATTTCCTGAGCAGCTTCCCACTGCTCCATCATTTCCAGCAATACGCTTTCTTCCTGCTCCTTTTCCTGAAGCAGCCGGGTCAGCTCCTGATAATCCGAGGCAGCCAGCCCGATTTTTTCATCCAGTGCCGCAAGCACCTGCTCCTGCTTTTCGATCTCCCGCTCCAGCCGGCGAACAAGCTTATCCGTCTGCTTTGTTCCGCCCTTGGGCTTTTCCTTTTTGAGCTTGGGGGTACTCTCCGAAGCCGG
The DNA here is from genome assembly GCA_964615545.1 of uncultured Oscillospiraceae bacterium. Classification (GTDB taxonomy): domain Bacteria; phylum Bacillota; class Clostridia; order Oscillospirales; family Oscillospiraceae; genus Faecousia. Next base: position 26,542 of record CAZTNP010000014.1, on the reverse strand, counting down.
CTTTGCCATCTGCTCCCGCTCCGCAATGGCGCGGTACTTGGCATAGCCATAGGGATGATCGGTGACAGTCCCGTTTTCCAGCACCCATATCCGCTCGGCAAACTTCTCGATAAAATACCGGTCGTGGGATACGAACAGCAGGGCACCTTCAAATTCCTCAATGGCCGTCTCCACCCATTCCCGGGAAGCAATGTCCAGGTGATTGGTGGGCTCATCCAAAATCAGCAAATTGATCTTCTCATCCATCAGCATACAAAGCCGGAGGCGGGACTGCTCACCGCCGGAAAGCTCCCCGACACGCTTGAAAACATCCTCCCCCTGAAACAGGAAGGTGCCAAGGCGATCCCGTGCCGTCTGTGGAGTGCAGTTTTTCTCATACAGCATCGTATCGTACAGCGTGCGTTCCGGATTGGTAAAGTGAATGATCTGAGGAAGATAGCCCCATTTTACCGCAGGACCGAAGCGGATCTTACCGCCACAGGGCTCCTCTCCCAAAAGGCACTTCAGGAAGGTGGTCTTGCCGGTGCCGTTATCTCCCAAAAGGGCGATCCTCTCCCCGGCTCCCACCTGCAGCTCTACGCCGGAAAACAATGTGCGGCCGTCATATTCCTTCGCCATATCCCGCACCTTGAACACCACATCGCCGGCAAACTCCTTTTCGCCAAAGGTGGCTTTCATAGTTTTTTCCGTCTTCGGTCTCTCGGTTTTCTGTATTCGCTCCATCCGGTGCTGAATGGACATAGCACGGCGGTAAAGGGTGCGGTTATTGATGCCCCAGCCCTTCATCCGCTCCACAGTATAGCCAAGCTGCTTCAGCTTGGCCTGCTCCTGCTCATACTGCTTCAGTTGCTGATTAAAGCGTGTCTGCTTTTCCTCGATATAGAAGGAATAATTGCCGGAATACAACTCACTGTGACCATCGGTGATCTCCACCACACGCTGCGCCACACGATCCAGAAAATACCGGTCGTGGGAAATGATCAGCACCGTGGAACGTATGGTATGGATATAATTTTCCAGCCACTCCACGCTGCGCAGATCCAAATGGTTGGTGGGCTCATCCAGCAGGAGGATTTGGGTCTCCTCCAAAAGCAGCCGTGCCAGATTCATTCTTGTGCGTTCTCCGCCGGAAAGGCTGGAAAACAGCTGCCCACGCTGCTGAGCCGTAATGCCCAGGCCATTGCACACCTTGTCCGTATTCACATCCATATCGTAGCCGCCGCCGGACTGGAACCGGCTGACCAGCTCGTCATACTCCCGGAGCTGCTGCGCCGTGGCACCAGAGGCCATCGCCTGCTCCAGCTCCTCCATCCGCTCCCTTGTGCGAAGCAGCGGCAAAAAGGCACTGCGCAGCACCTGCTCCACCGTCCAGCCCTGGGGGAACTGGGGAATTTGGGAGATCAGCCCCAGCTTTTTATTGGGGTTGACATAGACCTCGCCGCTGTCGTAATCCATTTCCCCGGTGAGGATCTTGAAAAGGGTGGTCTTTCCGCAGCCGTTCCGGCCTAAAATCGCCACCCGTTCCCCCTCCTGCACCTCAAAGGACAGGTCTTCCAGCAGGTTTTCCCCGATGACGAAAAACTTTGTTAAATTATGCACCGCAATGTCGATCATCGGGTCGCCTCCGTTTATCCTTATTCTTTACCGTTTGATAAATCCAATTCCTCTGTTACCTCCCGCAGCTGGGGAAGCGTATAAAGCACATTCAGCGCCTGCAGCATAGCATTGGCACTCATATGCTGGGGAAATTGCAGCTTTTGCAGTAGCTTTTGTCGGAGAACGCTGCTGTTCTTTCCCCCGGACAGCCCCAACTGCACCAGATCCTGCTTGGTAATGGGAGCTGTTCTTTCCTCCGTGCTGCCCTGCTCCGTCACCGCACCGGCACGGCGCAGGCAGTCCAGAATGACCTCCGGGGTCATTCCCTCCACCCCCAGCTTTCCCTCTTTGCCGGGAGCCGCCTTTCGCTTTTCCTTGCCGTAGATATCCGGAATATAGGCGTGGAGCAAATATTGGGGGGCAATAGCGCTTTTCAGAAAATTGCGGATCACAAAGCCGGCACCGTCGGAATCGGTAAATACGATCAGCCCCCGGGTCTGCGCCACACGGCGTAAAAGGGCAAGCTGCTGCTTATCCCTCATAATCCGGAAGCCACCGGTCTCAAAGATGGGCGCATCCACGATTTGAGAGAGGGTATTTTTATCGTAACGCCCCTCTACCACAATGGCCTGACGAAGCTTAACCATACTTTGCCTCCTGCGCCAGCCGCAGAAGCAGCACCTCAAGCAGCCGCTCCGGCTCATCATAGGAGGTTTTTATGGCATTATCCGTCTCCAATATCAGCTCTGTGGCACTGCGGTAGAACTGGGCAGAAAACCGCCGGGCGGCCTCCATAGTCTTTCTTGCCGGGTAATCCTTCATACCACAGATTCGCATCAGCTCGCTGGCCGGCCGGCCATTGTCCAAAAGGGTGCGGGCAATGCCCATTCTGCGGAAATGGCTGCCGATGGCACCCAAAATACTCAGGGGCTCCTGCTGCATCTGAAAAAGCTGGCGAAGCTTGATCAGTGCCGGGCCATACTGCCCTTGCCCCAAAAGCTCGGTCATTTGGAAAACCACCGCATCCAGCACCGGCTCCGTCACCGCATCGATATCGCTTTTGACAATCTTCGTACTGCCGGAAAAGGCGCAGATTTTGGATATCTCCCCTGCCAAAACGGTCATCGTGCCGCCGGTCAGGTCGATAAGGTAGGTGCAAAGCTCCGGGGGGATTTCTTTCCCCTCGGCAGCAAAATGCCGGGTGATCCAGGGAATCAGGTCTTTGGGCTCCTGCCGGTCAAAGGAGACCTGCACACCATTGCTGTCAATGGCCTCCCACAGCTTTTTCAGCCGCTTATCCGGCTTCCACGCCGTTGTCTCATAGGAAAAGACCACAGTGCAGTATTCGGGAATATCGGAAAGGATCTCCCCGATCTTATTCCGGTCGGCTTCCGGCAGCTTAAAAATGTCGATCTCATCCACCCATACAAAGGTATGCTCCGCCATCATAGGCAGGTTCTCCACCGCATCGGCAAAGCTTTGCACATCAAAGCTTTCCTGTGTCAGCTTATGGTAGTTGAACGACTCCGTCAGCTCATCGATCAGCACCTTTTTCATAGCCTCCAGATAGTAATGCAGCAGGAAGCTTTCCTCACCGTAGAAAAAATACAGCCGCCGAAAGCTCTTTGCCTTCAGCTCTGCCTTCAGAGCAGCCAATGCGCCGGGTCTTGCGTTTTTTTCTGCCACGCCGTTCACCCCCTTATCAGGATATTTCCATCCAAATCGGTGCGATAGAGCACGCACCCTATGCGTTTTAAGCGATATAATGTCATACTGTCCGGATGGCCGTGGGTATTGCTTTGTCCCACGGAGATAATGGCGATCTCCGGACGGGTCGCCTCCAAGAAATCAATGGCAGAGGAGGTGGCTGCACCGTGGTGCCCCACCACCAGCACCTCAATATCCGGGATATCCGCCTGCTCCAAAAGCAGCCGTTCTCCGGCCTGATCCCGGTCTCCGGTGATCAGTATATCATAATTTTCCTTCTGAAACAAGATGCACATACTGCTTTCATTGCCCTGCGAAGCAGAAGTTGCCGGAAGCAGGGAAAGCAGGCCGGTGCCACAGGAAAAGCTCTGGTTTTCCCGCACCCAGGTGATGGGCACGGACTGCTGCTCCAGCTTTCTTCGGATAGGGGCATCCGCATCCGTATCCGGCAGATACAGCCGCTCCACCGGCAGGCAGGTCAGCAGTGCCGGCAGGCCGCCGGCGTGGTCACTGTCATAGTGGGTCAGGATCACACCATCTAACCGGCGGATCCCCTGGGAACGGACAGCCTGTATGGCAAGCTGTGCCGTCCGGTCTCCGTTGTCGCCGCCGCAGTCGATTAGATACACCTGGGAACGGCTTTGCAGAAGGATACACTGCCCCTGCCCCACATCCAGCACTGTCAGCCGGTACTGGTCGGAATAAGGCTCTGCCCAGGTGGCAAGAAGTGTCAGTGCGTACAGCAGCCCTATGGTGCCAGCCAGCAGCAGGGGCTTTTTTCTTCGGCTCAGGGCAAAGATCCCCAGCAGACCGTAACTGAGCACGATCCAAAGCACCGTATAAGGACTGCCGGTATACAGGGTGCCAAAGGGAAGCTCCGCCAGCAAATGGGATATAGTCAGCACATACCGGAGCGGCCAGGCTCCCAGCCAGCCCAAAAGCTGCCCCAGAGGCATCCACAGCAGCGATATCAGTACCGCCGCCATAATGGCATAAAAGGCCACATTTACGCACCACAGTGTCAGCAAATTGGTGATCACCGATACCACTCCCACGGTGCCGAAATGCAGTGCACACAGCGGCACGGTAGTCACGGTGGCACCCAGGGAAACACTGACACTGCCGATCAGCCAGCGCAGCAGTCTGCCGGGCTTTTTCCGCTTTTGCAGCCAGCGATCACGGATCCTGCCGGAAAAGGCGTAGATGCCGGCGGTACTGGCCACGGAAAGCTGAAAGCTGACCGAGGCTGCCGTCAGCGGATTTAACAGCAGCAGGACAAGCACCGCCGTGCCCAGGGCATTGGCCGGGTCATACTCTCGCTGTGCTGCCATTGCCAGGATCATCAGCCCCTGCATAATACACGCTCGCACCACGGAGGGAGTAAATCCCGCCACCGCCGCAAACAGCAGCAGCACCGGAAGCCCCACCAGCAATGTCAGCGTACTCTTTTTTCCGGTAAGCAGATACACCACGGAGAAAAGAGTGGATACGTGCAGGCCGGATACGGCGATCACGTGCCGGATACCGCTGGACTGAAAGTCATTTTCCTGTGAAAAGCTCAGGTCACTGTCATCTCCCAGCAAAAGTCCCTTGGCAAAGCCCACCACATCCGCCGGGAACAGCGCCTCGATACGCTGTGTGAGCTGACGGCGCAAAACAGCGGCGAAATACACCCCGGGAATATGCTTCGCCTTTTCAAGCTTCAGCAATTCCTCCCCGTAAGCCAGCAGAAGGATCCCCTCGCCCTGATGATAGGTGCTCTCCTCCAGACCGCCCTCCGGCGTATAGCGCAGCCGGGCACGGACAGTGAGGCAGTCGCCGGGTGACAGCTCCGTCTCCTCCTGCAGATACAGCCGGGCTGAGAACTTTCTCCCCTTCCACTGCACGGTACCATCCACGCAGGTGGTGTAGCCGGTGCGGAAGCTGTAGTCAGTTGCCTCCATTTGGATCAGCCGGGTCTGCCCATCCAGCTGCCGGGCCTTGCCCAGCACGGCCTGATCGTAGCCCCAGGTGTAGACCATTCCCGCCGCAAAGCCAAAAAGCACAACGGCAGCTATGGTGCAAGAGCGTTTGCGGAAAAGGAGCAGCACCGCCGCACAGGCAGCCGCCGGCAGGGCCAAAAGCATCCAGCCCGACGGGCTTGCCCAATAGGCGCAGATGGCCGCAGCACAGAAAAAGCCCACAGCGCTCCACATCAGCCTGCGCATTCTTTCCCCTCCCCCGCAAATTTTACACGAAGAACGCCGCCCCAGCAGGCGGCGTTCCCATTATCTTTTTACAGCTTGGAAGCGACGAAATCGTCCACCTGTGCCAAAGCATTGTCGATCTTCAGGACATCCTTGCCGCCGCCCATAGCGGAGTCCGGCTTGCCGCCGCCACTGCCGCCGCAGACAGAGCACACCAGCTTCACCAGTTCTCCGGCCTTGATCCCCTTGGCAATTGCCTCCTTACCGCAGACCGCCAGGAAGGTGATCTTGCCATCGTTGACAGCGGACAGCACTGCCACCGCATTGGGTGCCTTATCCCGAATCACATCGCCCATTTGGCGAAGCTTCGCCGCATCCGCATCCCGAACATTGGCCGTCAGGATCTTCAGGCCGCCCACATCGTGGGCGCCGAACAGGAACCGGTCTGCCTCACCGGCATTTTCCTTAGCCTTGATGGCCTCGATGGTCTTTTTCAGGCTCTTGATCTCCTCCACCTGATTTTCCAGCTTGGAAGCCAGCTCGGCAGGCTTGACCTTCAGCACGGCGCAGGCATTGTACAGTCGCTCACGGGCGATCTCCATCTGCTTCAGGCATTCCTTGCCGGTAATGGCCTCGATCCGGCGAACACCGGAGGCAACAGAGCCCTCGCTCTCGATGCGGAAGGAGCCGACCTTGGCAGTATTATCCAGATGGGTACCGCCGCAAAGCTCGATGGAATAATCTCCCATATTGACCACACGGACAGTATCGCCGTACTTTTCGCTGAAAAGAGCCATCGCTCCCATAGCCTTCGCCTCGTCGATAGGCATTTCCTTAACGGAAATGGGGTAGCCCTCCAGTACGGCACTTTGCACAATGGCATCAATCTTTGCCATTTCCTCAGAGGTCACGGCACTATAGTGGGTAAAGTCAAAGCGCAGATGATCGGGCTCCACCAGCGAGCCTGCCTGATGCACGTGGTCACCCAAAACGCTCTTGAGTGCCTTCTGCAGCAGGTGGGTAGCAGAGTGGGCACGCATAATCGCCTTTCTCCGCTCCACATCGATGGAAGCCAGCACCACATCATCGGTTTTCAGGGTGCCGCTGACCATATGGCCGGTATGGAGATACTTGCCTCCCTTGTCCTTCTGCACATCGGTGACGGCAAAGCGGCTGTCACCCATTAAAATCACGCCGAAGTCGGCACACTGGCCGCCCATTTCCGCATAGAACGGGGTCTTATCCAGCACCACAATGCCCTTTTCCCCGCCGGTAATGGAGCCGGTGACCTCCTCACCCACGCAGACAGCCACAACCTTGGCCTCGCAGTTGAAATGGTCGTAGCCCACAAACTGGGTGGCAGGCACCTCGGAGCCGAATTCAATACCTGCCCAGCCCAGGTCACCCATCTTCTTCCGATCCTCACGGGCACGGACACGCTGCTCCTCCCGGCACCGGATATAGGTTTCCATATCCACGGTCATACCCTCGTCCTCCAGCATTTCCTCTGTCAGGTCGATGGGGAAGCCGTAGGTATCGGACAGCAGGAAGGCATCCTCACCGGAGAATACCTTGGCGCCGCTTTCTTTATGGGCAGCCAGCTTTTCCCCGAAGATCCGCATACCGGTATCAATGGTACGGGCAAAATTCTCTTCCTCATTCTTCACCACTCGGATGATGTGCTCCGCACGCTCACGCAGGTAGGTATAGTGGCTTTCGTTTTCCCGGATGACGGTGGAGACCACCTCATACAGGAAGGGCTTGTTCACGCCCAGGAGCTTACCGTGTCGGGCAGCCCGGCGCAGCAGACGGCGCAGCACATAGCCACGGCCTTCATTGGTGGGCTGGACACCGTCGGCGATCATAAAGGTGGATGCCCGGATATGGTCGGTGATCACACGCAGGGACACATCGGTCTTTGCGCTCTGCCCATAGGCGGCACCGGTGATGGCCGTCACATGATTGGTAATGTTCATCACCGTGTCCACATCTAACAGTCTGTCCACATCCTGGCAGACCACGGCCAGCCGCTCCAGACCCATACCGGTGTCGATATTCTTTTGGACAAGCTCGGTATAATTGCCGTTGCCATCGTTATCAAACTGGGAGAACACATTGTTCCAGACTTCCATATACCGGTCGCATTCGCAGCCAACCGTACAGCCTGGCTTGCCGCAGCCGTACTTTTCGCCACGGTCATAGTAAATCTCACTGCAGGGGCCGCAGGGGCCGGAGCCGTGCTCCCAGAAGTTATCCGCCTTGCCGAAGCGGAAGATCTTCTCCGCCGGAATGCCGATCTCCTTATTCCAGATCTCAAAGGCTTCCTCATCGTTTTCATAGATGGAGGGATACAGCCGCTCCGGCTCCAGGCCTACCACCTTTGTCAGAAATTCCCAGCTCCAGGCAATGGCCTCGTGCTTGAAGTAGTCGCCAAAGGAGAAGTTGCCCAGCATTTCAAAATAAGTGCCGTGGCGTGCGGTCTTGCCGATATTCTCGATATCACCGGTACGGATGCACTTTTGGCAGGTTCAGACACGGTGACGGGGCGGCTCCACCTCGCACTTGAAATAGGGCTTCATGGGCGCCATGCCGGAGTTGATCAGCAGCAGGGATTGGTCGTTTTGCGGGATCAGAGAAAAGCTGGGAAGACGCAGGTGCCCCTTGCTCTCAAAAAAGCTCAGGAACATCTCCCGCAGTTCATTGACACCGTAAGGTTTTTTTGCCATGAGAATTACCTCCGTAGTAAAAAGTACTGAAAAATAAAACCCGCCCCTGAAAATAGGGGCGAGTGTGATCGCGGTACCACCCTAATTCGCCGGAAAACCGGCATCTTAGCTGCTCTGTAACGGGAGCTCCCGTCCCGGTCGTCCCGGGCGGCTTGGAAGTGGCTGAGGAAATTAACCGTAAGGGGCTTTCACCGGCTCCCCTCTCGCTGAAAAAGCGCTTTTCCTCTCTTTTCCGCAATGCCTTTGCATTTCATAATCATTGTACCATAAAAATGACGATTGTCAACATTTTTCCGTGAAAAAGCCCGGTTTCAGGGAGCATCCACGTGGCTTTCCAGCCAGCTTTTCAGGGAAAGGCGACCTTCCTCGCTCATAGGAAAGGTCTCCTTGCCCTCCATTTCGCTCTTTTCGTAGCAATACAGGCCGTGCCAGTATTCCGCTGTGATGGAGGATGCCTCCATATCCACTTCCTTGGCGTTTTTCATAATCACCGTGGGGACTGCCCGGAACCGAAGCAGGCCGCAGGAGCCGGTAAAAATATTATCCATAGCAAAGGTGTGGAGCGTGGGGAGAAAAATATCGTGCATATCAATTCTCCATCAGCCGTTCCATCTCGTCCAGCAATTCTCCGAACAGTGCCAATGCCTGCTCCACCGGCTCCGGACCGGTCATATCCACGCCGGCGCCCTGCAGCAGCTCGATGGGGCTCCTGGAGCAGCCGCCGGACAGGAAACGGATATAATCCTCCACTGCCGGCTTGCCCTCCCGCAGAATACGGCGGGACAGTGCAATGGCTGCGGAATAGCCGGTGGCATACTGGAACACATAGTAATTGTAATAAAAATGGGGAATTCTTGCCCATTCCATAGCGATCCAGTCGTCCACCACCATATCTTCCCCGTAGTACATTTCGTTCAGCCGGCGATACTCCTGGCAGAGCACATCTGCCGTCAGGGTCTTGCCCTGGGCAGCGATTTTTCCGATATTGCGCTCAAATTCCGCAAACATTGTCTGCCGGTACAGTGTGCCCTTGAACTGATCCAGGAAATGATTGATCAGGTAGGCCCGCTCCTTCCTGTCGGTGGTTTTTGCCAACAGGTGCTCCATCAGCAGTGCCTCATTGCAGGTGGAGGCCACCTCAGCCACGAAGATCACATAGTGGGAATCAATGGGATTCTGATTTTTTCCGGAATAATAGGAATGAAGAGCGTGACCCATTTCGTGTGCCAGGGTGAACTGGCTGTCCAGTGTTCCGGAATAATTCAGCAGCACATAGGGATGGACGGGGGTCCCGGCGGAATAGGCACCGCTGCGCTTGCCCGCATTCTGATAGACATCGATCCAGCGACTGTCAAAGCCCTCCTTCAGGATCCTGCGGTAATCCTCGCCCATAGGTGCCAGTGCATCATAAACTGTCTGCTTGGCCTGGGCATATGGGATCTTCTTATCCACATCCGCCACAAGGGGTGTATAGATATCGTAAAAATGCAGCTCATCCACGCCCAGCAGCTTTTTCCGCAGGCGAACATAGCGGTGCATTTTGTCCAGATTGTGGTGGACAGCCTCGATCAGGTTGTCATACACCGCTGTGGGCACATTGGTCTTATCCAGCGCCGCTTCGAAGGCAGATGGATACTGCCGTGCCTCGGCGAAGAATTTGATCTGCTTGTTCTGTCCATCCAGAATGGCAGCAGCGGTATTGCGGAAATTCCGGTAGCTGCCATAGAGGCTTTCGTAGGCATTTTTCCGCAGGGTACGGTCGTTGCTTTCCTGGCAGGGCACGAAGGTACCGGAGGTCACCGGATGGGCATTGCCCTGGCTGTCCAGCGCATCCGGAAATTTCATATCTGCATCGGCAAACATTCCGTAGACCGTATCAGGGATCTGCGCTATTTCTCCGGCGGCAGCCAGCAGCTTTTCCTCTGCCGGGGAAAGGATGTGTGCCCTTCTCCTCCGCAAATTGCTCAGATACCGGCGATAACGGCACAGCTCCGGGCACTGGGCATAGTACTCTTCCAGTGTTTCATCGGATATGGACATAATTTCCGGGGTCTCAAAGGCGCAGGCCGCACCGATGGCCACCGCCATACTCATAAATTTGCCGGTCATTGCCTGGCAGGTGCCGTCCCGGGTATCCTCATCCGCCCGGCGCATACAGTAGTTGCCAAGTCTTTCCTGCTTGACATCTGATTGCTCCATCCGGCAAAGGTAGTCGTAAAGTGCCTGTGCAGAGCCTGCCAGCTTGCCCTCAAAGGCAGCCAGTGCCGCTTTGTCCTCCTCCAGCGTGGCCAGCTCCTGCTCCCACGCCTGATCGCTGGGGTACAGGTCTGTCAGGGCCCAGGTATCCTCCACGGGGATCTCCTGCCGGCTGCGGATCTTCATCTGTTCTTCCATAGTATATCCTCCAATGCGTTTTTTCTTATTATAACCGCTTTCCCGCAAAATTGCAATTGCTACATTCCTTTGTTGCATATTCCCAAAAAATGTGGTAAAGTAAGCGGCGGTGATAATATGAAAAACAGAGCAAGGGGCATTCTTCTGCTCCTGATAACCACACTGATATGGGGCTCGGCCTTTGTCTCCCAGAGCATCGCCACAGCCTATCTGGATGCCTTTTCCTTTCAGGCGCTGCGGTGCCTCTTTGCCGTAGCGATTCTGCTGCCCATCATTGCCGTCAGCGACCGCTTTCAGAAGGACGGCAAGCACTTTCTTTCCCGCTGGGCAGACGGCAGGCTTTGGAAGGCGGGGATTTTATGCGGTGTTCCCCTCTTTCTTGCCAGCAATCTCCAGCAGCTTGGCCTTGTGGATACCGATTCGGGAAAAGCCGGGTTTTTGACCGCTATGTACATTGTGATCGTGCCCATTTTCGGCGTTGTGCGTGGGAAAAAGCTGCCGCGGATGACCCCCCTGTGCGTGCTGCTTGCGGCAGCCGGGCTTTACTTTTTAAGCTGTGCCGGCGTTCACACCCTTGGTGTATCCGATCTGCTGCTGATCGGCTGTGCGGTTCTGTTTGCCGTGCAGATCACCTTTGTGGACATTTATGCCGGAAGCACTGATGGTCTGCGGCTGAACGCCATTCAAATTGCCGTGTGCGGCATTCTTTCCGCTGTAGTGATGCTCATCCGCGGGGAAAATCCCACCTGGCAGGCCATTGGCTCCTGTCTGCTGCCACTGGCACATACCGGCTTTCTGTCTATGGGGCTGGCCTACGGCCTGCAGATTCTTGCCCAAAAGCATTTGGATGCCACCACCGCCTCCCTGCTTATGAGCCTGGAATCGGTATTTGCGGCGCTGTTTGGTGCGGTACTCCTGCAGGAACGGCTGGATGCCTGGGAGCTGCTGGGCTGTGCCCTGATTTTTGCCGCGGTGATCCTCTCCCAGCTTCCCGACCGGAGAAAGCACATCCGATAAAAATACGACCGGAGGGTTGCTCTCCGGTCGTCTTATTCAGTTCTTCAGGCTTTGCAAAGGTGGGGAAATGCGCCCGCCACGGACGATAAAGGCCTCGCTGCTTTTATCGATCTCCGGCATCACCGGTGCGTTATCCAGCTTCTCCGCCCGCCTAACGATCTTCTCATAGATTCTCCGGGCAAGCTCTGCCACGGGGATACTGGCCTGTGACACATCCACAGCCATCATCATAGTAAAATACCCCTGCATAACCGTCTGCTGAATGTCCATTACATTGACCAGATGATCTGCCAAATGGGTGCAGGCAGCAGCAATGATGCCACCCGATCCTTACCCGCAACCGTTACGATCGCTTTCATAGTTTTTTCACTTTCAGGCTATCAGGCATCGTAATCGGCGCAGAAACGCTGATCCAGAAAATGCCAAAAATGGCTCTTGGCCTCCAAATGCGCCGGATGGGTTGCGTAATTTTGCAGAGCCTCCCGGCTTTCAAATTCTGAATACAGGGCATAGTCCATGCCGCCCTGATAGGTGCGACGAATTTCCAAATGGAGCAGGCCGGGGATCTTGCCCACCAGCGGCTCCAAATTCTCCCGGATAATGGCCACAGCCTCGTCCTTGTCTACCTGCTCTTTAAGCGTATAGAGCACAATATGCTTTACCATATTTATCCATCCTTTCCTTTTATCAAAAATCCCGGGGGCTGGAAACGCCCCCGGCTCTTTTTACTCTCCAAAAATACATTCGATCCATTCCTTTGTAAGGGAAACCGTTTGGTCAATTGAAAGATCGGTCGTTCGAACCGTAAAACTAACATCCTCCTTTACAAACCGACAGGCATAGGCCTGTATGCCGTCCGTTTGCCAGCCGGAGATCTCAACGGCAATCCCGGAAATTACAGAAACTGTCTTGTCTGTCTCCGACTGCTCGGAATCAGTTTGCTTGCTCACAGTCAGGGAGGCCGTTGTTGCCTGGCTTTCATCCGCATACATAAATGTATAGGATGCAAAAGCAGAACCATATGCGGTAGAAGTAATCCCATACGGAGTGCTGACCTTTTGCAGGCCAAAGGGTACCTCACAGGATTCCAATGCGACAGGAATATTGAAATAGGTAAACAATTCATCTCTTGTCATAGAATGGAATGTTAAGCAAACTTCCTGCTCGGCTGTGTCATTTTCTGTCTCTGCAGAGACCGGATTGACATACACCGTATCTTTCTGTGAAAGTAAAACCGCTTCCCCCGTATTATCGTCGCAATGAATATTCAATTCCTCTGCAACGGTGGTGTCCACCCCCACCGAATCGGCGCACCCCACACAGGCCATAACTACAAGTGTTCCGAACAAAAGGCACATTAGGGATTTGCAGAACTTTTTCATTGTAATACTCCTTTAATCAATAATGTAAATAGAACCATCGTCCTTAAAGTAACAAGGAAAACTACTCCCAGAATAAATAGCACCAGGTTGACTTAATATATTTCCACTACCATCGTGCATAACAACTTGTATTGTAAAACATTTCTCCTCAACTGCATATTACACAACAAGCGTACAAATGTCAATATCTTATTTAAAATTATGCTTTGGTATATACAGATATATAACATTTTTACTCCGACCTCAATTATTGACATAGATTCCTATTTCTAATTGTTTCTATATCCGAATGTAAAACCCGGGGGCAGAAAATGCCCCCGGGTTTGCATACGCGGTTAGTAATTATTCAGCCTCTTCTGCCTCGGGCTCGACTTCTGCTTCCTCAGCAGCCTCGTCCTGCAGCAGAGCACGGATGGACAGGGAGATACGCTTGTTCTCAGCATCCACATCGGTGATCTTCACCTGAACCTGCTGACCCTCAGCCAGCACATCCTCAGGCTTGCCAATGTGCTTGTTGGCGATCTGAGAAATGTGGATCAGGCCGTCCACGCCGGGGATGATCTCTGCAAATGCGCCGAAGGTCATCAGCTTGACGATCTTGGCATCCACCACATCACCCACATTGTAGTTGGTCATAAACTGGTTCCAGGGGTTCATCTCTGCGGTCTTGTAGCCCAGGGAGATCTTGTGCTTAACAGGATCGAAGGAGATGACATACACATCGATCTCATCGCCCACGCTGACAACCTCAGCGGGAGTCTTGATCCGGTTCCAGCTCAGCTCGGAAACGTGAACCATACCGTCCACACCGCCGATGTCCACGAATGCACCGTAAGAAGTCAGGGACTTGACCACGCCGTGGTACTTGGCACCCTCCTGAATCTCGCTCCAGATCTTCTCCTGAGCAGCCTTGCGGGCCTCAGCCATCACAGCACGGATGGAGCCGATGACACGGCGGCGGGCACGGTTGACCTCGGTGATCTTCATCTGAACATTCTGGCCCACCAGAGCAGCCATATCGCCGCCCTTGGCAATACCGGACTGGGAAGCGGGAATGAACACACGGATGCCCTTAACATTGGCAACCAAGCCGCCCTTGTTTTCCTCGGTGATCACCGCATCCACAACGGTCTTTTCCTCGCACCAGGCAGCCATATCGTCCCAAATCTTCATACCGTCCAGCTTCTTCTTGGAAAGCTGGCAGGTGCCTTCCTGATCGTTCACACGAACGACGAACACTTCGATCTCATCGCCCACCTTCAGGATATCCTCGGGCTTCACGCTGGGATCTGCGCTGACTTCGTCATACGGGATGTAACCGGCGTGCTTGGTGCCCAGATCGACCTGGACTTCGGTGTTGCCAATGCTCGTTACGATACCGGTAACCTTATCTCATGTATTTAAAGTCTTGATGGACTGCTCCAGAAGCTCCGCAAAGCTTTCCTCCTGAACAGCCTCAACATTCTGAATTTCGCTCATATTCTTGTTTACCTCCTTTATAATCCACGCGGGAGTCTATGCGCCCGCAGTGATTCAAAAATCCGTCACGCCGCAGAAAAAGCCGGGATCCAGCTCCTGCGCGTTATCTACCAGCACCACCTTCCGGCAGTGCTCCCTGCAAATCATAGCAAGACGGCCTGTGTTGGAACTGTGAGTGTCTCCTACAACGACCATGGCCTGACATACTGCACTTAAGTTTGCCGCTTCGCTTTGTCGGGATTCAGTAGCTTTACATATTGTATCAAAGATTTTCAAATTAGTAAACTGTTTTTTTGCCATTTCGGAGCAAAATTTCCACAAACTTTCCGTGGAAGTGGTTTGGCAAACCATACAAATTGGCAAATCCCGGGGAATTTCCGGACGATTTGCCCAGCTTTCCAGCTCCTCAGGGGATTCAAAAATCATACATTTTTCGCACCATCCGGCGATCCCCTCCACCTCCGGGTGGCTGCGGGTTCCGATGATCACCGGCAGTCTGCCCTCCTGCTCTGCCGTGCTGACAATGCCGTGGATCCGCTTGACAAAGGGACAGGTGGCATCCACGATATTTACATTGCGTGCCTCCAGCTCCCGGTAGATCTGCCGGGATACGCCGTGGGAACGGATGATCACCGTCTGCCCGGGCTGTGCCTGCTCGGGAGAATCGATGACACGCACCCCCATCTGCTCAAAATGAGCCACGGCGTGGCGGTTATGGATGATGGGTCCCAGGGTAACCACCTGCTGTGCCTCCCGGGCTGCCTGCTCCACCATTTCCACTGCCCGGTTCACACCGAAGCAGAAGCCGGCGCTTTTTGCTACGGTCACGCTCATAGGGCAAGCTTCTCCCGGATAATGCCCTTGATCTGCTCCACCACGCCATCTATATCCAGTGCGGAGGTATCCACCTCCACCGCATCCTTCGCCTTTTTCAGCGGGGCGATGGCACGGGTCATATCCTGCTGATCCCGCTGCCGGATCTGCCTGAGCACGGTGTCATAATCCGCTTTTTCTCCCTTGGCCTGCAGCTCGTCGCACCGGCGGCGGGCACGCACCTGGGGATCAGCCGTCAGGAAGATCTTCACATCTGCCCGGGGCAGCACCACCGTACCGATATCCCGGCCGTCCATAATGACATTGTGCTCTTTGGCTACCTCCCGCTGCATATCCAGCAGCATTTCCCGAACCACCGCCTGGGCGGAAACCAGGGATGCCTTTTGGGAGATCTCCGGTGTGCGGATATCCTCCGTCACATCCATACCGTTCATAATCATATGCTGCCTGCCCTCGCTGTCATAGGTAATGCCAACGGTCAGCTCATCAATATAGCGGGTCACGCCGTCCACATCCTTGGGGCTGATATCCCACAGGTCGAAAAAGTATGCTACCGTGCGGTAAATAGCGCCGGTATCCACATAGCAGTAGCCCAGCTCCTTTGCCAGCCGTCTGGCGATGGTACTCTTTCCTGCTCCGGCAGGGCCGTCAATGGCAATGGCGTATGTTTTGGCCATAATAGATCCTCAGCTTTCTTTTTTATTCCGTGCGCAACTTCTGCAGCGCGTTTGCTTCCCGTGTCACGACCTGCTCTGCCGTCAGTCCCAGTCTTTCGCCGGTCTGCACCGGGCTCAGGGGCTTGCCGCCCTCCAGCCCGAACCGCAGGGTCAGGATTTTCGCATCTGTCTCCGGCAGGGTGGACAGCAGCTCCATAATGTGCTGGCGAAGCTGGAAATAGGCCGTATCCTCCACAGCCTGTGCATCCTCCGGAGTATCTTCCGGCTCCTGCTGCTCCTGGCGCACCTGCTCCATAGAGCGGGCGGATTGCACCATTTTTTCCAGGTTCTCCCCCTCCTCTGGGGAGATATGCAGTGCCTGGGCGATCTCCTCCACGGTGGGATTGCGGCCAAGCTCCATCAGCAGGCGGCTGTCCGCATCCATATAGTCCTCCATATCCTGCCGCAGCTTTTGGCCGATGCCGCTGCTACGTGCCTGCAAGGTGATGGCCTTTGCCATATACTGGCAGATCCACCAGCGGGCACAGGGCATAAACTCTCCGCCGGCAAAGCCGAGAATGCTCTGCCAAAGTCCCAGGCTGCCCTCCTGGATCAAATCCAGCAGCAGCACCCCGTGGCCGGTATGCTCCATAGCCAGCTCGATCACAAGGCTCATACACAGGTTCACAAGTTGCTCTGCCACGTGGTGCTCGCCCCGCAGATAGCACTGCGCCAGCATTTCCGGGTCACCCGCCGCCGGTGTGGCGGCCAGCTCCTCCAAAAAGACCCGCAGCGGGTCGTTGGGATCCAGCCCCTTTGTCACTTTTTCCAGAGAAAGCTCTGCCTCCTGCTTCAGCCGCAGTGCCAGCGGGCCGTTCAGACTCACCGGCGGCAGTGCAGAAGTATCCAGCGCGATCCGGTGGTCATCCAGATAACGCATAGCCTCCTCCACCGCCGCTTCCTCCTCCGGCTCCAGCCAGGTAAGAAGGCGGGCGGCCGGCAGCACGCTGCCATCGTCCCATTTTTCCAAAGCCAGCTCCCACGGCTGCTTATCCAAAATAAATTCCGTGCTGATCACGATAAAAAATCCTCCAGTCCAAAATCCGCGCCGATCTTCTTCAGCTTTTCCATTGCCTGATGCTCGATTTGCCGCACACGCTCCTTGGAAATCCCCAACTGCCTGCCCACCTGCTCCATAGAGTGGGGGGTGCCGTCGGTCATTCCGTAGCGCAGGTGAAGCACCTGCTGCTGCCGTTGGGTCAGCATAGAAAGCAGCGTATCAAGCGTATGCCGCAGCTCCTGCCGCACCAGCTCCTCCTGAGGCTGGGGTGCCTGCAGATCCTCAAGCAAAATTTGCAGGCCTTCGTCGCCATCGTCTCCCACCGGTGTATCCAGGGAAACGGTCTGCGGGCACAGCTGCAAAAGCTGACTTACCTTCTCCGGCTCCATCTGACACCGCCGGGCAATGCTCTCCACATCCGGCTCCTGGCCGATCTGCTGGGTAAGCTCCGCCTTTGCCCGCAGGAGCTTATTCATTCGCTCTGCCGTGTAATGGGGCACACGGATCAGGCCATTATAATTCATAATACAACGGGTCACACCCTGCCGGATCCATTTGGTGGCATAGGTGGAAAACCGGAGATTGCGGGAAGGATCAAATTTCCTTGCCGCCACGATCAGGCCGATGCTCCCCTCCTGGATCAGATCCAGCATAGGAACGCCCCGGCCGGAATACTCTCTGGCAATGGAAACCACAAGCTGCAGATTGCTGGTGACCATCGTTTTTATGGCAGCTTCATCTCCTGCCGCACAGGCCACTGCCAGATCTCGCTCCTGCTCCGGTGTCAGCCGGCTGCAGGCACGCAACTCCCGCATAAACTGCTGCAGGGCATCCGTGGTGCCGTCGCCGGTCTCCCGGTCGGTCTGCCCGTAAAGTGGTGTTTGGGTCATGCCTTTGTTCCTTTGCTTTCTTTGAGTTTATTTCTGAATGCCAGAAGCTCATCATCGGTGGTGACCTTCGCGGCCTGACTGAGCCCCAGCACTGTTTTCACGCAGTCGGAAAAGGCGGCCTCATTCACCGTACCCTGCCGTTTCTGGCAAACGCCGACAACGTGGGACATTTCCTCCGGTGTAAGATCGGTCACCGCCGCCAGCGTGACCTCCAGCCCAGCACGGTACAGCCCGGCAAGCTGATCGAACACCTTGCCGAAAACCGGAACGGAAAACTGCGCCCCGGTCAATCCGCCAGTCTGCTCCGAAAGGGCAGGCTCCAGCAGGAGCTGTGCAAGAATGCCCTCCTCTGCCATAGCGGATTTTACATTATCATAGCGGATGGTATGGGTTTTAGGCTGCAAGGCCTTGACCGGTGCCAGATCCTGCTTTTCCTGCTCCCGCTTTTCCCGGCTCAGCCGCCGCTTGAAGGCTTTATTGACCTCAAGCTTCATCGCCTCTGCCGTAATGCCGGCGATCTCTGCCACCCGGCCGCCATAGACCTCCCGCTGGACGGAGCTGGAAAGCGTGCTGATCAGCTCGGCACATTCCTGCACGCAGCGCACCTTTTGGCTGTCCTCGTGGAGATCGTATCTGCTTTGGATGGCTGCAAGCTGGTATTCCACCCGGTCTGCCGAGCCCTCCAAAAGCAGGCGGAATTTATCCGCGCCGAATTTTTTCAGGTATTCATCCGGATCCTTGGCATCCCGCATTTTCAGCACCTTTACACGGATGCCTGCCTTTTCCAGCATTGGGATGGCCCGGCGGGTCGCACGCTGGCCGGCCTCGTCGCCGTCATAAATCAAAACCACCTGCTCGGTGTAACGGCTGAGCAGCACTGCGTGATCCTCCGTCAGGCTGGTGCCCAGGGAGGCTACAGCACAGTCGAAGCCGTACTGGTGCAGAGCAATGGCATCCATATAGCCCTCCACAAGGATCAGATAGCCCAGCTTGCTCTTTTTTGCATAATTCAGGCCAAAAAGGTTTTTTCTCTTGTTAAAGATCAATGTTTCCGGGGAGTTTAAGTACTTGGCCGCATTAGGATCCTTATTGTTCATAATCCGGCCGCCAAAGCCGATCACATTCCCCCGCACATCAATGATGGGGAACATCAGCCGATCCCGAAAGCGGTCAAACAGATTGCCGTTTTTCTGCGATACCGTCACCAGCCCGGAGTCCTTTAATTCCTGATCGGTATAGCCCTTGGCTCTCATCGCCTTTATGAGCATATCCCAGCTGTCAGGAGCATAGCCGATGCCGAATCTGGTAAGCACCGCCCTGGGCATTCCCCGGGACTTGGCATATTGCAGCGCCTCAGCACCTGCGGGTGCGTAAAGCTGCGTATGGAAGAAGCGGGCCGCCTCCTTATGCAGCGCCCACAGCCGCTCCTGCTGTGCGTAGCGGCTTTGATACTGCTCGTCCTCCGGCACCTCCATACCGCAGCGCTTTGCCAAAGACCGCACCGCATCCGGATAGCTCAGCCCCTCCAGCTCCATAACGAAATTGATCACGCCGCCGCCCTTATGGCAGCCGAAGCAATAGTAGATCCCCTTATCGGGGGCAACGGAGAAGGAAGCAGTCTTTTCCCCGTGGAAGGGGCAAAGCCCGAACAGATTGGAGCCGGAGCGGCGAAGATTCACGGTCTGCCCCACCACATCCTCAATGGGATTGCGGGCCACCAGCTCATCAATAAAGGACTGAGGAAATGCCATCTGCTTTTTCTCCTTTCTTTTCTTTTTCCTGTTTTCAGCCCCGGACGTGCCAGCCGGAGGGAATAAACAGCTCGGTATACTTATCCACGGCATAATTATCCGTCATACCGGCAATATAATCGCACACCGTCCGTTCCATACCGTCAAAGCTGAGCTGGGGCTGGAAGTCCTCCGGAAGGGCTTCTGGGTGGTTTACATAATATTCATACAGCCGCTTGAGCATATCCTGCGCCTTGATCTCTTCCCCCTTGGCAACGGGGTTGCGGTAAACGTGTTCAAACATAAAGCTGCGCAGCTCCAAAAGTGCCCGATCCACCTGGGGAGAAAGCTGAATATCTCCGTTTTCCGCCGAGGTGCATATCATATCGCAGGTCAGAGTGTTGATCCGCTGGCTGTGATGGTCGCCTAAAACCGCACTGATGGAAGCGGGGATATCCTCGTTTTTCAGGATCCCTGCCCGGATGGCATCGTCGATATCGTGGTTGATATAGGCGATCCGGTCGGAATAGCGGACGATTCGCCCCTCCAGCGTTTCCGGGATCCGGTCACCGGTGTGACCCACGATGCCCATACGCACCTCATAGGTCAGGTTCAGCCCCTTGCCGTTTTTCTCCAGAATATCCACCACCCGCAGGCTCTGCTCATTGTGGCGGAAGGGCTTGCCCATACACTGGCTCAGGGTACCCTCACCGGCGTGGCCGAAGGGAGTATGCCCCAGGTCGTGCCCCATGGCGATAGCTTCGGTCAGATCCTCATTCAGATTCAGTGCCCGGGCAATGGTTCTGGCGATCCGGGTCACCTCAATGGTATGGGTCATCCGGGTGCGGTAATGATCCCCCTCCGGGTTGAGAAACACCTGGGTCTTATGCATCAGGCGGCGAAAGGATTTGCAGTGGACAATTCGATCCGTATCCCGCTGATAGGCGGTGCGGACATCGTTCTCCCGCTCCGGCTCCGGCCGGAGACGGCCTCTGCTCTGATCCGAAAAGGCCGCCCTTTCCGAAAGGCGAATATGCTCCTGATGCTCTAATATCTGCTTGATATCCATTGCCATTTGCCTCCTTACACAGGAAATGCGCGGTATTCCCGGGCGATCTCCATCCCCTCCACCGTGCCTGCTGTCATATCGGTGATCCGGTTCAAAAACGGCTCTGCCTGCCCCTGTGCAACTAAAATCTCCAGTTCCACCTCTGCACCGAACTGGGTATCCCGGACCAGGCCGCCAAAGGCTGCCACCTCCAGTTTTACCCGCTCATAAAAGGTGTATGGACAGGGCAGATACAGCACCGACCAAACCCGTTTTATGGATTTTCCTGCGGCATCCACTGCGATCTTGGCGCCCTTTGTATAGGCTCTGACCAAGCCGCCGGCGCCCAACAGGATACCTCCGAAATAGCGTGTGACCACACACACCACATTAAACAACTGTTCCTTTTGCAGCACCTGAACCATCGGCATTCCGGCCGTGCCTCCCGGCTCACCATCATCGGAAAAGCGGACGATGCCATCGTGCAGAACATACGCCCAGCAATTGTGGGTAGCATCATAATGCTGCTTCTTCATTTGCGCAATGCGGTCAAGGGCTTCCTGCTCCGTCTCCACCGGCCACACACGGCCGATAAACCGGGATTTTTTCTCAACGAACATATCCTCGCCGAACCCGGTTGGCACCAAGTATTCCTCCACATTGCTCACTTCCTTTTTACAGCTGGGCGGTTATATACTGCCGCAGCTTTCCGTATAAGATTGGGTCAACGATGGCCTCCACCGCTATACCCTCGCCGGTGTAATCCACCGAAAGCACCTGTGCCTGACTGTGAAGCACCTCCACGGTGCCGCCCATCGCATAGGGGATCTGCAGGCGGATATGGTGGCGGCTGTGCCCCAGCCCCCGCTCGATTGCCTGCAAAAGGGCATCCATCCCCTCCCCGCGGGCGGCGCAGATGGGGACGATATCCTCGCCCACGGGAATATCCTCCAGGGGCACCAGATCCGCCTTATTATAGCATTGCAGCACCTTTGTGCCCGGCTTTGCCAGCTTGGCGATCAGCCTGTCCACCACAGCAATGTGTTCCTGCCGATCCGGGTCAGAGGCGTCGATCACATGCAGCAAAAGGTCTGCATATTCCAGCTCCTCCAGCGTAGCACGGAAGGCATCCACCAGATGGTGGGGCAGCTTCGCGATGAAGCCCACTGTATCCGACAGCACCACACTGAGATTATCCGACACGGTAAGCTGCCGGGAGGTGGTATCCAGCGTATCAAAAAGCCGGTTGTTGGCCGGAATTCCTGCCCCGGTCAGGCAGTTGAGCAGGGTGGATTTTCCTGCATTGGTATAGCCCACGATGGCAACCACCGGCACGGAGTTTTTCATCCGCCGATCCCGCTGCACTGCCCGCACCTGCCGAACCTGCTCCAATTCTCCCTGCAGACGGCTGATCCGTTCCCGGATATGGCGGCGGTCAGATTCCAGCTTGGTCTCACCAGGGCCACGGGTACCTATACCGCCGCCCTGCCGGGACAGGCTGACACCCATACCGGACAGACGGGGCAGCAAATACTTATACTGCGCCAGCTCCACCTGGAGCCGCCCCTCCCGGGTCTTGGCACGCTGGGCAAAAATATCCAAAATCAGTGCGGAACGATCCAATACCGTCACGCCCAGGATTTCCTCCAATGCACGGATCTGCCCGGGGGAAAGCTCATTATCAAATACGGCCATAGTAGACTGCGTTGCCTCGATGAGCATACGCACCTCCTGTGCCTTGCCCTCACCGATGAAGCTGTGGGCATCGGGGGTATGCCGGTTTTGCAACATTTTCCCCGTGCAGAAGCCGCCTGCCGTTTCCAGCAGAGCCTCCAGCTCCTCCAGCGTTTCCTCTGTGGCCGTTTCTTCCTTTGTAAAGCAGTCTGCGTTCAGTCCCACCAGAACGGCACGCTCCTGCACCTGCTGCTGTTGTTCCAAAACCCATTCCTCCGCATTTTATCCATTTTATTATAGCACATCACTGCTTTATTGTACAATAGTGAAATTTTGTTTTTTATGAAAAAAATCCCTCCTTTTGGCACTTTCTCCCGGAAAAAGCCACCGGCAGAAAGCTCCGCAAAGGAGGGATGGATTGGGAAACAGGCAGACAAAAACCGCACTGGAAGCCAGTGCGGTTTATTGTCTTATTTAAGACCGAATCTCTTGTTGAAACGATCAACCCGTCCACCGGTGTCGACCAGCTTCTGCTTGCCGGTGTAGAAAGGGTGGCACTTGGAGCAGATCTCAACACGGATATCCTTCTTGGTGGAACCGGTTGTGAACACGTTGCCGCAAGCACAGCGGATGGTGGTCTGCTCATAATTGGGATGGATGCCTTCTCTCATTTTGTTCACCTCTTTCTTGTAAGCTAAAAGGGCATACTTGCCCCAGGCAATCTTTAATCGCTCAGCTATTGTAGCATACGCTTCTGTAAATTGCAAGTGTTTTTTTGCATTTTTCCGATTATTTTTCCGGGGTCTTCTGCGGCTCTGCCAGCAGCTCCTCGGGAATCCGACGGTCACGGAAATAGACGGTTCTGTCCTTCTGCCCGATGGGGCGCAACACCCGGCAGGGGTTGCCCACCGCCACCACATTGGCAGGAATGTCCTTGGTTACTACGCTGCCGGCGCCGATAACCGTATTATCCCCTACCGCCACACCAGGCAATACCACGACTCCGGCGCCCAGCCAGCAATTTCTGCCGATCCGCACCGGGGCGTTATACTGATACCCCTGCTCCCGCAGAGCAGGCTCGATGGGGTGTCCGGCTGTGGCCAGTGTGACATTGGGGCCGAGCATCGTGTAGTCCCCCACATAGATATGGGTATCATCCACCAGTGTCAGATTGAAATTGGCATAGATATTTTTTCCAAAATGCACATTGCGGCCGCCGAAATTGCTGTGAAAAGGGGTTTCAATATAGCAGCCCTCTCCGATCTGCGCAAACATCTGCCGCAGAAGTTCCGTCTTTTCCGCCTGCTGAGAGGGCAGCAGCCGGTTGTAGGCAGCCAGCCGATCCAGGCAGGCAAGCTGCTGTTGCATAATTTCCGGATCACCTGGCAGATAAAGCCGCCCGCTGTGAAGGGTCTCATCCAGTTCCATTTTTCTCCTCAAAATGCCCAGCCGCCGTTGCGGAAGATGGGTACCACCCTGCCGTCACGGGTCAGCGCGTCAATATTCATACTATCGCAGCCGATCATAAAGTCCTCGTGGACCATAGAATCGTTGATGCCCAGTGCCCGGCATTCCTCCAGCGTTTTGCTGTGGTGATCCCGGATGGTGTCGGCAAAGCCCATACCGACGGCCAAATGGCAAACGGCGTTTTCATCGAACAAGGTGTTGTAAAACAGCAGACCGCTGTTATTGATCGGGCTGTTTTGGGGCACCAGAGCACATTCGCCCAAATAGGCCGCGCCCTCGTCCATATTTATCAGCGTGTTGAGCAGCGCCTCGCCCTTTTCCGCCCTGGCCTCGACCACTTTTCCCTCGTGGAACCGGAAGTAAAAGTTTTCAATAAGCTGACCCTGATAGGAAAGGGGCTTTGTGGAATAGACAATGCCCTCTGCCTTGCCGCGCATAGGCGAAATGAAGCATTCCTCCGTGGGAATATTGGGGTTGAAAGTAATCCCCTGAGAGCTCAGCTCGCTGCCGCCGCAGAACATAGCCTCCGGGATCATACCCACAGTCAGGTCTGTGCCGTTATCGGCGGTATAGTGCAGCTGAGAAATGCCCAGGCTGTTCAGATAGTCACACCGCTTTTTCAGGTCTGCATTGTGCTTTTCCCATTCCGCAATGGGATCCTCCTCCACACGGGAGGTGGCGAGGATGGCCTCCCAAAGCTTCTTTACGGCCGGACCGGCACGCAGACCGGGGAACACCTTTTTCGCCCACGCCACACCGGGCACTGCGGCAATGCACCACTGCTGCTTGCCCTCAAGCTGATCGGAATAGGGCTTCAAAATGGGATAGGTCATCTGCCGGGAAGCGGCCAGCTTCTTCATATTCATACCCTTCAGGCCATCCGGATCCTCAGAAATAATATGAATCCGGCAGGGCACCGTGTCCACCATATGCTGCCGCCGCTCCAGCTGCCACCGGGGCACGGAGCCCAGTGTTTTCAGGCTCTGATAGCGGACGTGTACCTTGGAAAGGGGCTGATAGTTCCATTCCACCGTCACCTTGGCGGCCTTGGCCTTGTAAGCCTCCTCCACTACCATCTGCACAAATTCCGGCTGATCCAGATCCGCATAGATCAGCACCTCCTGTCCCTTCTGCACATTGGCACCGCAGCGGACGATCAGGCTGGCATATTTTCTTAAACGAGTCTTTTGCATAACAGTTTTCTCCTTTGTTTCATTGTACCCATCTTAGCAAAAAAGGAAACATTCGTCAACTGCTGATCGGACTGTTTTTTCGGAAAAATGGGCGTTTTTTCAAAAGTTTGTCCCGTTCCGGCAGTTGCATATTTTCCCCTGTCGGATTATAATAAGGGAAAATTTATCTCATTGGGAGAACACGCTATGCTGACAAAAGAGGAACTTCAGGCACTTGCCTCCCCCGTACTGCTGTTAGACGGTGCCACCGGCTCCAATCTGCAAAAGGCCGGTATGCCCCGGGGCTGCTGCACGGAGCAGTGGATTTTAGAGCATCCCCAGGCGCTGACCCGGCTGCAAAGTGCCTATGTCCGGGCAGGCAGTCAGGTGATCTACGCCCCCACCTTTCAGGCGCAGCCAATTGCCCTTGCCCGTGTTGGGCTGGAAAAGGAAACGGAGAATGTCAATGCCCGATTGGTGAAGCTGAGCCGGCAGGCAGCCGGGCAGGCACTGGTGGCGGGCAACCTGACCACGCTGGTGGCCTACACGGAAAGCTACGACGAAAGCAATTTTGAGCTGCTGGTGGATAACTACCGCCGGCAGATCCGCGGACTGATCGACGGCGGGGCAGATCTGCTGGCCGCCGAAACGCTGATGTATCCCACGGAGGCGGAGGCCATTCTGACCGCCGCAGAGCTGGAGGGTGCCGGCGCAGTGCTTTACAGCTTTACGATGCAGCCCGACGGCAGTCTGTTCTCCGGCCGGGATGTCTGCCCAATCCTGCGGGAGCTGGAAATGGCCGGAGCGGCAGCGGTGGGCTTTAACTGTGTGGCGGCGGATGCGCAACTTCCCGGCCTTGTCAGCCGTCTGCGGCGGCACCTGAAGGGTCCCATTGTCTGCAAGCCCAACGCAGGCGTACCGGTAATTGGCAGCGATGGCATACCCCAATATCCTATGGCACCGGAGGAATTTGGCCGGATTCTGGCCGAATGCCACGCTATGGGCGCCACCATACTGGGCGGCTGCTGCGGCACCGATCCGGATTTCATCCAGGCACTGACCAATTAACCCTTTGTTTACTTTTGAGGAATAATGCTTCATTTTACAGGGAGAAGAATGGATCATATTTTGAAGTTGAATTTTTCGATACAAATGGCAATACAATAGATGTTTTTACAACCCCATCCAATATATTGGAACTCGTGGAACACGCCTAAATACTAATCAAAGCAAAAAAGGTACATTAAACTATGGTTTTTAGTGAAGTGCAAGACTTTGCCTTGCGTGAAGTTATGCCTTACTGCATAGTGAAGTTTTGTGCTAACACACAAAGTGAAGTTAAGTGCGCCATCCATTTCCGCAGAAGCTTCACGATGCAGAGCATCGCTTCACGCACCGAAGGCGTGCTTATCGTGCCGCAAGGCACACTTAATTGAAAAAGACCTAATGCAAAGCATTAGGTCTTTTTCTGGTGGAAGTTGACTCCTTAAATCCGAACCTCCGTCAGCCTTTACTCTGAACGAT
>CAZTNP010000013.1:5741-34411 GCA_964615545.1 uncultured Oscillospiraceae bacterium | reverse complement strand
ATCCTCAATGAGTGAGTTGATGTACTCCTCCCACAGCCACGCACCGTCAAACAGGATACCGTATATCTGTCGTTCTCCTGTTCCAATTTGGTGCTTTTGGTGTCGAAGAATAAGGAGACACAGCCGCTGCAACGCGAGATACTCTCGGAAATAAGCATGGCGGACAGTATTCTTCTTGTTCTGTTCAATGATTTTCTGCCTGTCATATGGCTCATATCCCGGAGTAGCGTCTATTACGAGTTTGACCTCGTCATTGACCTTTATAAGAAGTTTGCCCCCATAGGGCTTTCTTTTGATAAATTCAACAGTATGCCGTACCAATTCCATCAAGCTATTATCGTAAGAAAACTCACGCTGGCTATAGGCAACATTTCCGGCAAAGGGGGTGTTCTTCTCAATGTGTCGCGCAACATCGATTGTTCCTTTTACATTCCCGTCATTGTATCTGCGGCGAATGTACTTTTTGAATAAGCCCTTGCGCATAGCTGCTTTTAGGTAATGCGGAAACAGGAACAGTAGGAAATTGAACAGCCGATTATTATGGTTGGCATCTGCTTCCATATCCACGATATTCGGGAAATCCAGAACTCTGTCCAGGAGGTACTGAAAAAAGAAATCTTCTCCAGCCCCACTAAAGCGGGATTCAATAATCAGTCGTTCATCACCGCAGCCGAGAAAGCCCATAACATTGCTTGTGCGATAGGAGTCATTTACGCTTTGGAGAATCATCTGATCCTGTGTAATATCCTCTGCATCTTTTATGATCTCCGGGAATACAAACACACCTTCGCGTTCAAGCTGCTCCAATGTCTTATCTGCTATTTTACTCGTGAGGGTTCTGATTTGAGAAAATGCCTCTTTTTTCTGCTGGGAATTATCCTTGATCCTGAGTAGCTTCATGCACATCACCTCTGGATGATCTCTGATAGCCGTATGCCTTAGCAAACCGCTTCATGATCCCTTCCTCATCGTACATACCCTGAATGTATTCCTGGAGGAGCGGATGCAGATAATCGGTCCACAGCTGATCAAAATCCCTTCCAAACTCACCAATCGAATTAAAGCAACAATCGATTGATGATTTGGTTCTTACATCATGAATAATGGCAAGGATACATCAAACCCAAAAAGCCACACAGCAGACATAGCAATCTGTTGTGTGGCTTTTCTGTTCACAGTTTGTTGTCTGGACTTATCTCATCTTCTATGGCATAGTGTCTCGCTGCAAGGAGGTGTGATATGGGCAACATAGCAACATACTGGAAGAGTTCTGGTACGGGAATATAGATCCCAAGGAACAGAGCAAAGAAAGCAGCCGAGCAAGCAAAGAACTGCTCAAACTGATGGGACGAAACCGTGATCGGCTACATGACTCCATGACAGCGGAGCAACAGGAGACGCTTGAAAAATACGACGACTGCGTCAACGAAATGTACAGCTTGATTGAGCTGGAGGTATTCTCCTATGCTTTCCAGCTCGGCGGTAGGCTCACGCTGATGGACAGCGGTAAGGATGCCTAAAGCAGAAAAAGACCACACTCAAGATTTTACCCTTTGGTGTGGTCTTTACTCGTTGTACCGTCCGAAAGAAAGTCGGTTTAAAATCAGTTTTTATGCTAATCCCTAACCGCAACTCCCTTTTGGGAGGTTGTTTCTTTTTATCCCCCTCTTTTCCTGCCCCCCAGGCGGAAAAAGAGGGGGATAAAATTTACTGCGGGTCGAAGAAGAACACCTGCCGCATCAGGGGCTGGGCACCGGTGACCGGGTCCAATTCCATAACCATAACATCCTTCATATATTCATTCCATCTGTCCACCACCGGGCTTTCCGCCTGCACCTTGGCGGCATAGGCCACGCTGTCACACTCATAATATCCAAACAGCTCATTGCCCACATTCCAGATGGTGTAGTTCCGGATCCCGGCCTGTGCCAGCACCTGCTTCATCTCCGGCCATATCTGATCGTGGCGGCGGGTATATTCCTGCAGCATACCGGGCAGGACGGTGGCTTTCCAAGCATAGCGTTCCATAATGTATTCCTCCGTTTTTGTTTTGATGCACCCGCCCGGCGCCGGCACCCGGCAGGGGAAGGGTGGAAGCGAAAAGCAAAATATCTAAAAATTTTCAAAAAGGGGATTGCTTTTTTGCTCCGTTAGTGATATTATACAGCTATGACACCCCGAAAGATAGTTCTTTCCGGTAAAATAAATAAAATATAGCGGGTTGCACAAAAACGGCTCGCTGGATTTGTGTAAAACGGAGAATGTCTTTCGGTTTCGGTCATAGGCTGCAAAATCAGTCGAAGAAAGGAGAATGTGTCATGTCGGAAACCATTTTGGAGCTTCACGGCATTACCAAGATTTTCCCCGGCGTGAAGGCACTGGATCAGGTTCATTTTGAGCTGCGAGCCGGTGAGATCCACGCGTTGATGGGAGAGAACGGTGCCGGAAAATCCACATTTATTAAAGTCATTATGGGTGTGCATCAGGCAGAAGAGGGCGAAATGTTCCTGGACGGCCAAAAGGTGCACTTCAAATCCACCCGGGATGCGCAGAAGGCCGGTATCGCCGCCATCTATCAGCACGTTACGGCGTACCCCCACCTGACCGTGGCAGAAAATATTTTCACCGGTCACTTGAAAATGAAGAACGGAATCGTTCAGTGGAGGCAGATGTACGCGGAAGCGGACCGGCTGCTGGCAGAGCTGAATGCAGATTTCTCTTCCAACGCACTGATGGGCAACCTTTCCGTTGCACAGCAGCAGATGGTGGAGATCGCCAAGGCGCTTTCCGTCAATGCCCGGATCATCATTATGGATGAGCCCACCGCCGCCCTGACAAAGCGGGAATCGGAGGAGCTGTACCGGATCACCCGCAAGCTGCGGGACAGCGGCGTTGCCATCATCTTTATCTCTCACCGCTTTGAGGATATGTATGCGCTGGCCTCCCGGGTGACCGTGTTCCGGGATGCCAAATACATTGGCACCTATCAGGTGGACGAGATCACCAATGCGGAGCTGATCAAGGCTATGGTCGGCCGGGAGATCAGCGATTTGTTCCCCAAGCCGGAGGTTCCCCTGGGGGACGAGGTACTTCGGGTGGAAAATCTTTGCCGTATGGGCTATTTCCACGATGTTTCCTTCTCTTTGAGAAAGGGCGAGATCCTGGGCCTGACCGGCCTGGTGGGTGCCCGCCGCACAGAGGTGGTGCAGACCATTTTTGGCGCGGAAAAGCTGACCTCCGGAAAAATTTTCCTGGAGGGGCAGGAGGTACATATTCGCTGCCCCGCCGATGCGATGAATCTGGGAATCGGCCTGCTGCCGGAAAACCGGCAGATCGAGGGCCTGATCCTGGACTGGAGCATTGGCAGAAATATCACACTGACCGAGCTGGACCATTTCCGCCACGGCCTTTTCCTCAATGAAAAGCAGGAAAACCGGGAGGCAAAGGATTTGGCGGAGCAGGTGGATGTGAAGGCTGTATCTGTTTTCGACAAGGCAAGCTCCCTGTCCGGCGGTAACCAGCAAAAGGTGGTCGTGGCCAAGGCACTGGGCTCTGACTTTAAGATTCTGATTTTGGATGAGCCCACCAAGGGCGTGGATGTGGGCGCAAAGGCCGCTATCTACGAGATTATGGGTGAGCTGGCACAGCGGGGCTATTCCATTATTATGATCTCCTCGGAAATGCCGGAAATTTTGGGTATGGCGGATCGGATCGTGGTTATGTGCGAGGGTCGTGTGACCGGCGAGTTGAGCCGGGAGGAGGCCACTCAGGAGAAGATCCTGGAGCTGGCGATGACCAAGCATACCGCCGTAGAAGGGAGCGTGTAAGCCGTGAAACAGAAAGTAGTGCAAAAAAACGGCCGGCTTACTGAGGTGCTCCGCAGCCGGGAGGCCAGCCTGCTGCTGGTTATGATCCTGCTGTGCCTTGTGATCCAGTGGCGCAGCGGCGGCGTTTTCTTTACCGGAAATGTTCTTACTCAGCTTGCGCAGAACTACGCCCACACGGCGGTCCTGACCTTTGGTATGCTGATGGTGCTGCTCATTGGCGGCATTGATATCTCCGTTGCATCCACCCTGGCACTTTCCGGTATGGCAAGCTCTATGCTTATGGAGCGTGGGG
Organism: uncultured Oscillospiraceae bacterium; assembly: GCA_964615545.1. Lineage (GTDB taxonomy): Bacteria > Bacillota > Clostridia > Oscillospirales > Oscillospiraceae > Faecousia. The sequence continues at coordinate 30,292 of CAZTNP010000013.1, read as the reverse complement.
TTCTCACCAGCCCACTGGCGGTTTTCGCCGTCAGCACCGGCATCGGCCTGGTGTGCGGTCTGGTGGTGGGACTGGTCATTGCCAAGGGCAAGGTCATCCCCATCATTGCCACATTGGGTATGCAGTATATCTTCCGGGGACTGACCTATGTGATCTCCGACAGCAAGTGGGTCAGCGCCGATGAGATGCTCCCCAGTTATCTGGATTTTGCCCGGGGCAGCTTCCTTGGAATCCCCTATTTGGCGTGGATCGTGATCGCCCTGTTTGCCATTATGTTCTTTATGCTCAAGTGGACGGGATTTGGCCGTCAGATCTATGCAGTAGGCTCCAATGCGGAGGCTGCAAAGATCTCCGGCATCAATATCGACCGGGTGAAAATTTTGGTTTATACCGCCAACGGCGCCATTGCCGGTCTGGCCGGTGCTATGTTTACCAGTAAATATGGCTCCGCCCAAAGCAATATGGCTACCGGCGGCGAAATGGATGTGATCGCTGCCTGTGTCATCGGCGGCATCAGCCTTGACGGCGGTCAGGGCAGTGCGGTGGGCGCCCTTTTGGGTGTGATTACCATTGCCATTATCAGCAAGTCCCTGAGCCTTGTGGGCATAGATGCCTTCTGGCAGCAGGCACTTAAGGGTGCCATTATTCTCCTGGCTGTGGTCATTAACATTGTGGTGCAGCGGAACAACCGCCGCGAGGCACTGAAAGGGAGGGAGATCTGATGGCAACAAAATCCGGTAGAACCATTGCGTATGTCCAAAAGCGTTCTCTTTCCAAATTCCTGCTGCGGTGGGAGGTCGTGCTGTTCGCCATCTTCCTGGCGGTCAATGTGATCAACTACAGCCTTTCCCCGGATAAATACCTGAAAATCCCCAATCTGCTCCGTGGCCTGCGTGAGCATTTGGTGTACGGCATCGTTATGTTCCCTATGGCCTATGTGCTGCTGCTGGGCGATATTGACCTGTCCGTGGGCGGCAATGTGTGCCTGTCCGCCACCTTGCTTGGCATCGTGTATAATGCCAGCGGCTCCATTTGGCTGGGCATTTTGGCCGGCATTGCCACCGGTACCCTCTGCGGCCTGATCAACGGCCTGCTGATGACCAGATTCACCGAGCTGGCACCGATGATCGTCACCCTGGCCACCAACATTCTCTTCCGGGGAATTTCCCAGAGAATTCTGGGCGACGGCGACACCAAGGGTATGCAGAAGGTGGATTGGTTCAAGAGCCTGTATTTCGGCAAGATCGGGGAGATCTATTACATCCTGATCGTGTTTGTGGTGCTGGCAGTGATCTTTAGCCTGGTGATGCACAAAACCAAATTCGGCCGGCAGATGTTTGCCGTGGGCGAAAACCGCAAGGCAGCACGATATGCCGGCGTGAATGTGGAACGGATCCGGCTGATCGTCTTTACCCTGACCGGCTTTATGTGCGGCATTGCCGCTATGTTCTACAGCGCAAAGACCGGCTCCATCAAGAGCGATATTGCCCAGGGCTATGAGCTGGATGCCATCTGCGTGTGTGTGCTGGGCGGCATTTCCACAGCCGGCGGCAAGGGCACGCTTCCCGGCGCACTGATCGCTTTCTTTACCATCGCTCTGCTGAAATACGGCCTGGGACTGGTGAATATCAAGGGTCAGATCATCAATGTGATCATTGGTGCGCTGCTGGTCGTGGTGGTGATGATCCCCACCTTTGAAAGCTTTTTCAAAACAAGAAAGATCAAAAAATAACGGTATGCGCGCGGAAAACCGCGTTCATATAAAAACTCAAAAATGAAAGGAACGAATATCATGAAGAAACTTATCGCATTGCTCCTGGCACTGATTATGGTTATGGGTTTGGTCGCCTGCGGCGGCAATCCCGATACCACCGTGCCCCCGCAGCAGGGTAACAACGATACCCCTGATACCCCCGATACCGGCAAGACCGAAACCTATGCAATCGTTGCAAAGTCCGAAGGCAACCCCTATATGGAAAAGATGGTTGACGGCTTCAAGGAAGCCTGCGAAGCACTGGGTGTTAAGTGCGAGGTCAAGTATCCCGAGACCGCTACCAACATTGAAGACCAGATCTCCGTTATCAACGATCTGATCGCTCAGGGCGTGAAGGGCATCGCCATTGCGGCCAATGATGCCGAGGCTCTGGCAGCTACTCTGGAAGAAGCCAAGGATGCCGGTATCACCGTCATCACTCTGGACTCCGATACCACCGGTTCTCAGATGTTCATCAACCAGGCCGGCGTGACTGAGGTCGCTCAGGTCCTTGTTGACTCCGTTTACGATATGACCGGCGGCGAAGGCGAATTCGCTGTTCTGTCCGCTGCTTCCACTGCTACCAACCAGAACGCCTGGATCGCTGCTATGCACACCATCATCGACGGCGACGAAAAGTATTCCAAGCTGAACTGGGTCGAGACCGTTTACGGCGACGACGAGTCTCAGAAGTCCACCGACGAGACTCAGAACCTGATGAACAAGTATCCCAACCTGGAAGTTATCTGCTGCCCCACCACCGTTGGTGTGCTGGCTTGCGCTAAGGCTGTTCAGGACTCCGGCAAGGCCATTAAGGTTGCCGGTTTGGGTCTGCCCTCCGAAATGAAGGACTATGTTGCTGACGATAAGGTCTGCCCGTATATGTACCTGTGGAACCCCATTGATGTGGGCTCCTGCGCCGCTTACGCCATTAAGGCCATTGCGGACGGTAAGGTCGGCGCCGTTGGCACCTCCTTCACTGCTGATAACGGTACTACCTACGAGATCCTGGAAGGCGACAATGCCGAGCTGCAGATCATCGTTGGACCTCCCTTCGCATTCAACGGCGAAAACATCGCTGAGTGGGCTTCCATCTACTAAGCCAAACCCAGCCCCAACCAAGGCTTGCAATATCCATTGCAGCCAAGGCTCATAAAGCCCAAAGAAGGCAGCTTCCCTCGGGAAGCTGCCTTTTCGATTTTTATTGCCGGAGCATAGGGGTTATTTTTTGGCGGTAGATGCGGGCGTAGAGGATCAAGGTGACCAGGAGGCTGACGATCTCCGCAATGGGGAATGCCCACCACACGGCGTGGACATTGCCGGTCAGGCTCAGCAGATAGGCGGCCGGTACAAGGGCGATCAGCTGCCGGCACAGGGAGGTAATGCTGGAATACACACCGTTGCCCAGCGCCTGGAAGCTGGCACCCAGCGCAATGCCGATGGCGGCAATGGGGAAGTGGAAGCTGACGATCCGCAAAGCGCTGACACCGATGGAGACAAAGTTGCCGGTTTCATCCGAGCTGGCAAAAATACCCATCAGTGTTTCCGGGAAGAGCTGGAACACCGCAAGGCCGGCAAGCATAATGGTCAGGGCGGCGGCCAGAGAATATTTCAGTGTGGCAGTGATCCGCCTGGGCTGCCGGGCGCCGAAATTAAAGGCGATGATGGCAATGGCGGCATTGTTGATACCGAACAGGGGCATCATAAAGAAGCTTTGCAGCTTATAGTAAATACCGAATACGCCGGAGGCCGTCTCCCCGATCTCCGGGAAGCTGAGGAAGATCTGATTCATAGCGAAGTTCATCACTGAGCCAATGGCCATCATAATGATGGAGGGAATGCCCACGGACAGGATCTTTCCCATAATCTCCCCATTGGGCTTGAGATAATGCAGGGCGAAACGGACATCGTGATTGTACTTCAGGTTGAAGAACACAGCCATAATGGCGGCAACCCACTGGCCAATCACCGTTGCTACGGCAGCACCTGCCACACCCATAGCCGGGATGCCCAGCGGGGCATAGCCAAAGATGAACAGCGGATCAAGAATGATATTCAGAATAGCACCGGTGCCCTGGGTGTAAAGGGTATAGATGGTACGACCGGAGGCCTGCAGAAGCCGTTCGCCCAGCACCTCCACAAAAATACCAAGGGTGAAAATGCAGCAGATGGCGGTATATTCCGTGCCGCCCTGGGCAGTGGCCTCACTGATGGGCTGGAGGGCATAGTAAAGCCGGGCACCGAAGAAGCCGAAGAGCATAAAGATAACGGTGATCACGCCCATCAGGAAAATGCCGTTACCGGCTGCCCGATTGGCCTTTTCCGGGTCATTTTCGCCCAAAGCCTTGCTCAAAAGACTGGTCATACCCACGGCAATGCCGGTGGCAAAGCCGATTTGCAGATTCTGAATGGGGAAGGCAAGAGAAAGTGCCGTTACGGCATTCTCCGAATAATCTGCCACGTAGGCAGAGTCCACCACATTATAAAGTGCCTGCACCAGCATAGAAAGTGCCAGGGGCAGTGCCATCGTCAGCAGCAGCTTGCCGACCGGCATAGTGCGCATTTTGTTATCTCCCTGTTCCGGGAGTCTGTTGCTCGACAAAACGATCATTCCTCTCTGTTTTTGTAATGCAGGCCATTAAAAATCCCCAATGCAAACGCATTGGGGATCCTGGTGACCCACAACATTCGATAAACAAAATGATTTTTCGCCATTTGAAGATCGTTCAATTTTCTCCAATGTTCTGTCTGTTATGGTTACTTCATCATCACCAGTGTTGAAAATAATTGTGTATCTATCATCATACAGATCAATTCTGTTTACAAATAGTTTTATCAGAGTCTTTCGGTAATGGGAATTGCGAATATCTCCATCCGCCAGAGCGGTAAGCTTTGCCACAACCTGTTCTTCTGTCATGATATAGTGCCTGGATTTTTCAATTTCCAGTTGCCTGCCCAATTCCTTAATTTCTGAAGCAATTTTACTCAAATCTTCTATAATCATTTCTCTGACACAATCAACGGCACATTGACGCAATGATGTCATTTGATTATCCTTTTCTTTCTGTGCCTTATTCAAAAGATTCTCTAATCGTTTTAGCTCTGAGGTATCGTCCATACTGACGGAAATTTTTACAATTTCTCTGGCAATTCGGGTTATGTTACTTGGAGTAAGCAATGATTTACACTCTGCTACAACAACATCTTCCAAATAGTCCTTGCTTATTCTCTTTTTCTTGCAAGGTTTTCCTGAACCGGATTTTTTACAGATATAATACCGGTATGTGACTTTCTCCTGCGAGTTTCTTTTCTGTTTGTTTGCACTGTGACCAATCATCATCGTTTTACAATAACCACAATACAATTTGGATGTCAATAAATATTCTTCTTTTGCCTTAGAACGGGCTGGCATTTGGGTATTTATTTGCATTCTCTCCTGAACTTTTTCAAACAGTTCATCCTGAATGATGCGGGGCATACCATCCGGGATCTCAATATCCTTGTAAATGTAAACACCAAGATATTTCCGATTTTTTAGCAGGGTATGTAGGGAATTTTTGTTAAATCTTGCCCCTTTTGATGTTTTGATTTTTCGTTCATTCAGATTGTCACAAATATCTTTGATACTCCATCCATCGGCATATTTTTGATATATTTCCTCCACGATTGGTGCCGTCTTTTCATCTCGCACATATTTCTTGTCTACCACTTTATAGCCTAAAGGTGGAGGCCCACCATTGGAAACACATTTTTGCGCATTTAAGGTCATTCCTCGAATAACCTTTTGGGTCAATTCCTCGGAATAAAACTGGTCATACGCCATCATCATTGTCTGATACATCTTTCCAGCCGGAGTATTGTCAAACATCTCTGTTGCCGACAGTATGTTTACACCATTATCTCGCAGGTACTTTATATTATTCAACATCTGCCTGGTATTACGCCCCAACCGATTTTGCGCATACACAATAATCACATTGAATAATCCTTTTCCACTGTCTTTCATCATTTTCTGAAACTGATAGCGATCATCATTTCGGCCTGTCTGCGCACGGTCAATATATTCAGTCACAACATTGTAACCCTGTTCCTGCGCATACTGATGGCATACTGCCAATTGTCCCTCGATACTTTGCTCGGTCTGTTTACTGTCACTGTATCTGGCATAAATTGCAGCTAACATATACTTAGCCTCCTTTGTTTTAGGGCAGAAGAATTCTCCTGCTACTAATATAAGTATATGCATTTAGCAGGAGAAATTCACTATTATTTGATATGATTGTCATTATTTCGGCATAATTTGATTGGTTCATAATTTGGAGCAGCATGTTTTATGCTCTCTATTTCAATTTTTCCTTTGACCTAAGCTGTCACCAGATTCGATAATTCGCAGATACTTATGTACTGTGGGATAGGATAATTCACACAATCGGGATAGATCTTTCTTGGAAATCTGTCCTTGTTGGTATTTGGGATAGTGTTTGTAAAAGGCACTGGGAATATCATCGGCGGTCACGATGGGTCTGCCAATTTTCTTTCCCTTTGCCCTGGCGTTTTCCATGCCGCTTTTCACTCGCTGGCGAATCATATTCCGTTCCAATTCGCTGAATACGCCCATCATTTTGAGCATTCCCTCGGTCATTGGCTCCAGTTCCCTGGTACAATCCACCACAAAGGAGCCCATCACCAGTTTGATTTTCCTGCCCTTTGCCAACTCAATAATATCGCAGAGCTGTTTCGTACTTCTTGTAATTCGGCTGACCTCTGTAACAAGAATCGTATCGCCGGGTTTCACAATTTCCAGTAACTTCTCCAGTTCCGCACGGTTTTCCTTTACGCCGCTTTCATACTCCAAGTATATGGTCTTCTCTGTGGCTCCCTGTTGCTTCAGCTCCCGTACCTGACGGTTGATGTCCTGTAGTTTCTCATTTGTGGAACATCTGGCATATCCAAATATCATACTCTCCACCTCACCAGACTGGTTTACATAACACATTTTAAGATATAAACAAAAAGAAGTCAACTGTTTCGTTTATAAAAACAGCCGTGATTTTTTGATTATCACGGCTGCTTTTTTACTTATTATTCTATTAACGAAAAGAGATGTTTTGATTTTATAAGAATCGTTTCTCCGCACTTTTATAAAAACCGAATATATGCGGCTTTTATGATATTTGAATTGTACTTACCAGTAATTAACAGGAGGGACAGGCAGTTCTGGCTGTCCTTTTCTGCGCCTTTCAGCATTCGCTTTTAGGACAGCATCCCGTTGCCTTTGAGAATCCCATGCCGCCTGGCGCCGTCTTTCATTTTCTATTCGTCTGTTTTCCTCTAACATTTTTTTGTTTTCTTCTTGCATACTTTTAATTAAATCGCTGTTATCGCCGCCATTACTTGCATTAGATGATCCACCGGATAATACTTTTGCGGCCAAGCCGGCAGCTACAATGCCTGCGCCGATCTTCAATCCTTTTTTCACCGTTTCCCCATCCATCTTGTCCATAAAAGAGAACAGGCCTTTTTTCTGCGGCTGTTCTGATTCAGGCGGCGTTTGCTGTGTGCCATTTTGCTCTGTTTCGCTGTCTGTATCCGGTTCTGCCGCTTCCGGCACAGGAAAATCCCCTGCCGAATAGGGGGAACTGGAGCTGTGCTCCGGGTACATTGTATAGGCAAAGAACGCCTGTACTTCCTCCGTAAGACCGAACTTTTTCTCCATAACTTCGTATACACGGCTTTCGTTTATATCGGTCAGGAGCAGGTCAATGAGCGTGTCGGTCAGCTTCTCCTCAGGAAAATTAGAGTTGGAAATGCTCTGTAAAATGGCATCCAGGTTTTCAATTTTACCGGACGGCAGCCAGATATCACTGCCGTTCTCTCTCAGAATTCCAATGAGCGAGACAGAAACACAGGCAAAATGGGTAAACATCTCATTTAGTACAAGATGAGGCTTCAAACGCTGGAACAGCTCTTTTTTCTGTTCTTCAGTCAGTTTGGTACCTTCTTCGACAGCTCCCTCTTTCACACCATCTACAAAACTGCCGAAGAAACCACCTCTGTTACCAAGCAGGGAAGTTAACCCATTCATCAATCCCTGACTTGTTTTGGCATTCTGCTCCTCTGTCAGGCGGATACTCTCCTCCATGATGGCGTAAAAACCCTTGTCATACCCAATTTGTACCATATACTCCTTCATGAAGGAGTCCGCAGTGTAGGTATAGATGCCGGCTGATACCAAAATATCAATCGCCTTTTGGGAAATAAGTGATAAGTTATTCGTGTAAATATTAGGATAGTTTTCCCGGAAACTGTCCAAATCGTGAACTGTGGAAGTGTATTCTTCCTTTGCCTTTTGGGTACAAACCTGTGCCAATTCGTAGAATTTGTCCCGATAGTGCAAAAAGGTATCCATTTGCGCCGGGATGACAATCTCCTTTCCGTTCAGGGTAAAGATTCGTTCTTGCCCCGTATAAACCGTAAAAACTTCGTCCATGATGTCAGACATTGGTACTTCCTCCTGATTTTTTACTATTTCAGCGGCATTTTCAGCCGCCGTAATTCTTTTTATCTGCACTGCGCTGGTAATTCCAAATAAGATAGTCCAAATGCCGAATTGTTAAATTGGGATGTTTTTCTTTCAGTATTTGGTGCGCCGATTCTATCAGATCAGCGACCCCACTGTCATCTTCCAAAATATCCGAAACAAAGCTAAGTAAATGGCGGTCGGCTTTGAATTTATTTTCATCCCCAGCCAGCATAAACAGGTAATCGACCATTAAGCCGCTGCCTTGTCCTTTTATGCTCTTAATTTTCGTTACAAGCTGTTTTTCTGTTTCCTGTGACATTTTACGAAAGTCGGAAATCGTTTCTATGTTGTGCGCCTTTAAGATTTTCGCCACTTCATAACAGGCTTCTGCTTTTAAGATTCCATTTGTTGATGATGTTCGCTGTCGGTTGCGAAACACCTTCTCTGCAAAGCTTTCAGGATCTTCAAACAATTCGTAATTATGGATAAAATCTGAAATGCGGTGATCAGCATTTGTATTTTCTGGACGGTATCTTTCCTGTTTATAATAGCAGGCGTAATTTGCTGCCGCTCTTTCGGTACTTGAATAGTGTGCACCAATTGAAAAAACAGCATCAATCACGCAGAAGACTAAACTGGAATAATAGAATTCGGTTCCCAATTGGTTGTGAAAGTCCAGTGTTTCTTCGCATTTATCCGCCAACTGTTTGGCCTTTTCGTATGTTGTTTTCACAGAAACCACCTCTCCGCAATTGTCTTAGCACTGCCTGGGTATCTCAATAAACACCTCGGGGCTGACATTCAGGGCAAGGCAAATTGCCTTGAGATCATCTGCATACAGAGTACGCTTTCCGTTGAGGATGGCATTGAAAGTCACCTTGGAGATACCGGCCTTTTGTGCAACTGCCAACTGTTTATATCCATTTTCTTCAATGTATATACGAACTCGCTTATAAACTTCCATTTGGCTCCTCCTGATATACAGAATTCCTGTATTTTTGCTTATAGTATCACAGACTTTCTGTGAAGTCAATAGAAAAGTACAGAATATCTTGATTTTTGCTTGCAATTACTCGATTTTCTTGTATAATAACCATATGTGAGGGGTGGTTTCCGTGAAATATGAAATTGGCAACAGGATACGAAAGTATCGAAAAGAATGCGGCCTGACACAGGAACAACTGGCAGAGAAGATACATGTAACCAAAAGCCGGATATCCAATTGGGAGCAAGGCACCAACCGTCCGGATGCTGATATTCTTGGCCGTATCTGTATGGCATTGAATGTTTCCCCCAGCGATCTGCTCAATGTTCATCTGACGGACGATAATCTGACGAGCCATGAGCGGAAAATGCTTAACGCCTACCGCGAAAAAACAGAACTCCAACAGGCCGTTGATATTCTGCTTGGCATTGAACACACTGCCGGATAACGCCGCATACGGTGATATCTGGCAGTTTTCTTTACAGGCCACTTCTATACTGGAATGTGTATTTCCCTCCTTAGCACAAGAGCTATTCGCTGAGCATCCATGAATTTGAACCTTTATTATTATCAGGTATAAAATGCCAATTACACAATGGAGGGATTCTGAAATGTATCGTTTACGCAAGTGCATGGCCTGCGATGAAAAAACTGTGAATGACTTAGAGGAAAAGAAACAGTTCAGTGCGCAGGATATTCTAATGCTCTTACTTGAAATTGAGGAATTGTCTGATCTGGATATTCATGTAAATACACTGGGAATAGAACAAGTTGAGTTTCATATAGGTAATTTAACTTATCTTATTACACATGAAAGTTGATATTAACACATAAACGCCCTTGAAATCGTCCAAAGCGGTTCCAAGGGCGTTTGGATTTCTAACACTTTATATCGAATATCTTTGTAAAAAGTTTATGGAAATAGCCTGCAGTCCCATCTTCCCTGAGTTCCTCTAAAAGAGCAATTATTTCGTTTTCCACGCAATACAGAGATTGAGCTGGTGCAATTGCTAAATAGTATTGAAACCACCCCCTGATTACATCATTTAGTTCTCTGTCTATGCGCACATAATCATTGCACAAGTCCCCTTGCAAAATCACCCGAATACGATTTAACAGGTTATCAATGTTTTGCCGTTTTGGAATTGCTATGAAACAATTATTCTTTCGACTTATCTCATACCCGAGAAATGTGATGCCCTTATCAATATGGGAAAGTACAGTTTTCCCCATAGATAATTGCAAACCTCGCTGAGTGAGAAAGTTTTGAATTCTGGGTAGTACGGACTGTACCAAATAGCCTGGGCATACTCCAAACAGAATCAGGTCATCGGCATATCGCACCATCCGAACCAAATTATCATCTGCTTCAGAAGCAACCTTTTCAATTCCATCCAAAGCCATATTACAAATCACACTGGATAGACAGCCACCTTGGGGAATGCCATTCAAAGAATGCGCATACTTTCTGCCATCTATAAAATCACATTCGATAAATTTCCGCAGGATTTTCTTATCCATTGGAATATGATCCATAATCCATTCGTGGCTTATGGTATCAAAGCAGGATTTAATATCTAACTTCAAAATCCAAACCCGTTTGGGACTTTCTTCCAAAATATCAATACATTTGGAAACCGCCATTTTGGCACTTCTCTTTGGACGAAAGGCAAACGAGTCATCATCCGCTGTTATTTCCGCAATCGGTTCAATTGCAAATTTATATAAAGTTTGCATCGCACGATCTTTTATCGTCGGTATACTCAGCGGGCGTTTTTGACCATTGGCTTTCGGAATATAAATCCGTTTCAAAGGTAAAGGCTTATATCCTCTGGGAGATAATTCAAATATCATCTGATACCGCTTATCATCTGTATCACAGATATAATCATCTACTCCGGCAGTATATTTGCCTCTGTTAGAAGTAACAATCTTCACAGCCAATGCTCTGGCATAAAATGAATGGATTAATGTATTTTGCAATATGTCAACTTTATCATAACATCCATTGGAGTAGGCTACGGCAATACGCTTTTCCAGCTTCATTACATGGCTTAAAGCTTTTTTGAAATCAATTTGTTTCCAAAGATAGGCTTTTTCCCACGCAGAAGTAGCACACAGTTTCCTGTTCATTTTGCTCTCCCTCTTTCATAAAGTTCTGTAAAACGCAAAATAGTGATAGAAACGATTATATCAGATTGGATTTTACATAATATCACCCCCTTTCAATGTAGGATGGTTAGAATGGTAGAGCATCATCAAGCTCACCAAACTCACCAGTGGTTTCCCATTTCTTATCATTTTCACAGGCACAGAAGTTTTCCTGTTCATATTCTTCATCCTCGTCATAGCTTGTGGCGGTAAAAAACATTGCCCAAATGAGGTTCACAAGTTCTGTCATTCTGTCATAGATGATTTCTGTCAGTTCTTCTGGTGAAGTGTTTTTGTATTTCTTCATTTTTAGATTCCTCCTAAATTATTAATCCGAATTTATACTTCTATTGTTCATTCGCTGTATCGCTTTCCTTATCACTCTGCACTTTCGCCTCACTTTCTGTTTTGGATTGTTCTTCTTTGAGTTCTTTGGCCAACTCGTCATAGCACTCAAAGGCAAACTGTTTTGCAAGCCCATGTGAAATCATAAAATTCAGCAATGTAATCACCTCTTGAAATTTTAATTTATCGGTGTGGCTACTTCACATAACGAATACTGCACATAATATCCACTTGACGGAACCGGAATGGCGTAATAGAATAATTATGAGGTGAGCACAATGACACTCAATACCATAAAAAATACTCTCTACACAGATAAGGCGTGTAGAGAGTATTTGGCGAGTATTCGATGGCAGCATGGGTATATATGCCCTGTATGTCAATGCCGTGAGGCGTGGGTGACTTCCGAAATCAAATATAAGTGTAAGAACTGCGGGCATAAGCAATCGGTGACATCAGGAACACTTTTGCAAGATTCCCACATTCCTTTGAATAAGTGGCTCCTTGCAATATGGATTTTTTCTTCATACGGAAAGCCCATTACCGCAAAGGCGTTGAGCAATGAACTTTCCTTTGGGAATCTGAAATCTGCCCAACACATTTTGAAAATTCTGCACTCCGTCAATCGTGCGAGCAAGCCGGCAAAACTGAAGAATACTGTTGAAGTTGTGCAAGATACCATCAACTACAAAGGAAAACGCCACTCCGTAATCATTGCAACCGAGATATTTAACCGTTCTGTTTTGCAAATCCGCATTCAGGAAATTGAATACAATAATAAATCACAGATTCTTGAATTTATTCGGGTAAATGTACAACCCTCCCATTCGTCTGTATCAGAACTTTCTGCAGATCAGAATGTCACTATGTCGGGAATCATAACAGAGTTATTAACGCAAGAAGAACTGGGCGATACATTCAACAAGATAATAAAACGAACTACCTACCAATACCGATATTCCAACATGATGCTCTCAAAATTCAGAGGATGGATCAGTAATCAACGAACAACCGATGCTTTTGCACAAATGTGTTTGCAGTTCTGTGCACTTCACAACCGGAAAACCTGTGCAGATTCTTTTGAAGAACTCTTGGACGCATTATTAACGGTTTATTAGACAAAAAGAAAAGGTGGCAATCCTGCGAATTGCAAGATTGCCACCTTTGTGTGTGCGATTATGATTGTTTTTGTAATAGCCTTGTAAAACCAAAACCCCCAGGAAAGAAAACTTCCTGAGGATTTTGGTTTACATTTCTGTGGTGACCCGTACGGGAATCGAACCCATGTTACCGCCGTGAAAGGGCGGTGTCTTAACCGCTTGACCAACGGGCCTGGTAGCGGCGACCTGATTCGAACAGGTGACATACCGGGTATGAACCGGCTACTCTACCAACTGAGTTACGCCGCCATATTTCCGCAACGATTGCCACGGAATTAGCTTTCTTATTATATCCGCAACCGTACTGTTTGTCAAGAGAAAAATATGGATTTTTTTATTCTTTTTCGGGAAAGCTGTGATGGGAGGTGAAAATGTGGGTCACGGAAAATATCCGATCCTGTTTTGCACCGGCGGTGCGGGGTATATGCTGCTGGAGCTGCTGTGGCGGGGGTGGAGCCACGGCAGTATGTTTTTCGCCGGAGGCACCTGCTTTCTGCTGCTGGGACGGCTATCCAAAATGCGGATGCCCCTCCCCCTGCGGGCCCTTTCCGCCAGTGGCGTGATCACCTGCGTAGAGCTGGCTGTGGGGCTTGCGGTGAACCGGGACTACCGCGTGTGGGATTACCGGGGAATGCCCCTTTCCCTGCGGGGACAGATCTGCCTGCCCTTTTCTCTGCTGTGGATCCCCGTCGGCCTGACTGCCATGACCTTCTACCGCCACCTCGACCGCCGCCTGTAACCGGCAGGCCGGTTCTCATAAAGGAAAAAGCGTGCCCATCCCGGCAGCCGTGCAGGTTGCCGGGATGGGCATATAACGATCAGGCTTTTCTGTCGCGGAGGGTTACATCGTGGGCACCGCCTTCTACGATGGAGGTGGCGGATACCAGCGTGATCTTGGCGTTTTTCTGCAGATCCGGGAGATTGGTCACACCTACATTGCACATAGTGGATTTCACCTTGTAAAGGGAGCTTTCCACATTGTCGTGGAGGGCACCGGCATAGGTGACATAGGAGTCCACGCCTTCTTCAAAGGACAGCTTGCTGGCACCGCCCAGATCGTAGCGCTGCCAGTTTCGGGCACGGTTGCTTCCCTCGCCCCAGTATTCCTTCATATAGGCACCGTTGACCATAACCTTGGGGGTGGGGGATTCGTCGAAGCGGGCAAAATATCTGCCCAGCATCAAAAAGTCCGCGCCCATAGCCAGGGCCAATGTCATATGGTAATCGTGGACAATGCCGCCATCGGAGCAGATGGGGACATAAATGCCGGTTTCCCGGAAATATTCATCCCGGGCAGCCGCCACCTCAATCACCGCTGTGGCCTGACCACGGCCAATGCCCTTGGTCTCCCGGGTGATGCAGATGGAGCCGCCGCCAATGCCGATCTTCACAAAATCCGCGCCGCACTCTGCCAGGAAGCGGAAGCCATCCCGGTCGACCACATTGCCGGCACCGATCTTCACGGTATCGCCGTAGTTTTCCCGCACCCACCGGATCACATTTTTCTGCCAGCAGGTGAAGCCCTCGGAGGAATCAATCACCAGGCAGTCTACGCCTGCCGCCAACAGCGCGGGGATCCGCTGGGCATAATCGCGGGTATTGATACCGGCACCCACCAGATAACGCTTTTCCGAGTCCAGCAGTCCCAGAGGATTCTGCTTGTGGGAGGCATAGTCCTTGCGGAAAACGAAGTGAAGCAGGTGGTCGTTTTCATCCACAATAGGCAGGCTGTTGAGCTTGTTTTCCCAGATGATATCGTTGGCAGCTTTCAGCGTGGTGTCCGCCGGTGCGGTGACCAGCTTCTCCCGGGGGGTCATAAAGCTGGAGACCTTTTTCGTGGGCGACATACGGGAGACACGGTAGTCCCGGCCGGTGACGATGCCCAAAAGCTTCCCGTTGGCAGTGCCGTCCTGGGTGATCGCCACGGTGGAAAAGCCGTTTTTCTCCTTCAGTGCCAGCACATCCGCCAAGGTGGCCTCCGGGGTCAGATTGGAGGCGGAGGTGACAAAGCCGGCCTTGTGTCCCTTGACCCGGGCGACCATAGCCGCCTGATCCTCGATGGACTGGGAGCCGTAAATGAAGCTGATGCCGCCCTCCTTTGCCAGGGCAATGGCCAGCGTATCATTGGAAACGGACTGCATAACCGCAGAGGTCAGGGGAATATTCAGGGAGAGGGCAGGCTCCTCTACCCCTTTGCGGTATTTGACAAGCGGGGTGCGCAGAGATACATTGGCCGGAATGCATTCTTCGGATGTATACCCGGGCACCAGCAGATATTCACTGAAGGTATGACTGGGTTCGGAATAATAATAAGCCATTGGATATTCTCCTTTTCCTACTGATATTATTTGAAATATTTCACGGCAGCTTCAAACATACGAATGTCGTAGTTGCCGGGGACATTGGCATAGCAGCCCGGGCGGAACCGCTCGCTGTGACCCATTTTGCCCAGCACCCGGCCGTCGGGAGAGGTGATGCCCTCGATGGCAAACAGGGAGCCGTTGGGGTTAAAGTCCGTGTCCATCGTGGGGTTTCCGTTGAGATCCACATACTGGGTGGCAATCTGCCCGTTTTCCGCCAGGCGCAGTGCCAGCTCCTCCGAGGCGAAGAAGCGACCCTCCCCGTGGGAAATGGGTACGTGGACGATCTGGCCCACCTGCATCAGGCTCAGCCAGGGCGAACGGTTGGATGCGATCCGGGTGCGGACGATCCGGCTCTGGTGACGGCCGATGGTATTGAAGGTCAGGGTGGGGCAGTCGGCATCGGTGTCGATGATCCGGCCATAGGGCACCAGACCCAACTTGATCAGCGCCTGGAAGCCATTGCAGATACCGCACATCAGGCCGTCCCGCTGCTCCAGCAGCGCCGTCACCTGCTCCCGGACAGCCGGGTTGCGGAAAAAGGCGGTGATAAATTTGGCAGAGCCATCGGGCTCATCGCCGCCGGAGAAGCCGCCGGGCAGGAAAATCATCTGGCTTTCTCCAATTTTGGCCGCAACCTTTTCCACGCTGCGTGCCACATCGTCGGCAGTCAGATTGCGGATGACCACGATCTCTGCCTCGGCACCTGCCGCCATAACGGCGTGGGCGGAATCGTACTCGCAGTTGGTACCGGGGAACACCGGGATCAGCACCTTTGGCTTTGCCGCTTTGATCGCCGGTGCCACACGGCTGCCGGCAGGGAAGGCAAAGGCAGGCACGGAAGCCTCCGTTTCCTTTGTCCGGGTGGGGTAGACATTTTCCAGAACGGCGGTGTTTTTCTCATACAGCTCCCGGATGGATACCGTCTCGCCGCCATAGGTGATGCTCTGCTCCTGCGTTGTCCAGCCGATCCGCAGACCCAGGTCGGTTTCCTCCGTCAGCTCTGCTATGATCTGACCGTAGGCGGGGCCGTACTGTGTTTCTGCCTCCGGGTCTGCACGGAAGCCGATACCGTTGCCAAAGGACATTTTCATAACGCCCTCGGCAATGCCGCCTCCCTCCACGGCCCACGCGGCCTTTACCTTTCCGGCAGCGCACAGAAGATGGAACTGCTCCCAGGCCTTTTTCAGCCCCTCATAATCATTGCAGGGGCAGCTGCCAAACCGGTAAACCGGGTGACCAGCCTCCTTGAATTCATTGGAGATGACCTCCCCTGTCTGCACCGGGGCAATGGCAAAGGAAATCAGCGTGGGGGGCACATCCCGATCCATAAAGGTGCCGGACATAGAGTCCTTGCCACCGATGGCCGCCGCCTGCAGACCCAGCTGGGCATCCAGCGCGCCCAGCAATGCCCGGAAGGGCTTGCCCCAGCGGGTGGGATCGGTACGCAGTCTTTCAAAGAACTCCTGCAGGGTCAGATAGACCTTCCGGCTATCCGCACCGGCTGCCACAAGCTTGGCAACGGAGGATACCACGCTGGCCTGCGCCCCCATATAGGGATCGGCAGACAGCAGCTCCGGGTCACAGCCCCAGGCGAACAGGCTGGCCTGCTCCGTTTCCTGACCGGGCAGGACAGGCAGCTTGGCTGCCATAGCCTGTGTGGGGGTGGACTGATTTTTGCCGCCGAAGGGCATCAGCACGGAGCCTGCACCGATGGTGGCATCAAACCGCTCCACCAGTCCCCGCCGGGAGGCAAATTTCAAATCGGAGGCGATGGCACGCAGATCGCAGTGCCGGGTGGCAGCTCCGCTTTCTTCTCTCTTTTCCACGGTGACCGCATTGTGCTTGACGGCACCATTGGTGTTCAAAAATTCACGGGAAAGATCCGCAATGACCCTGCCCTTCCATTTCATAACCATCCGGGGCTCCCGGGTGACCACCGCTACACGGTAGGCCTCCAGATTTTCCGCCTCCGCAAGTGCAATGAAGTCATCGGCATCCTTTGCCTCCACGCATACGGCCATCCGCTCCTGCGATTCGGAAATGGCAAGCTCGGTGCCGTCCAGACCGTCGTACTTCTTGCGAACCGCATCCAAATCGATCTGTAGGCCGTCCGCCAGCTCACCGATGGCCACGGAGACACCGCCGGCACCGAAGTCATTACACCGCTTGATCAGCCGTGTGACCCGGGGGTCCCGGAACAGCCGCTGGAGCTTCCGCTCCTCCGGGGCATTGCCCTTTTGCACCTCGGAGGCCATTGTGGTCAGGGATTTCATATTGTGGCTTTTGGAGGAGCCGGTGGCACCGCCAATGCCATCCCTGCCGGTGCGGCCGCCCAGCAGAATGATCACATCTCCGGGAGCCGGGGCTTCCCGGCGCACATGGCTTGCCGGAACTGCGCCAACCACTGCGCCGCATTCCAGCCGCTTGGCCGCAAAGCCCTCGTGGTACAGCTCTGCCACGTGGCCGGTGGCAAGACCGATCTGATTGCCGTAGGAGGAATAGCCTGCGGCGGCGGTCTGGCAAAGCTTTCTCTGGGGCAGCTTGCCGGGCAGCGTTTGGTTCAGCGGGGTGCGGGGATCTGCCGCGCCGGTAACACGCATAGCCTGATGGACATACGCCCGGCCGGACAGCGGATCCCGGATGCAGCCGCCGATGCAGGTGGCTGCACCGCCGAAGGGCTCAATCTCCGTGGGGTGATTATGGGTCTCATTCTTAAACATCAGCAGCCAGTCCTGAGGCTGACCGTTTACGGTGGCGGTCACGTGGATGGAGCAGTCGTTGATCTCCTCACTCTCGTCCAGCTCCGGCAGCAGCCCCCGCTTTTTCAGCACCTTGGCGCCGATGGTGGCAATATCCATCAGGGTCTGTGGGCGTTGGGCGGCCTTTTCCCGGCCATATACCTCCACCCGGGCATCCAGATAACGCTGATAGCTTTCCGCTACCTCCGGATCGTGGATCTGAATGTTTTCCAAATGGGTGGAAAAGGTGGTGTGGCGGCAGTGGTCAGACCAGTAGGTATCCACCACACGGATCTCGGTGATGGTGGGATCCCGGTGCTCGGTATCCCGGAAATAGCCCTGCAGGAAAAGCAGGTCATCCAGATCCATAGCAAGCCCCAGCTTGTCCAGCAGGGCGGAAAGTGCTTCGGTGTCCATAGCGGTAAAGCCGGTGACAGTGGCAACCGTCTCGGGGGCGGCGTAGGTCACGGCCAGTGTCTCCGGCATAGCCAGGGAGGCCTCCCGGCTTTCCACGGCATTGATCACGTGCTTTTTCACAGCCGCAATTTCCGCCTGAGTCAGTGCGCCAGTCAGCACATAGACCTTTGCGGTGCGGATGGTGGGACGCTCCTGCTGACTGAGGATCTGAATGCACTGGGCGGCAGAGTCTGCCCGCTGATCGTACTGACCGGGCAGGGGCTCCACGGCAAACACCGTATCCCCCTCCGGAAGCCGGAAGCAGACATCGTCCACCTGCGGCTCGGAGAAAACGGTGTGCACGGCATAATCAAACACGGCTTTTTCCAGATTTTCCGCATCGTACCGGTTCAGGACACGAATGGCCTGCAGTGCACTGATCTGTAAAAATTCCCGGATCTCCCGCAGCAGGCTGTCTGCCTCGTGGGTCTGTCCGTTCTTTTTCTCAACATATACACGATAAACCATAAAAGGCCTCCTATTCTTTCTTTGCGGCCAGCGCCCGCTGACCGATATCCCGGCGGCTGTAGGCATTTTTGAACCGGACACCGGCGGAAAAACGATAGGCGGCGGCAATGGCCTCCTCCAAGGTGCTGCGGACAGCCGTTGTGCCGGTAACACGGCCGCCGGAGGTGACCAGTGCCCCGTTTTCCAGCCGGGCGCCTGCCACAAAGGTGTGGGCGGCGGCCTGCCGGGACATCGTCAGCGGATAGCCCTTTTGATAGCTTTCCGGATAGCCGCCGGATGCCTTGATCACGCAGCAGGCGTGCTTTTTGGAAAAGCGGACGGAGGTTTTGGCCAGGGTGCCGTTGGTGCAGGCCTGCATAACCATCAGCAGGTCGCTTTTCAGCAGCGGCAGCACCACCTGTGTCTCCGGGTCTCCAAAGCGGCAGTTATACTCAATGACCCTGGGGCCATCGGGGGTCAGCATCAGGCCGAAATACAGGCAGCCCTGAAAGGGACGCCCCTCCTTCTTCATTGCCCGGATCGTGGGCAGGAAGATCTCCTTTTTGCATTGCCGGGCGATCTCCTCCGTATAATAGGGATTGGGTGCCACGGTGCCCATACCGCCGGTATTGAGCCCGGTATCCTGTTCGCCGATCCGCTTGTGGTCCATGCTGGATACCATCGGGCGGATCACCTTGCCGTCGGTAAAGGCAAGAACACTGACCTCCGGGCCGGTGAGAAATTCTTCAATGACCACCGTGCTGCCGGAAGCACCGAATTTGGCGTTTGCCATCATATCGGTGACGGCCTGCTGTGCCTCCTGCCTTGTCTGGGCAATGATCACGCCCTTGCCCAGAGCCAGCCCATCGGCCTTGATGACCGTGGGAATGGGGGCATCCTCCAGATAGGAAAGGGCATCCTCCAGCCGGCGGAACACTTGATACCGGGCAGTGGGAATGTGGTATTTTTTCATCAGCTCCTTGGCAAAGGCCTTGCTGCCCTCCAAAATGGCGGCATTGGCCTTAGGGCCGAAGCAGGGGATCCCTGCTTCCGTCAGCCGGTCCACGCAGCCCAAAACCAGCGGGTCATCGGGGGCGACCACCGCATAGTCGATCTGCTTTTCCGTGGCAAAGGCCACAATGCGGTCAATATCGGTGGCGGCAATGTCCACGCAGACAGCATCGGCAGCAATACCGCCATTGCCGGGGAGGGCAAAAATCGTCTCCACATGGGGATTTTTCTTCAGGGAGCGGATAATGGCGTGCTCACGGCCGCCGCCGCCCACAACAAGCAGCTTCATAAGTACCTCCTGTCAATGGTGGAAAAGGCGCATACCGGTAAAGGCCATCACCATACCCCGCTCATCGCAGGCACGGATGACCAGGTCATCCCGGATGGAGCCGCCGGGCTGGGCAATATAGCGCACGCCGGATGCTGCCGCCCGCTTGATATTATCCGCAAAGGGGAAGAACGCATCGCTGCCCAGTGCCACATTTTGCCGGGAGGCAAGCCATTGCTTCTTTTCCTCCGCTGTCAGCGGCTCCGGCTGCCGGGTAAAATAATTCTGCCAGATACCCTCGGCGCAGACATCCTCCTCATTGCCATTGATATAGCCGTCGATCACATTATCCCGGTCGGCACGCCCCAGGTCCTCCCGGAAGGGCAAGGCCAGCGTTTTGGGATGCTGCCGCAAGAACCAGGTGTCCGCCTTGCTGCCGGCCAGCCGGGTGCAGTGGATCCGGCTCTGCTGACCGGCACCCACGCCGATGGCCTGCCCGTCCACCGCATAGCATACGGAGTTGGACTGAGTATATTTCAGGGTGATCAGGGCAACGATCAGATCCAGCCTGGCCGATTCCGGCAGCTCCTTTTCCTTTGTCACAATACTTTCCAGCAGGCTGCTGCAAATACGGAAATCGTTACGCCCCTGATGGAAGGCAATCCCAAAGACCTCCTTCGTCTCCTGCGCGCGGGGCGTATAGTCCGGGTCGATCTGCACAACATTATAGCTGCCCTTGCGCTTGGTACACAGAATTTCCAGTGCCCGCGGGGTATAGCCGGGGGCGATGATGCCATCGGATACCTCCGGCCGGATCAGCTCAGCGGTCAGCTCGTCGCAGACATCGCTCAGGGCGACCCAGTCTCCGAAGGAGCACATACGGTCAGTGCCCCGGGCACGGACATAGGCACAGGCCAGGGGATTTTCATCCAGCCCCGCCACAGCCTCCACAAAGCACGCCTTTTTCAGCGCCGGGGACAGGGGCTTTCCCACAGCGGCGGAGGTAGGAGAAACGTGCTTGAAGGAAGTGGCACAGGCCATACCGGTGGCCGCCTTCAGCTCCCGGACAAGCTGCCAGGAATTAAGAGCATCCAAAAAGTTGATATAGCCTGGTTTGCCGTTGAGAATGGTAAAGGGCAGTTCACTGCCATCCGCCATATCCAGATAGGCGGGCTTTTGATTGGGATTGCAGCCGTATTTCAGTTCAAAGCTTTTCATCTGGCTTCTCCTTTTATTCGTGCTTATTGAGGATCCGCTGCTCGTAGCTTCCGGTCCGTATATCCGTGTAGCGGACGAACAGGGAAATTTTATTGCTTTCGTTCAGATTGTCCCACAGCTCAGCGGTAAACGCCCCGATATCTCCGGGGATCGCCACCCGCTCCGGCTCCCCCTGAAAGGTGGGGATCACCGGGTCGCCGTCGCAGACATAGGTATGCAGGAAATGCCCCAGCCCGGCCACGGCGGAATACTCCCAGAAGAAGCGGCTGCAGGCCTGCCCTTCCGGGTCGGCTGCCTTCAAAATGGACATTTTGCAGGAGCCGTCTGCTGCCAGCAGACCGGAAATGCGGGGTGTCCAATTGGGACGGTCATCCTCAAACTGCCGGGTGCGCAGTGCCGCCTCCCAGCCTTCGCCCCGGGCAAGAAAATCCCGGATGGTATCCGTCTGATCGCCGTTGGTGACGATCAGGCCGCTTTCGGTCTCCCGGACGGGATGATAAATGATCAGGTGCGGGTCCTTCATCAGGGCAGGCTCGTGCGCCTGGGTGCGGATGCCGTCCGGCTCCCGGATAAATACCCGGTTGCGGGAATTGACGGAGCGACCCATAATAAAGTAGGCCGCCACGGCCTTCTTTCCGTCCGGGGTCACCCCCAGCACAATACCCCGGCCGGGATAGGAATTGGCAGAGAGCTTTTCTCTCATAGAACCGATGTGATAGATTTCCATAGCTTATTCCTCCTGAATCCTGACTGTGCGGCCATCCACTTGTAGCCGCCCCTGGCAAAACATTGCCACCGCCTCCGGCAGCAGCTTCCATTCCGCTTCCTCCATAATGCGGCGCTGCAGACTCTCGGGGGTATCCCCCTCCCGCACCGCCACGGCCTTTTGGGAGATGATCGGCCCGGCATCGCATTCGGCACTGACAAAATGAACCGTGGCGCCGGAAAGCTTCACCCCATATTGAAGCGCCTGCTGATGCACACGCAGGCCGTAAAAGCCCTGGCCGCAGAAGGCCGGGATCAGCGCCGGGTGTACATTGATCACCGCATTGGGATAGGCATCCACCAGCTCCTGGGTAAAGATAACCGTGCAGCCGGCCAGTACCACCAAATCCGTTTGCAGCTGCTTCAGCTTTTCCACCAGTGCCACCGTCATATCCTGTCCGGAGGAAAATTCCTTCCGGGGCAGCACATAGCCGGGAACCTGGGCCTTTTCTGCCCGCTCCAGCGCATAGGCACCGGCCTGAGTGGATATGACCGCGACGATTTCGCCGCCGCCCAGCTCCCCCCGCTCCTGTGCCTGAAGCAGTGCCTGCAAATTGGTGCCGCCGCCGGACACCAGAACCGTGATCCGCTTTTTCTTCATCGTTACCTCACCGCTTGTTTAGAATTTTGTTGGGAAAGCCATCGAATCACAGGATCCGGATTTTTTCGCTGTCCCGGGTGATGCTGCCGATCACATAGGCATCCTCGCCCCAGTTCCGCAGGAGCTGCAGTGCCGTTTCCGCCTCGTCCCGGGGAACCACAATGCTCATACCCACACCCATATTATAGGTGTTGAACATATCCCGCTCCGGAATATTGCCGGTTTGGGCGATCAGATCAAAAATGGGCAGCACCCGGATGGCAGAGCGCTGGATTTGGGCGCAAAGACCATCGGGGATGGAGCGGGGAATATTCTCATAGAAGCCGCCGCCGGTGATATGGCTGATTCCCCGGACGTGCACTTTTTCCAGCAGTGCCAGCACGGGCTTTACATAGATTTTTGTGGGGGTCAGCAGTGCTTCCGCCACAGTCTGCCCACCCAGCATTTTCGGCTTTTCGTAGAGTATGGGGTCGTTGCTGTCGATGGAAAATACCTTCCGGCACAGGGAAAAGCCATTGGAATGGATACCGGTGGAGGGCAATGCGATCACCACATCGCCGGGCTCCATTTTTGTATTGTCCAGAATTTTCTTCTTATCCACGATGCCCACGGCAAAGCCTGCCAGATCGTAATCCTCTTCCGGCATCAGGCCGGGATGCTCTGCCGTCTCACCGCCGATCAGCGCGGCGCCGGACTGCACACAGCCCTCGGCCACGCCGGAAACGATCTGGGCGATCTTCTCCGGCACATTTTTGCCGCAGGCGATATAATCCAAAAAGAACAGCGGCTTTGCACCCACGCAGATAATATCGTTGACACACATAGCCACCGCATCTATGCCGATGGTGTCGTGCCTGTCCATCAGGATGGCCAGCTTTACCTTGGTGCCGCAGCCGTCGGTGCCGGAGACCAGCACCGGCTCATCCATTCCGGCCACCGGCAGACCGTAGCAACCGCCGAAGCCGCCCACATCATCCAGGCAGCCCTGATTGCGGGTGCGTGCAATATGCTTTTTCATCAGCTCCACAGCCCGGTAGCCGGCAGTGATATCCACGCCTGCCGCCGCATAGCTGGCGGAAAAAGAATTCTTGTGTTCCATTGATAAGCTCCTTTTATTCTTCGCCTGTCCAGCAATAGGTGCAGATCTTGTCCCGATCCAGGCCAATGGCCTCCAAAATGCCGTCCAGTGACTGATATTCCAGGGAATCAAAGCCCATTTCCTGACAAATGGACTTGCGCAGGCATTTGCCGCGGCAGGTGGTGCCATCGGCATATTCGGCAATGTGCTGCTGGCCCGGGGCTCCCTCCAGCGACTGTATTTTCTTCTGTGCCAAAAGC
Organism: uncultured Oscillospiraceae bacterium; assembly: GCA_964615545.1. Taxonomy (GTDB): domain Bacteria; phylum Bacillota; class Clostridia; order Oscillospirales; family Oscillospiraceae; genus Faecousia. The sequence continues at coordinate 6,170 of CAZTNP010000013.1, read as the reverse complement.
TCCATTTCCGAATTGCTGCGGGAGAAATTCAGGTATTTGCAGCCATACATAATGGGTGGGCAGGCAGAGCGCATATGCACTTCCTTTGCCCCGCTTTTGTAGAGAAAATCCACCGTCTCCCGAAGCTGCGTGCCCCGGACAATGGAATCATCCACCAAAAGCAGTTTTTTGCCCTCGATCAGCTCCGGCACCGGGATCTGCTTCATCTCCGCCACCAGATTGCGGATCTCCTGATTGGAGGGGGTAAAGGAGCGTGCCCAGGTTGGGGTGTACTTGATGAAGGGGCGGGCAAAGGGCGCGTGGGAGGCATTGGCATAGCCAATGGCGTGGGGCAGGCCGGAATCCGGCACGCCGGCAATGTAATCCACATCCGGCATAGTGCCGGCCTTTTTTTCCTCCCGGGCCAGGATCTCGCCGTTGCGGCAGCGC
>CAZTNP010000013.1:0-5731 GCA_964615545.1 uncultured Oscillospiraceae bacterium | reverse complement strand
TCCACATTGATCCCCTCATAATTGGAGTTGGGGTAGCCGTAATAGGTCCACATAAAGGCACAGACCCGCATCTTTTCTCCGGGGGCGGAAAGCTGCCGATAGCCGTCCACGGTGATCTCCACGATCTCCCCGGGGCCTAAATTGTAGCAGGGGGTATAGCCCAGCTTTTGACAGGCAAAGGATTCCAGGCATACGCAATAGCCGTCCTCCTTCCTGCCAATGACCACAGGCAGGCGGCCCAGCCTGTCCCGGGCAACGACCAGGCTGTCCCTTTGCAGCAGCAAAAGGGTACTGGAGCCGTCAATGGCCTGCTGCGTATAGCGGATGCCATCGACCATATTGTCGCACCGGTTGATCAGCGCTGCTGTCAGCTCGGTGGCATTGACCTGACCGGAGGACATAGCCATAAACTGATGGCCGGGGCCGGTGAAGGCACTTTCCACCAGGGCTTCCGCATTGTTGATCACACCCACCGTAGCCAGTGCGAACATCCCCAAATGGGAGCGGACCAGCAGCGGCTGAGGGTCAGTATCGGAAATGCAGCCGATCCCAACGGTGCCCCCCATTTTGCTGAGATTTGCCTCAAATTTTGTGCGGAACGGCGTATTCTCAATGTTGTGGATCTGCCGCTGAAAGCCGCTTTCCTGATCGTAGAACACCAGACCGGCACGGCGGGTGCCCAAATGAGAATGATAATCCGTTCCAAAGAAAACATCGTATTTACAATCCTTGCGGGAAATCGCCCCGAAAAAACCACCCATATCAGCATTCCTCCCAGAAAATGCACGGAATACGGCAGCGCAGGGGAGGGAATTTTCCCTCTCCTACGCCGGTGAACTATTATATTGACTGAATTTTCACGGTACCGCTGTATCCGTCTCAGGCGAAGAACAGCTTGTTGAGTGTCATAGGATCCACATATTCGCCATCCTTGTACACCCGCATATTGCCGGAGGCTACCTCGTCGATGAGCATCACATTGCCCTGGGGATCGTAGCCAAATTCAAACTTGATATCGTACAGCTCCAGACCCTTTTCTCGGAGATCGTCGGCCACGATTTTGGTGATGGCCTGGGTCTGTGCCTTCAGGGAGTCATACTGCTGCGCAGTCATTACGCCCAGATCCACCAGTGCATCCTTGGTGACCAGGGGATCGCCCAAAGCATCGTTTTTGAAGGTCGTCTCCACATAGTAGGGCAGCTCCTGACCCTCGGTGCAGTAGTCCCGATAGCGGCGGAGGAAGGAGCCCACAGCCCGGCGGCGGCAGATCACCTCCAGCCCCTTACCGAACACCTTGGCAGGCAGGACCTCCATAGTGGTGCCGGCAAGATCGGCGGAAACATAGTGGGTGCGGATGCCGGCGGCATTGATCTTCTCAAAATAGTAGATGGACATACGCAGGTTCACATCCCCCACGCCCTCAATGGTCAGCCCGACGGCATTTTCGCCGGGATCGAATACGCCGTCCTTGCCGGTGCAGTCATCCTTGAACAGCAGCAGGCAGTTGCCGTTGGGCAGAGCGTAAACATTCTTTGTCTTGCCGGTGTACAGTAGCTTCCGATTTTCCATAGTGCATTACCTCTTTCTGAAAATGGTGGATATGGGAAATGATTTATGACAGGGACTGGAGCTGCTCCTGCAGAGCCACATCCTTTTCCAAAACCTTTGCAGCCTCCGCTCTGCGCCTTTCCTCCAGCCGGGCAGCCAAAGCCGCATCCTCCACAGCAAGGATCTGCGCAGATAACAAAGCGGCATTGACACCCCCATTGATGGCTACAGTGGCAACGGGAATGCCGGAGGGCATCTGTACTGTAGACAATAGGGCATCAATGCCGTCAAGACAAGTGGATTTACAGGGGATCCCGATCACGGGAAGGGTGGTATTGGCCGCAATGGTACCGGCCAGGTGGGCAGCCATACCCGCAGCGGCGATTATGCAGCCAAAGCCGTTACCGCGGGCATTGTAGGCAAAGCGGCGTGCTTCCTCGGGGGTACGGTGGGCAGAAAAAATGTGGCACTCGTAGGGGATTTCCAGCGCAGTGAGCGTATCCATCGCTTTGCGCAGAACAGGCAGGTCACTGTCGCTGCCCATAATGATCCCGATCTTCTTCATAGCTTTTTCTCCTCTCTGAAAGAAAAGGGCGCACTTCCCCTGTTGACAGGTTCGGTGTGCCCAGACGGTCGGCTTATCATCAGTCCTTACTCCACCGTGGTACTCCACTTTTTCCGTCAGTCATAAGGACTCTCTCTATATGTGCTCAGTATAACACGGCGGTGCCCCCACCGTCAACTCAAAAACCCGGGGAAAATCGGTTTTGCCAAAAATTGTGGCAAGTCCCATAAATTTCCCCTGCCCCCGGGCGGGATCCCTTGGCAGAAAGCCCTGTGTTACCCGTCCGGGGAAGGAAAATGTATCAGTAAAACAGCAGATCGGAGTAGGTGGGATAGGGCCAGCAGGCACGGTCTGTCAGCGTTTCCAGTGTATCTGCCGCACTGCGGATGGCCTGCATACCGGGAATGACCGTATCGTGGTGATACCGGGCGGCCGGCTCTGCCTCCCGGGGAATGGAGCTGAGTGCGTGCTGCACAGTCTCCACCGCATCGTAAAGTGCATCGGTGCCTGTGCTCAGGCGGCGGATCAGCACCTCCTCTGCCCGGCAGGCGGCGCCACAGCTTGCCTTGGCATTTTTGGCATCGCACAGCTCCCGGGTATAGCGGATGGCAGCAGGCAGGATCTGATGCACCGCCATATCCACCATAGTCCTGGCCTCAATGGCCACCATTTTGTTGTAGGCATCCAGGTAGACCGCATACCGGGCGCAGAATTCCGCCTCGGTGTAGATGCCGTGGCGTACCACCAGGTCGATATTTTTCTGCCGGATCATTGCGGGAAGACATTCTGCCGTAGAGGGCAAATCGCTGAGCCCACGGCGGACGGCCTCCTCCCGCCATTCCGGAGAATAGCCGTTCCCGTCAAACAGGATCCGCTGATGCCGGGCAAAGGTATCCCGGACGATCCGGTGCAGGGCAAGGTCAAAATTCTCCGCAGACTCCAGAATGTCCGTAAAGCGGCTCAGCTCTTCCGCCATTATGGTATTCAGGGCAATATTCGGCTCCGCAATGGACTGGGAGGAGCCCAGCATCCGCAGCTCAAACTTGTTGCCGGTAAAGGCAAGGGGACTGGTGCGGTTCCGGTCCGTGGTGTCCTTGGGGATGACCGGCAGCACATCCACGCCGATACGCAGTACGCTCTTTTCCGGCTCCTGATAGTTGGTGTCGTCGATGATGGAGCGGACGATGGCGTTGAGCTCGTTCCCCAGGAAAATGGAGACGATGGCAGGCGGCGCCTCATTGGCACCCAGCCGGTGGTCGTTGCCGGCAGAGGCCACGGTGCAGCGCAAAAGCTCCTGATATTCATCTACACCGGCGATAAAGGCGGCCAGAAAAACCAGAAAACGGGCATTCTGCGCCGGTGTTTTACCCGGGCTGAAAAGATTGTCGCCGCTGTCGGTTATCAGCGACCAGTTGTTATGCTTGCCGGAGCCGGCCACGCCGGCAAAGGGCTTTTCGTGAAGCAGGCATACCAGATTGTGCTTGGCTGCCACCTTCTTCATAATGGCCATAATCAGCTGGTTGTCGTCGCAGGCCGTGTTGGCATCGGTGTAGATGGGCGCCAGCTCGTGCTGACAGGGGGCACCCTCGTTGTGCTTGGTCTTGCTGAGAACGCCCAGTTTCCATAGCTGTGTATCCAGATCCCGCATAAAGGCGGAAACCCGGGTGCGGATGGTGCCAAAATAGTGGTCATCCAGCTCCTGTCCCTTGGGCGGCTGCGCCCCGAAAAGGGTTCTTCCGGTCAGCCGCAGATCCTCCCGCTGGGCATAAAGATCCTTGGGAAGAAGAAAATATTCCTGCTCTGCGCCCACGGAGGCAACGACCCGCCGGGTCTGCGTGTCACCGAAAAGCCGGAGGATCCGCAGTGCCTCCCGGGAAACCTCGTCCATAGAACGAAGCAATGGAGTCTTCTGATCCAGCGCCTCTCCGTTGTAGGAAAAAAAGCAGGTGGGGATGTACAGACTGCCGTCCCGGACGAAGGCAGAGGAGGTGGGATCCCAGGCTGTGTAGCCCCGTGCTTCAAAGGTAGCCCGCAGACCACCGTTGGGAAAGGAGGAGCCGTCCGACTCGCCCCGCACCAGCTCCTTGCCACCGAACTCCATAATCACCCGGCCATCGCCGGTGGGAGAAATGAAGGAATCGTGCTTTTCCGCCGTAATGCCGGTCATAGGCTGGAACCAGTGGGTGTAGTGGGTTGCGCCCTTTTCAATTGCCCAGAGTTTCATTGCCTCCGCAATCTCATCGGCCACATCCAAAGGGAGCTGGGAGCCGGTCGTCACGCAATGCTTCCACGCGGCATAGACCCTCTCCGGGAGCCGCTCTTTCATAGTTGCTTCGTTGAATACATCGCAGCCAAACAGCTCAGGAACCTTCAGAAGCTTTTCCATTTATCTGCCTTCCTTTCCAAATAATGCATCCGGTGGAACGAACAATTTATTTTAGTATAAACCAGTTCTCCGCAAATGTCCACTCCGACCCGTGCTTTCCCTTTACAAAAATTTTACGGCAAATAATGAATTCTATGTGTAAAATATCAGTTGCAGTTTGCCTTGACCCGGATTATAATACTTGCGTAAAAATATTTCACCACCGTCAGGATATGGGAGGCTATCAACTATGACTGGTAATGTACGACCCGAAACTATGGAGCGGATCACCACTCCGGAGCGTGCACAGAATTTTATTCAGGAGCAAATTGCTGCTGTCCGCCGTCAGGTGGGCGAAAAGAAGGTGTTGCTGGCACTGTCCGGCGGTGTGGATTCCTCCGTCGTGGCTGCACTGCTGATCAAGGCCATCGGCAGACAGCTTGTCTGTGTCCATGTGAACCACGGCCTGATGCGTAAGGGGGAAAGCGAGGATGTGATCCGGGTGTTTGGCCAGGAGCTGGATGCGAACCTGATCTATGTGGATGCCACCGACCGCTTCCTGAATCTGCTGGCAGGCGTTTCCGACCCGGAGCAAAAGCGTAAGATCATCGGCGGTGAGTTTATCAAGGTGTTCGATGAGGAGGCTGCCAAGCTCAGCGGCATCGACTTTTTGGCGCAGGGCACCATCTATCCCGATATTCTGGAGTCCATCCGGGCAAAAGAAAGCGGCAAGCCGGTGAAGTCCCATCATAATGTGGGCGGCCTGCCGGAGGATATGGCGATGGAGCTGGTGGAGCCGGTGAAGCTGCTGTATAAGGACGAGGTGCGTGTGGTGGGAGAAGCACTGGGCCTGCCCCACGGTATGGTTTACCGTCAACCCTTCCCCGGCCCCGGCCTGGGTGTCCGCTGCCTGGGTGCCATCACCCGTGACCGTCTGCACGCACTGCGGGAGGCCGATGCCATTATGCGGGAGGAATTTGACCGCTGCGGCCTGAGCGAAAAGGTGTGGCAGTACTTTGTTGTCATCCCGGATATCAAAAGCGTGGGCGTAAAGGATGGTGCCCGCTACGAGGGCTGGCCGGCCATCCTCCGGGCAGTCAATACCCGCGATGCTATGACCGCCACCGTCGAGGATATCCCATACCCTGTTCTCCATACCATCGTCACCCGCATCACAACCGAAGTTCCAGGCATCAACCGCGTCCTCTACGACCTAACCCCCAAATCCCCCGCCACCATCGAGTGGGAATAAT
>CAZTNP010000012.1:18284-35457 GCA_964615545.1 uncultured Oscillospiraceae bacterium | reverse complement strand
CATCCCGGCGGTGCATTCGGCGATGCGGGGGGTGGGATTGCCGAAGCGGGGCTGCCGAGTGGTGCCCTTAAAGGAAAAGGTGCCCAGGCAGTTGATATCGTACAGCTCGGCAAACTCATAGCCGAAGCCAAAGGTACCGGAGGCCGGGATCACCGGATTGTCGAGACGGATCCCGCAAAGGTCAACGCTCAGTCTTCCCATAAGATCTCCTCCTTTTTCATCACCGGGCCATCCTTGCAGATGCGCTTATAGCCGGCAATGGTTTTGCAGCTGCAGCCCATACAGGCGCCGAAGCCACAGCCCATCCGCTCCTCAAAGCTCATTTGTCCCTGCGTTTTGGCGGTGAGCCAGACGGCCTTGAGCATAGGCTCGGGGCCGCAGGTGTAAAAATAGGTATATTCCTCCGGGTAGGCATCAGTGACAAAGCCCCGGATACCCCGGCTGCCGTCTGCGGTGGTGACGGTGACCTGGCAGCCCAGTGCCCGGAATTCCTCCTCGTAGAACACTTCTGCTGCTGTGTTAAAGCCCAGTACCACGGATACCTGCTTGCCCTGCGCCAGCAGCTCCCTGGCCAGCAGATAAAGAGGCGGAACGCCCACACCACCGCCCAGCAGCACCGGATGGGAGCCGGAGAGGGAGAGGTCGTAGCCGTTGCCCAGCCCGGTGAGCACATCCAGCTTTTCGCCGGGCTGCATAAGGGAAAGCTGCCGGGTGCCCTTGCCCACGATCTTATAGATCAGAGTCAGCACATTTCCATCCCGGTCGCACACGGACAGGGGACGACGCAGGAACAGCCCGTCCAGCCGGATATTCACAAACTGCCCGCAGGCGGTGATATCCGAGGTATCTCCCACCAGCTTCATCCGGCGAACCGTTTCCGTCAGGGGGATATTCTCCGCAATTTCAAAAATAACCTGTTTCATAGCAAGCTCCCGTCAGGAATCAATGGTGGAAATGGTCAGCGTGGTCTCCTCCAAAACATCCAAAAGCACACGCACCGTATCCAGAGAGGTGAAAATGGTCACATTGTTTTCCGTGGAAAGGCGGCGGATCTGCAGACCGTCGCTTTCCTGATCGTTGGCGCCGATGTCCCGGGTGTTGATCACATAGGCAATATGTCCCTGCCGGATGGCCTCCGGGATCTCCTCGCTGCCGTCGCTGATCTTATGAAGCACGTGGGTGCGGATGCCGTTGTTTTTCAGGAAAGCTGCCGTGCCGCTGGTGGCCTGAATGTTGAAGCCCAGGTTGTAGAAGCGGCGGATCAGAGGCAGTGCCTCCTCCTTATCCTTGTCCGCAACGGTGGCGAACACCGTGCCGTAGTTTTGCAGATGGGTGCCGGCGGCCTGCAGTGCCTTGTAAAGGGCACGGTTGAGCTTGTTGTCGTAGCCGATGGCTTCACCGGTGGATTTCATTTCCGGGGAGAGATAGGCATCCAGCCCCTTGATCTTATTAAAGGAGAACACCGGCACCTTCACATAGTAGCGCTTCTTTTCCTCCGGATAGAGGCAGAAAATGCCCTGCTCCTTGAGAGATCTTCCCAAAATCACCTCTGTGGCGATATCCGCCAGAGAGTAGCCCGTGGCCTTGGAGAGGAAGGGCACCGTCCGGGAGGAACGGGGGTTGACCTCAATGATGTACACATTGTCCTTTTCGTCCACGATGAACTGAATGTTGTAAAGACCCACAATGCCGATGCCCAGACCCAGCGCCTTGGCGTAGCTGAGGATCGTGCCCTTTACCCTGTCGGAAATGCTGAAGGTGGGGTAAACACTGATGGAGTCACCGGAGTGGATGCCGGTACGCTCCACCAGCTCCATAATGCCGGGGACGAAAACATCCCGGCCGTCGCAGATGGCATCCACTTCCACTTCCTTGCCCTGAATGTACTTATCCACCAGCACCGGCTTGTCCGCATCGATCTCTACGGCGGTTTTCAGGTAGTGGCGCAGCTGCTTTTCTCCGGCCACGATCTGCATAGCACGGCCGCCCAGAACAAAGCTGGGGCGCACCAGAACCGGATAGCCGATCTCTGCGGCGGCGGCCACGCCGTCCTCAATTTTGGTGACGGCTCTGCCGGCGGGCTGGGGGATCCCCAGCTCCAGAAGGATCTTTTCAAAGCTGTCCCGGTTTTCTGCCCGCTCAATGGCGGCACAGTCCGTACCGATGATCTTCACGCCCCGATCCATCAGCGGCTGCGCCAGGTTGATGGCAGTCTGTCCGCCCAGGGAGGCAATCACGCCCTCCGGCTGCTCGAAGTCCAAAATGGCCATCACATCCTCCGGGGTCAGGGGCTCGAAGTAGAGCTTGTCCGCCGTGGTGTAGTCGGTGGAGACAGTTTCGGGGTTGTTGTTGATGATGATGGCCTCGTAGCCGGCACGCTTGATGGTCTGCACGGCGTGGACGGTGGAATAGTCAAATTCCACGCCCTGTCCGATCCGGATGGGGCCGGCACCCAGTACCACGATTTTTTTCTTCCCGGTGAGGCGGGATTCGTTTTCGCCGGTGTAGGTGGAGTAGAGATAGGGGATATACTTGCCTGTGTGCAGTGTATCCACCATCCTGAAAACAGGCACGATGCCCTGTGCCTTCCGCATTGCGTAGACCTGGGTCTCGGCCATTCCCCATACCCGGGCGATATAAGCATCGGAGAAGCCCAGCTTCTTCACAAGGGCAAGCATTTCGGGGGTCTTCTCCTTGGGAAGCTGCTTTTCCGCCTCCACGATCCGGGCAAAGGCGTGGAGAAACAGGGGGGTGACCCTGGTGGCCTCGTGCAGGGCGTTTACGCTTTCGCCCCGGCGCAGCAGCTCAAAAATGGCATAAATGTTGTCGTCCTGGAATTCCTGCAGGTAGCTGTAGAGGGCATCGGTGGTCAAATGGTCAAAGCTTTCCTTGTGGAAATGGCACAGGCCGATCTCCAGCGAACGGACGGATTTGAGCAGGCATTCCTCCAGCGTGGAGCCGATGCCCATAACCTCGCCGGTAGCCTTCATCTGTGTGCCCAGCTTGTTGGGGGCATCCGCAAATTTATCAAAGGGGAAGCGGGGGAACTTGGCAACGATGTAATCCAGCCGGGGCTCGATGGCAGCGGTGCCGCCTGCTACCGGAATATCCTCCAGTGCCATACCCAGGGCAATCTTGGCTGTGACCCGGGCAATGGGATAGCCGCTGGCCTTGGAGGCCAGTGCGGAGGATCGGGACACCCGGGGATTGACCTCGATGAGATAGTACCGGCTGCTGTAGGGATCCAGCGCAAACTGCACATTGCAGCCACCCTCGATTTTCAGCTCCCGGATAATTTTGATGGCACTGTCGTTGAGCATTTTTTTGTCAGCCTCGCTGAGGGAGAGAATGGGGGCAACCACCGCCGAGTCGCCGGTGTGGACACCCACGGGGTCGATATTTTCCATACCGCAGATGGTGATGGCGGTGTCGTTGCTGTCCCGCATCACCTCAAATTCGATCTCCTTGTAGCCCTTCACGCTCTTTTCCACCAGCACCTGATGCACCGGGGAAAGCTTGAATGCATTGAGGCCGATCTCCTCCAGCTCCTTTTCGTCATAGGCAAAGCCGCCGCCAGTGCCGCCCAGGGTAAAGGCAGGGCGAAGCACCACGGGATAGCCGATCTCCTGTGCCGCCTGCTTTGCCTGCTCTATGCTGTAGGTGATCTCGGAGGGGATCACCGGCTCCCCGATGGACTGGCACATCTCCTTGAAAAGCTCCCGGTCCTCTGCCCGCTCGATGCTCTCGCTGGAGGTACCCAGAAGCTCCACGCCGCATTCCTTCAAAATGCCCTTCTTTTCCAGCTGCATGGCAAGGTTCAGACCGGTCTGTCCGCCGATGCCGGGAACAATGGCATCCGGCCGCTCATAGCGCAGGATCTTGGCCACATATTCCAGTGTCAGGGGCTCCATATAGACCTTGTCCGCAATGGAGGTGTCGGTCATAATGGTGGCAGGATTGGAGTTGCAGAGAATGACCTCATAGCCCTCCTCCTTCAGTGCCAGGCAGGCCTGTGTGCCTGCGTAGTCGAATTCTGCCGCCTGACCGATGACGATGGGGCCCGAACCGATGATCAATACCTTTTTAATGTCTGTTCTCTTTGCCATACTGATTCCTTCCGTATCTTAAAAATTTTTCTTGTACACTGTTTTTCCGCCGCAGACGGTGAGCAGGCATTGCCCGCAGACCTCCTGACCGGCAAAGGGGGTGGAGCGACCCTGAGACAGAAAAGCCTCCGGGTCGATCACATACCGGCTGTCCAGTTCCCAAATGCTGTAGTCGCCGCTGTCCAGGGGAATGCGGAAGCGTTCTCTTGGGGCGTAGACCAGCTTTTGGAGCAGCTGCTCCAAGGTCAGAAGCCCGGTATCTTTCACAAGCCGGGTGTAAAGCAGGGGGAACGCCGTTTCCAGCCCCACAATGCCAAAGGCACTTTTTTCCAGCCCCCGTGATTTTTCCTCCCGGCTGTGGGGAGCGTGGTCGGTGGCGATCATATCCACCGTGCCATCCAGCAGGCCCTCCAGCAGCGCTTGCCGGTCCTCCGGAGAACGCAGCGGGGGATTCATCTTGAAAGAGCCGCTTTCCTGCAAAAAGCTGTCATCCAGCAGCAGGTAATGGGGTGCCGTCTCGCAGGTCACATCCAGCCCCTCCGCCTTGGCCTTTCGGATCAGCTCCACGCTTTCCCGGCAGGAAATGTGGCAAACGTGGTAGGCGCAGCCGGTCTCCCGAACCAGCTCCAGATCCCGCATAATGGGGCGCCATTCGCTTTCGGAGCAGATGCCCCTGTGGCCGTGGGCCACGGCATAGCTGCCATCGTGGATGTAGCCGCCGTGCAGCAGACTGTTGTCCTCGCAGTGGGCGACGATCAGCTTGCCCAGCGCCCTTGCCCGTTCCATCGCCTGCCGCATAAGCGCCCGGGATTGCACCCCCCGGCCGTCGTCGGAAAAGGCAATGACCTGCCCGGCCAGTGCCTCCAGCTCCGCAAGCTGCTCCCCGCACTGCCCCACCGTAATGGCGCCATAGGGGTAGATGCGGATCTGCCCGTCCTGACCGATCCGGTCAAGCTGCTGCTGCAGATGGGGCAGACTGTCCGGCACCGGCTCCAGGTTTGGCATAGTGCAAACCGCCGTGTATCCGCCGTGGGCGGCGGCACAGGAGCCGGATAGGATTGTCTCTTTATAAGAAAATCCCGGCTCACGAAAATGCACATGCACATCGCAAAAGCCGGGAAAAATGAAATAATGATTTTGTGAAGCGGAAGAAAGTGCCAATACCTCCGCCGCATCCGCGGAGGGAACAAAGCGTTCAAAGGAGCCGGACTGGAAAACATATGCATTCATATCCATCTTCATATCGCTGCATCCTTTCTCTGATAGCGCAAAGGCTCTGCCTGGGGCTGCGGGCTTGCACCAAAGGCATTTCGGCCGCCCGCACACTTCGACCTATGATACCATATCCCACCCCTCTTTGTCAATCCAAACCGCATCTGTTTTGCAGTTTTTTCCGGGGAAATAAATTCCCAGACGAAATGCCGTATTGCCGGAATTTCGTCTGGGAACGGATCCGTTATTAAACTTCGTAACCGGGTTTTCCCAGCAGCCGGAACATATTACGCTTGTAGAATTCCACACCGGGCTGGTTGAAGGGGTTCACGCCCAGCATATAGGCGGATACGCCGCAGGCCAGCTCGAAGAAATAGAACATTTCGCCCAGCTTTTCATTGTTCAGCTCGCCCATATCCACGGTGATCACCGGCACATTGCCGTCCACGTGGGCAGCCAGGGTGCCAAGATAGGCCTGCTCGTCTACGAAATCCAGCGTTTTGCCCTCCAGATAGTTCAGGCCGTCCAGGTTCTTGTAATCGCCGCCGATGGTCATTTTGCTTTCCGGCGGTGCAAAGCGCACCATCGTCTCGAAGATGTTCCGTTCTCCCTGCTGGATCATCTGACCCAGGGAATGCAGATCGGCGGTAAACTCAGCGGTGACGGGGAAAATGCCCTTGCCGTCCTTGCCCTCGGATTCTCCGAAGAGCTGCTGCCACCAGCCGCCCATCATCTTGAAGCCCGGATCAAAGGACTCCAGAATTTCGATGGCCTTGCCGTGACGGTACAGCAGATTCCGGCTGGCGGCGTACAGCCATACCGGGTTTTCAAAGGAGCGGATATCATATTCCTTCTTCGCCTGTGCAGCGCCACGGAGCACCTCCATAGGGTCGATGCCGGCCACGGCCATAGGCAGCAGACCGACGGCGGTCAGCACACTGTAGCGGCCGCCCACATTGGGAGGAATGATGAAGCTTTCCCAGCCCTCCTCCGTAGCCATCTGCCGCAGAGCGCCCTTGCAGGGGTCGGTAATGGCGTAGGTGCGGGCGTTGGCACCGGCGGTGCCGTACTTCCGCTCCAGCATCCAGCGCAGTGCGCGGGTGACAATGGCGGGCTCGGTGGTGGTGCCGGACTTGGAGATGATGGCAATGGAGAAATCCTTGCCCTCCAGCAGCCGCTGCAGCTCATTCCAGCCGCGGGTGGACAGGCTGTTGCCGGCAAAATAGATCTGCGGATCGCCCTTGCCCTTGCCCACATTGTGGTTGCAGCCCTGCATCAGCTCAATGGCGGCACGGGGGCCCAGATAGCTGCCGCCGATGCCGATGACCACAAACACATCGGAATTTTCCCGGATGCGCTTAGCGGCGGCACGGATGCGGCGAAGCTCGTCGGTCTCCGTCTCCGTGGGCAGGTTCAGCCAGCCCAAAAAGTCGTTGCCATCGCCGGTGCCCTCGGTCAGGGTGCGGTGGGCCTCAAAAACTTCCTTTTCCGTGGCCAGAAGATCGGGCAGAGAGAGCTGCCCCCAAATATTGGATATATCGACTTTGATCATAGGATCAGATCATCCTTTCCATATCATTATAGGTATATGTTACCGCAAAAAACCGGCAAACGCAAGAGCAAAAGAGGAAACTTTCTCTGAATTTTCAAAAAAAGTAAAATCCCTATGGAAAAGCTTCCGCAAACAAGGTATAATAAGTGCAAAGTATTCAGGATACTTACGAACCTTTTTATACCGTGCACAGAGCGGAAGGAGCCTGTCACGAATTTCTCAGGAGGCGCATAGAATGCGGTACGGCTTTGGCGTGGATCTGGGCGGCACCACGGTAAAAATCGCCTATTTTCAGGAGGATGGCACCCTTCTGACCAAGTGGGAGATTCCCACACGGCTGGAGGAGCAGGGGAAACACATCCTACCGGATATTGCCGAGTCTGTTTTGGCGTTTATCCGCCGGGAGAATGCCCGGGATATTCTGGGCATCGGTATTGGCGTGCCCGGCCCTGTCAGCGGGGATGGGGTCGTCAACCGGTGCGTGAATCTGGGCTGGGGTGTTTTCTCCGTGGTACAGCAGCTGAGTGACCTGACCGGCCTGCCGGTGGCCGCCGGCAACGATGCCACGCTGGCTGCCCTGGGAGAATGCTGGAAGGGCAGCGGAAAAAGCTGCCGGAATATGCTCTTTGCCACCCTGGGCACCGGCGTGGGCGGCGGCCTGATCGTGGATGGCCAAGTTCTCCACGGCGCCTACGGCGCAGGCGGCGAGATCGGCCATATGATTTTGGATCCCCACGAGCTGGAGCTGAGCAACTGCGGCAAGCACGGCACCGTGGAGCAGTACTGCTCTGCCACCGGAATTGTCCGGTTGGCAAAAAAAGCGCTGGAGGAGCAGCCGCTTCCCAGTCTGCTGCGGCAGGCGGAGCCGCTTACCTGCAAGGCGGTGTTTGATGCGGGCAAAGCCGGAGATGCACTGGCGCAGCAGGTGCTGGAGCAGGTGTATGCCTGCCTGGGTCTGTTCCTGGCAAATGTGGCCTGCGTGGTCAATCCCGAGGTGATCGTGCTGGGCGGCGGTGTCAGCAAGGCCGGGCAAATGCTCCTCGATGGCGTGGTGCCCCACTTTGCGGCCAATGTGTTCCACGCGGCCTCCAATGTGCGTTTTGCCATTGCCGAATTGGGCAACGATGCAGGCGCGTACGGTGCGTTTAAGCTGATTTTGGATAAATTGTCGAAAAACCTCGAAAACGCTTGACAAAACCGGGAAAAACCTGTACTCTCATATCCGTGGGCTTTCGGAAACGGTTCCGCACGGTCTTTGCGGCAGAAGAAAGCTTGCAGCTTATTATTTAATGTATACCGGCCTGCCCGGTACTCATAGAAACGGAGATAACCGACCATGAATTATGATTGCCTTAGTATTGTCAAATGGACGGAGGCACAACTGAAGTATGCCCACGATGTATCCCTGCGGGATGCCACTGCTCAGGAGCTGCACGAAGCGCTGGGTCAGGCGGTGATGATGGCGATCAGTGACAACTGGAACCACAGTAAGCACGTGCGTATGCACAGCCGGAAGGCATACTATTTTTCTGCCGAGTACCTGATTGGCCGGCTGGTGTATTCCAACCTGTACAATATGGGCATTCTGGACGAGATGAAGCAGCTTTTTGCCGAGCGTGGCGTGGATCTTGCCATTTTGGAGGAAATCGAGGATGCGGCGCTGGGCAACGGCGGCCTGGGCCGTCTGGCAGCCTGCTTCCTGGATTCTGCCGCAAGTACCAATATTCCCCTGTCCGGCTATGGTCTGCGGTACCGCTTCGGCCTTTTCAAGCAGAGGTTTGACAGCAGCGGCTCTCAGCAGGAGGCGGCGGACGACTGGGCAAAATTCGGTGACCCCTGGTCCTATCGCCGGTATAATCATACCGTGAAGGTCTCCTTCCCCGACCATACAGTGCTGGCAGTGCCTTACGATGTACCCATCATCGGCTATGGCACCCAAAATGTGGGCACACTGCGGCTGTGGCAGTGCGAAGCGGAGGAGGAGCTGGATTTCAACGCCTTCAACGATCAGGACTACCTGCGTGCCCTGACCCAGAAGAACAAGGCCGAGGATATTACCCGTGTCCTGTACCCCAACGATTCCACCTGGGAGGGCAAGCGCCTGCGCATCAAGCAGCAGTATGTGCTTTCCTCTGCCTCCCTGCAGGATATGCTGCGGATCTATAAGTCCGCCCACGGCACGGATATGAGCCATTTTGCCGATTACTATGCCGTGCAGCTCAACGATACCCACCCGGCAATGTCCATCCCGGAGTTGATCCGACTCCTGATGGCCGAGGGAATGAATTTTGAGCGTGCCTTCGATATTGCCCAGAAGACCTTCTCCTACACCAATCACACCGTTATGGGTGAGGCACTGGAAAAGTGGGATCTGGAGCTGATGCGCAGTGTGGTGCCGGAGATCGTGGAGATCATCCTGCGGATTGACGCCAAGCTGAAAAGCGAGCATCCTGGGCTGTTCATCGTCCGGGATAACACCGCCCATATGGCAAACCTGAGCGTTTATGTGGGCAGCTATGTCAACGGCGTGGCGGAGATCCACTCTCAGATTTTGAAAGACGATCTGTTCCGGGATTGGTATGCGGCCTATCCGGAGCGGTTCCAGAATAAGACCAATGGCGTAACCCCCCGTCGCTGGATGGGTCTGTGCAATCCGGAGCTGACACAGATGATCAAGTACCGGATCGGCAGCGATTTCCTCAGCGATCTGGATCGGATCAGCAGCCTGAAGCCTATGATCGATGAGGATATGATCCGCCAGTTCAATGCCATCAAGCGGCAGAAGAAGGAGCAGCTTTGCCAGGTGATCTATGAGCACGAGGGCGTGAAGCTGGATCCGAATTTCGTGTTCGATGTGCAGGTCAAGCGGCTGCACGAGTATAAGCGCCAGCTGCTCAATGCCATTTCCATTATGGATATCTACTTCCGGCTGAAAAACGGGGAGCTGCCAGACTTCCAGCCAACAGTTTATCTGTTTGGCGCCAAGTCTGCCCCCGGCTATGCCCGTGCAAAGGCTATTATCCGGTATATCAACCGCATTGCGGTGCTCATTAACAATGACCCGGATATGGCGGATAAGCTGAAGGTGGTATTCGTGCAGAACTATAACTGCTCCTATGCCGAGCATATCATCCCCGCCGCTGATATCTCCGAGCAGATCTCCCCCGCAGGCACAGAGGCCTCCGGCACCGGCAATATGAAGCTGATGCTCAACGGCGCAGTCACACTGGGTACTCTGGACGGCGCCAATGTGGAGATCGTCAAGGAAGCGGGTATGGAAAATAACTATATCTTCGGTGCCACCGTGGAGCAGATCAATGCCGCCCGGGACAGCTACGATCCCCGCCGGATCTATGATGAGAATTTCCACCTGCGCCGTGCCATTGACACGCTGGTGGACGGTACCGTCCCCACCGACGGCGATCAGCAGGAGCTGTATCACGCACTTTTGGACGGCGCCGCCTGGCACCGTGCAGACCACTATTTCCTGCTGCTGGATTACGCCTCCTATTTGGATGCCAAGCTCCGGGCAAACCGGGACTATGCGGACCGGATGGCATTCGGCAAGAAATGCCTGATGAATGTGGCCAGCGGCGCCAAGTTCTCCTCCGACCGCACCATCCGTCAGTACGCCGACGAGATCTGGCACATCAAGCCCACCCAGTATTGATATAAGATGTGGATGATATCTTGCTTGGGACCATAGGTGGCGCAATCGGATATTATATGTGTGCAGTAGGGCATTTATAATAAAAGAGCCAAAGAGAACGCGAAAAGGGTAATCAGACACCGCAGGGGTGGTGCTCCTACGGGAAGAACGCAAGATATAAAAAATACGCCTGTTCCTTGGGGGATGACCCCGGTGAACAGGCGTGTTTTTGTTGAGATGGGGAGAAAAACGGGGGAGCACCCCGTTTTTTTAGAAATTGCCCACCTCGGCGCGCTTGAGCTGAAGCTGGAGCTTGTCCGCAATGAGGGCGATGAACTCACTATTGGTGGGCTTGCCCTTGGTGTTGCTGACGGTGTAGCCGAAGAACCGCTGGAGGGTGTCCAGATCGCCCCGGTCCCAAGCTACCTCGATGGCGTGGCGGATGGCGCGCTCTACCCGGCTTGGGGTCGTTTGGAAGGTCTTGGCTACCTGAGGGTATAACACCTTGGTAATGGCGTTGATCACATCCATATCCCCCACCGCGATGATAATGGCCTCCCGCAGATACTGGTAGCCCTTGATATGGGCGGGGACACCGATCTCGTGGATGATGTTGGTGACCATAGCCTCAATCCCCTCGTGCCCGGCACCGGTGCGCAGGGGACTTTTTCCTTTGCCGGCGGAACGAACCTCCTCCATTCGCTCCACCAGTGCGCTCAGGTCACAGGGCTTGATCATAAGATAGCGAACGCCCAGACCGGCAGCGGCGGCTGCCACATAATCCGTGACGAAGCCGGATGTAGCAAAGACCACCGGACGGCTTTCCAGGGTACTCAATGCCTTGAGCACGCTGAGCCCATCCTGCTTGGACAGCATCAGATCCAGCACCAGCACATCGGGCTTGCGTTCCGTCACCAGCCGGATCGCCTGCTCCCCATCCCCGGCGGTGCCGATCACCTGGAAGCCGTCTGTCCGTTTCAGCGCGGCGGTCAGCCCTGCGCAAAATTCCTCCGAATTGTCTGCGATGATCACAGTTTTACAGTTTTCCATTTCTTCCACTCCTGACTTATGAAGATATCCCCTTGCTGCGACAAATATAATTTATCATAATGCAGCACTTTTTGCAAGGAAAATACAAAACAATCGCTCGACGAAATCTCGGTATTATTCTGTAAAATATGTAAAAAATCCAACTTTTCGACGGAAAGCGACCTGCGCACGGATGCGCTGCTCCGTTTTTCGGCTGTCCCCGGGAAAATAACAGGGGGCCGGTTGCAATGTGGGGGGAAATGTGGTAAACTGAAGGACAGAAAAACAAATTCAAAGCGGTTGGAGGCAGGTATAATGTTTGATACAATGGATATGATCCGGGAGCTTTCCGGCGACTGTGAATGCGGGCTTTGCCACGCAACCACCATTCGGGACATTCGGGCAGGCTCCGGGCTGGTGCATCAGGTGGGCAGCATTCTCCGGGAAAACGGATTTCCCCGGGAGCTGCTGCTGGTGGCGGACCGGAATACACTGGCTGCGGCGGAGGGAATCCTGGAAAGTCTTTCCGGCTTTCAGGTGCAGACCCTGATCTATGACAGCCTGCGTGTGGCCACGATGAAGCAGGTGGAGCAGATCGAAAAGCTTATCCGGGGGCGTTCCATCGGTGTACTGGCTGTGGGCACCGGCTCCATCCACGACCCCTGCCGTTTGGCGGCGGCCCGGCAGGATAAGCTGCTGTGCCTGTTTGCCACGGCGCCGTCTATGGATGGCTTTGCCTCCTACAGCTCCCCCATCGTCGATGGAAATTTTAAGCTCAGCTATCCGGCCAAAAGCCCGGAGGTCATCATCGGCGATACGAAAATACTGGCCGCCGCCCCGGCAGCGCTGAAATCCGCAGGCTTCGGGGATATGGCAGCCAAATACATCGCTCTGGTGGACTGGCAGATCTCCGCTCTGCTCACCGGGGAGCGGTACTGCGAAAAGGTGGCAAAGCTGACCCGGGATGCGGTGGACGAGCTGTTCCGGCTGGCGGAGTATGTTACGGCGGAGGATGAGCACACGGCCGGCCTGATCTTTGAAGCGCTGCTCAAGACCGGTATCGGTATGAGCTTCACCCAGAATTCCCGTCCCGCCAGTGGGGCGGAGCACGTGGTTGCCCATCTGATCGAATGCGTGGAGCTGCTGGAGGGGATTACCCCCAATCTTCACGGCGACGATGTGGGCGTGTGCACACTGGAGCTGCTGAAATGCTACAACCGTCTGGCAGAGCTGCCCGCCGTCACGACCAACCGGGAACAGGCGGATTGGGAGGATATTTTCCACTTCTACGGCCCTATGGCAGAGGATGTGCGAAAAATGAATTTCCCGGATAACATTGTCGATGGCGTATCTCCGGAGAAGCTTGCCGCCTGCTGGCCGCAGATCCGGCAGATCATCCGCAGTGTGCCCTCCTATGACCAATGCCGGGAGGCAATGGAAAAGGCGGGCTGCCGCCTGACGGTGGAGCAGATCGGCAAAAAGCCATCCCTGTTCCGGAATGCTATGCTGTATTCGCCCTATATGCGGCGGAGAATGACTTTATTACGGCTGCACCCGGTGATCGCTGAATTCGGGTCGCTGCTGCGGGAGGAATATCAGGTATGAATGAACGCTGGAATTTGAACCCCATTTATCAGGACTTTACGGATCCGGCCTTTGGGGCGGATATGCAGTCCCTGTCGGAAAAGGTGGCCGCCTTTGCTGCCTTTACCCGGACCCTGCCGGAGACGGCAGACCCGGAAAAGGCTCTGAAGGAGGGTATTGCGCTGCAGGAGAGCATTACCTTTTTGGTGGAAAAGCTGGCAAGCTATGCCAGCCTGCGGCAGGCGGCGGATACCAAGGACGGGCAGGCCGGCTCCCAGATGGGCAGGATCCTGACCCTTTACAGCGACACGGCTGCGCCCCAGGCCGCCTTTGAAAGCTGGGCAAGCCGTCTTCCGGAGCTGGAGGAATATATGCAGCGGGATCCCGTTTTGGGGCAGTACCGCTTCCTGCTTTCCAATATGCGGGAGAACAGCCGCCATCTGCTGGCCGGCCAGGGCGAGGAAATTATGGCAAAAATGCAGCTTTCCGGCTCCGGTGCGTGGAGCGATCTGCAGACCTATGTGACCAGCACGGTGCAGGTGGCCTATCAGGGCGGAACGACCAATCTTTCCGCCATCCGGAACTTAGCCTACGACCCGGATCCCCAGGTGCGTAAAAGTGCCTATGAGGCCGAGCTTGCCTGCTATCGGCAGATCGAGGCACCGGTGGCCTTTGCACTTAATTCCATCAAGCAGGAGGCGCTCAGCGAATGCGCCCTCCGGGGCTACGCTTCCCCGCTGGAGCAGACCCTGCAGCAATCCCATCTGAGCAAAAAAACGCTGGATGCTATGCTGGAGGCGATGGAAGAATATCTGCCTAAATTCTGGAAGTACCTGAAGGTCAAGGCAAAGGCGTTGGGCTATGAAAACGGCCTGCCCTGGTATGAGCTGTTTGCCCCGATGGGCGGCCTTTCCCGCAAATATACCGTCCAGGAGGCACGGGATTATCTGGTCACTCTGTTTTCCGGTTTTGACCGGGAACTGGCAGATATGGTCGCCCGGGCCTTTGACAGGGAATGGATCGATTTTTACCCCCGGGACGGCAAGAGCGGCGGTGCCTTCTGCGCCAATGTCCACGCCATCGGGGAAAGCCGGATCCTGACCAATTTTGATGGTATGTTTACGGACATCGTTACCCTTGCCCACGAGCTGGGTCACGCCTTCCACAATCAGTGCATCCGCCCGCACCGGGTGCTCAATCAGGAGTACTCTATGCCCCTGGCGGAAACGGCCTCCACCTTCAATGAGTGCGTGGTTATGGCGGCGGCCATCCGGGATGCGGCGGACAAAAAGGAAAAGCTGGCGCTGATCGAATCTCAGCTTCAGGATGCCACGCAGATCATCTGCGACATCTATTCCCGCTATCTGTTTGAAAGCGAGGTGTTTGCCCGGCGACCGGAGGAATTTATGCATGCCGAAACGCTGTGCCGTCTGATGACCCAGGCACAGCAGCGTGCCTACGGCGACGGGCTGGACAGCTCTGCCGGGCATCCCTATATGTGGGCCTGCAAGAGCCATTATTACGGCTCCCACTTCTACAATTTCCCCTATGCCTTCGGCGGCCTGTTTGCCCGGGGACTGTACGCCCGGTACGAAAAAGAGGGTGCGGATTTCGTGGAAAAATACAAAAAGCTGCTGTACACCACCCCCATCGCCTGTGCGGAGGATGTGGCAAAGGTGGCGGATATCGACCTGACCGACAAGGAATTTTGGCGTTCCGGTCTGCAAACCATTGCAGAGCAGATCGATCTGTTCTGCACATTGACGGAGGAATGATATGGAACCGAGTATTCAGGCACTTTGCGAATTTCTGGATGGCTCCCCCAGTGTATACCACGCCGTGGCCAATGTGGCGGCCCGTTTGGAGGAAAACGGCTATACCCTTCTGCCGGAAAGCCGGAAATGGGAGCTGAAAAAGGGCGGGAAATACTATATGACCCGGGGCGGCACCGGCCTGATGGCCTTCCGGATCCCGGAGAATGACCCCACCGGCTTCCTGCTCAGCGCGGCACACAGCGACCGTCCCACCTTCAAGCTGAAGGAAAACGGGGAGCTGACCGGGAAATACACCCGCCTTGCCACGGAAAAATACGGCGGAATGCTGATCGCCCCCTGGCTGGACCGGCCGCTGTCTCTGGCCGGACGGGTGGCGGTCAGAACGGAAAAGGGCGTGGAAAGCCGGCTGGTGAATATCGACCGGGACCTGCTGCTGATCCCCAATGTGGCGATCCATATGAACCGAAAGGCCAATGAGGGCTACAGCTGGAATCCGGCAGTGGATACGCTGCCTCTGCTGGGGGGCGCTGCGGCGGCGGGTAAGCTGTCCGGGCTGCTGGAGGAGCTTGCCGGCGGGCAGGTGCTGGGGCACGATCTGACATTGTATGTCCGGCAAAAGGCATCGGTGTGGGGAATGGACGGGGAGTATCTGTCTGCCCCGGCACTGGATGACCTTGCCTGTGTTTTCTGCTGTATGGAGGGTTTCCTCCGGGCAGAGACGGGCACGGCTGTGCCGGTTCTGTGTGTGTTTGACAGTGAGGAGGTGGGCTCCGCCTCGCTGCAGGGTGCGGCCTCCGATGTGCTGGCACGGACATTGCGCCGGATCTGCCGGGCGATGGACTGGGAAATGGAAGCACTTTTGAGCCAATCTATGCTCCTTTCGGCAGACAATGCCCACGGGCTGCACCCCAATCATCCGGAATATGCCGATCCGGCCAATGCGCCGGTGGTGAACGGCGGCGTGGTGCTCAAATTCAACGCCAATCAGCGCTACACCACCGACGGGGTCAGCGGTGCCATTTTCCGCGCACTGTGCCAACGGGTGGGCGTACCGGTGCAGACCTATTGCAACCGGGCGGATATCCCCGGCGGCTCCACACTGGGCAATATTTCTCTGGCACAGGTATCCGTGCTTTCGGCAGATATCGGTCTGCCACAGCTTGCTATGCACTCCTGCTATGAGACCGCCGGTGTGCAGGATGCCCTGTGGCTGTGCGATGTGATGCAAAGCTTCTACAGCGCCACCCTGACCGTCCCCGGGGATGGCCAGTACCACCTGAACTGATACCACAAAAAGCACCTGCCCGCGGGCAGGTGCTTTGTTATGTGCGATATGTTATTCCTGTGCCTTTGCGGCATCCTCGATGATCTTTGCCTGGTTGGCCTTGGGGACTTCCTCGTAACGCTCGAACTTCATCGTGAAGGAGCCTCTGGCCTGGGTCATAGCCCGCAGGTCGATGGCATAGCTGCTCATTTCGGCCATAGGAACCTCTGCCTCAACCACGGTGTTGCCGTCGGCATCGGGGGTCATACCCATAGGACGACCACGGCGCTTGCTCAGGTCACCCATCACATCGCCCACATAGGCCTCGGGCACGGTAACGGCCAGGGAGGCAATGGGCTCCAGCAGTGTGGGAGCGGCATCGGGCATTGCTTCCTTAAAGGCCAGGATCGCGGCCAGCTTAAAGGCCATTTCGTTGGAGTCCACCGGGTGGTAGGAGCCATCGTACAGCACGGCCTTCAGGCCAACCATAGGATAGCCGGCCAGCGGGCCCTTTTGCACGGCCTCCTGAATGCCCTTTTCCACGGCGGGATAGAAGTTCTTCGGCACACTGCCGCCGAACACTTCCTCAGCAAAGATCAGGCCATCCTGCTCCTCCTGGGGCTCAAAGCGCACCCAGACATCACCGAACTGGCCGGAGCCGCCGGTCTGCTTCTTATGACGGCCGTGCGCCTGCACGGTCTTCTTGATCTTTTCCCGGTAGGCGACCTTTGCGGGGCTGAGTACCGCATCCACGCCAAAGCGGCTCTTCAGCTTGGAAACCAAAACATCCAGATGCTGGTCGCCGGTGCCGGACAGCACAAGCTGCTTGGTCTCGGCATTGTTGACCAGCGTGAAGGACGGATCCTCCTCGTTGAGCCGGTTCAGGCCGGCTGTGACCTTATCCTCCTGACCCTTGGTCTTAGGAGCAATGGCCATAGAGTAGCAGGGAACGGCATAGGGAATACCCTTCAGGGAGACCACCTTACGGGGATCGCACAGGGT